>PHEE01000016.1 GCA_002842855.1 Alphaproteobacteria bacterium HGW-Alphaproteobacteria-4 | reverse complement strand
GTGCGCACCAAACGCGGCTTCGCCCGGCTGGAATGGCAGAAGCTGCGCGAGCGCAACGAGGCGCTGGACTGCCGGGTCTATGCCCGCGCCGCCGCCTGGATCGCGGGCGCGGATCGCTGGCCCGACGAGAAATGGCGCGACCTCGAGGATCAGCTCGGGGCCGCCCCCACCGACACCGATCCCGCCGGGCAGATCAACCGGCCGGGACAGACCCCGCAGGGCAAGCGCCGCTCCGACTGGCTCGGACGTCGCGGAGGATGGTTGTCTTAAGATCGGTCCCGGCTCCTGTGCGATACAGGAGCCGCTCTCCGGCACCTCACACATGCCGGAGAGCGGCGGGGGACGGGTCGAAAGGATGGAGGTTCCCAAGGACCGGTCAGAAGTTGGATCGCCCCCGCCTTTCGCATGTCCTGAACGGATAGGTGGGGGGTGCTGAACGCATTGCCCCGTACGACAAGCACAGGAGACGAAAGGCAATGCAGGATACCATCGGCATCGATATTTCCAAAGACACGCTCGACATCCACCGTCGGTCCGACGGCCGGCATGCCCGGTTCGGCAACGACAGGGCGGGGCTCGCGGCCCTGCGCCGCTGGATCGGCAAGACCCCGGTCCGCGTCGTCTACGAGGCGACCGGGCGCTATCACCGCGACATGGAGGGGGCGCTGGATGCGGCTGGTCACGCGCTGATCAAGGTGAACCCCGGACGCGCGCGCCGGTTCGCGCAGGCCGCGGGCTATGGCGCGAAGACGGATCGCGTCGATGCCGCCATGCTCGCACGGATGGGCGCGGTGCTCGAACTCGAGGCAACGCCGGTTCGCAGCGAGAGCATGCATGAAATCAGGGAGTTGCACATCGCGCGCCTCGGCCTGATCAAGGATCGCACCGCCTGCCGCAACCGTCTGCAGGCGGCGCGCAACAAGGTCGTCCTGGCGCAGCTGCGTGCGCGTCTGCGGCAGGTCGAACGCCAGATCGAGCAGATCGACGCCGAGCTCGCGCGCCTCGTCGCGGAGGACCCGGTGCTCGCTCATCGCTTCGGGATCCTGCTGTCGATCCCCGCCATCGGCCCCGTCGCGGCGATCGCCATGCTCGTGGAAATGCCCGAGTTGGGCACGATGGATGGCAAGGAGGCCGCCAGTCTCGCCGGGCTCGCCCCGATCACCCGCGAGTCGGGCAGGTGGAAGGGTCAGTCGCGGATCGGCGGTGGGCGCCGCGGACTGCGCCGGGCGCTCTACATGCCGGCCCTCGTCGCCACCCGGCACAACCGGCAGCTAGGCCAGACCTATCAGGCGCTCTGCAGCGCGGGAAAGCCCGCGAAAGTCGCGCTCACCGCCGTCATGCGCAAGCTCCTGATCCTCGCAAACGCCCTGATCCGGGACGACCGGAAATGGGCCGAAACGGCCCCTTGATCAAAACGGATAACTTCTGAACATGACCGACTGGACGGAAACCGAGCTCTCGGCGCTGCGCCGGGCCTACGCCAGCGGCACGACCCGGGTCAGCTACGATGGCAAATCCGTCGACTATGGCTCGGCCGAGGATCTGTTGGCGCGCATCCGCACCATCGAGCGCGCCATCGCGGGCAGCACGCGGCCATTGCCGGTGGCCGGGCTCGCGGGCTTCTCGCGCGGGGATCGCTGATGTCGGCGACCTGGTTCGACCATGCCATCGCCACGGTGGCGCCGCGCATGGCCGCCCGCCGCGTGATGGCGCGTCAGGCCTTCGAGACCCTGACGCGAGGCTACGATGGCGCCGCACGCGGACGGCGGACCGAGGGCTGGCGCACGCCGGGATCCTCGGCCGACACCGAGATCGGCGTCGCCGGGGCGCTCCTGCGCGACCGGATGCGCGATTTGGTGCGCAACAACCCGCACGCGGCCAAGGCCGTTGCGGTGCTGGTCAACAACATCATCGGCGCGGGCATCATGCCGCGCGCCGCCAGCGGCGACGACAAGCTCGACCGGAAGGTCGACGCGCTGTTCGAGCGCTGGACGGCGGACTGCGACGCCGACGGCCAGCTCGACTTCTACGGGCTGCAGACGCTGATCTGCCGTGAGATGGTCGAGGCGGGCGAGGTGCTGGTGCGGCGCAGGCTGCGGCGGTCGAGCGATGCCCTGCCGGTGCCGCTGCAGTTGCAGGTGCTGGAAGCGGACTTCCTCGACGCCACCAAATCCGGCGCCCTTGGCGCAGGCCGCCTCGTGCAGGGGATCGAGTTCGACCCGGTCGGCAAGCGCAGGGCCTACTGGCTGCACTCGGAGCATCCCGGCGACGCCTACGGGGCCCAGCAGAACGGGTTGCAGAGCCGCCCGGTCCCTGCGACCGAGATCGCGCACATCTACGAGAAGCAGCGCACGCAGGCGCGCGGCGTTCCCTGGGGCGCGCCGGTGATCCGGTCCTTGCGCGATCTCGACGACTACGAGGTGGCCGAACTGGTCCGCAAGAAGACCGAAGCCTGCGTCACCGCGATCGTGTTCGGTGACGACGAGGCGCAACAGGGCATCGCGCCCTCGGTGGTCGATGCCGACGGCAACCGGGTGGAGCAGTTCGAACCGGGGCTGATCGCCTATGCCCGCGGCGGCAAGGACATCCGCTTCAACCAGCCCTCCGCCACCGGCGGCTATGGCGAATACAAACGCGCCAGCCTGCACACGATCTCGGCAGGGTTCCGGGTGCCATATGAACTGCTGACCGGCGATCTCAGCCAGGTCAACTATTCCTCGATCCGGGCGGGGCTCGTCGAGTTCCGGCGCCAGATCGACGCCGTGCAATGGCAGCTGTTCATTCCGATGTTCTGCGCGCCGGTCTGGCGCTGGTTCACCGAAGCCGCATGGGCGGCGGGGCAGATCCCGACGCCGACCGTGCCGGTCGAATGGTCGCCGCCGAAGTTCGAGGCGGTCGATCCGCAGAAGGACGCGATGGCGAACCTGCTGTCGATCCGCTCCGGCACCATGACGCTGGCCGAGGTGATCGCGAAACAGGGCCGCAACCCGGACGCCGTGCTGGCCGAGATCGCCGCGACAAATGCCAAGCTCGACGCCCTCGGCCTCGTGCTCGACAGCGACCCGCGCCGCGTCACCAAGACCGGCAGCGCACAGACCTGCGATCCGGCGAACGATCCGGCGACCGACCCCGCCGCCGACGACGATTCCACCGCCGACGCGGATGCAACCGACCCGGCGCAGGCCGACCAACAGGACTAACATCATGGACACGATGATCGAACTGCCGGCCATGCGCCGGTCGGCGGAGCTTGCGCCGAACACGGCCGACGCCGACAGCCGCACCGTCGAGGTGGTCTGGTCGGCAGGCGCCCGCGTGCGGCGCGCCACCTTCTTCGGCGAGCCCTATGACGAGGAACTCAGCCTCGATCCAGCTCATGTCCGGCTCGACCGGCTGAACGCGGGCGCGCCGTTCCTGAAGGTGCACGAGCTCGACACGCTCGATGCCGTGATCGGCTCGGTCGTGCCGGGCTCTGCCCGGATCGAGAACGGGCGGGGCATCGCGCAGGTCCGGATCAGCGAGCGCGCCGATGTCGAGCAGATCTGGCGCGACATCCAGGCCGGCCACATCCGCGCGGTCTCAATCGGCTACCAGGTCCACCGCTTCGACATCTCGAAACCCGATAGCGGGCGCGAGCTCTGGCGGGCGGTCGACTGGACGCCCTTCGAGGTCTCCGCCGTCGCGGTCGGCGCCGACCCCGCCGCGGGCTTCCGCGCCCAACATCCCCTTCACGACTGCGTCCTCCACCGCCGGGACGCCCTCACATCGCAAGGAGCATCCCCGATGACGGACAAGACCCAGACCCCGGCGCGCGACGCCGCAACCCCCGCCACCACCCAGCCGACCGAGCCGGTCGAAACCGAGGACACCCCCATGACCGAGCCGAATGCGGCTGCGCCCGACCCGAAGGTCGCCGTCAGTGAGACGCGCAACCAGCCGAAGACGCAGGCAACGCCTGCGCCCGACACCGAAGCCGTCGCCACCCGCGCCCGCGAGGCCGAGCGCGACCGCGTCTCCACCATCTACGATCTGGCGGGCCGCCTGAACCTCGAGCGTGGCTTCGCCGAGGATCTGGTGAAACGGGGCGTCAGCGTCGACGAGTCCCGCCGCCTGATCCTCGACCAGGTTGCCGCGAAGTCGGACGAGACCCGAACCTTCCCCCATGTCTCCGTCCCGCTCGGCGGCCGGGACGAACACATCACCCGCCGCGATGCGGTGGCGAACGCGCTGCTGCACCGCTACAGCCCGACGCTGTTCCAACTGGAAGACGCCGCGCGCCAGTACCGCGGCATGACGCTGCTGGAGCTCGCCCGCGAAAGCCTCGGCAATGCCGGGGTTAACACGCGGGGGCTGTCGCGCGACGAGGTCGCGACCCGCGCGCTGCATTCGACCTCGGACTTCCCCGAGATCCTGTCGGCGGTCACCAACAAGACCCTGCGGCAGGCATACGAGGCCTATCCGCGCACCTTCATGCTGTTCTGCCGCCAGGTGCTCGCCACCGACTTCAAGGCCATGCACCGCGTCCAGCTGGGCGAGGCGCCGCAACTCCTGGAGGTCGGCGAGAGCGGTGAGTTCAAGCGCGGGACGCTGGGCGAGAGCAAGGAGAGCTACAAGGTCAAGACCTATGGCCGGGTGGTCGCGATCACCCGTCAGACGCTCATCAACGACGATCTCGACGCCTTCACGCGCATCCCGGCGATGTACGGCAACTCCATCGCCCAGCTCGAGTCGGACGTGGTCTGGGGCATCATCACCGCCAACCCGGCGATGGCCGACGGCAACGCGCTGTTCCACACCACCCACAAGAACCTCGCGGGCACCGGCGCGGCCCTCGACGTGAGCAGCGTCGGCGCGGCCCGCGCCGCCATGGCCAAGCAGACGGGCCTCGACAAGAAGACGGTGCTGAACGTCCGTCCCGCCTTCCTGATCGTGCCCGCCTCGCTGGAGCTGAAGGCCGAGCAGCTGGTCGCGCAGAACCTCGTGCCCGCCGCAACGTCCAGCGTGGTGCCGCAGTCGATCCGCACCCTCGCGCCGATCAGCGAGCCACGCCTCGACGCCGCCAGCGAGACCGCCTGGTACCTGGCGGCCAGCCCGAACCAGATCGACACCATCGAGTACGCCTATCTCGAGGGCCAGCAGGGTGCCTACATCGAGACGCGCAACGGCTTCGACGTCGACGGCGTCGAGATCAAGTGCCGCCTCGACTTCGGCGCAAAGGCCATCGACTGGCGCGGCCTCTACAAGAACCCGGGCGCGTAACGCACGCAACCTGAACCCTGACACGCGGGCGGTCCTCACGGGCCGCCCTTCGTCTTTCCACGAGGATCCCCGTCATGAAAAACTACGTCCAGCCCGGCAACACCATCACCCTGACCGCGCCCTATGCCGTCACCTCCGGCGATGGCCTGCTCGTCGGCTCCATCTTCGGCATCGCCGCCGGAGACGCCGCCCTCGGCGAGCCCGTCGAGACCGCGCTCACCGGCGTCTTCGACATCACCAAGGTCGGCTCCCAGGCATGGACCGTCGGCGCCAAAGTCTATTGGGACGACACCAACAAGCGCTGCACCACGGTCGCGACCGACAACACTCTCGTCGGCGTGGCCGTCGAGGCGGTGGCGAGCGGCGCGGGCGACACCATCGGCCGGGTCCGCCTGAACGCGACGTTCTGATGAGCGCCTTCGCCGCCGCCGTTGGCGCGCTCTTTGCCGATCCCAACATCGGCCGGGACGCGGTCTATATCGCCGACGGCGGCGCGCCCGTCCTGGTGCGCGTCGTCGCCCGGCGTGCCGATACCGCTACCGACTTCGGCGATGCGCGGCTCTGGTCCGAGACCACCCGGATCGACCTGCGCGTGGCCGAGGTGGCGAGCCCGCGCCCCGGCGACAGGATCGAGATCGACGGCGACGCCTTCCTCATCCAGGGAGAGCCGGTTCGCGACCGCGAGCGGCTGGTCTGGACCGTGGATCTGAGGCCCGCGTGAAACTGAAGCTCGACATCGATCCCGACATCGTCGCGATGATGGCGGCCGAGATCGCGGCGGGCGAACGCGCGGTGACAGCCGCCATGCGCGAGGCCGGGACCGGGCTGAAGACCGCGTGGCGGTTGCAGATCACCGGCGCGGGGCTCGGCCCGCGGCTGGCCAACTCGATCCGGAGCCAGAACTTCCCGAGATCGGGCGAGAGCCTGGACGCGGCAGCACTGGTCTGGTCCAAGGCTCCGGTAATCGTCGGCGCGCATGACACGGGGCCGCTGATCCGCTCGAAGAATGGGTTCTGGCTGGTGATCCCGCTGCCCGCCGCAGGCAAGTCCCTGCGTGGCGGCCGGATCACGCCCGGCGAATGGGAACGGCGACGCGGGTTGCGGCTACGGTTCGTCTATCGCCGCACGGGCCCGAGCCTGCTGGTGGCGGAGGGGCGGCTGAACACCAAGGGCCAGGCGGTGGTCTCGCGCTCGAAGACGGGGCGCGGCAAGGTCACCGCGCCGATCTTCCTGCTCGTGCCTCAGGTGAAGTTGCCGAAGCGGCTGGACCTGGCGCGGGATGCAGACCGGGCGTTGGACAGCGTGCCGGGGCTGATTGTGGCGAACTGGGTGGAGGGGAAGCTCAATTAGATGATCTTGGCGCGAGTGCTTTGCCTGATAGGGCCACACCAGACCACATGCTCGTCCCGATGGCCCAGATTGTGTTTGCCAGCGAGCTGACGGCGACATTGGGTTTCTCAGTAGTAGCGTGCTCTGTATCCATGTGGTGCTCCTTTCCATTCGTTGTTGATAGCGCAACGGCGTAAGCCAAAGCCCAAAGGGCGATGAAGGTTAGAAGGCCACCGAGACAGAGCAGGTGTAGGGGAATCGAACCCCAACCCACCAGACCTACCAGGCAAAGCACTCGCGTTTATCGAAATGGTATTTCCCGACCTGCCGTTCAAGATGCCTCGAAACGCGACGAGTATGGCGTTTGGCTTAGGGGATGGAAGCTGAACAGAAGATGCCCACAACTCGTGAAACCATCCTCTCCGCGCTGCACGCGCGGCTGTCGGCGCTGCCCGCCACCGCGCTCCGCGGCGAGATGCTGCCCGAGCGCGTCCCGGCCGGGGGCCTGCTGATCCTGCGCGACGGCGAGCCGGGGGAGCCCGAGGTGACGCTGTCGCCGCTGCGCTACCACTACCAGCACCGGGCCGAGATCGAGGCGGTCGTGCAGGGCGTGGACCGTGACGCCGCCTTTGACACGTTGACCGCCAGCATCGGCACGGCGCTCGCTGCCGACCGCACTTTGGGCGGGCTCTGCGACTGGGTCGAGGCGGAGGCACCACGGCCGGTCGATCTGCCGGTCGAGGGCGCGGCCTGCCTGAAGGCCGCCGTCATCCCGGTGGTGCTGCACTATTCCACGGCCGACCCGCTGGCCTGACCTCACTCACCACAGGAGAACATCATGGCACGAGCCCAGGGGGCGCGGGCGCTGATGGCGCTTGCGTTCGAGACGACCTATGGAACGCCGCCCGCCAGCGGCTTCACCCGCATGCCCTTCGCCAGCACGTCGCTCGGCGCGGAGCAGCCGCTGCTGAACTCGGAGTTGCTGGGCTACGGCCGCGATCCGCTGGCGCCGATCAAGGACGCGGTGACTGCCGACGGCGATGTCGTCGTGCCGCTCGACGCCGAGGCCTTCGGCTTCTGGCTGAAGGCCGCGTTCGGTGCGCCCACGACCACGGGCGCAGAGGCGCCCTACACCCACGAGTTCCAGTCGGGGTCCTGGACGCTGCCCAGCATGTCGATCGAGACCGGCATGCCGGAGGTGCCGCGATACGCGATGTACTCGGGCTGCGTGCTCGACCAGATCACCTGGCAGATGCAGCGCTCGGGGCTGCTGACCGCGACTGCGCGGCTGGTGGCGCAGGGCGAGACGGTGGGCACGACCACCAGCGCCGGAACGCCCGCCGCGCTGGAGCTGAAGCGCTTCGGGCATTTCAACGGGGCGATCACGCGGAATGGCACGGCACTCGGCAACGTGGTCTCGGCCGAGATCACCTATGCCAACAACCTCGACCGGATCGAGACCATCCGGAGCGATGGCCGCATTGACGGCGCGGACCCGTCCATCGCCGCACTGACTGGCCGGATTGAGGTGCGCTTTGCGGATCAGACGCTGGTGACGCAGGCGATCAACGGCGAGGCCTGCGAGATGGAATTCGCCTACGTCCTGCCCTCGGGCGAGAGCTTCACCTTCACCGTGCACGCCGTCTACCTGCCGCGCCCGCGCATCGAAATCTCCGGCCCGCAGGGCGTGCAGGCGACGTTCGACTGGCAGGCGGCGCGCGACAGCGTGGTCGGCCGGATGTGCACCGCAACACTGATCAACGATATCGAGGTATACTGAGGATGCTGACACTCGACCTGACCAACGCGCCACGCTGGCATGACCTCGCTACCGGCGTCCGCGTGCAGCTCCGCCCGCTGACCACCGCGCTGATGGTGGCGACGCGCAGCGATCCGGCTGTCGAGGCCGTGCCCGAGGAGGCCTCGGATGAGGAACGCGCCGTCGCCTTCGCCAAAGCGCTGGCGCGGCGTGCCGTGCTCGCCTGGGAGGGCATCGGCGACGCCGAAGGCAAGCCCATCGACCCCAGCCCTGGGGCCATCGACGCGCTGCTCGACGTCTGGCCGATCTTCGAGGCCTTCCAGCTGACCTACGTGTCGAAGGGCCTGCTGCTGGAGCAGGAAAAAAACGCCTCCGCGCTCTCGCCGACTGGTCCTTCGGCGGGGGCGAGCGATACTGCCAAGCCTGCACGCAAGCCTGCCCGGACTGCCCGGCGCGGCTGAACCGACCGGAAACTCCGGAGGGTTGGCAGGTCTGGGACCTGGTCGGCCGTCTCGGCGGCCAGCTGCGCGTGTTGCCCGGCGCGGTGATCGGCTGGGACATGTCGGCAGCGCTGGCGCTCGGTGACGCGCTCGGCGTGCCGCCGCTCGCCATGGCCGAACTGCTGCCGGTGATCGAAGCGGTGATGGTCGCCAAACTCAACGAACAGATGGATCACTCCCATGGCTGAGAAGAGGGTCAGCGTCCGCCTCGCGGCCGTGGGCGGACGGCAGGTGCGCGCCGAACTGGAAGGTGTGGGCGAAGCCGGGTCGCGCGGCTTCGGACGGCTGAGCCGGGAGATGGAGGCGGCGAACGCCCGGCTGGCGGCCTTCTCGCGGCGGGTGCGGGTCGCCGCCGCCGCCGCCGTGGCCGCCGCTGCCGCCGCAGGCGTGGCGATGATCCGCTCCGGCCTCCAGACCGTTGATGCGCAGGCGAAGCTGGCGCAGTCGCTCGGCACCACGGTCGCCTCGATCCAGACGCTGGAGCGCGCGGGCGAACTGGCGGGCGTGTCGATGTCAGGCATCGAGCAGGCCACCAAGGATCTGACCCGCCGTCTCAGCCAGGCGGCCGCCGGGACCGGCCCCGCCGCCGACGCGCTCGACCGGCTGGGGCTCTCGGCCACCGAGCTGATCGCCCTGCCGCTGGACCAGCGCGTCGGCGCGATCAACGCGGCCATCGAGAGCTTCGTGCCCGCCGCCGAGCGCGCTGCCGTGGCAGGCCAGCTCTTCGGCGAGGAAGGCTCCATCGCGATGTCGCGGATCGACACCGCGACGCTGCGCCAGGCGACCGAGGACGTCCTCGCCTTCGGCGTCGTGGTCTCGGAGCAGGATGCCGACCAGATCGAGCGCACGAACGACGCGATCTCGCGCCTCGGGCTCATCTGGCGCGGGCTGTCGAACCAGCTGGCCGTCGCAGCGGCGCCTGCGCTGGAGGCTGTCGCGGACGCCATGGCGGCGGTGGCCAGCAGGACCGGGCCGCTCGGCATCGCGATCCGCGGGCTCTTCGACAACATCGGCCGCCTGACCACCTACGCCGCCACCTTCACAGCCTTCCTCGCGGGCCGCTGGGTGGCGGGCATGGCCGCCGCGGCGCTCTCCGTCCGTGGTCTCGCCACGGCGCTGGTTGTGCTGCGCGGCGCGCTGATCCGCACCGGCATCGGGGCGCTGATCGTCGGCGCGGGCGAGCTCGTCTACCAGTTCACCCGTCTCGTCTCCGGCGCGGGCGGCTTTGGCGAGGCCATGTCGCTCCTGAAGGAGGTTGCCGTCGAGGTCTGGGAGCGGATCAGGATGGGCGCGGCTGCGGCGGGCGCTGCGGCAACGGCGATGTTCTTCGACCTGAAGGCCGATGCCGCCTCGGGCATGCAGAGCGCCATCGAGAGCGTGGTGAGCTTCGGCAACACGGCGGCGAACACGTTCGAGGGCGCCTACGAGGCGATCAAGGCGATCTGGGGCCTGCTGCCCGCTGCCATCGGCGATCTGGCGTTTCAGGCGGCCAACAGCCTGGTCGACGGCGTCGAGGCGATGCTGAACGGCGTGGTCTCGCGCATCAACGGCTTCATCGGCGGGATCAATCAGGGGCTGGAAGCCCTTGGGTCGGAGCGGCGCATCTCGCTGGTGCCGGACCTCGACCTCGGCGAGATCGAGAACCGCTTCGAGGGCGCGGCGACTGCAGCGACCACCGCAGCGCAGGCGGCGTTCAACCGGGCCTTCGAGGACAACCCGCTGATCGCGCCGGATCTCGGACTGACCGAGGCGGCAAATCGGGCGCTCGAGTCCGCGAACGTCTATCGCGGCGCCGCGCGCGATCTGGCGGAAGGGGCGCGGGCCCCGCTGGAAAGCTGGCAGGCGCTGCGCGATGCGGTCCGGGGCACAGATGAGGATGGCGCCGATGCGCTGGCCGAGGCCACGGCCGCAGCGGAGCGGTTCGAGACCGCGCTCGACGGCGCTGGACAGGCAGCAACCGACGCCGGCGCTGCCGCGGGTACGGCGGCTGCTGCGGCGGAGCCCGCGACCGAAGCCGCCGTCACCGGGTGGCAGGCGGTCACGGCGGCGCTGTCGGATTACGCCAACAAGGCGCGCGACATCGGCGGCGACATCGGCCAGAGCCTCGTTGGCGCCTTCCAGTCGGCCGAGAACGCGGTTGGCCAGTTCGTGCGGACCGGCAAGCTGAACTTCCGAGACCTCGTCACCTCGCTGCTGGCCGATCTCGCCCAGCTGGCGGCGCGGCGGTTCATCCTGGGGCCGATCGCCAATGCGCTCTCCGGCGTGTTCTCCGGCGCGGGCGGCATCTTCGCCAACATCCTGCATGCGGGCGGGATGGTCGGATCGGCCGGGCCCTCGCGCTTGGTCCCGGCCATGGCTTTCGCCGCCGCCCCGCGAATGCATTCAGGCGGCATGGCGGGGCTGCGCCACGACGAGGTGCCCGCGATCCTGCAGCGGGGCGAGCGGGTGCTGTCGCGGCGGGAGGCCCAGACCTACGGCGCGGGCGGCGGGGTCAACGTCACCATCATGGCGCGCGACGCCGAGAGCTTCCGGCAGTCCCGCACGCAGGTTGCGGCGGATATCGCCCGTGCGGTCTCGCTCGGGCGGAGGGGCATGTGAGTGCGACCCCGCAAGTGGGAACCGGTTGCGGGGGCCAGAGCACGAACCATGGAGAGACTTGATGGCGTTTCACGAGGTCCGGTTTCCCGACAACATCAGCCGAGGCGCCCGTGGCGGGCCGGAGCGGCGCACCCAGATCGTCGAGCTCGCCTCGGGCGACGAGCAGCGCAACGCCAGCTGGGCCAATTCGCGCCGCCGCTACGATGTCGCCTACGGCATCCGCCGCGCCGACGATCTTGCCGCGGTCGTCGCCTTCTTCGAGGCGCGCAACGGTCGGCTCCACGGTTTCCGCTTCAAGGACTGGGGCGACCACAAATCCTGCCTGCCTTCGGGCACGCCATCGCCGACCGACCAGGCCCTCGGCATCGGCGACGGCGCGACGACCGCCTTCCAGCTGGTCAAGCGCTACGCCTCGGGCGTGCAATCCTGGACGCGCGCCATCGCCAAGCCGGTGGCGGGCAGCGTGCGCATCGCGCTTGGCGGGGTCGAGCAGCTTTCCGGCTGGACGGTCGACACCACGACAGGCGTCGTCACCTTCGGTACCGCCCCGGGCTCCGGCGTTGCGATCACCGCGGGCTTCGCCTTCGACGTGCCGGTCCGCTTCGACACCGACGCGCTCGACGTGACACTCGATCTCGAGCGGCTCGGCTCGATCACCTCCATTCCGCTTTTGGAGATCCGGCGATGAAGTCGCTCGACCCCGGCCTGCAGTCCCATCTCGACGAGGGCACGACCACGCTCGCCTGGTGCTGGCGGATCACGCGCGCCGATGGCGCGAGTTTCGGCTTCACCGATCACGACCGGACGCTGAGCTTCGACGGGACGGAGTTCGAGCCCGAGAGCGGGCTCACCGCCTCAGAGGTCCGTTCAGGCTCGGACCTGTCCGTGGATGCGCAGGACGCCGAGGGCGTGCTAACCTCGGACAGGATCACCGAGACCGACATCCTCGACGGCCGCTGGGACAACGCGGAGGTCGAGGTCTGGCGCGTGAACTGGGCCGACACCGGCCAGCGCGTGCTTATGCGCCGAGGCGCCATCGGCCAGATCCGGCGCGGGCGGCTGGCCTTCGTGGCCGAGGTGCGCTCGCTCGCGCATGTGCTCGGCCAGACAGTCGGGCGGACCTTCCAGGCGACCTGCGATGCCGCGCTCGGGGACGCCCGCTGCGGCGTCGACCTGGAGGATTCCGCCTACAAGGGCACGGGCACCGTCATCGATCTGCTGCGCGACCGGGCCTTCACCGCCTCGGGGCTCGGCGGCTTCGATTTCGGATGGTTCACCTTCGGCACCATCGAATGGACGAGCGGCGCGAACGCCGGGCGGCGCACCGAGGTGCTGGGCCATGACGTCACGGATGGCATCGCGGTGCTGACGCTGCTCGAAGCGCCGGTGCGCGCGATCGCCGAGAACGACAGCTTCACCATCCGCGCGGGCTGTGACAAGCGCATGGAGACCTGCGGCGCGAAGTTCGCCAACACCGCCAACTTCCGGGGTTTCCCGCACATCCCCGGCCAGGATGCGGTCCTGCGCTATGCCACCAAGGATGGCGGGCACGCGGGCGGCGTGCTGTGACCTCCGCCGACCCAGCGCGCGTCGTCGCCATCGCGCGGTCATGGCTCGGCACGCCCTATCACGACCAGGCGAGCCTTCGGGGCGTCGGCTGCGACTGCCTCGGCCTCGCGCGGGGCGTCTGGCGCGAGGTTGTCGGCCCCGAGCCGTTCCCGATCCCGCCTTACAGCCGCGACTGGGGCGAGACCGGCCCGCGCGAGGTGCTGGCCGAGGGCGCGCGGCGGATGATGATCGAGGTGTCGCCCGCCGACGCCGGACCCGGCGCGCTGGTCATCTTCCGCATGAAGCCCCGAGCCATCGCCAAGCATGTCGGGATCCTCACTGGTCCTTACAGTTTCCTCCACGCCTATGAGCGCTTGGGCGTCATCGAGGAACCGCTCAACCTGTCCTGGCGGCGGCGCATCGCCTTCGCCTTCCTGTTCCCGCAACGCTGAGATCCACGCATGGCAACGCTTGTCCTCGGTGCCGCTGGCGCCGCCATTGGCGGCTCGATCGGCGGCGCGATCCTCGGCGTGAGCGCCGCCACCATCGGCGGCTTCATCGGCTCCACCATCGGCTCGGTCGTGGACAGCTGGATCATCTCATCACTGGCGCCGACCCAGCGGATCGAGGGCGCGCGGCTCGACACGCTGCGCATCACCTCGGCCACCGAGGGCGCGGTCATCCCGCGGCTCTATGGCCGGATGCGGCTGGGCGGCAACATCATCTGGGCGACCGATTTTCGCGAGGAGACCAAGACCACCACGCAGGGCGGCGGCAAGGGCGGCGGGGGCGGCAAGGTCAGGACGACCGAGTATCTCTACTACGCCAGCTTCGCCGTGGCGCTCTGCGAGGGGCCGATCACCGGGATCGGGCGCATCTGGGCCGACGGCAAGCCGATGGACCTCTCCGGCGTCACCTGGCGCTGGTATCCCGGCGACGAGGCCCAGACCGCCGATCCGTTCATCGCTGCGAGGATGGGCGCGGCCAGCACGCCGGCCTATCGCGGCACGGCCTATGTGGTCTTCGAGGAGCTGGCGCTCTCGACCTATGGCAACCGCCTGCCGCAGCTGTCCTTCGAGGTGTTCCGCCCGCTCGCCGATCCCGACACTGCCGAGGGGCTGACCCGCGCCGTCACCATGATCCCGGCCTCGGGCGAGTTCACCTACGCCACGCAGGCGATCCGCAAGACCGGTGGTGGGGCGACGGTGCCCGAGAACCTGAACGCGCTGGCCGACTCCACCGACATGGTGGAGGCGCTGGACCGGCTGCAGGCCATGGCCCCGGCGGTCGAGAGCGTCAGCCTCGTGGTGGCGTGGTTCGGCGACGACCTGCGCGCGGGCTCCTGCAAGGTCCGGCCGGGCGTCGAGGTGTCGGCCAAGTCGACCACGCCCGCCAGCTGGTCGGTGAACGGCGTGAGCCGCGCCGGTGCCTTCCTCGTCAGCCGCGACGATCAGGATCGGCCGGTCTATGGCGGCACGCCGTCGGATTTCGCGGTGGTGCAGGCGATCCAGGAGATGAAGGCGCGCGGGCTGCGGGTGACCTTCTATCCGTTCATCCTGATGGATGTCCCGCCCGGCAATACGCTGCCGAACCCGTATTCCGACAATGCCGCGGAGGCGGGTCAGCCTGCCTTCCCCTGGCGCGGGCGGATCACCTGTTCTCCGGCGGCAGGTTTCGCGGGGACCGTGGACAAGACCGCCACGGCGGCCACGCAGGTGGCGGCGCTGTTCGGCGCGGCGACGTCCGCGAGCTACAGCGTCTCGGGTCAGTCGGTCTCCTGGACAGGCACGCCCGGCGACTGGGGCCTGCGCCGCATGGTGCTGCACTACGCCCATCTGTGCGGTGCGGCGGGCGGGGTCGATGCGTTCCTCATCGGCACCGAGATGCCGGGGCTGACGACAATCCGCTCGGGCGCGTCCACCTATCCGGCGGTGCAGGCTTATCGGGACCTGCTCGCCGATGTGCGCTCGATCCTCGGGTCCGGGACCAAGATCGGATACGCCGCCGACTGGAGCGAGTATTTCGGTCACCAGCCGGGCGATGGCAGCGGCGACGTGTTCTTCCACCTCGACCCGCTCTGGGCCGATCCGGAGATCGATTTCGTCGGGATCGACAACTATATGCCGCTCTCCGACTGGCGCGACGGGTTCGATCATCTCGACGCGGCCGAGGGCTGGCCCGCGATCTACGACCGGGCCTATCTGCAGGGCAACATTGCGGGCGGCGAAGGCTTCGACTGGTTCTATGCCAGCGCGGCGGATCGAACCGCACAGGTGCGCACGCCGATCAGCGACGGAGCGGCGGCCAAGCCGTGGGTCTTCCGCTACAAGGATCTGCGCGCCTGGTGGTCGAACGCGCATTGCGACCGCCCGGGCGGGGTGGAGAGCGGGACACCGACGGCGTGGGCACCGCAATCGAAGCCGATCTGGTTTACCGAGTTGGGCTGCCCTGCCATCGACCGCGGCACCAACCAGCCCAACGTCTTCTTCGACCCGAAGTCGTCGGAGAGCTTCACGCCGCATTTCTCGCGGGGCTGGCGCGACGACGCCATCCAGCGCGCCTATCTCGAGGCGACGTATCTCTGGTGGGGCATCCCGGCGAACAACCCGGTATCCTCCGTCTACGGCGGCCGGATGGTGCATGTGCCCGAATGCGCCGCCTGGACCTGGGACGCGCGGCCCTATCCCTTCTTCCCGGCGCTCACTGACGTCTGGACGGACGGGGCGAACTGGCGGCTCGGCCACTGGCTGACGGGGCGGCTCGGGGCGGTATCGCTGGCGGCGCTCGTCCGGCACCTCTGCCTGCGCGCGGGGCTGCCCGAGGCGAGGATCGACGTCACCGGACTCTGGGGCGCAGTCGAGGGCTACGCCATCACGGCGCTCGAAAGCCCGCGCGCCTCGATCACCACGCTGTCGCGGCATTTCGGCTTCGACGCGGTCGAGACCGAGGGCGTCATTCGCTTCATCATGCGCGGGCGGGCCTCCGTCACCACCCTCTCGCCCGACGATCTGGTGGCCGCCCGCGAGGGCGACGTGCTGGAACTGACCCGCGGCCAGGAGACCGAACTGCCGCAGGCGCTGAAGTGGCAGATCGCCCGCGCCGACGAGGATTACGACGCGGCCCTCGTCGAGGCCCGGCGCATCACGGTGGACACGACCCGGATCGCCTCCGAGTCCTTCCCGATGGCGGTGCCGCCCGAGGAGGCCGAGCGGCGCTGCCGCCGTGCGCTGATGGAGGCGTGGGTGGGGCGCGAGACTGCGGCGTTCCGTCTGCCGCCCTCGCGGCTCGCGCTCGATCCTGCCGACGCGATCGGGCTCGCCCATGACGGGCGGCTGGTCGATCTGCGGCTGGTCTCCATCGCCGACGCCGAGGCGCGCGGCATCGAGGCGGTCCGCCAGGACCGCGCGACCTACGACCTTCCGCCCGGCGATCCCCGCGCAGCCTCTCTGACGCGCGCCGTGGTGTTCGGCGCGCCGGATGCGGTGCTGCTGGACCTGCCGCAGCTGACCGAGGACCAGCCAGCGCATCGGCCATTTGCGGCGGCGCACGCGGTTCCGTGGCCCGGGGAGATGGCGGTGTTCCGCAGCCCCTCGACCGATGGCTTCGAGTTGCTGACCACGTTCGGCAGCCGCGCCCGGATCGGTGCGCTGGTCTCGGACTTCTTCGCGGGGCCGACATCGCGCTTCGACCTCGGCAATGCGCTGGTGGTCAATCTGCTGACTGGCACGCTGGAAAGCGTCACCGACCTGACGCTGTTCGGCGGGGCTAACGCGCTGGCGATCGAGAGTGCGCCCGGCGTCTGGGAGATCGTTCAGGCGGGCGCGGCGGAACTGCTGGCGCCCGGCCGGTATCGCCTGACCCGGCTCCTGCGCGGCCAGCGCGGCACCGAGAGCGCCATGGGCAACCCGGCGCCCGCTGGCGCGTGGGTCGTGGTGCTCGACGACAGCCTCGCAACGCTACCAATCGCCGAGGCCGATCTCGGCATCCCTTGGAACTGGCGCACTGGCCCGGCGAGCCGCCCGGTCAGCGACGAGACCTATGTGGCGCATGCCTTCACGCCCGTGGGCGTGGGGCTGCGGCCGTTCTCCGTCGCCCATGTCGGGCAGCCATGGCGCAAGCCGCGCAGTCCCGGCGATCTGACGATCCACTGGACACGCCGGTCGCGCGCGCTCGCGGCCGACAACTGGGGCGCGGTCGACGTACCGCTCGCCGAGGAAACCGAGGCCTACGAGGTCGAAATCGTCGATGGCGCCACCGTGAAGCGGGTGCTGAGCACCGCCACCACCAGCGCGGTCTACACCGCCGTCCAGCAGAGCGCCGATTGGGGCGCGCCGCTCGGCCCAGGCGACAACCTCACCGTCCGCATCTTCCAGCTCTCCGCCCTCGTGGGGCGGGGCGCGCCCAAGACCGCCACGCTCTTGTTCTGAAGGCCTTTCCCATGTCCGACGCCACGACCCATCTCCTGCTGCCCTACATCCTGGCGGCGCAGGCCCAGAAGCACGTCACCCACAACGAGGCGCTGCGGATCCTCGACGGACTCGTCCAGCTCTCCGTCCTCGACCGGGACCTGACAGCGCCGCCTGCCAGCCCAGCCGATGGCGACCGTTACATCGTGGGAACGGGCGCGACGGGCGACTGGGCGGGCTGGGATCTGAACGTCGCGCTCTGGACCGATGGCGCCTGGCTGCGACTTCCGCCACGAACGGGCTGGCGGGCGTGGGTCGAGGACGAGGGCCTGCTGCTAGTCTACGACGGTGCAGACTGGATCGGAACGGCACCCACTGCGCTGCAGAACATGGCGCTGCTCGGGCTCGGCACCACCGCGGATACGTCGAACCCGTTCTCGGCCAAGCTCAACGCTGCGCTCTGGACAGCGAAGACCGTGGCCGAGGGCGGGACAGGCGATCTGTTCTACACCATGAACAAGGAGGCTGCGGGCGATGACCTCGGCCTGACGCTGCAGACCGGCTTCGTCACCAAGGCGCTGGTCGGGCTCTTCGGCTCGGACCGGTTCCGGCTCGCAGTCTCGGCCGACGGCAGCACCTTCTTCGACGGGCTCAGCGTCGACAACGCGAACGGCATCGTCGACCAGCCCCGGCTGCCGCGCTTCAAGGCGTACACCAACTTCGACAACTATGTCGGCGTCGGGAGTTGGACGAAGATCGGCCTCAACAACACCGACTATAACGATCAGGGTGCGTTCGACACCGCGAACAACCACTTCGTCGCCCCCGCGGACGGCACCTACCTCTTTGGCGCGACGCTGCTCTACAAGATCAACGCCAGCGCCACGGCCCGGATGCGCGGGCGGCTGGTGCTGAACGGTACGACCGAAATCCGCGGCTCCCTCGGCGAAATCTCAGCCACCCATGTCTCGCTCGCCACCGCGATCTGGCTCCAGACCATGGTCCTGCTGACTGCCGGCGATACCGTCGAGCTGCAGGGGTATTTTCGGGTCGCGGACGGCTACTTCGCTGCCGATCACACGTCCTTCTGGGGCTGCAAGATCGGCTGAGCGACGGAAGGAGGATCCGATGACACCACCCCGGTCCGATGGCTTCGTGCGCATGCCCGACGCCGAGTTCGAGGCGATCTTGACCCGGGCGGCCGAGGAAGGCGCCAAGCGCGCGCTCGCCGATGTCGGGCTCGACGGCGACGAGGCCGCGCTCGACATCCGCGATCTGCGCTCCCTGGTGGACTGCATCCGGCTGGTGCGGCGCACCGCGATGCAGACTGCCGTCCGCATGATCACCACCGGCGTCATGCTGGCGCTGCTCGCGGGCATCGCCATCAAGCTGAAGATCTTCGGCGGCGGTCCGTAGCCGCGCCCCATCCCCTTTCATCAGTCCAACCGCACCCGCCCTTGAGGCGGGTTTTTCGTTTTGGAGGACCCCATGACCACGACTTTCCACCGCCACTGGCGCGACGTGCCCGAGAGCACCTGGCGCTGGCCGAACTTCAGCCCGGCCGAGATCGCCTGCCGGGGCACTGGCAAGCTGCTGATCAACGAGCCCGCGCTCGACAAGCTGCAGGCGCTGCGCGACCGGCTGGGCAAGCCGCTCATCGTCCGCTCCGCCTATCGCAGCCCCGAGCACAACCGGGCCGTCGGCGGCGCGACCCGCTCCAAGCACCTCGACGGCGCCGCCTTCGACATCGCCATGGCGAACCACGACCCGGTGGCCTTCGAGGCGGCGGCCCGCGAGGTCGGGTTCCTCGGCTTCGGCTTCTATCCGCGCTCGGGCTTCATCCACGTCGACCTCGGCCCGGCGCGTCAGTGGGGCGAGCGCTTCCCGGTCCGGGCGACGGCATTTGCAGCCGAGACGCCGCCCGCGCGCGAGGTGCTGGCTGACAGCCGCACCATGAAAGGCGGTGGGGCAGCCGGTGTGGCGACGCTGGGCGCGGCGGGCGTCGAGGTGGCGCAGCAGGTGCTGGCCGAGACCCAGACCGCGATCTTGCCGCTTGTGCCGTATCTCGACACGTTGCGTTGGGTATTCATCGCCGTGGCGCTTGGCGGCATCGCGGTCACGATCTACGCGCGTCTCGATGACTGGCGCCGAGGGCAGCGGTGATGGCCCCGCTCCTGATCGGGTTCGCCGCCAGCCCATGGATGCGGGCCGCTTTGCGCTACGGCGCCATCATCCTCGCCCTGCTCCTGTTCCTGCTTTCGCTTCGGCGGTCCGGCGAGCGAGCGGGACGCCTCGCTGAACGCCTTCAGACCACGGAGAAAGCCAATGATGTCCAACGCCAGATGCTCGAGGCGACGGCTCGTCGTCCTAGGTCTCGCGACGAGCTTGCTGAGCGGCTGCGCAACGGTCGGTTCTGAGCCCGGCATCGCGACCGTCTGCCCGCCCGTGGTAGAGTACAGCCGCGAGTTCCAGGCGCGCGCAGCCGAGGAGCTCGCGCGGCTGCCGCACGGGTCGGCCATCGCCGAGATGCTGAGCGACTACGCCGTGATCCGGGATCAGGTCCGTATGTGTTCTCGCCCCTGATCAAGAGCCGAATTGGAGCCTCAAGGTCAGGCAGCAGCGTAGCTGGTAAAGACCTCGTTCGATCCGTCGCGCCGGATCAGAAACACGTCGTAGGCCTCGCGCTGGCTTTCCGGTCCCATCCCGGGCGAGCCGTAGGGCATGCCTGGCACTGCGAGGCCGACCGCGTCGGGGCGTTCCAGCAGGAGACGGCGAATGTCGGCAACAGGGACGTGACCCTCGATAATGTAACCATCCACACGACCCGTATGGCAGGAGACCATCTCCTGCGGGATGCCGTTGTCCAGCTTGTAGCGCATCAGAAGCGTCCCGGCGCTCGCCTCGGTCGTGACGGCGAAGCCGTCGTTCTCGAGGATCTCGATCCAAGCCGAGCAGCAGCCGCAGTTGGGGTCCTTCATCACGTGGATCGCCGGACCGGCGCCTTGCGCCAGAGCCCTCAAGGGCGACGCAGCCGCCAGCGCAGCTGTGCCGATCAGGAGCTTGCGGCGGGAAAACATGTCTTGGGTCATCTGATGTTCCTTTCGAGGTTGGATGTGTGGGCTGGCAGATCAGAGGTCGACCCGCCTGAGCCGCAGGGCGTTGGTGATCACCGAGACCGACGACAGGCTCATCGCCGCCGCCGCGATCATCGGCGAGAGCAGAAGTCCGGTGACAGGGTAAAGCAGCCCGGCGGCGATGGGGACGCCAAGCGCGTTGTAGGCGAAGGCGAAGAACAGGTTCTGCTTGATGTTCCGCAGGGTGGCGCGGGCGAGCTTGCGCGCCCGCACGATGCCCATCAGGTCGCCGCCCAGCAGGGTGATGCCTGCGCTTTCCATCGCAACATCGGCCCCGGTGCCCATGGCGATGCCGACATCGGCGGCGGCGAGCGCGGGGGCGTCGTTCACCCCGTCGCCCGCCATGGCGATCTTGTGGCCGTCGCGGCGCAACTGGTCGATCAGGTCCTTCTTGGCCTCGGGCAGGATGCCTGCGCGCACCTCGTCGATGCCGAGCTTGCCCGCCACCGCCTGCGCCGTGCGTTCGTTGTCACCCGTCGCCATGATCACCCTTAGCCCTTGGGCATGAAGTTCCCGAATGGCCTGCGCGGTACTCTCCTTGATCGGGTCGGCGACCGCCACGATGCCGACGAGCGCGCCGTCAAGCGCGACGAACATCGCCGTCTTGCCCTCGACGCGCAGGGTGTCGGCCTTTGACTCGGCCTGCGCGGTGTCGAGCCCCATCTCCCGCATCATCGCCGCGTTGCCTAGCGCCACCGCGCGCCCACCGACCCGGCCCTGTACGCCCTTGCCAGTGACGGCGTCGAAGTCCGTGGCCTCCTGACGCGGCGCACCCTGCGCCTCGGCTCCCTCGACAATCGCCTCAGCCAGCGGGTGTTCCGAGCCACGCTCCAGCGCTGCGGCCAGCGACAACAGGTCGGTCTCGGTGACGTCCCCGAGCGCAACCGTATCGGTCAGCTTCGGCTTGCCCATGGTCAGCGTGCCGGTCTTGTCGACGATCAGCGTATCGACCGCTGCCATGCGCTCCAGCGCCTCGGCATCCTTGATCAGCACGCCCGCCTGTGCGCCGCGCCCCGCCGCCGTGGTGATGGAGATCGGTGTCGCCAGCCCCAGCGCGCAGGGGCAGGCGATGATGAGGACCGACACGGCCGAGGCGATTGCGAAGACCAGCGCGGGCTCCGGGCCGAAGATCAGCCAGACCACGAAGGCGACGATGGCGATGACCACCACCGTCGGCACGAATATCGCCGACACCCGGTCGGCCAGCCCCTGGATCGGCGCCCGGGACCGCCGCGCGTTCGACACCATCGCCACGATCTGCGCCAGCACGGTATCGGACCCGACCTTGCCTGCCTCCATGACCAGAGAGCCGTTCTTGTTGATCGTGGCGCCCGTCACCTCATCCCCCGGCCCCTTTTCCACCGGCATTGACTCGCCGGTCAGCATGCTTTCGTCCAGCGACGAGCGGCCCTCGATCACCGTGCCGTCGACCGGAATGGCGTCGCCGGGACGGACCCGCAGCCGGTCGCCCTCCATGATGTTCTCCAGCGGCGCATCGTATTCAGTGCCGTCCGGCAGGATGCGCCGCGCGGTCTTCGGCGCCAGATCCAGAAGCGCGCGGATCGCATCCCCGGTGCGTTCTCGCGCTCGGAGTTCCAGCACCTGGCCCACGAAGACCAACGCGACGATCACCACCGCCGCCTCGAAATAGGTGCCGACGCCGTGGCCCATCTGGTACTGTTCCGGAAACACCCCCGGCAGGAACGTCGCGACGAGCGAGTAAAGGTAGGCCGCCGCCACGCCGATGCTGATCAGCGTCCACATGTTTGGGCTGCGGTTCACAATGGAGTCCCAGCCGCGTCGGAAGAAAGGCAAGGCGGCCCAGAGGATGATCGGCGTTGCCAGCACGAACTCGAGATAACTTGCGGTCTGATGCCCGATCCACTCACGCACTGGCAGCGCGACCAGTTCACCCATCGTCAGGATGATGAGCGGCACCGCCGCCGCCGCCGAAATCCACATCCGGCGGGTGAAGTCGGTCAACTCCTCGCTCGGCTCGTCCGAGGGAACCATCGGCTCCAGCGCCATGCCGCAGATCGGGCAGGAACCCGGCGCATCCCGGACGATCTCGGGGTGCATCGGACAGGTGTACTGGACGTTGGCCGGAGCAGCCTTCTTCTGCCCGGCAGCCCTGCCGGAGGCGTAGAACCACGGATCCGCCTCGAACTTCGTCTGGCATTTCTCCGAGCAGAAATGAAAGGTCTCGCCCTGGAACGCGGCGTGACGCCCGTCCGTCTTGACCGCGACCGTCATCCCGCAGACCGGGTCCTTCGCCGTCTCTGTCCCCGCCGGGATATCGGGCGCCGCGTGTTGGTGATCATGCTCCATGTTTTGCCAGCCTTTCAGTATTTCGTTTCAGCTTGCAGCCTCCAGCCGTTGGAAGCTCAAGCTCTTTCATTGGTGGTCGTGAGCATCTTCCGGGGCGGGATTGCGTGCGAGGAAGATCCCGACAAACAGGAACACCAGCGCCATGCCGATCGCACCCAGGACGACGATCAAGGGGTCGGACTGCCACTTCATCCCGGCAAAGGCGGCTAGGACCACGGAATCGAAGGCGATTGCCGTCAGCAACACCCAGCCCCGAGCGCCGATTTCCTCGCGCAGATGCCGGAACACGCCGAAGTGGATGATCATGTCCATCACCAGATAGAAGAAGGCCCCGAGCGAAGCGATCCGGCTGAGGTCGAAGAAAATTGTCAGGAATCCTGCGATCACGACGGTGTAGACGAGCGTGTGGTCCTTGATTGCGCCCGGCATCCCGAAATGGCTGTGCGGGATCATTTTCATGTCGGTCAGCATCGCCAGCATCCGCGAGACCGCGAACACGCTGGCGATCAGACCTGACGCCGTGGCCACCAGCGCCAGCGCCACCGTCAGGTAGAAGCCGGTCTGACCGAGGGAGGGCTGGGCCGCTTCGGCCAACGCGTAGTCCTTCGCCGCCACGATACGGTCGAGCGGCAGGCTGGAGCCGACCGCGAAGGCCACCAGCAGATAGACGACGACGCAGATGGCAATCGACCAGATGATGGCCCGGCCCACATTGCGGTGCGGGTCGGTGACCTCTGCGCCGCTGTTGGTGATGGTGGTGAAGCCCTTGAAGGCCAGGATCGACAGCGCAACCGACGCCACGAAGCCGGTGGCGCCCATGTCTCCACCCGTCGCCTCGAACGAGATGCCGCTCGCCCAGAGGCCGGCTGCCCCGAACAGCGCGATGCCGCCCACCTTGAGTACGGCCATGACGATGGAGAACAGCCCGACGGACCGGTTGCCCGACACATTCACGAGCCAGGCGAAGACGATCAGCCCGACGCCGAGGATTGGGACGAGAACGCTGTCCGGATCACCGCCGAAGGCTCGCAGGGTGTAGGTTCCGAAGGTGCGCGCGACGAGGCTTTCGTTGATGACCATCGATAGCGCCATCAGGAGAGCGGCGCCCGCCGCGACCGTCGTTGGTCCGTAGGCTTTCTTCAGGATCATCCCGATGCCGCCCGCAGACGGGTATGCGTTCGACATCTTGATGTAGGTGTAGGCGCTGAAGGCTGTCACGATGGCGCCGACGACAAACGAGAGCGGGAAGAGAGGCCCGGCCAATTCGGCGATCTGCCCGGTCAGCGCGAAGATGCCCGCGCCGATCATCACGCCGGTGCCCATGGCGACCGCGCCAGGCAGGGTGATGCTGTTCTTCTCGTAATCGCTTTTCGTCATGGATTTTCCTTTTCAGGCTTTTGCCGCAGCGCCACCCAGAGCAGCGGCAGCCCCGTCACAAGCCCGAGTCCGAGCACCGCCCATGTCGCGCGGCCGAGGTCTCCGCTAACCGCCTCACCGCCGAAATGGGCCAGCAGGAAGCTTGCCGGGATGATCCCCGCCAATGTTGCGAAGGCGAAACGCCAGGCGTGCAATCGGCTCAGTCCGGCCGCGTAGCTGATCATGTCGAAGGACACGAAGGGCATCAGGCGGCTGGCAAAGACCGTCGCCGTCAACGCGGTCTGCGAGCCGAGAAGCCCGGCATCGACGCGATCACCGAACACCCGCCGCAAGACATCATGCCCCAGAACCCGTGCGAGACAGAAGGCGATCAGCGCCCCGAGCTCGGCGCCGATGACGACCTGCACGGTCCCCCAGAGATGTCCGTAGGCCGCTCCGGCCGCCAGTGCGATCGGCGCGCTCGGGATGGGGCTGGCCACGACCGCGACGGTCATGAGCGTGACGATCAGGACCGGCCCCCAGAGACCGGCGCGCGCCACCAGCATTTCCAGACGCTCGACGTCCAGGAGGCTGCGCGCCTCGGCGAACACCGAAGGCGCGAACTGCCAGACAGCGAGCAGTCCGATCCCGAGGATCGCTAGGCCCGTGAGGATGGCGGCGCGCAGGCTCATCTCAGACCGCCGCGACGGCCTTCGCCAGGAGGTCGCGCACCTCGCCCGCCACGGCCGTCAGTTCGGCGTTCTCAATCGCCTGCATCGACGCCACAGGATCGATGGCGCTGACTTCCACGCCACCGTCGACCTCGCGCAGGATGACGTTGCATGGCAGCATCGCACCGACGCGCGGTTCGATCCCGATGGCCTGATGCGCCATCTTGGGGTTGCAGGCGCCGAGGATGCGGTAGGCGGGCATCTCGACATCTAGCTTCTTCTTCATCGTCGCCTTGACGTCGATCTCGGTCAGGATGCCGAAGCCGTGGTCGGTGAGGGCCTTCCGCGCGCGAGCGTCGACGTCGTCGATACCGGCGTCGGGGAACATTCGATTGATCGTGTAGGTCATTGCCAACTCCTTTTTTCTATTTCCGAAGATACTTGATCAGCGCTGCTATGGCCAAAACCAGCAGCACGAGGATCAGCAGGCCGAAGAGCCAGCCAAACCCCATTCCGAAACCCATTCCGGGGCCCATGTCGTTCCAGTTCATCATCTCATCCTCCTGATTTTTACCCGCAGGGTGCGTCTTTTGGCCGGCCCTCACGACAACATGGGGCAGGACAGACCAGGATCGGTGCCGGGCGGGGCGCCATGTCCGGACGACCCGCTGGGATCAGACGGACGCCGTGACCGCGAATTCGGTCATCATCCCCGTCGTAAGGTGCGGCATGTGGTGGCAATGCAGCATCCATCGGGCGGCCTCACCGACATCGAGGGCGACATCGACCATCGACATCGGTGGCACGTGAACCGTGTCGCGTAGTGCACCGGCGACCCGACGCCCGTTCAGCCCGACGACCTGGAACACATGGCCGTGCAGATGCATCGGGTGCGCCATCATCGACATGTTGTGGAACGACAGCACGACCCGCTCACCGCTGCGTGCGGTGATCGGCTGGTGCTGGCCCCAGACTGCCCCGTTTATCGTCCAGACGTACGGCTGCATCGAACCGCCCAGCATCAGCATCTGGCTGCGGTCCACGGGTCGATCCGGCAGAGCGTCCAGCGCGATGAGGCGCGCCTCCTGCGCCAGATCGGTGTCGAACGCGGGCGCTTCGGCATCCGCCATTGCATCGAGACGCCGCACTTCGGCACCCTGCGTGGCGAGGATCAGGCCGGTGCGCTCGCGCGCGCCTTCGCGCAGGGCGAGGATCGGCCAGGCGCCGCCTTCGTGCGGCAGGTCGATCTCGATGTCCAGACGCTGGCCCATTGCCAGACCGAACCGCGTGCCGGCGAGAGGTTCGACCGCGTGCCCATCTACCGCGACCAGCCGCGCCTCGGCACCGCCGGTCTCGATCCAGAATACCGTCGCCGCAGCGGCGTTGATGACCCGAAGCCGGATACGGCCACCGCGCTCGACCTGGACCACCTCCGGGTCCGACAGGGTCTGGTCATTGGCGAGATAGGCGTCCCAGTCATAGTCGTTCAGGTCCATGGCCATGCCGCCCATCTGGCCGCCCATACCCATCATCCCGCCCATTCGGGGCATGTTGCCCATCGGCATGCCGCCCGTGGCGCCATGGCCCATGGCCCCGTGATCCATGCCCTGCATCGCCCCCATGCCTCCCATGGGAGCGCCCTGATCGGGCAATGCACCGGCACCATGGCCCGCGCCGTGCCCGCCGCCATGACCTGCGCCGATCTCGGCCAGAACCTCCTCGGGGGCCTTGAAGGAGAAGTCATGAAGGAACATCACGACGTCTTGCCGGTCGGCAGCAACGTCCTCGGCCGAGCGCACGATCAGCGGCGCGGCGAGCAGCTGCATCTCCTGGGTGGGCACATGGCTGTGCATCCAGTGCGTGCCGGGCCGTGCCTCGAAGTCGTAGGATCGGGTTTCACCCGGTGCGAGGAGGGGCATCGGCATGTCCGGCACACCGTCCTGCGCGTTGGGCGGGATCTGTCCGTGCCAGTGGATGATGGTACCGACGTCCAGGTCGTTGGTCAGATCGACCCGGAACCTCTGGCCGGGGTCGAGGATCAGTCCCTGACCGCCGGGGCCGGCAAGCCCGAAGACCGTGGCAGCGCGACCGTCGATGTCGAGCGTGCGCGTCGCAGCGGAGAGGCTGATCGGCGCCACCCCTTGCGCGAAGGCGATGCGGGGCAAGTGTGCAGCGCCAATGGCGGCCGCACTTGCGGCAAGAAAGCCGCGTCGAGAAAGCATGTTCATGGTCGTCTCCTCGGGACTTCCGTCCCGTTCATCAATACCGATGGGGCGCCTCGGGCGTCTGCCCGGGCGCGCTCAGAGGAGACGGAGCTTGGGAGGTCGTTCGTTCAGTCCCGGCGCACGGCTGACGTGGATTGCCGCGGACGGGACGTCATGACTGGCGGCGCCGTAGGCGTGCCCGGCTTCCTCGCCTGCCGACGTCAGGAAGGCAGAGAGGCCTGCGCATACGAACTCGCACATCTCGGCATCGGCCGATCCACAGTGCTCTCCAGCGTCACAGTCGAAGCCCGAAATGACCGGAGAGTGCATCATGTCGGCGACATGCATCGCGTGATCCACACCGGAATTCATGCTCATGCGTGTCGCATGCGCGGAGGTCACCGTCGTCACCACGGTGATCGCGAGTATGGCAAGCATGGTGACGACACGTTCGAGCATGCTGCAAAGATAGGCATTGCTCACGAGAATGTCCATTGTCGCAGGCGCCTCGCCGCTGGCACAACGTGGTCTCGACCAAACGCGAATGTTATTCCGCAGTGATCGGGGATAGACGTCTTGAAAAAAGCTCTCCGAAATACTGTCGTGATCGGTCTGGTCGTCGGAGGTGTGATCCTCGCGGTCTTTGCTGGCTGGCGTTATGCCGGTACCGCATCCACCGCCGTGGCGTCGGCGGACATCATCGCGCAAGGACGCCAGATCTATGCGGATCAGTGCGCCGCCTGCCACGGCGCGGAACTGGAGGGCCAGCCGGGCTGGCGCTCGCCGCTTCCGTCCGGCCGGTTGCCGGCGCCACCCCACGACGCCAGCGGCCACACCTGGCACCATCCTGACGATGTCCTGTTCCGCATCGTTAGGGAAGGCACCGCCGCCGTGGTCGGCGGCGGATACGAGAGCGACATGCCCGGCTTCGCAGACGTGCTGAGCGACGCGGACATCCGCGCCGTTCTCGACTACATCAAGAGCACATGGCCAGAGCGCGAGCGCCGATACCAAGAGAGGGTGTCGGAGGCAAACTGACATTCCCCATGGTCGTCGGCTGCTACTCGCGCCAGGCCAGTTCGCAGACCGAGTTAGAGGAACGTCGCCGACCAGGTCAGCACCATGAAGCCGCCGAGCGACTGCATCATGTTGACCATCCGTATCGGCCCGGTTGCCTCGATCTGCGTGTACCCGAGCGTGGCGAAGTTGACGCCGGAGAAGTAGATCAGGCCGCTCCAGCATGGGTCGTAGCTGCCGTCGAAGCCTCCCACGCCCCAGCCCTGCAGCGCCCTGTAGACTGCGGCGAAAGCCAGGATTTCAATCGTGTGGAGCGCGAGCAGCCCGACGAACGCCACCATGATCGCCGCCTGCGGTCTCTCTTTCGAGTTCGGCTTCACGCCCCGGACGGCCAATAGCCCCGTAGTGGTGCGCGACCAGATGGCGGCCACCAGCGCGAAACCGAGCAGAAGCCCGATTCCAGTTGCAGCATGTTGAGCACTCGCGGCGGAACAGTACCCCGAGGTTTATGTTCTCAGCGCTCGGCCCTGCGGCATGGCAGCGGAACCATCGCCCTGCCGATGATCTGATCTCAGGCCTCACGTTCCGGATCAAACGCAAGAAGCCGCAGCGCGTTCAGTGTGACGAGCACCGTCGCGCCGGTATCTGCAAGGATCGCGATCCACAGCCCGGTAATGCCGAGGATCGTCGTCACCAGAAACACCGCCTTGAGGCCGAGCGCGATCGCCACATTTTGCCTGATGTTCGCCATGGCTGCGCGAGCAAGGCGAATCTTGCCGGCCACATCGGTCACGCGATTGCGCAGGATCGCGGCGTCGGCGGTTTCAAGCGCGACGTCCGTTCCGGAGCCCATGGCAACTCCGATGTGGGCGGTGGCGAGCGCAGGGGCATCGTTGATGCCGTCGCCCACCATCATCACGCGGTCCCTGGCGGTCATCTCACGGATCGCCGCGACCTTGCCTTCGGGCATCAATTCGGCGCGATGGTCAATGCCCAGCCCAGCGGAAATGGCTGCTGCCGTGCGCCGGTTGTCGCCGGTCAGCATCACAGACGCGATGCCAAGCGCCTTGAGTTGCTGCACCGCGCGGGCGGCATCCTCTCGGGGTTCGTCCCGGAGCGCTACGAGTCCGACCAACTGGCTCCGGCGGAAGACCGCGACGACTGTCTTGCCTTCATCTTCCATGCCGACCACCGCCCGGAGCGCGTGGTCGTCCAACACACCGCGCTCCCGGGCGAACCGTGGAGAGCCCACCCAGGCGGTTTCACCCTCAACGACTGCTTCGGCCCCTTTGCCCGGAAGCGCTTTGGCGGCGGTCGCGGCCAGGAACGGCGCTCCCGCAGCTTCCGCGCGGGACAGGATCGCCTCCGCCAGAGGATGGCTCGACCCCGCTTCGACGGCGGCAGCCAGCGCCAGCACCTCTGTCTCCGATCCCGAGATCGGCACCACGTCCGTGACGCGCGGCCGTCCGTGGGTCAGGGTTCCGGTCTTGTCGAATGCGACATGCGTGGTGGCCGCCGCGGCCTCGATCACGGCGCCTCCTTTCATCAGCAGCCCGCGACGCGCGCCTGAAGAAAGCGCAGAGGCGATGGAAGCCGGTACCGAGATCACCAGCGCGCAGGGGCATCCGATCAGGAGAAGCGCGAGCGCCCGGTAGATCCACGTATCCCAGCCTTGCCCGAACGCGAGGGGCGGGACGATGGCCACCAGCACCGCAACTCCGACGACGGCCGGCATGTAGATGCGGCTGAAACGGTCGATGAAGCGCTCGGTCGGGGCCCGGGCGCTTTCCGCTTCCTCGACCAGCCGGATGATACGGGCAATGGTGTTGTCCTCGGCCGACTTGGTGACCCGAACACGCAGCGCCGCCTCGGAATTGATGGAGCCGGCAAAGACGGAGGCACCGGGTTCCTTCAGCTTCGGCACACTCTCGCCCGTGACGGCGCTCTCATCGACGCCCGAGGTGCCCTCGATAACTTCGCCATCTGCCGGGACCCGGTCTCCCGGGCGCACCAGAACGATCTGGTCCACCTGCAGCTGGTCGGCTGGTATCACCCGAGTCCGGCCGCCGATCTCCAGGATCGCGGTCTTCGGTACCAGACGAGCGAGCGCCCGGATCCCGTCGCGGGCCTTGTTCGCCGCAACACCTTCGAGAACCTCCCCGACGGCGAAGAGGAAGACGACGAGCGCCGCTTCCTCGGCGGCGTCGATGACGAGCGCGCCGCTGGCGGCGATTGTCATCAGCATCTCGATCGTGAACGGCATCCCCGCTCTGGCGGACGCGACGGCGCGGCGTGCGATAGGGGCGACACCAATGAGCGTCGCGAGGATGAATGCCCACGTTGCCACATCCTGGGAGGCGAGCAGTTTCACGGCCCATGCCGCCGCGAGGAGGAGACCGGTGCCGATCACCAGTCTGCCCTTCGCGGTCTGATACCAACGCGAACCGGGCCCGGGACCGCTCTCGGGCCCTGTCGATCCAGCGTTGGGCTCGAGTCCTGCGGCATCTCGCGAGCCGTCCGCACGGGACGCTTGCTCATCGTCCGGCAGCACGAAGCCTTTCCGATCGGGGCTCGATCCTTTCGCCGCGATCCCGTAGCCGAGCCGCTTGACGATTGCTTCGATCTGGTTGCGAGGGGTCTGCCCTTCATCCAGAGTCAGCCGAAGCCGCTCGGTCATCAGCGCCACATCGACGTCGCTCACGCCAGGCAGGCGTTCGACCGCACCCCGGACCTTGCCGGCGCACGACGCACAGTCCATCCCGGAAACCGTCCATTCGTAGGTTGCACTGTCGTTCGCCGTCATCACGCCCTTCCAACCCGCCCAGCGGGCAACATTGTATTTGCTGAGTCGGGAACCTAAGGTCTCTAGTAGCTATAGCTTCAAGAGGAAATCTGATGCTCACCATCGGAAAATTGGGCGAAGCGGCCGGCGTGAAGGTTCCGACGATCCGCTACTACGAGCAGATCGGGCTCCTGCCGGAGCCAGATCGCAGTGCCGGGAACCAGCGGCTCTATGGGCAGTCGGCACTGGATCGGCTGGCCTTCATCCGCCACGCGCGCGAGCTCGGGTTTCCGCTGGACGCTATCCGGGACCTTCTGAGCCTCTCCGATGAGCCCGATCAATCCTGCGCAGCCGCCGACGTCATCGCGAAGAAACAGCTCACCACCGTCAAAGCCCGGATCGTGCGGCTGACGGCGCTGAAGGCAGAGCTCGAGCGCATGATCACGCAGTGCGCACAGGGCACCGTGGCCGACTGCCGCGTGATCGAGGTGCTGAGCGATCATTCACATTGCGCGCAGGACCACAGGACGTCCGGGGCCGCCGAATGACGGCGCTGCCGACCTTGGCGATTTATGCCGCTGCGGCTCTGGCCGAAATTGCGGGCTGTTTCGCGATCTGGGCTTGGTGGCGTCTCGGCGCCTCAGCGGTTTGGCTGGTTCCAGGCGTTGCGAGCCTGATCGCCTTTGGCTGGCTCCTGGCGCAGATTGACTCGGCCTTCGCCGGCCGCGCCTACGCAGCCTACGGGGGCGTCTACATCGTGGCGTCGGTCGCCTGGATGTGGCTGGCCGAAGGCGAGCGACCAGACCGCTGGGATCTCACAGGCGGCGTCGTTTGCCTTGCGGGCGCGGCCCTGATCCTGCTCGCCCCGCGCGGCGTCTAGACATGAATTCGCACGCAGCCCTTGAACCTCCAGCGACTAGAGGAATTAGAACTGCCTCTCGGCCGATTCTTGGGGCAGCAGGCCTGCTTCTTTTCTGGCGAGGATCGAGTGGCTTGCGCATGCAGGGCAGATGAGGCCGCCTTGATCCGACGGCCGGCACGAACGGAGGCGAACCTGATGGCCAAAGAACTGCCAAAGGATCCGGATGAACGTCAGCGCCGTACGCTCTGGACGGTTCTGCTGCTGAATGCGGCCATCGCCATCGGCTTTTTTGCGACAGGTGCATTGGGCGACTCCAGTGCGCTGATCGCCAACGGTCTGGACAACACCTCCGACAGCTTCGTGTACGCCATCAGCCTTTTCGCCCTGTCTCGTTCGGACAAATGGAAGCATGCGGCCGCTAACGTGTCGGGGGGGCTGCTGCTGATCTTCGCGGCCGGTATCCTGATTGATGCCGTCCGCCGTTTCTACACCGGTTCCGAACCACTCGGCCCGCTCATGATCTCCATGGCGCTCATGGCCGCGGTCGTTAATGGTATCTGCATCTGGCTCCTTGGTCGGCTCGAGGATCCCGACGTCAACGTCCGAGCGGCTAACACATTCAGTCTCAATGACTTCATTTCGAACGGCGGGATTCTCGTCGCAGGCGGTCTGGTCTGGTGGCTGGGCAGCAATTGGCCCGATCTGGTGGTCGGTATCGCGGTCGCCGGCGTCGCCGCCTGGGGCGGTATCGAAATCCTGCGCGACGCGCATGGCGAGCACCACAAGGCGGTCCATCAAGATGACGGCAAGACTTAAGCGAGAACACGATGTCTCACGACCATGGCCACGCACATATCGACCCCAAGTCCGGCGACCGACGAGTTTCCATTGCGATCTGGGCGAACGCGCTTTTGACGGTCGCCCAGATCGTCGGTGGCATCCTGTCCGGCAGCCTCGCCCTGATCGCCGATGCGCTGCACAACTTCTCCGACATGGCGTCCCTCGTGATCGCCTTCGCTGCGCGCAAGATCGCGCGGCGGCCCGCTGACGAGAGGATGACCTTCGGTTACGGCCGCATCGAAATCGTCGCCGCTCTGATCAACTACACCACGCTGATCCTCGTTGGCTTCTACCTCATCTACGAGGGCGGCATGCGGATGATCGACCCGCCCCAGGTCGCTGGCTGGACCGTGGTCATCCTCGGCGGTGTCGCGCTGGTGGTGGACACGCTGACGGCGCTGCTCACCTATTCGATGCAGAATGGCAGCGTGAACATCCGTGCCCTTTTCCTGCACAACCTGTCGGACGCCCTGGCATCGGTCGCCGTGATCGTGGGTGGCGCGCTGATCATCCTTTACGACATGCGGTGGGTCGATCCGGCGATCACCATCGGCATCGCGCTCTATATCCTCTACTTGGCTTTGACCGAGATCGGTGGGCCGATCAGGACCCTGATGCTCGGCAGCCCGCCGGACATCGACAACGACGCCGTTGTCGCCGCGATGCGTGGCATCGACGGGGTGGCTGACATCCACCACGCCCATTTCTGGCAGATGGAAGAGCATGCTGCTGCGCTCGACACACATGTGGTGGTCGAGGTGAATGCATGGGATCGCCTCGAGGACATCAAGCACGCGATAAAGCGGGCGCTTGAGAGCGAATTCGGCATCACGCACTCGACGCTCGAGTTCGAGCGACAAGATCGGGCCCACCAGAGTGCTAGCCTCTATGGACATGGAGGAAAGGAGGATGCGGACTGATGCGAGCTGCAGTGTGGTAACGATCCCAATGTCACTATAACGAAAACAATGACTTAGGGTGGAGAAGGTTGTCTTTCAGGCCCATTCCCTCCGCCACTTGCCCTCGTGAAAGCGTTCTCCCGATCCGGCTGCGGCCGGATTTTCTCGTTGATTTCGAGGGTTATGCGGGTGGGGCTGTTAACCGGCCCATGCCCGGAAGGGCGCACACGCGTTCTCTCCGGGCCGATATTCTCCGGACCTGTTGACTGCACAGTTTTGGTGAAAAGCTTTCAAGCATCTGTTCTATAGGCCATTTTTACCTGTGTCCGCGCGGACTCCTATCCCGGTTCCATCCGGTCGAAATGCCCCCGGCGTCGAACTCCGTGATCTGACAGTCGCAGAGCCGCCGGTCGTTGACCTCATCGCTGTATTGTGACCATTCTGACCACAAATCAGGGAGGGGCCCATGAAGGCCGTGTCTGCCCGTGAGGCCAAGCATCACTTCGGCCAGTTGATCGACGAGGCGCGGGCCGAGCCCGTGGTGGTCGAGAAGCATGGGCGTCCGGTGGTCGTCGTCCTTGCGGTCGAAGAGTACCAGCGGCTGACCGGCCGGACCGTGGAACCCTCCAACAAGAAACGAGAGGACGAGCGGTAGCGCATGCCGATACTGAACTGGCTGACACGGGACGAGGACATCCGCACGGCACAGCACGTGCCCTATCGCCTGCTGGAGGAAGTCCCGGATCTGTCGGCGGGCGACGGTGGCGCGGGCAACATGCTGATCCAGGGCGACAACCTGGAAGCGCTGAAGGCCCTGCTGCCCTTCTATGCCGGTCGGGTGAAATGTATCTATATCGACCCGCCCTACAACACGCGCTCCGCCTTCGAGCACTACGACGACAACCTCGAGCACACGCAATGGCTCGCCATGATGTGGCCCCGGCTGGAACTGCTCCGCGATCTTCTCGCCGAGGATGGCACGATCTGGGTGTCCATCGACGACAACGAGGGGCACTACCTCAAAGTCATCATGGACGAGGTGTTTGGGCGTCGAAACTTCTACACGTCCTTCATTTGGCAAAAGGTCGATAGTCCGAACGATAACAAGGTCCCGGTCACGCCGGATCACGAATACATACTTTGCTACGAACGCAATTCAGAGCGAGCCCCGTTCAAGAAGAAAGCAGACCTGTCGATTCTTGAATCTTACCGGACGAGTGAGGAAGAGCCGCGTCCGCATCGTGATCGACTCGTGAAGAAGAATGGCGCCAACAGCCTCCGTGAAGATCGACCTACGATGTTCTACGAGATTGAGGCTCCTGACGGGACGATGGTTTTGCCGATTCACGACGACGGCCGGGAAGCCAATTGGGCCTTCAGCAAGGCAGGCGTCGAAAAGCTAAGGCGCGAGAACAGGCTTGTTTGGAAACAGCGCGAAAGAAACGGCGAGACCGTATGGGTCCCTTATGCACGGGAGTTCGCGCCAGAGACGCCCACGCGCCCTCACCCTACGATTCTGCTCGATGTAAAGACCTCACGGCAAGCGAAAGCTCATCAAAGATCACTGCTTGCAAGCGTAGAGACGTTCGCAACTGTAAAACCGGAGCAGCTGATTGCGCGCATCTTCGAGACCTGCACCGATCGAGGAGATATCGTTCTCGACTCCTTCCTCGGCTCGGGAACAACGGCCTCTGTCGCTCACAAGATGGGTCGCCGTTACATCGGCATCGAGATGGGAGAGCACGCGGTGTCCCACTGCGCGCCACGCCTGCAAAAGGTCATTGAGGGCGAACCGGGCGGGATTTCCGAGGCGGTGGGTTGGCAAGGCGGCGGCGGGTTCCGCTTCTATCGGCTCGGCCCGCCCGTCTTCGACGAGGACGGCCACATCCGGCAGGACATCCGCTTTCCGGTCCTGGCGGCGCATGTCTGGTTCTCGGAGACTGATCGGCCATGGGATGGCAGTGGTGACAGCCCGCTGCTCGGTATCGAGGACGGCCATGCCTACGCGCTGCTCTACAACGGCATCCTTGGCGACAAGAAGCCGGGTGGCGGCAACGTGCTGACCCGCGCGACCCTCGCCCTAATCCGTGAGGATATCGCCAAGCTGGCGCCGGATTTCGACGGCCCGCTGACCGTCTATGGCGAACAAGCCCGGCTGACTCTCGCGACGCTCGACCGCGAGCGCATCACCTTCAAGCAGACGCCCTACGACGTCAAAGCGCGGGCCTGAGGGGGCATCTGATGAAACTGAAGCAATACCAGACCGATACTCTCTCCGTTCTCCGCCGCTTCTTCGAAGAGGCGCGCGTCGCGGGCCCGAAGGGCGCGTACGAGGCGATCACCAAGGAGCCGGACCAGGCCAAGCGGCTCGGCCGGTACGGCGGCACCTACACGCCGCTCGCCGAGCTGCCGGCCGTTCCCTATGTCTGCCTGCGCCTGCCCACCGGGGGCGGCAAGACGATCCTCGGAGCCCACTCCATCGGCATCGCTCGCGACGCCTGGGTGGAGAAGGACTATCCGATGGTCCTGTGGCTGGTGCCGTCGAACACGATCCGGCTTCAGACGGCCGAGGCGCTGAAAAACGCCCGCCACCCCTATCGGCAGGCGCTGGACGAGGCCTTCGACGGCCGGGTGCGCGTGTTCGACATCTCGGACTTCACGCATATCCGCCCGCACGACATCCGCGACCATTGCTGCATCGTCGTGGGCACGATCCAGACGCTGCGGGTCTCGAACACCGAGGGCCGCAAGGTCTATTCCCACAACGAGAACATGGAGCCGCACTTCACGGCGCTGCCCAAAACCTTGCCGGGGCTGGAAGCGCTGGAAGGCGGCGGCGTGAAGTTCTCCTTCGCCAATCTGATGCATGTCCACCGGCCGCTGATGATCGTGGACGAAGCGCACAACGCGGTCACCGGCCTGACGCGCGAAATGCAGGCGCGGGTCAATCCGTCGGCGATCATCGAGTTCACGGCGACGCCGCGGCTCAACTCGAACATCCTGCACAGTGTCACGGCGCAGGAGCTGAAGCTCGAGGAGATGATCAAGCTGCCGATCATGCTGTCCGAGCACGACACCTGGCAGAACGCTGTGAACGGGGCGATCGCGTCACGGGCGTCGTTGGCTGAGGAAGCCGAGAAGGACACGGCGTACATCCGACCCATCGTCCTGTTCCAGGCGCAGCCCAAGAACCAGGAGGTGACGGTCGAGGTGCTGAAGAAGCACCTGATGGAGGTCGAGCAGATCCCCGAACACAAGATCGCCGTGGCCACCGGCGATCAGCGCGAACTGGACGGCATCAACCTGTTCGATCCGAAATGTCCGATTGAATACGTCATCACCGTCGAGGCGCTGAAGGAGGGCTGGGATTGTTCCTTCGCCTATGCGTTCTGCTCGGTCTCGCGGATCCAGAGCGCGGTGGACGTCGAGCAGTTGCTGGGGCGCGTCCTGCGGATGCCTTATGCCAAACGCCGCAAGGCCGAGGATCTGAACCGCGCCTACGCGTTCCTGTCGGAACCGTCGTTCGGCGAGGCGGCTCGGTCGCTGGCCGACAAGCTGGTGGCTATGGGTTTCGAGGAGGATGAAGCTCGAGACAACATCGAACCGGCGCAGACGTCGCTCGATGCCGATACCGGCCTGTTCGGCCCGCGCGAAAAGCCGAAGCCGACGTTCAAGCACACGGTGACAGCGACGCCTGAGGTGGTTGCCGAACTGAAGAAGCGCGAAGGGGTGAGCATTCGCAAAACCGATGATGGGAAGGTCGAGATTGCCGTGACGGGCCGTGTTGACGGCGGCCTCGAAAGGGCAATCGTCGAGGCCCTCCCCGAGACCGAACGAACTGGGTTCTCGGCGGCCGTCACCAAGTATCGCGTCGAAGTGAAGGACCAGCTATCGCCTGCAGAACAGGGCGAGACGTTCGAGGTCCCTCGCCTGGTCTCCGAGATACAGGGCGAGTTCGAGTTCGCTGACACGGACGTGTTCATGGAGTTCCACGACTGGTCGCTGCTCGACCACTCGTCGAGACTGGGTGAAGGCGAGTTCGCGATCCGCGAGACGGCGCGCAGTTTCGAGATCGACCTCGACGGCAACCGCATCACCTACCAGTTCGCGGACGAAGAAGAACAACTGGCGCTCGACGTCGATGTCGAAGGGTGGACACCGGAGGCGCTGGTGCTCTGGCTCGACCGGCAGGTGCGCCAGCCAGACATTCATCAGAGTGAACTGCTGCGCTGGCTGCGCGACCTGGTCGGCCACCTGATCACCGCACGTGGCTTGCACATCGCCGCGCTGATGCGCTGCAAGTTCATCCTCGCCCGAAAGGCCCGCGAGAAGCTCGCCGCCATCCGCCAACAGGAACGCGATGGCGTCTACCAGCGATACCTTTTCGCTCCGGAGGCCAAGGTCGAGGTGTCCTTCGACCAGGCTTTCGCGTTCAAGGACGGAATGTACTGGGATCAGCGCCGGTATCGTGGGCGCTGGAAACCTCGCAAGCACTTCCTTGGGCCGGACCATGTGCCTGCCTTCGATGGGGCCGAGAACGGTGAAGAATTCCAGTGCGCGCAAGCCATCGACAGCTTGCCAGGCCTGAAGTTCTGGATCCGCAACGTCGCACGCCACCCCAACTCGTTCTGGTTGCCGACGGCCACGGACAAGTTCTATCCGGATTTCGTGGCTCAGTTGGAGGACGGCCGGCTGCTCGTCGTAGAGTACAAGGGAGCTCACTTCGCAGATGGCCCCGACACCGCCGAAAAGCGGACCATCGGGCAGCTGTGGGAGAGGAAGACCGGCGACAAGGGTGTGTTCGTCGTAGTCGAGAAGACCGTCGACGGCAGGGACATGCGGGCTCAGATGGTCAATACGCTCCAAGGCTCGACATGATGCATGCTGTTCAGGCTGGCACTTCGCGCAGTCGCTGCAACGGTTTCGCATCGCTCGCAGGAAGCCCTGCCTCGGTCGGCGCCAATTACCGGCTTCTGCGCGAGAGGAGGCGGGAAAAAATATTCACGCCCTGAATGGCGGCGTGAATATTTTTGACACCCACCTCTTGGCCGTGCTATGCAGCCGCATCAGGCGGCAAGAGGTGGATCGAATTTGGACAGAGATGCAGCACTGCAGGCAGCCCGTGAAAGGTTCGAGGAACCACTTTGGACGCTCATAGGGCAGCTGGAAGCGACCTTGACGGATCTCGGTCGGGTGAAGCACATCAACATTTCCGACCCGCGAGCGGTCGGCTCGGTGCTGAATAGCGCGCTGACCGATGCGGCATCTGCCGTGAACCTCTCCGATCACGGCTTGGAAGTTACCCATGTCAATGACGGCCGGAGCAACAAAGTTACGGGTGTTGTGGATCTCGGTGGCGACGAACGAGCTGTCAGTTTCGAGCTTCATCTGTCCGGCCCCCGCGGCGGCACTTCGAAGTCATCGCATCAGTTCGCGAAATCTGACTTCTCTGTGTGCGACATTGAAGAGCAGCGATCACTCTTTCCTTACGACGTCGATGCGCCTGATCAGCTGCTGTTCTTTATTGCCTGCCACTTGAGTGGCACGGGAGTATCCGTCTCGAAAGTCTTCATAAAGTTCGCAGACGGAATAGATCAGAGAATGATCGAGATTCATCGCTCCGCACCGTCGGTGGCTGCTGGGGCTATGGATAGCGCGCCGGTAAATGAGCCAGCAGGCGCGAAGTTGACAATCAAGAGACCCAAGGGAGAAGAAACCGAAAATGGCAGCAAGACCGATAAACGGGGGGATGCTGCTCCTAGCTCGAAATAGACGCCGGAAGACACAGACAGAATTAGCCGCCGAAACCGGGGTTGCGCAGGCCGCAATCTCCCGAATTGAGAACGGCACCCGGGACGCGCTCTCGCAGGAGGAAATCCAGTCGATTGCGCGTTTTTTGGGATTCCCTGTGAGCTTCTTCTATGAGCAAGAGCCGCTGTATAGGACGCCGTTGAGCCTCCATGGCGCTGCTTTCCGAAGAAAGGCAGCAGTGTCGAAAAGGGATCAGGAGGGGGTGGTGGCACTCGCCAACCATTATGTCCTCCATTTCCGAAAGCTTCTGGATGCCGTGGACTTGGAACCCGAGTTTCCGCTGCTGCAGTTCGAGGTGGTTAGCGATAAATCCAGCGTCAGCGACAACGCCAACGCCGTCACATCTGCTGGTGAGGCTGCTCAAAAGATCAGGGCATCCTGGCAACTTGGCGACGGACCGATTTCGAATCTTGTCCGCTTTGTTGAGGCGACTGGCATTCTTGTCGTGGAGGGAGACTTCGGCCAAGCCGACATCGACGGCGTCACCCTGCGTCCTCCTGGCATGAAGCCGGTGGTTGTGCTGAATCATGCGCGCCCTGCCGACCGTAAGCGATTCAGCCTCGCTCATGAATATGGCCATGTCGTCCTGCATGCCTTCCCCTACGATGCGATGGAAAAGGAGGCCAACGATTTTGCGGCGGAGCTGTTGATGCCAAAGACGGGCGTCCTGCCTGATCTGAAGCGTGGACTTTCCATTCCGCGACTCGGCCAGCTGAAGCAGAAGTGGCGGACAGCAATGTCGGCCCTGATCTACAGAGCCAAATCACTTGGCGCTATCACGGACGAGAACGCCACGGCGCTCTATAAGAAGATGAGCGCATTCGGGTACCGCACCCGGGAGCCGCATGAGTTCGACATTGCTCCGGAGACCGGCAAACTAGCTGCGCAGCTTTTGAACTTGCACATGAACGACCTCGGGTACAGTTTGGACGAACTGGCCGAAGGACTCCGGACTGATCCTGTGGAATTCGCGATAATGCATGGGCTCGCGGTTCCGGAAAGCAAGCTGAGGGTAAGGGAGAAGCCTAAGTTGCGCCTCGTGGCCAATCGCGACTAGCCGGCAATTGATCATTAACCTCGGCGCAGGCCTCCAAGCGCCGAGGGGTCTAGTTTAACGATTGAAAGTACCGCCGCTGAAGTGCCCATTCGAGCGGAAACGGTCCTGTGACGTTCGTGAGGGTCAGTTCTGGTCCATGCAGGCCGTCTAGGATCACCGCAATTATTTCGGGCGCTAAAAGTGTCAGGCGAAGCACACGGGTGAGGTAGGAAACCGCTACACCTTCTCGTTCAGCCAGCTCGGTGATGGTCATGAAGTCGCCAGTTTCCAGCATGCGTTTCCAGCGAAATGCCCTCGCCAGTGCTTTGATCAGCGTGTTGTCGGTCCTGCGCGTCTGCTCGGCACCCTCGGGTAGCTGCATCTCCTTTCGCCCACCGCGCTTTATCAATGTGAGCGGGACGTGCAGGGTCACGGTATCTGGGATCGACGTGGCTCGGGTCACGCCGCTTCTCCCATGTTTCCCGCCAGCATCTCGCACGCGAGGCCGCCAAGGCCATCGACGCGCAGCCGCACGTTCAGGCCCTCGATTCCGATATCGACGCGCTCGACCAGCAGCGCCACGATGCGCGCTTGCTCGGCGGGGAACAACTCGTCCCACAGCGGATCAAGGCGGGTCAGTGCCTCCCGTGCCTCAACCTCGCTGATGGCGAAGTCTTTTGCGCGAGCCGCTTTCCAAGTGCCCGCCACAACCTCGGGCTGCCGGAACACGGCGCGCAACTGGGCGATGACGGCAGCTTCGATTTCACCCGCTGGCACCCGGCCAATGACACAAGAACCGGCCCCATGCTTCAGAACAGTCTGGCTGACGTAGTAACGATAAAGCCGCCCGCCCTTGCGGGTATGGGTCGGTGAAAAAGCAGCGCCGTCGGGGCCGTAGAGCAACCCTCGCAGCAGCGCAGGCGTGTCGGCGCGGGTTCGGGCTGCGCGCTTGCGCGGGCTTTCCGCCAGGATGCCGTGTACCTTGTCCCACGTCTCCCGCTCGATGATCGCTTCATGTTCGCCGGGATAGCTGGTCCCCTTGTGCACGGCCTGGCCGATGTAGACCCGGTTGTTCAGCATCCGGTAGATGAACTTCTTGTCGATGCGGTGCCCGCGAGCCGTCGTGACGCCCCGCTCGGCCAGTTCGCGCGCCAGTTCCGTGCCGGAACCGATCTCGATGAAGCGGGCGAAGACCCATCGGACATGCGCAGCATCGCGGGGGTTTTCCACCAACTTGCGGTCGTTCACGACATACCCCAGCGGCGGCACGCCGCCCATCCACATGCCCTTGCGGCGCGATGCAGCGATCTTGTCGCGGATCCGCTCGCCGGTAACCTCGCGTTCGAATTGTGCAAAGCTGAGCAGGATGTTCAGGGTCAGTCGCCCCATAGATGTCGTAGTATTGAAACTCTGCGTCACCGAGACGAAGGTCACGCCGTTGCGGTCGAACACCTCGACCAGTTTGGAGAAATCCATCAGCGAGCGGGAGAGGCGGTCGATCTTGTAGACGACGACCACGTCAACCAGCCCATCCTCGATGTCGGCCAGCAACCGCTTCAGGCCGGGGCGTTCCAGCGTGCCGCCGGAGATGCCGCCATCGTCATACTGATCGCGCACCAGCACCCAGCCCTCCGACCGCTGGCTGGCGATGTAGGATTCGCAGGCCTCGCGCTGGGCATGCAAGCTGTTGAACTCCTGCTCGAGCCCTTCCTCGGAGGATTTGCGGGTGTAGACCGCGCAGCGGAGCTTGCGGATGATCTTCGCCTTGTCGACGGGCTTGTTCATGCGCCCCTCCGGTGGTTTTTCAGGCCAAAGAACACCCAACCATTCCAGCGCGTCCCTGTGATGGCGCGGGCGATGGCCGACAGCGACTGATAGGGCCGCCCCTGCCATTCAAAGCCAGCTTGGGTCACGGTGACGATCTGTTCGACGCCCTGCCATTCGCGCAGGAGCCGCGTGCCGGTGATGGGTTTCAGATCGGCCCGAATGCGGCGCGTGGTGATGTTACCTCCGTCAAGCTGCTCGCCCAAGGCTTCCAGCCGCTTGATCGTTTCGGGTTTCAGCCCGCCATAGGCCAGTTCCTGGATGCGGTAGGCCATGCGGGATTCCAGATAGCGGCGGTTGAAAGGCGGCGGTTCTGTTTCGAAAAGCTCGCGCCACTGTGCCTTCAGGTCCGGCGTCGATGTGGTCTTCAGCGCGGCCAGGCGCGCTGGGATGGGATCGGGCTTCGTCATGCTGTTCTCCGGTGAGTTGGAGTTGCATGAAGGCATTGGTCGGGCGAACAGTGTAGGCAACTTTCTCCTGTCTTGTCAGAGACTTCACCTCGTTGCCGCATTAGCAACCGGATCAGGCCAAGCGCCAGCAGGCCGCACAATTCGGCGCGGCGCTGGGCTGGGGTCATCTGGTTTGTTGGAAAAGGATTTGGCCCCGATGCCGCCTTGGCCATGGTGTCCGCCCATCTGCTACTTGATGGCCAAAGGCTATGGGGATGCCGCCGAAAAACAATCTATTTCATGTGGTTAGGGTAGCCCTGCGCAATCATTCGCACTCTCGCGTCGAGCAGGCCGGTTTCATCTTCCGGCGCTACGAGAGATGCCATGGCTCACGACTTCCGGAAGGTTTTCACATCTCTCTGGCGAACCAGCGAATGCGCCCGATGATATTGACCTCGTCGGCAGTGCCTTCATAAGGCGTATAGAGCGGGTTGTCTGAAATGATGCGCACCCGCGGCGGATCGCTCATCGGGACGTGTTCGAGCCGCTTGGCGACGAGGCCCATGCCATCGTGCAACACGAAGATCCCGGGTGGGTTCGGCACCCGAAGCGCCATGTCGACCAGCACGGTATCGCCGTCAAGTAACGTCGGCGCCATGCTGTCGCCAGCGACATGCATGATGCGCAGCTGCGACGGGCTGGCCTTGAGGCTGCCCTTTATCCAGGAGCGGCGGAAGTGGTAGGCGCGACCGGGCGTGTCACGATCCTCGGTCACGATGGCGCCGCCACCCATCGACGGGCGCGGGGCGGCATGCGCGATCGCGACGAAACTCTCGTCGGGGTTCTCGATAAACGGCGGATCTCCCTCAACCTCTCCGATGCCGTGGATCAGCCAGCCGCGCTCTACCTTCAGCACGCGGGCCAAGTCGGCCAGCCGATCGAGACTGGGCCGTGCCGAGCGGCCCCGCAGGATGTCGTAGACAAACGAGCGATTGACACCCGCCATTTCGGCGACGTGGGCGGGGCTCAGTCCGAGTTGCTGCGCGCGGGCCCGAAGGCGATCAGCCAGAGTGTGATGTTCGGCCATTTTGTCCCCAAGGGGCTGTGGATGAAATAGGATAAAACATGATTGATCGGGATGCGTCAAGGGAATAGAACAGAGAAGGAACAGGCGCGCCGAGAGTCGAGGGGTCAGCATGGAAATCGAGAAGGCCTATTTTACGCTCCCCGAGATCCTCGTGCGCTGGAACATCCCCGAGGCGGACCTGATCTATCTGGCAGAAAATGACCGGCTCCGTTTGTCGGTGCGGGTCTTCGGCATGCCGATCGAGTTCGGCGACCTCAGGGCCTCGGTCGACGACCAACCGCACTCCATGCCCTCGGAGCGCAAGCGCTACAGCGGCCTCCTCGATCTGCATGCACAGGACGCCTTCCGCCTGTTTCGGAGCGGCGAACTGGCCCTGACGGAATTCCGCACGCCGAACGCGAGCCATGCCTCGGTCCGGGGCGATGAAAGCCCTGTGCTCTGCATGATCGGAGATCTTGTGTTGCGCCGCGAGGAACGCGATCGTTTCGAAGCAGAATCAGGGTTTTCCGGATCCGGAAACCGGAACCCTGAGCCTGCCTTCGCCGCATCGTCGGACTATCAGACGATCCGCTGCCAGAGGCAGGCGTTTCACCTCGGTCTGATCCAGGCACAGGTGGTGCGCCTGTTGCATGAAGCCGCGCTTGCGGGCAGCCCCTGGATCAGCGGCAAGACTGTCCTGACCTCAGCCGGCTCGAGAAGCCTGAAGATGTCGGACGTGTTCAAGTCGCAGCCGCAGTGGCGCGACCTGATCAGGTCGAATCGCCGCGGGCTCTATCGGCTCGCCTGCGACTGACACAGCCCACCGCGCCCGTTACCGTCGCGCCGCGGAGTGGGATCGTCCGGGGGATGGCGGTGGGATGACGATCCCCCTCGGAACCCATGCACCTGATCCGGCTGGCGCAAACCATCCCCCTCCGGCTCCCACGCCAATCCCGACGACATCCCACAGCACAATTGTGCATCCTGATGCCACGAACAACGCATCCAGGAGACGACGATGGCGGGCAGGCACCTCAACCAGATCGATCTGGCAAACCGCTGGAACATCTCGCACCGCACGCTGGAGCGTTGGCGCTGGACCGGAACGGGTCCTGCGTTCCTGAAGCTGGGCGGCCGCGTCGTTTATCGGAGCGAGGACGTGGAGGCCTTCGAGGCCGGCCATCTGTGCCGGCATCTCAAGATGGCGCCGGTTGCCCCAAGGCGTCTGACCGCAACGCCGCCCACTGCCCGGCCCGGGACGATCTCGCGGCGACCCGCGTAGAGGCGGGAGGAGGAGAACATGTTCATGGGCACCACCCCTTCCTTCACGCTCCGCGTCTGCCGACCGCTCACCGAGATCGAGTTCTGCGCCTGGGTGGCGCAGGCCGAGCCCGGCGATCGGCTGGAATACCATCGCGGCTTCCTGGCCCTCGACATCTTCCCGATGTTCGCCCGCCTGCCGGATCAGCCGCGGGCGGAACTGGCGAGCCTCGGGGCACGCGCCTTCTGCGCCGCCGAACAGGGTCTCGTTCACCTCGTACAGGAGCGGCTGTCGGCGGTGCTGCTCTGCGAAAGCCAAGCCGCCTGATGATCCTACCCACTCGCGCCAACGGAGACCCCGCCATGCCGCTTCTCGAAAACACTCCCGGTCTGAATGACCTCGACCGCCTGTCGATCGGTGATATCGCAGCCTTGCCGCCCGATCTGCTGTTCATCTTGCAGGAATCCGCCCTTGCGGAAACGGCCCGGGTCAAGCGTCTGCGTGACCGTCTGGAGGCCGGGATCGGCCAGCGCTATGGCGCGGCGACCGAGACCGAACGGTCTGCGCAGGGCAAGACCTCCGGCACCGTCCGGATCGAGGATGCGGGCGTGGTGGTGATCGCCGACCTGCCAAAGAAGGTGACCTGGGATCAGGGCCATCTGGCCGCAATTGCGACCCGCATCGCCTCATCTGGTGACGATCCGACCGAATATCTCGAGATCGCCTATCGCGTGTCCGAGCGCCGGTTCGGCGCCTGGCCCGAGGCGATGCGGGAAGGTTTCGCGGCCGCACGCACCGAGACTACCGGCAAACCGGTGTTCCGGCTCGAGACCCGAGACCGGTAACGCGCGGCGGCGGGACGCCCGAGCGGCAACGCCGGGCAGGTTCCCCTTCGGCACCCGGTCAACCCCGCCGCCGCGCCCCTTTCAATCCTCTGGAGAACCCCATGACTTTCCGCATCATCACCGCCGACGAGCGCATCTCCTCGGCCGAGAACAAGACCTCGCTGGCCATCTTCGGTCCGCCCGGTGTGGGCAAGACCACGCTCCTGAAATCGCTGCCAGCCGATGAAACCATCTGTCTCGACCTCGAGGCCGGGATGAAGTCGGTGCAGGACTGGCGCGGGGCCTCGATCCCGGTGCGCAGC
>PHEE01000059.1 GCA_002842855.1 Alphaproteobacteria bacterium HGW-Alphaproteobacteria-4 | reverse complement strand
CATCCGCCATACCAGCCTCCATCTGCTTGCGCAGACCTTCTGGCAGACGCGAAACCCTTCAGAAATGCAGTAAATCAATGGGGCGTGGGCGGCGCTTACATTGATCGGGAGGCGTCAAGAGAATAGAACGGAGAGGGAACGAACGCTTCGGGAGTCGAGGGGTCAGCATGGAAATCGAGAAGGCATATTTCACACTCCAGGAGATCATGGCGCGCTGGAACATCTCCGAGGCGGATCTCGTCTATCTGGCGGAAAACGACCGGATCCGCTTGTCGGTGCGGGTCTTCAACATGCCGATCGAGTTCGGCGATCACGAAACCACCGACGATGGCCAGCGGTACTCTGTACCTTCGGCGCGCAAGCGCTACAGCGGCCTCCTTGATCTGCACGCGCAGGACGCTTTCCTGCTGTTTCGGTGCGGCGAGTTGGTGCTGTCGGAGTTTCGCACGCCGAACGCCGATCATGCGTCGCTCCAGCCTGATGAAAGCGCCGTGGTCTTCATGATAGGAGATCTTGTGCTGCGCCGCGCGGAACGGGATCGTTTCGAAGCGGAATCAGGGTTTTCCAGGTCTGGCACCCATGCGCTCGAACCTCCCTTCACCGCCTCGGCAGACTATCAGACGATCCGCTGCAACGGTCAGGCGTTTCACCTTGGCCTGATCCAGGCGCAGGTCGTACGACTGCTGCATGAAGCGGCACATGCCGGCAGCCCCTGGATCAACGGCAAGTCGGTCCTGACCTCCGCGGGAGCGAGAAGCCTGAAGATGTCGGATGTGTTCAAGTCGCAGCCTGGGTGGCGCGACCTGATCCGGTCGAATCGGCGCGGGCTCTATCGGCTCGCCTGCGACTGACACGGCCCACCGCGCCCGTTGCCGTCGCGCCGCGGAGTGGGATCGTCCGGGGGATGGCGGTGGGATGACGATCCCCCCTCGGAACCCATGCGCCTGATCCGGCTTGCGCAAACTATCCCCCTCCGGCTCCCACGCCAATCCCGACGACATCCCACAGCACAATTGTGCACCCTGATGCCACGAACAACGCATCCAGGAGACTACGATGGCGGGCAGGCACCTCAACCAGATCGATCTGGCAAACCGCTGGAACATCTCGCACCGCACGCTCGAGCGCTGGCGCTGGACCGGGACCGGCCCGGCGTTCCTGAAACTGGGCGGTCGGGTCGTCTATCGCAGCGAGGACGTTGAAGCCTTCGAGACCTGCCATCTTCGTCGGCATCTCGATGCAGAGCCGGTTGTCCCCCGACGCCTGACCGCAACGCCGCCTGCCGCCCGGCCCGGGATGGTTTCCGGGCGTCGCGGCTAGAGGCGCATGGAGGAGATCATGCTCATGGACACCAGAGCGTTCATCGCGGCCGCCTCGTTCCGGCCGCTCTCGGAGATCGAGTTCTGCGCCTGGATCGCGCAGGCGGTTCCGGGCGACCGGCTGGAATACCATCGGGGCTTTCTGGCGCTCGACACCTTCCCGATGTTTGCCCGCCTGCCGGATCAGCCGCGGGCGGAACTGGCGAGCCTCGGGGCACGCGCCTTCTGGGCCGCCGAACAGGGCCTCGTGCACCTCGTGCAGGAGCGCGTCGGCACCGACGAGTTTGCCTACATCGCCGTCGCCCGCCCCAAGCGCTGTCGGCGGTGCTGCTCTGCGAAAGCCAAGCCGCCTGATGATCCTACCCACTCGCGCCAACGGAGACCCCGCCATGCCGCTTCTCGAAAACACTCCCAGTCTCGCCGACCTCGACCGCCTCTCCATCGGCGACATCGCGGCCTTGCCGCCTGATCTGCTGTTCACCTTGCAGGAGGCCGCTGTTGCGGAAACGGCCCGGGTCAAGCGTCTGCGTGACCGTCTGGAGGCCGGGATTGCACAGCGCTACGGCGCGGCGACCGAGGCCGAACGCACCTCGCAGGGCAAGACCTCCGGCACCGTGCGGATCGAGGACGCAGGCGTGGTGGTAATCGCGGATCTGCCGAAGAAGGTGACCTGGGATCAGGGCCATCTGGCCGCAATGGCCGCGCGCATCGCCGCATCCGGCGACGACCCGACCGAGTATCTCGAGATCGCCTACCGAGTGTCAGAGCGCCGGTTCGGGGCCTGGCCCGAAGCGATGCGGGAAGGTTTCGCGGCCGCCCGCACCGAGACAACCGGCAAACCCGTGTTCCGGCTCGAGACCCGAGACCGGTGACGCGCGGCGGCGGGACGCCCGAGCGGCAACGCCGGGCAGGTTCCCCTTCGGCACCCGGTCACCCCCGCCGCCGCGCCCCTTTCAATCCTCTGGAGAACCCCATGACTTTCCGCATCATCACCGCCGACGAGCGCATCTCCTCGGCCGAGAACAAAACCTCGCTGGCAATCTTCGGTCCGCCCGGCGTGGGCAAGACGACGCTTCTGAAATCGCTGCCAGCCGATGAAACCATCTGTCTCGACCTCGAGGCCGGGATGAAGTCGGTGCAGGACTGGCGCGGGGCCTCGATCCCGGTGCGCAGC
>PHEE01000015.1 GCA_002842855.1 Alphaproteobacteria bacterium HGW-Alphaproteobacteria-4 | reverse complement strand
GGCGTTGCGCGAAAGATACTGCGCAAGGCCGGGTGCGGTGCCGCAGATATCCACGATCAGGTCAATCAGCTGCGGGTTCGCCTCGAACAGCGAAAACAGCTGCACCCCCGCAGGAAGCCGCGCCAGAAAGCCGTCGAACTGGCGCAGCGCCTCTTCCGGGTTGGCCGCGCGGGCCATGCGGCGCAATATCTCGGGTTCGACGCGGCTAAAGACCGATGCCGCGCGGTCGGACCGCAACACAGGGTGGCTGCGCCAACCGTCCACAATTGCCCGCGCCGCCGGCGTCATCGCGGGCGCTGCGGCCGCCTCGGAAGGCGCGAAAAACGCGCCCGTCAATGCCTCGACCCGTTCAAGCCGCGCCCGAAGCTCGGCACTCCATGCGCCGACATCGCCAGCGCCCATCATATGGGCGATCCGCGCCAGTCCCTCGGACGTGGCGGGCAACAGGTGCGTTTGCGCGTCATTGACCATCTGCACCCGATGCTCGACCTCGCGGTGTGCGCGGTAATGCGTGGTCAGCTCGGCGGCAATCTCGGGCGTGACCCAGCCCTTGGCCGCCAGCGCCGCAAGGCCGCCCACTGTGGTGCGGTCGCGCAGACTGGCATCACGCCCGCCCGCGATCAGCTGCCGGGTCTGGGTGAAGAACTCGATCTCGCGAATGCCACCGGCGCCCAGCTTCATGTTGTGACCGGGCAGGCTGATCGCGCCATGCAGGCCCTTGTGGTCGCGGATGCGCAGCCGCATGTCGTGCGCGTCCTGAATCGCGGCAAAGTCGAGGTGACGGCGCCAGACGAAAGGCGTGAGCGCCGCCAGAAATCGCTCGCCCGCCGCAATATCGCCCGCGCAGGGCCGCGCCTTGATGTAGGCGGCGCGTTCCCAGGTCCGGCCCTCGGCCTCGTAATAGGCCTCGGCGGCCGACATCGAGATGCAGACCGGTGTCACCGAGGCATCGGGGCGCAGCCGCAAGTCGGTGCGGAATACGTAGCCCTCGGCGGTCAGATCGCTCAGCATCGCCGCCATCTTGCGGGTCACGCGAATAAAGGCGGCGCGGGCCTCGTGCACCTCATCGTGGTCAAAGCGGGCGTCGTCAAACAGACAGATGATGTCAATGTCCGAGGAATAGTTCAGCTCCCCTGCCCCCATCTTGCCCATCGCAATGGCCACCATGCCGCCCGCCGTTGTAGCATCTTCGGGCGCCGCGCCGGGAACCTTGCCGCGCCGGATCTCGTCGCCCACCAGTCGGGTCAACGCGAGCGCAACAGCGCGGTCGGCCAGCGCGGTCAAGGCCCCGGTCACCTGTTCCAGCGACCAGACCCCCCCCAGATCGGCCAGCCCTACCAGCAGCGCCACCCGCCGCTTGGCTTGCCGAAGCGCCGCCCCCAGCGTTTCGCTGCCTGCCTCGCCAGGGGCCGCAAGCACCGCCGCCAGCGCGGCCTCGGGCTCGGCGGCCAGTGCGGCCTCAAGCCACTCCGCCTCGCGCTGCATCACCCCGCCAAGAAAGGGGCTGCACCCCGCCGCCCCCGCGATCAGCCCGCGCAATTCGGGCGTCAGTGCGCCAAAGCGCGCCGCAGCATCGGCGCCTCGGTCGGCATCATGCGCAATCGGCGAGCGGGTCAGGCGTGCTGCAAAGCTCATGGCGCAAGACTAGTCGCCGGGCGCGCGGGGTCAACGACGGTTTGCATAATTGCTTTAGCTCACATATCCCCACCGAAGGCGCCTCACGAACCGGTAGAAAACCTTCGGCGGGGATATTCGGATCTGAAGCAGGAACGCACCATGAGCAAGAGCTTGGCACGGGTAAAGGCGGCACTTGCGGCGGCAGGGGTAACGGCCGAAGTGCTGGAAATGGGCGCTGAGACGCGCACGGCCGAACAGGCAGCCGCGGCGGCGGGCTGCGCCGTCGATCAGATTGCCAAGTCCATCATCTTTCGCGGCGAGGCCTCGGGGCATGTGGTGCTGTTTCTGACCGCGGGCGGCAACCGTGTTTGTGCCGACAAGGCGAGCGCGATCGCCGGGCAGACCCTGGGCAAGGCGGATGCCGCGCTGATCCGGGCGGAAACCGGCTTTGCGATTGGTGGCGTCGCCCCGATCGGGCATCTTACGCGCGTGCGGGCCTTCATCGACCCTCGGCTGACCGAATTTGCGGTCGTCTGGGCCGCGGCAGGCACCCCACGGCATATCTTTGCCATTGCCCCGTCAGATCTGATCCGCGCCAGCGGGGCGTCGCTGGCCAATTTTACGGTCTGACGGCACCGGCACGCCAAATGTAAAATATGTTTACATCGCCTCTTGAATGCGGCGGCGGCGGTGCCAATCTTGTTAGCATGTGAAAGTGTTTCACATTCCTTTCAACCCTCCGCATGGAGCATGCCGATGTCTGCCTTTGTCCACCCCGAAACCTCGCACCCTGCCGCCGTCGGCGCGGGCAACTGGTTCCGCCGCACCGAGGCCTGGTTCGACGCCCGTGGTCGTGGCGCCTGGATTGCGCTGATGGTGGTGTCGTTCATCTTTTTCTGGCCGCTCGGCCTTGCCGTGCTGGCCTATCTGATCTGGAGCAAGCGCATGTTCGCACATCATGGACACCGTCACTGCCACGGTCGCCGCGCCGATTTCCGCATGGGCGGCCTTACCGGAAACGCCGCTTTTGACGCCTACAAGGCCGATACCCTTGCCCGCCTCGAGCGCGAGCAAAACGAGTTCGAGGCCTTCCTGCGCCGCCTGCGCGAAAGCCGCGACAAGGCCGAGTTTGACCAGTATCTGGCCGAACGCGCGCGTGCTGCTGCGGCAGAGACCCCCGAAGGCCCGGCTGACGAAGCGCCGGTCAAGGGTTCTGGCGCCTACTGAGCGGTTCCCATGCGCGAAATAATGGCCCCGCCCGCAAGGTCGGGGCCATTGCCATGTCAAGGCGCTTGGCGGCGTGGCGGTGGTTTGCTAGCCTCAGCGTGAAGCCGACTGACTGACAAACGGACCTATGCGCCACACGCCGCCCCTTACACCGCAGTTTTATGTGACAGCGCCACAGCCCTGCCCCTATCTCAACGGGCGGGTCGAGCGAAAGCTGTTCACGGCGCTTCAGGGTGACGACGCCGAACGTTTGAACAATGCGCTTTCGCGTCAGGGCTTCCGGCGCTCGCAGAACGTGCTCTATCGCCCCTCCTGTGCCGATTGCGCCGCGTGCCTTTCGGCGCGCATCCGGGTCGCTGATTTCATCCCCACGCGCGGGCAAAAACGGGTGCAAAAACGTGCCAGCGACCTTGTGCGCACCGCCACCAGCCCCTGGGCCACCGACGAACAGTTCCAGCTCTTTCGCCGCTACCTCGACAGCCGCCACGCCGATGGCGGCATGGCCGACATGGATATTTTCGAGTTCGCCGCGATGATCGAGGAAACCCCGGTGAAAACGCGGGTGATCGAGTATCGCTCGCGCGACATCGAAACTGGCGCGCCGCGCCCGCTGACCGCCGTTAGCCTTACCGATGTGCTCGATGACGGGCTGAGCATGGTCTACAGCTTTTTCGACCCCGCACGCGAGGCCGACTCGCTCGGGACCTATCTGATCCTTGATCACGTCGAAATCGCGCGGCGGGCCCGCCTGCCCTATGTCTATCTTGGCTACTGGGTGCCCGGCAGCCGGAAGATGGGCTACAAGGCCAAGTTTGGCGCGCTCGAAATCTACAAGGGCGGCGTCTGGCAGCCGATCGGCGACATTGCGCAGCACAGCGCAGCAACGCACCCGCTGAACATCGACCCGATCGCCGAGCAGGTGGCGCGGATCGAATTGCCGTCAACGCCCGAAATCTAGCCCGACAGGTTCGTCAAAGAAAAAGACGATCAGAGGCTTGCAGCGCAAATCTTGCGCCTGCCGCAAAAAAACTGCCCCCCCCGTGCTGGACAGATCGATTCTGCCCTGTATGGTTTCGGCTGACCCCCAAGGGAGCCCCGCCAACGAGTGCGGCTACCCCGGTCAAAATATGCAACAGGAGGAGCCCACATGGATCGTCGTTCATTTCTGACCAAAGCTACCGTCGGCGGGGCTGGCGCCGCCGCCGCCGCCACGCTGGCCACGCCTGCACTGGCGCAAAGCCTGCCCAAGGTGACCTGGCGCCTGACCTCGTCGTTCCCGAAATCGCTCGACACCATTTATGGCGCGGCCGAAGTTCTGGGCCGCATGGTTTCGGAAGCCACCGATGGCAACTTCACCATTCAGTCGTTTGCGGCAGGCGAACTGGTGCCCGGCCTGCAAGCAGCTGACGCTGTGGCGGCGGGCACTGTCGAGGCCTGCCACACGGTGGGATACTATTACTGGGGCAAAGATCCGACCTGGGCGCTGGCAGCGGCTGTTCCGTTCTCGCTTTCGGCGCGCGGCATCAATGCCTGGCACTACCACGGCGGAGGCATCGACCTTTACAACGAGTTTCTTGGCGCACAGGGCCTCGTCGGCTTCCCCGGCGGTAACACCGGCGTGCAGATGGGTGGCTGGTTCCGCAAGGAAATCAACACCGTGGGCGACCTTTCCGGGCTGAAAATGCGGATCGGCGGCTTTGCGGGCAAGGTCATGGAAAAGCTCGGCGTGGTGCCGCAGCAGATCGCCGGCGGCGACATCTATCCGGCGCTCGAAAAAGGCACGATCGACGCTTCGGAATGGGTTGGCCCCTATGACGACGAAAAGCTCGGCTTCTACAAGGTCGCGCCGTATTACTACTATCCCGGCTGGTGGGAAGGTGGCCCGACCGTCCACTTCATGTTCAACAAGGCGCAATTTGAAGCGCTGCCTGCGGCGTATCAATCGCTGTTGCGCACGGCATGTCAGGCGACCGATGCGAACATGTTGCAGATGTATGACTACAAGAACCCGGCGGCGCTGAAATCGCTGGTGGGTGCAGGCACCCAACTGCGCCCGTTCAGCCCGGAAATTCTGCAAGCCTGCTTCACCGCGGCGAACGAAGTCTATGCCGAGATGGAAGCCACCAACCCCGGCTTCAAGAAGATCTGGGGCTCGATCAAGGAGTTCCGCAGCGAGAACTACCTCTGGGCGCAGGTCGCCGAATACAACTACGACACCTTCATGATGATCCAGCAGCGCAACGGCAGCCTCTAAGCCGGAGCACCGCAAGACCAGAGCGAAGCCCCGCGGAGCAATCCGCGGGGCATTTTCGTATCGACTATAGCCGAATAGAAAACCGGCGGCCCTGAGGCCGCCGGCAGGAATGGCAAGGTTCGGCTCAATTCGACGGCGGGGGCAAACCGAAGTTCATGGCACCACCAAGACCGCCAAGCCCGCCATCCAGCCCCGGCATGCTGGGAATGGTGAAGTTGACGGTCGAAGGATCGATCTGGGGCCCCTTGTAATGCATCACCAGCCCGGGGAACCCGATCACGATGGCAATCATCAGCACCTGAATGATCACAAACGGCACCGCGCCCCAGTAGATCTGCCCGGTCGTGACCGGCGCCATCTTCAACCCGGTGACCTTGTCTATATAGGGCACCCGTGCGGCCACCGAACGCAGATAGAAAAGCGCAAAGCCAAACGGCGGGTGCATGAACGAGGTCTGCATGTTCACGCCCAGAATGATGCCAAACCAGATCAGGTCGATGCCCATCTTTTCGGCGGCGGGCGCCAGCAAGGGCACGATGATGAAGGCCAGCTCGAAGAAGTCGAGGAAGAAGGCAAGCAGGAACACCATGATCGAGATCACGATCAGGAACCCGAGCTCGCCCCCCGGCAGCGAGGTCAGAAGATGCTCGACCCAAAGGTGGCCGTTGACGCCGTAGAAGGTGAGCGAGAACACCCGCGCGCCCAGCAGAATGAACATCACGAAGGCCGACAGCCGCGTGGTTGATGCCAGCGCCGAACGGATCACCTCAAAGCTCAGCCGCTTTTTTGCGCCCGCCAGAACAAGCGCCCCCACCGCGCCCATCGCGCCGCCTTCGGTGGGCGTTGCGATGCCGAGGAAAATGGTGCCGAGCACGAGGAAGATCAGCGCCAGCGGCGGGATCAGCACGATGATCACCTGTTGCGCCAGCCGCGACATACGGTTGATCTTCAGGCCCTTGTCCAGAATCGCCAGCACATAGATTGCGATCACCGCCAGCGCCGCCGCAAGAATGCCTGCATTCTTGCCGTGTTCGGCATGCAGCCATTCGCGCCCGAAGTAAAAGAGCACCCCGGCCAGCACGAGCATCACCAGAAGCGAGGTGACACCCGAACCCAGGGTGCGCGCCTCTTTCGGCAGCGCCGGCATCGATTTTGGCCGGATGATCGACATCAAGAGCACATAGCCGAGGTAAAGCCCGGTCAACACCAGCCCCGGCAACATCGCGCCGCGATACATGTCGCCCACCGAGCGGCCGAGCTGGTCGGCCAGCACGATCAGCACAAGGCTGGGCGGAATGATTTGCGCCAGTGTGCCCGACGCGGCGATCACCCCCGAGGCAATGCTTCGATCATATCCGTAACGCAGCATGATCGGCAGGCTGATCAGACCCATGGCGATAACCGATGCCGCGACCACGCCGGTGGTCGCCGCCAACAAAGCCCCAACGATGATCACCGCATAGGCAAGGCCGCCCCGCACCGGCCCGAACAACTGGCCGATCGTGTCGAGCAGGTCTTCGGCCATGCCCGATCGTTCCAGCACGATGCCCATGAAGGTAAAGAAGGGAATCGCAAGTAATGTTTCGTTTGACAAAACCCCCCAGAACCGTTCGGGCATGGCGTTGAGCAAGGGCCAGCTGAGGTTGATCGAGTTGTTCGAGAACGGCGCGAGTTCGACCCCGACCACGAAGAACAGCAAGCCGTTCGCCGCCAGCGCAAATGCCGCGGGGTAGCCCGCGAGCAGAAAGAAGATGAGGGCGAAGAACATGATCGGCGCCATGTTCTGGGCGATGAGTTCAATCATTTCGAAAGCTCCTCGACCAGCGCCTTGCCTTCCAGCTCGGCCGCCTCATGCGCCGAAATGAACGGCGTCGGATCGGGGATAATACCGCGCATCACCGCGATTTTCTTGATGATTTCTGATATTCCCTGCAACCCGAGCAGGATGAACCCTATCAGCAACAACGATTTTGCGGGCCAGATGACCAACCCGCCAGAGTTGTTGGACACCTCGCCGTTCAGGACCGACTTCATCACATAGGGGGTAAGCATATAAAGCATGACGATCACGAATGGCATCAGGAACAGCAGATGTCCCAGAAGGTCGATCCAGTGCTGCACCCGCCGTGACATTGCCCCATACACGATGTCGATGCGCACATGCTCGTTTTGCTTCAGCGTATAGGCGGCGGCCAGCAGAAAGGCGGCGCCGAAAAGATACCACTGCAATTCGAGCCAGGCGTTTGACGAGATATTCATCGTCTTGCGGATGATGGCATTGGTCGCGCTGACCAGCACTGCCACCAGTATCAGCCACGACACCGCCTTGCCGATAACTTCGTTCACGCGGTCGATGCCGCGCGATAAGGCAAGCAATCCGCCCATGGTCCCCCCCCTCACGTTTTTGCGCCCGGTGGTTGCCCCGGAACTATGTGCTTTATTGCCGAGCAGCGCATGCCCGTCAACTTTTCCGGCGCGAACTGGTCTGAAAAGATAACCAGATCGTGGCCAACACCTACACTGTCGGCCAAACGCGGATAGCGTGCCACAGCAAGTCTGCCGGAAAGCTGCGCGCAAGGAAAGCCGCAAAGCTGCGGCGTGCAGTCGCCCCGCCGGGCGGCGCCGATAAGACGGCCTTTGCGCGCGAAAATTGCATTTGTTTCGCAAGGCCGCGCATTCAGCGCAATTTTCACAAAGATTTTTTCGCCCCTGCGACATTATATTCAGCGTTTGGCGGTTGACGCCCCCATTCGCCCCGCCTAATGTCCGCCGCGAACGCACGGAATGGCAAGGCAATGGCCGCAGACGTCGTATCAGGCAGGATCAGGCGCATGGGCCGCTAGCGGCAAACCATCATGGTTCCATGCGCCCCCGCCCGAAACGGGGGCTTTTTCGTGCCGCAAGGCAGATGGAGTGAGACGATGGCACGCATGATGAGCGGCGCGGCAATGGTGGTTCAGGCGCTGAAGGATCAGGGCGTCGAGGTGGTGTTTGGCTACCCCGGCGGCGCGGTGCTGCCGATCTATGACGAGATTTTCCAGCAAAACGAGATCATCCATGTTCTTGTGCGCCACGAACAAGGCGCCGTGCACGCCGCCGAAGGCTATGCCCGCTCGACCGGCAAACCCGGGGTGGTGATCGTCACTTCCGGCCCCGGCGCCACCAATGCGGTGACCGGCCTCACCGATGCGCTGCTCGACTCGATCCCGCTGGTGGTGCTGTCGGGTCAGGTGCCCACCTTCATGATCGGCACCGACGGTTTTCAGGAAGCCGATACCGTCGGCATCACCCGGCCCTGCACCAAGCACAACTGGCTGGTGAAGGATACCGACAAGCTGGCTGAAACCATCCACCGCGGCTTTCACGTTGCCACCTCGGGGCGACCCGGCCCGGTGCTGATCGACATTCCGAAAGACGTGCAGTTTGCCACCGGCAGCTATACCGGGCCGAAAACCGTGCGCGTTGAAAGCTATCAGCCCAAGGTCAAGGGCGACATCGCGGCGATTACCCGGCTGGTCGAGATGATCGAAACCGCCGAGCGCCCGGTGTTTTACACCGGCGGCGGCGTCATCAACTCGGGCCCCGGCGCCAGCCAGCTTTTGCGCGAACTGGTCGATGCCACCGGCTTTCCGATCACCTCCACCCTGATGGGTTTGGGCGCCTACCCCGCCAGCGGCAAGAACTGGCTGGGGATGCTGGGGATGCACGGGCTTTACGAGGCCAACCTTGCGATGCACGGCTGTGATCTGATGATCAACCTTGGCGCGCGGTTTGACGACCGCATCACCGGCCGCATCGCCGATTTTTCGCCGCGCTCGATCAAGGCGCATGTCGATATCGACGCAAGCTCGATCAACAAGGTGATTCAGGTCGATCTGCCGATCCTCGGCGATATCGGGCATGTGCTTGAGGACCTGCTCAATGTCTGGAAATCGCGCGGCCGCAAGACCAACAAGCCGGGGCTGGCAAAATGGTGGGGCCAGATCGAGGGTTGGAAGGCAAAGAAATGCCTTGCCTACACGAACTCGACCAGCGTGATAAAACCGCAATACGCGCTGGAACGGCTGGAGGCGCTGACCAAGGGCCGCGATCGCTATGTGTGCACCGAAGTGGGGCAGCACCAGATGTGGGCGGCGCAGTTTCTGGGTTTTGAGGCGCCGAACCGCTGGATGACCTCGGGCGGGCTTGGCACCATGGGCTACGGCCTGCCCGCCAGCATCGGCGTGCAGATGGCGCACCCGCAAGCGCTGGTGATCAACGTGGCGGGGGATGCGAGTTTCCTGATGAACATGCAGGAAATGGGCACCGCGGTGCAGTTTCGCCTGCCGGTGAAGCAATTCATCCTCAACAACGAACGCCTCGGCATGGTGCGCCAGTGGCAGCAACTGCTGCACGGCGAGCGCTATAGCCAAAGCTGGAGCGAGGCGCTGCCCGATTTCGTGAAGCTGGCCGAAGCGTTTGGCGCCAAGGGCATTCGCTGCTCGGACCCCGCCAAACTCGATGCCGCAATCGAAGAGATGCTGGCCTATGACGGGCCGGTGATCTTTGATTGCCTGGTGGAAAAGCACGAAAACTGCTTTCCGATGATCCCGAGCGGCAAGGCGCATAACGAGATGCTGATGGGCGATGCTGCAACTGAGGGTGCGATTCAAGCGGGCGGCGCGGTGCTGGTCTGAGGGTAGCGCGGGGGGCCAGCCCCCCGGCCCCCCGGGGTATTTGGACATTGAAGAAAGAGCGAGATCATGGCGGCACTGAACATCAAGAAGGGCGCGACCAGCCATTCAGCCTATGAATTGCGCGACCCCAATGCGCAGCTTTCCGAAAGCCATACGCTGGCGGTGCTGGTCGATAACGAGGCGGGCGTGCTGGCGCGGGTGATCGGGCTTTTCTCGGGGCGCGGCTACAACATCGACAGCCTGACCGTGGCCGAGGTGGACCATACAGGGCACCGCAGCCGCATTACCGTGGTCACGCGCGGCACCCCGGCGGTGATCGAGCAGATCAAGGCGCAACTGGGGCGAATCGTGCCGGTGCATGAGGTGCACGACCTGACCGTGGAAGGCCCATCGGTCGAGCGCGAACTGGCGCTGTTCAAGGTGGCGGGCGCAGGCGAGAAACGGGTGGAAGCGCTGCGGCTGGCCGATATCTTTCGGGCCAACGTGGTTGACAGCACGCTCGAAAGCTTTGTGTTCGAGATCACCGGCACCCCGGCCAAGATCGACGCCTTTGCCGATCTGATGCGACCGCTCGGGCTTGCCGATGTCGCGCGCACCGGGGTTGCGGCGCTGTCGCGCGGGGTCTGATCAGCCGACGCTGCGCAGACGGGGTGCGGTGCGGACCGGCACCAGCTGCGCCGCAGCGGCGGCATGCAGCGCCTCGGGAAGCCGGGGCAAGACACCTTTGGCCAAGATGCGCAGATCGCGCGCAAAACGCACGCCAGATTTTTCCCGGATGGAAAACTGCACCAGATCGCCGGCATGCAGGCTGATCGCGGTGCCAGTCCGGCCGTCACGCGCCTTGAAATAGGCAAGTTGCGCGTGGTCATCGCACCAGATCACCGCGCCCGCAGCTGCCGCATCGCACCAGACGACCACGCCCAACATTCGCGATCCCTTCGCTTTTTCGCAGCGTATAGTTCTGGCACAGCGTAAACCGCAAGAATTGCCCTGTGGCAGCTGCGCCTGACTCTGAGCCAGATTTTGGTGTTTTCGCGGAAAATCAGATCACATATGTCCCAGTTCTGTGTCACACTGGCACGAAACGTGGCGAGGTGCCGCGACGGGTCTGGAATGCGGGATGCAGAAAATAGTGGGCGGCATGACGAGCGGGGCAAGTAACGCTGCGGCAAACCAACCCAGCAACCTTGAGCTGCGCGAAATATTCGGGCGCAACCTGCGCACGCTTTGCGCCCGCGAAGGTTCGGTCAGCGCCACCTGCCGTGCGCTTGGCTTCAACCGCACCCAATTCAACCGCTACCTGACCGGCGCCGCCTTTCCGCGCCCGGATGTGCTCTTCCATATCTGCCGCCATTTCGGCGTCGATGCACGGATTCTGCTTGAGCCGCTTGCGCAAGACCGCCCGCCGCGGATGAGCGCTGAACTGGCGCGGGTGCTGCATGAGGTGATCGATGCGCCGCTCGATTTCAGGCTTGATCAGGCGATGCTTCCAAGCGGCATCTATCGGCTCTGGCGCCGGTCATTTCTGATGCCGGACCGTGCGGTGGTGTCGTTGGCGCGGGTCTGGCGCGATGGTCTGGTGACGCGCCTCAAATCATTTGAGCCGCATATGGTAAGCCCGCATATGGGCGATCTTGCGCGTCCGGCAATGCACCCATGCCATGGCATCTTTCTGCGCGCCGAAGACGGGCTAACGCTGATCACCATGTTTCCCGCCACGCGCATGCTGCGCTTTTCCTATTTTCGTCAAGGTCTTGCAGGGTTCGGCTCGCTCTATCCCGGCTATTCCGTGTTGGGCCGCGACCATGCCGAGGGCATGGTGCGCAGCGCGGGCACGCTGCTTGAACACCTGCCGCCGCCGGTGACCGGGCTGATGGCGCTGGCGCGCGCCACAGGGTACCGCGATGCCGCCGAGGTGCCAGCGCTGTTTCGCAGCCAGCTGATGGCCGACCAGGCGCTGTAGGCAAAGCGAAAACGGGGGCGGGTTGCCCCGCCCCCTCAGTTTCGCCGCTCAGGCTCGTGCTTGACCGCTCGGGTTTATCTGCCTGCGGCCTGAACGCCGTCTGGGGCGAGCGCACCCGCCCCGGGACCTTTCCTCAGCTACACCCGCTGGTGCCGCCGCAGGTGTTGCACTTCATGCAGGTGCCATTGCGCACCAGCGTGTAGTTGCCGCACTCGCCGCAGGCCTCGCCTTCGTAGCCCTGCATCTTCGCCTTCGAGCGCGCGTCCATGCTGACCACGCCCGAGACGATCGCGGTGGCCGAGGCGGTGTATTGCGCGGTTTCGGGAACCAGCGTGTTCAGCGCGGCAACCGCATCGCCGCCATGAAAGGCGGTGTTGCCGGAAATGCCGCCCTGAAACACCACCAGTTCCTGCGGAAGCCGCTTGCGCAGGTAGCCGGTCGAGGAAATCTGGCGCAGCACGTCGAGCGATTTCGAGGCCGCCGATTCCGAGGGTTCGGAAATGTTGCGCTTGCCCTCGTCCTTGCCGCCGCCGATGTCGTCAAAGCTGGCACCTTGCGGTTTGACATGCGCCAGATCGGTGCGGTCGAGATAGCTGACCGCCAGTTCGCGGAACACATAATCGAGAATCGAGGTTGCGTTCTTGATGCTGTCGTTGCCCTGCACCATGCCCGCCGGTTCGAACTTGGTGAAGGTGAAGGCGTCAACGAATTCTTCCAGCGGCACCCCGTATTGCAGACCAACCGAAATCGCGATGGCGAAGTTGTTCATCATCGCCCGGAAGCCCGCGCCTTCCTTGTGCATGTCGATGAAGATTTCGCCAAGCTGGCCGTCCTGATATTCGCCGGTGCGCAGATACACCTTGTGGCCACCGACCACCGCTTTTTGCGTATAGCCCTTGCGCCGTTCGGGCAGCTTTTCGCGGTGGCTGCGCACGATTTCCTTGATGATCACCTTTTCGATGATCTTTTCGGCCAGCACGGTAGCCTTTTGCTGTTGGCTTCCCGTGGCAAGGATTTCTTCGGCTTCGTCGTCGTCCTCGACCAGCGCCGATGCCAGCGGCTGGCTAAGTTTCGAGCCATCGCGGTAGAGCGCGTTGGCCTTGATGCCAAGGCTGTGGCTCAGCTCGTACGCCGCCAGCGTATCGGCGATGGTCGCCGAGTTCGGCATGTTGATGGTTTTCGAGATTGCACCCGAAATAAAGCTCTGCGCCGCCGCCATCATGTGAATGTGGCTTTCGACCGAAAGGTAGCGCTTGCCGGTCTTGCCGCAGGCATTGGCGCAATCAAACACCGAATAATGCTCGGGCTTCAGGTGCGGCGCGCCTTCCAGCGTCATGGTGCCGCAAACGTGGTCATTCGCGGCGTCGATCTGCGCCTTGGTGAAGCCAAGGTGGCGCAGCAGGTCAAAGGTCGGGTCGGCCAGTTTTGCCGCGGGAATGCCAAGCGTTTTGGTGCAGAAATCCTCGCCCAGAGTCCATTGGTTGAAGACGAAGCGGATATCGAAGGCCGAGGGCAGCGCCGCTTCGAGCTTTTCGATCTCGCGCGCGCCAAACCCATGCCCCAGAAGCGAGGTGTGGTTGATGCCGGGCGCCTGCCCCAGGCTGCCGTGGCCCACGGCATGGGCGATGATTTCCTCGATTTCGGCCGAGCCGTAGCCGAGGCCTTCCAGCGCCGCGGGCACCGAGCGGTTGATGATCTTGAAATAGCCGCCGCCGGCAAGCTTCTTGAACTTTACCAACGCGAAATCGGGCTCGATGCCGGTGGTGTCACAATCCATCACCAGACCAATGGTGCCGGTGGGGGCGATGACCGACACCTGCGCGTTGCGAAAGCCATGCGCTTCGCCCAGCCGCAGCGCTTCATCCCAAGAAGATTTAGCAAGTGAAACAAGGGTTTCATCGGGACAGTTCGCGTGATCAAGCGGCACCGGCGCGACCGCGAGCCCATGGTAACCGCGCATCTTGCTGAAGGCCGCGCGGCGGTGGTTACGGATCACCCGCAACATGTGCTGCGCGTTTTTGGCATAGCCCGGAAAGGCGCCAAGTTCGCCGGCCATTTCCGCCGAGGTGGCATAGCTGACCCCGGTCATGATCGCGCTCAGCGCACCGCAAAGCGCACGCCCCTCGGCGCTGTCATAGCCAAGGCCCATGGTCATCAACAGGCCGCCAATGTTGGCATAGCCAAGGCCAAGCGTGCGAAAATCGTAGCTGCGCTGCGCGATCTCGCGGCTCGGGAACTGCGCCATGGTGACCGAAATTTCCAGCGTCACGGTCCACAGGCGCGTGGCATGCATGTAGGCCTCGGCGTCGAACTTGCCGCCCTTGTAGAAGGTCAACAGGTTCATCGAGGCCAGGTTGCAGGCGGTATCGTCAAGAAACATGTATTCCGAACAGGGGTTCGACCCCCGAATGGCGCCATCTTCCGGGCAGGTGTGCCAGGCGTTCACCGTATCGTGGAACTGAATTCCGGGGTCGGCACATGCCCAGGCGGCGTGGCCGACCTGATCCCAAAGCTCACGCGCCTTCACGGTCTTGGCGACCTTGCCATCGGTGCGGCGCAGCAGCGCCCACTCGGCATCGTCCTTTACCGCTTTCAGGAAGGCGTCGGTCACGCGCACCGAGTTGTTCGAGTTCTGCCCCGAGACCGAGATATAGGCTTCGCTGTCCCAATCGGTGTCGTAGGTCGGAAACTCGATGCTGGTGTGGCCTTGCCGCGCGTATTGCAGGACCCGGTTGATGTAGGTTTCGGGGATCATCACCTTTTTCGCCGACCGGATCGCGGTTTTCAGGGCCGCATTCTTGGCCGGGTCGGTGGCATCTTCCATGTTGCCATCCCAGGTACGAATGGCGGTGAATATCTCGTTCAGCTTTTGCTCGTGCATCTTCGAGCCGGCAACAAGGCTTGCCACCTTCTGCTCTTCGATCACCTTCCAATTGATGAACTGCTCGATGTCGGGGTGATCCATATCGCAGATCACCATTTTCGCGGCGCGCCGCGTGGTGCCGCCCGATTTGATCGCCCCCGCCGCGCGGTCACCGATTTTCAAGAAGCCCATCAGACCGGAGGATTTACCGCCGCCCGAGAGCCGCTCGCCCTCGCCGCGCAGGCTGGAAAAGTTGGTGCCGGTGCCCGAGCCGTATTTGAACAGCCGCGCCTCGCGCACCCACAAATCCATGATGCCGCCATCGCCCACGAGGTCATCCTTGACCGACTGGATGAAGCAGGCGTGCGGCTGCGGGTGCTCATAGGCGCTGTCCGATTTGGTCAGAACGCCGGTCTTGAAATCGACGTAGTAATGGCCCTGGCTCGGGCCATCGATACCGTAGGCCCAGTGCAGCCCGGTGTTGAACCACTGCGGACTGTTGGGCGCGGCCATTTGCTGCGCAAGCATGTAGCGCATCTCGTCATAATAGGCGCGCGCATCGGCCTCGGTGGAAAAGTATCCGCCCTTCCATCCCCAATAGGCCCAGGCGCCAGCCATGCGGTCGAACACCTGCCGCGCAGAGGTTTCACCAACGAATCGCTCGCCCTCGGGCAACGCCGAAAGCGCCTCGGTATCGGGCACCGAGCGCCACAGAAATTCGGGCACGTCCTTTTCGGCAACGCGCTTCATCTGCGCGGGAACACCGGCTTTGCGGAAATACTTTTGCGCCAGCACGTCGGAAGCAACCTGGCTCCAGCCACTCGGCACTTCGACATGCTCGTTGCGGAATACCACTGTGCCATCGGGATTGCGAATCTCCGAAATGGTTGTGGCAAAGTCGATCTCGCCATAGGCGCCGGTCGCCGCTGCGGTGAATTTACGCTCGATTTTCATGGTCTGCCCCGTCCCAGTTTTTTTGCCGACATGTCTGACAAAGCTCCGCCGACCCCAGCAAACAGTGCAGGAACACAGGCCCTTTCCAGCAGTGGGCCGGGTTTCGGTTAGAGCTTTGTGCCAGCCGCCCCACCACTACATCTGGTAGCTGTTCAACCGACCCCCACAACCTGACGGGTTTGCCAGAGCCGGTCAACATAGTTTTGAGGGGGCCATGCGTGATTTTTCGGTTGACGCGGGCGCTGCTCGGTGCACCCGAATTAACCTTTTGATTCATCCACAAGCGGCGGCGCGCCGGGCACCTTAACGGCGCTACGGCATTTCCCTTTGATACGGCCAATTTGAAACGGTTTTTTGACAGAATGGATGAACTTCATCCACAGACCGCGCCAACCGCTGCCCGCAGGGGAAATGGTCGGGGTGACAGGATTTGAACCTGCGGCCTACTGCTCCCAAAGCAGCCGCGCTACCAGGCTGCGCCACACCCCGACGCAAGCATTCCTAGCGGCATTGCGCCGCAAGGGAAAGGGTCACTGGCAGGGAAACGCCGCTGTCGCTTGCGCCAGCCGCGGATGCGCAAGCTCGGCGCCGGGCACAATGCCGATACGCCGCGCCAGCCCGCCGTTGATTTCCAGCACCATCAGCACGCCGTCGCCGCCGGGAATCGGTGTCTCGTCCAACGGGCGGGCGTTCGCGTGCACCTTGGTCACGGTGCCGGTCGGATCGATGAAGATCATGTCGAGCGGCAGAAGCGTGTTTCGCATCCAGAATGACGCGGCCTGCGGGCTCTCATAGATGAACAGCATTCCCGCGCTGGCGGGCAGGTTGGCGCGGTGCATCAGGCCCTGCGCGCGTTCGGCCACGTCATCGGCGATTTCAACGGTGAACTGCGCCTGCCCGCCGGGAAAGCGGAAGAGCGCGAGATCGTCGCGGCACTCCGCCGCCAACGAGGGCGCCGACCACAGCGCAACCAGAGCCGCACACACAGAACCGAATCGTTTCACCCCTGAACCCCTCGCAACGCGGTCTCCCACGCAAGCACCTGCGCCGCCATACGCCCGCGCTTGCCCTCGATCACCTTGAGCGCGACCGCTTCGCCCGGTGCCAGATCGGCAAGCCCCGACTGCCGCAGCACTTCGATATGGATGAACACATCCTCGCTGCGACCAAAGACATTGGCAAAACCGAAGCCCTTGGTCTTGTCGAACCACTTTACCCGGGCCGCTTCCAGTGGCAAGGCGGCAATCTGCGCCGCCGAGGTATCGTCAAGGTCTTCGATATGCGCCAGACGATCCGACTCGGGCGGTGAAATCTCGATCACCTCGACCGCCTGCACACCGCGCTGGGTAATTTGCGCCAGCACCACGATCAGCGCGCCATCGGCGACCGAACCCTGGCCAAAATTGCGCAACACATTGGCATGCAAGAGAATATCGGGGCCACCTTCGGCATCAAGCACGAAGCCGAACCCCTTGGCGGGGTCAAACCACTTGACGTGGCCGGTCACCTTACGAAGTTCAGCGGCATCTTGGTTCATCAGTTCTGCTTTCGAACACCCCAATTCAGGCGTGCGCACTCTCACATAGTGCCGGTGGGATTCAAGCGAAAAACGTCATGTAAACCTTACCCCGAAATTTCACGAAGCGTGAAATTCACGGGCTCAGGCGCGTCACCGACCAAGCAGCCGCGACGCTCTGCCGCTGCCAGCGAAAACGATCGTGCAACCGAAAGGCTCCGTCGGCCCAGAATTCCACTTCCAGAGGCTGTAGCCGGAACCCGCCCCAGAACGGCGGCCGCGCCGGGGTCATGCCGTGCTGCGCCGTCACCCGCGCCACATCGGCCATCAGCGCGCCGCGCGAGGCCAAGGGCCGGCTTTGCCGCGAGGCCCAGGCGCCAAGGCGGCTTTTGAGGCTCCGCGAAGCAAAATAGGCATCTGCCTGCGGCCCATCTTCGCGGCTCACCAGCCCCCGCACCCTGATCTGGCGGCGCAGGCTTTTCCAGTGTAGAACAAAGGCGGCTTTGCCCGCAGACGCAATCTCCTGTGCTTTCACGCTTTCATAATTCGTATAGAAAACAAAGGCATCCGACTCGATGTCTTTCAGCAGCACCATCCGCACATTGGGCAGCCCGTCAGCATCGGCAGTGGCAAGGGCAATTGCGTTGGGGTCGTTCGGTTCGGATTTCTCGGCCTCTGCCAGCCAGGCGCGCGCAATAGCGAAGGGGTCATCCCCCGTGAAAATCCCGCTCCGGTCGCTCATCTTGCCCCCGCTGTTGTCGCCTTGATGCCCTGCATGCTTTCGCCTAATGCTTGCGAACCTGAGTAGCAACGGCGGGGAGTGCGGATGTCAAGCAAACTGATGGCAGGCAAGCGGGGGCTTATCATGGGCCTGGCCAATGACAAGTCGATTGCCTGGGGCATCGCCAAGGCTTGCGCCGACGCGGGGGCCGAGCTTGCCTTTTCGTATCAGGGTGAGCAGCTGAAAAAGCGGGTCGAACCGCTGGCCGCCAGCATCGGCGCCACCGAGATGGTGGAATGTGATGTGGCCGACGAAGGCTCGCTTGATGCGTTGTTCGCGCATCTAAAGGCGGTCTGGGGCAGCCTCGATTTCGTGGTGCACGCGATCGGGTTTTCCGACAAGGCCGAGCTGCGCGGGCGCTACGTCGATACCAGTGCTGCGAATTTTCGCATGACCATGGATATTTCTGTCTATTCCTTCACCGCAGTTTGCCAGCGCGCCGCGGCGATGATGGGGCCGGGCGGCAGCCTGCTGACGCTGACCTATTATGGCGCCGAGCGGGTGATGCCGCATTACAATGTCATGGGGCTTGCCAAGGCGGCGCTGGAGGCCAGCGTGCGCTACATCGCCGAAGACCTTGGCAAAGATGGCATCCGCTGCAACGCCATTTCCGCCGGGCCGATCAAGACCCTTGCCGCCAGCGGCATCGGCGATTTTCGCTACATCATGAAATGGAACGAACTCAACAGCCCCTTGCGCCGCAACGTCACACAGGAAGAGGTCGGCAAGGCCGCGCTCTACCTTTTGTCCGATCTCGGATCGGGCACTACCGGCGAGGTGCTGCATGTCGATGCGGGCTACCATGTGGTCGGCATGAAAGCCGTCGATGCGCCCGATATTGATACCTCGCATGGACGAAACGGCAAGGAGGCCTGAGATGACCGAGCGTTTGCCGCATGAAAAGGGCTTTCACGTCAGCTGGGACCAGTTGCACCGAGACGCCCGCGCGCTGGCCTGGCGGCTGGATGGCAAAGGGCCCGACAATGGCGCCTGGCGGGCGGTGGTCGGCATCACCCGCGGCGGTCTGGTTCCTGCCATGATCGTGGCGCGCGAGCTGGACATCCGCGTGGTCGATACCGTTTCGGTAAAAAGCTACAGCCATCAGGCGCAGGCGCCCGAGGCGAAGGTGACCAAAAGCCCGCAGGCCGACCTGATGCGCGACGGCGAGGGGATATTGATCGTCGATGACCTTGTCGACACCGGCAAGACGCTGGAACTGGTGCGCCGCCTTTACCCGCGCGCGCATTTCGCCACTGTTTACGCCAAGCCCAAGGGCAAGCCGCTGGTCGATACCTACATCACCGAAGTAAGTCAGGACACCTGGATCTTCTTTCCCTGGGACATGGCGCTGCAATACGTGCAACCGTTTCGCGGTACCGACTGACCGCGATGTCCGCTGCCAGCCCCACCCGGCGCCGCCTGCACGCGCTTTTTGAAGCGAGCATCGTGCTCAAGGGGCTGTTCGCGGCAGGCGAATTGATTTCGGGGCTGGGCATCTGGCTGATCCACGCCGATTGGGTGCGGCGGATGGCGCAGACGCTGACGCAGGCCGAATTGAGCGAAGACCCATCTGACCTCGTGGCCGGGTGGGCGCTTGCGCTGGCACGCGGGTTTTCGATCGAGACGCAGCACTTCTGGGCGCTCTACTTGATCGGCCACGGCGCGCTGAAACTGGCGGTGGTGGCCGGGCTGATGGCGGGGATCGGCTGGGCCTATCCGGCGTCGGTGTTGGTGCTGGCCGGGTTCATCGCGTGGCAGCTGGAGCATTTCTGGGCCACCGGCAGCATCGCAATGCTGGCGCTGTCGCTGTTTGACCTTGTGGTGATCTGGCTGGTCTTGCAGGAATATAAAGCTCTCAAAGCCGCGCGGCGCGGCTGACGGCAAAGCCGGGGGCCGTCTGCCCCCGGACCCCCGAGGGTATTTGGACGTTGAAGACGGAGGAGCGGCGCGATGGCGGTGAGACCTTTGAACCCGGCGATTGCTGGCACCTTTGCGCCGCCGGTGATGGAGGCGCGGCGCTGGCTGGAAGGGGTGGTGTTTGCACCCGACCGGCCGTTGATCAACGTCAGCCAGGCCGCACCGGTCGAGCCGCCGCCGCTGGCGCTGCGCCAGGCGATTGCCGAGGCCGCGCTTGGCGAGCCGCAGGCGCATCTTTATGGCCCGGTGTTGGGGATGGGCGCGTTGCGCGAGGAAATCGCGGCGCAATGGTCGGTCGCCTATGGCGGCGCTATTGGCCCGGCACAGGTGGCGATCACGCAGGGCTGCAATCAGGCGTTTTGCGCGATAATGGCGACACTGGCTGGCGCAGGAGATGAAGTTATTCTGCCAACCCCATGGTATTTCAACCATAAAATGTGGCTCGACATGCAAGGCGTGCAGGCGGTGCCGCTTGCCACCGGGCCGGGGCTGATCCCCGACGCCAATGCGGCGGCAGCGCTGATTACTCCGGCGACGCGCGCAATCGTGCTGGTCAGCCCCAATAACCCCGGCGGGGTGGAATACCCGGCCAAGACGCTCCGCGCATTCCGCGATCTGGCGCGGGCGCGTGGAATTGCGCTGATCGTCGATGAAACCTACCGCGATTTTGACAGCCGCGACGGGGCGCCGCATGATCTGTTCACCGACCCCGACTGGGATGACGGTTTCATCCACCTCTATTCGTTCTCCAAGGCCTATCGGCTGACCGGGCACCGGGTCGGGGCGATGGTTGCAAGCCGGGCGCGGCTGGCCGAGGTCGAGAAGTTCCTTGATACGGTCGCCATCTGCCCCGGCCAGCTTGGTCAGATTGCGGCCCTTTGGGGGATGCGCAACCTGGCGGAGTGGGTGGCGGGCGAACGCAGCGAGATTCTCGCGCGCCGCGCCGCGATGCATGCGGGGTTGGCCGCCCTGCCAGGCTGGAGCACACTGGGGGTCGGCGCCTATTTCGCCTATGTCGAACACCCCTCGCGGCTGCCCTCGCCCCTGTTTGCGCGCGCTTTGGTGCGCGAGGCAGGGGTGCTGCTGCTGCCCGGCACGATGTTCATGCCCGAGGGCGAGGGCACGCAACAGCTGCGCATCGCTTTTGCAAATGTCGATGTGGCGGGGATCGGGCAGTTGATGGGGCGCTTGGCCGCGCTGACCATCTGAGCCTTGCCCGCGCGCGCACGAACGCCTAAACACCGCCAAACGTCACTTCTGCGAAAGGCCTGTGCCCATGTCGAGCCCGTTGCGTTCAAAAGGCAGGAACACCATCGTCTGGGTGCTGATGGCGCTTCTGGTGCTGGGGCTGGGCGGCTTTGGGCTGACCAATTTCTCGGGTTCGATCCGGGCGATTGGCAAGGTCGGCGACACCGAGGTTTCGGTCAACGACTATGCCCGCGCCCTTTCCAACGAGATCAACGCATTTTCGGCGCAGGTGGGCCAGCAGATCACGCTGGAAATGGCCACCGCCTTTGGCCTTGACCGCGCTGTGCAGGCGCAGCTTTTCACCAATGCCGCGCTCGACGATCAGGCCGCGCAAATCGGGATTTCGGCGGGCGATGAGGAAGTCCGGCGCCAGATCCTTGGTGCGGGCGCCTTTCGTGGCCTCGATGGCAGATTTGACCGCCAGAACTACACCCTGACGCTGCGCCAGCAGGGGTTGACCGAAACCCAGTTCGAGACGGCGCTGCGCGCCGACACCGCGCGCTCGGTGTTGCTGGCGGCGGTGGTCGGCGGCATCAAGGCGCCTGCGGTGCTGGCGCAAACCCTGGCCGCATGGCAGGCCGAAACCCGCAGCCTGAGCCACGCCGAACTGATCGCGGCCGATCTGACCGAGGCATTGCCCGAGCCGACCGAAGCCGACCTGCGCGCCTTTCACGCCGCGCACCCCGAGGCCTTCACCAGCCCCGAGACACGTGATATTTCCTACATCTGGCTGACGCCCGCGATGCTGCGCGATGAAGCCACGCCCGATGACACCGCCTTGCGCGCGCTGTACCAGTCGCGGATCAGCGAATTTGTGTTCGGCGAGCGGCGTCTGGTCGAGCAACTGGTGTACCCGAGCGAGGCCGCTGCCGTTGCCGCAAAGGCCCGCTTCGATGCCGGGCAGGCCACGTTCTCCGATCTGGTCACCGAGCGTGGGCTGACGCGCGAGGATGTTGACCTGGGCGATGTCGCCAAACAGGACCTGGGTGCCGCAGGCGAGGCGGTCTTTGCCGCCGAAGCGCCAGCGCTGCTTGGCCCCCTGCCCTCAGACTTTGGCCCGGCGCTTTATGCGGTGAACGCAGTGCTCGCGGCGCAGGAAATTCCGTTCGAAGAGGCGCGCGAAATGCTTGCTGCCGAGGCGTCGATGGACGCGGCGCGGCGTTTGGTGGCTGAGCGCGCCGAAGGGTATGCCGACCTGCTTGCCGGGGGCGCCACGCTTGAAGACATGGCCAAGGAAACCGAGATGCAGGCGGGCACGATCCGGTTTTCGGCAGACGCCCGCGAAGGAATTGCCGATTACGAGGGCTTCCGCACCGCAGTTGCAGCCGCGACCCCCGCCGACTTCCCCGAGCTTGCCAACCTTGATGACGGTGGCGTCTATGCGTTTCAGGTAACCGCCATCAACCCGCCCGCGCTGATCCCCTATGAAGAGGTTGCCGACGCGGTTCGAGACGCCTGGGCGGCGAACGAGACCCACACGCGTTTGCTGGCGCGCGCCGAAGCGGCGGTAGCCGCGGTCAATGCCGGGGCGCCGCTGAGCGCGCAGGGAATGATCACGACCACGGTCGGCAATCTGCCGCGCGGCGGCTTCCTTGAAGGCCTGCCCGCCGCAGTCGCCAACACCGCGTTCACCATGCAACCCGGCGAAGCGCGTGTGATCGACGCTGAAGGCCGGGTTCTGGTGCTGGTTCTCGACGCGGTGCACGCCCCCGCCGCCGATGACGCCGCAGCCGTTGCCGCGCGCGATGCGCTGGCAACCCAGATCGAACAGTCGCTTGCACGCGATCTGGTCGATCTCTACGGCCGTGCGGCGCTCGCCGATGCCGGGTTGAGCATCGATGCCGCCGCAATTGCTGCGGTTCAGGCGCAGATGCAATAGACGGGGAAACACCGGTGGTCGCGCTCAACCCATCTTACGAGGCCTTTGAGGCGGGCTGGAACGCCGGGCAAAACCAGTTGGTTTATGCCCGCCTTGCCGCCGACCTCGACACGCCCGTTTCGCTGATGCTGAAGCTGGCAGATGCCAGCAAGAACAGCTTCATGCTGGAAAGCGTCACCGGCGGCGAGGTGCGCGGGCGCTATTCGATGGTCGGCATGAAACCCGATGTGATCTGGCAATGCCGCGGCGCGCAGGCCGAGATCAACCGGCAGGCGCGGTTTGACAACACCTTCACGCCGCTGCAGGGGCACCCGTTCGAAAGCCTGCGCGCGCTGATCGACGAAAGCCGTATCGAGATGCCCGAGGGGCTACCCGCGAGCGCCGCAGGCCTGTTCGGCTATCTTGGTTACGACATGATCCGGCTGGTCGAGCATCTGCCCGACGTCAACCCCGACCCGCTGGGCGTGCCGGATGCAATGTTGATGCGGCCTTCGGTGGTGGCGGTGCTCGATGGCGTGAAGGGCGAGGTCACCTTATGTGCGCCCGCATGGGCAAACGCCGGGCTGAGCGCGCGCGCGGCCTATGCGCAGGCTGCCGAACGGGTGATGGACGCGCTGCGCGACCTTGACAGAACGCCCGCCGCCGCCGCCCGAGATTTGGGCGAAGTTGAAGCGGTGGGCGAGGCGCGGTCGAATTTTTCCAAGGCCGCCTATATGCAAGCGGTTGAAAAGGCGAAAGCGTACATTCGCGCGGGTGACATTTTTCAGGTGGTGCCCAGTCAGCGTTGGGTGCAGGAGTTTCGTCTGCCGCCCTTTTCGCTCTACCGCAGTTTGCGGCGCACCAACCCTTCGCCTTTCATGTTCTTTCTCAACTTCGGCGGCTTCCAGATCATTGGGGCAAGCCCCGAAATTCTCGTGCGTCTGCGCGAGGGTGAGGTGACGATTCGCCCGATCGCCGGCACCCGCCCGCGCGGCGCCACGCCCGATGAGGACCGCGCTTTGGAGGCCGACCTGCTGGCCGACCCCAAGGAGCGCGCCGAGCATCTGATGCTTCTGGATCTGGGCCGCAACGATGTGGGCCGGGTGGCCAAAATCGGCACCGTGCGGCCGACCGAGCAATTCATCATCGAGCGGTACAGCCATGTGATGCACATCGTCTCGAACGTGGTGGGCGAACTGGCAGAGGGCGAAGATGCGCTGTCGGCGCTGCTTGCCGGGCTGCCCGCAGGCACGGTTTCGGGCGCGCCCAAGGTGCGGGCGATGCAGATCATTGACGAGTTGGAGCCGGAAAAGCGCGGTGTTTACGGCGGCGGCGTGGGCTATTTTGCCGCCAATGGCGAAATGGACATGTGCATTGCGCTGCGCACCGCCGTGCTGAAAGACGGCCAGCTTTATGTTCAGGCCGGGGGCGGCGTTGTCTACGACAGCGACCCCGAGGCAGAGTGGCTCGAGTCGGTCAATAAATCAAAGGCTCTGCGCAAGGCTGCCGAAGATGCAGGCCTGTTCGTTCGGCGCGGCAACGTCTAAAGCGCCCCACCCGCCAGTGCCAGCGCCGAAAGCGGTGCAAGGTCGGGCCCACCTTCGCGGCGCTTTTGCCACTCGGCCAATCCGGCAAGCGACTCGGGCCAAGCGTGCAGCATCACGGCCACACCCACACCGCGCGAGGCTTCAAACGCCGCGCGGTCAAGGTAGCGGCGGATCGCCGGGGCGGTATCGCCCTCGGTATCAAGCACGCGCCAGACCAGAACTTGCGGCAAACCTGCGGCGGTCGCCAACTGCGCGGCGGCGTTCAGCCCCTTGCCCGAATGCGTGGCCAACCCCAGCCCTTCGCGCGCCAGCGCAGCGACAAGTTGCTGCGCAAGGCTGCGGTTGCCCTGCATCACCGGCTGGGGCGGCTCAACCACCGCCACCGCCTCGGGCAGCACGCGGCGCCAGGCGGCCAGTGCCACCTCCAGATCGCCGGGTGTGGCGCCGACCGGCAATCGCGCGGCAAGAATTGCCACCTCGAACCCGGCTGCCCGGAACTTTTGGGCGTCGGCGGCGGCATCCGCGCGCATCGGGTCAATCGCGATGGTCAGCGGCAACCCGAGCGCGCGCAGCGCCGCAAAGTCGCCCTCGGCTGTTGGGTCAAGCAGCACCAGCGCCAGCAGCGGTGCGCCCGATCCGGTGAACTCGGCACGAAACGCCTCAAGCGGCGATTGCCTTGGCGCCAGCGGTTCGGCCACGGGCACCGATTCGACGCCAATCGAAGGCAAACGGTTAACCGCAACGCCGGGCGCATTGACAAAGCCGGGGGCGGCGGCAACCCCGGCAAAACCCGGCTGCGGCACGGGTGCGGCGGCAGGCGCGGCAGGCGCGGCAGGCGCCGCATCGGGCACCAGAATGATGTCGGGCAAGGCGGCCGTCTGGGGCGGCGGCGTTGTTGCCAGCTGTGCAGGCGCAGTTTCGGGCGCGGCGTCTGCTTCAGGGGCGGGCATCGCCGCGCCGGGGGCGGCGGGCGGCACGAGAATATCGGGAACGGCAGGCTGATCGGTGCGCGCAACCGCAGGCAACGTAGGCGCCAGCGCCTCGCCCGGTGGTGGCACCGGCAGCGGCTGTTCGGCCTGCGGCAGCGTGGGGTGTTCCACCTCGGGGGAAAGCGCGCCGGGTGCTGTAGGCCCGGTTGGCGCCGCCGGGGGAGTGCCGGGGTCGGTGGCCGCCGGGGCCGGTGCCGCATCGGGCAGCGCAAGTGGCGCGGCGGGCGCAGTGGCGACCGTCGGGGCAAGCTCGATCGCGGGCCGCAGGGCAAGTGCATCCCCCGGCGCGCGCGCAAATTCGGACCCCGCGGGCACCTCGACAATCGCCGGACCCGTGGATCGCGTCGGGGCAGGTGTCACCAGAGCGCTGGCGGTGGGGGCATCGGGTTCGCGAATGGCCACGGTTGCTTCGGGAACGGGCAGCGCGGCAACCGCATCGGCCGGATCGGGTTCAGCGGCGGCAGCGGGCAATTCCAAGATCGGCGCAGGCATTTCGACCAGTGGCGACGGGGCAGGCACGGCAGCATCGGGCACGCCGGGCGCGGGCGCGGGCGCTGGCGCCAACGGCAGCATCAGCGACGTTGCCGATAGAATCAGGGCCGAAAGAACCGCCCCCAGCACCGACCCGGAAAGAATGCTGCGCCCCATTTATGCCCTCGCCTACCCTGCCCGCCGCGAAGGCCTTGACCATGCCGCGCGGCTCTGCCCATCTATAGCCCGACGCAAACCCCGGTTCACCCTGAATCCGGCCCGCCTTGGGGAAATCCGCCTTCATGCTGCTTCTGATCGATAACTACGACAGCTTTACCTACAACCTCGTGCATTACTTCGGCGAGCTGGGGGCGGATGTGGTGGTGCGCCGCAACGACGCACTCGACGTGCAGGCGGCGATGGCGATGGGTGCCACCGCAATCGTGCTCAGCCCCGGCCCCTGCGACCCGGCGCAGGCGGGCATCTGCCTGCCACTGACCCTTGCCGCCGCCGAAACGGGCACGCCTTTGCTGGGCGTCTGCCTTGGCCATCAGGCAATTGGCGAGGCGTTCGGCGGCCGCGTGGTGCGGGCGGGCGAGATCGTGCATGGCAAGATGGGCACCATTCACCACGCGGGCGCGGGCGTTTTCAAAGGGCTTCCCTCGCCGTTCCTTGCCACGCGCTACCACAGCCTGATCGTTGATCGCGCCACCCTGCCCGACTGCCTTGAGGTTACCGCGTGGCTTGAAGACGGCACCATCATGGGTCTGCGCCACCGCGAGCGGCTGATCGAAGGCGTGCAGTTCCACCCCGAAAGCATCGCCTCGGAGCACGGGCACGCGCTGATCCGCAACTTCCTGACGGCTGCGGGCATCCGCGGCAAGGCCGCGGCATGACCGACATTCGCCCGCTGATCGGCATCGCCGCCGAACGCCCGCTGACCCGCGCCGAAGCCGAGGCAGCGTTTTCCGCGCTTTTTGAGGGGGCCGCGACCCCAAGCCAGATGGGTGGCTTTCTCATGGCGCTGCGCGTGCGCGGCGAAACGGTGGAAGAAATCGCCGCCGCCGCCCGCGTGATGCGCGCCAAGTGCAACGCGGTGCGCGCCCCCGCCGGGGCGATGGACATTGTCGGAACCGGGGGCGATGGCAAGGGTACGCTGAATATCTCGACCGCCACCGCCTTTGTGGTGGCGGGCGCGGGCGTCGTGGTGGCCAAGCACGGCAACCGCAACCTTTCCTCAAGATCCGGCGCGGCCGATGCCCTGACCGCGCTTGGCATCAACGTGATGAACGGCCCTGAAGTAGCTGAAAAGGCGCTGCAAACGGCCGGAATTGCCTTCATGATGGCACCCATGCACCACCCTGCTATTCGCCATGTGATGCCGACCCGCAGCGAACTTGGCACCCGCACGGTGTTCAACCTGCTGGGGCCGCTGACCAACCCCGCCGGGGTCAAACGGCAGTTGACGGGCGCCTTTTCACGCGCCTGGATCAGGCCGATGGCCGAGGTGCTCGCGGCGCTTGGGTCAGACCGCGCGTGGCTCGTGCATGGCGCCGATGGCACGGATGAGCTGTCGATTGCCGGGGTAAGCTGGGTTGCGGCGCTGGAAGATGGCACGGTGCGCGAGTTTGAGCTTCATCCGGAAGAGGCAGGGCTGCCGGTGCATGCTTTCGAAGCCATCGTCGGCGGCGAGCCTGCCGAAAATGCCGCCGCCTTTCAGGCACTTCTGGCGGGGCAGAAGGGCGCCTACCGCGATGCGGTGCTGCTCAACGCCGCCGCAGCGCTGGTCGTGGCGCAGAAAGCCTCCGACCTGCGCGAGGGCGTGGCGCGGGCCGTGGAAAGCATCGATTCGGGTGCCGCAGCGGCCAAACTTGCCGCGCTGAAGGCAGTAACGGGCTGAGCATGAACATTCTCGAACGCATCAAAAGCTACAAGCTGGCCGAGATTGCCGCCGCCAAACAGGCGCGCCCGCTTGCCGCCATCGAGGCGGACGCGCGGGCGGCCCCGCCGGTGCGGGGCTTTGCGGCTGCGCTGTCCACCAAGGCCGCCAATGGCTACGCGCTGATTGCCGAGATCAAGAAGGCGAGCCCCTCGAAAGGCTTGATCCGTGCCGATTTCGACCCACCGGCGCTGGCGCGCGCCTATGAGGCCGGGGGGGCAGCCTGCCTTTCGGTGCTGACCGACGCACCTTCGTTTCAGGGGGCGCCCGAATACCTCATGGCCGCCCGCGCCGCTTGCACCCTGCCGGTGCTGCGCAAGGACTTTCTGCACGACCCCTATCAGGTTGCCGAAGCCCGCGCCTGGGGCGCAGATGCCATTCTCATCATCATGGCCTCGGTCGACGACGGTTTGGCAGCCGAGTTGGAGGACGCCGCACTCGGCTGGGGCATGGATACGCTGATCGAGGTGCACGACCGCACCGAACTTCACCGCGCGCTGCGCCTGCGCTCGCCATTGATTGGCGTAAATAACCGTAACCTCAAGACGTTCGAAGTTACTCTTGATGTAACACGCGACCTTGCGCCGCTGCTGCCGCCGGGGCGCGATCTGGTCTGCGAAAGCGGGCTGTTCACCGCCGCCGACCTTGCCGCCATGGCCGCCGTGGGCGCGCGCCGTTTTCTGGTTGGCGAAAGCCTTATGCGGCAAGCCGATGTCGCAGCCGCCACCCGCGCACTTCTGGAGGCGCCATGAGCCTGAGCCATTTCAACCCGAAGGGTGAAGCGCATATGGTTGATGTTGCAACCAAATCCGTCACGCACAGGGTCGCCGTGGCGGCGGGCGCTGTGGTGATGGCGGCGGAAACGCTCGCGCTGGTTCTGGAAGGCAGCGCCAGGAAAGGCGACGTTTTGGGCGTGGCGCGTCTGGCGGGCATCATGGCGGCCAAACGCACCGCCGACCTCATTCCGCTTTGCCACCCACTGCCGCTGACCCGTGTGGCGCTTGATCTGGAACCCGACACCGCGCTGCCCGGCGTGCGGATTGTTGCGACGGTCGAGACCGACGGCAAGACCGGGGTCGAGATGGAGGCGCTGACCGCAGTTTCGGTGGCGGCGCTGACGGTCTACGACATGCTCAAGGCGGCGGACCGCGCCATGCGCATCGACGGCATTCGCGTAACGCTGAAAGATGGTGGTAAATCTGGCCGTTACGAGGCGTTGTGATGATATCGGTTGAACAGGCTCTGGCGCGGATTCTGGCACTTTCAGGGCCGGTGCGCGGCGAAACCGTGCCGCTGCGGGCTGCACTGGGCCGGGTGCTGGCTGCGCCTGCTGTGGCAGGGCTGACCCAGCCACCCTTCGACGCCGCCGCGATGGATGGATACGCGATTACCGCAGAAGACCACCACCCCGGTTTGACGCTGCATGTGGTTGGCGACGCTGGTGCCGGGCATGGCTTTGTCGGCGCGCTGGCACGGGGTCAAGCGGTTCGCATCTTTACCGGAGCACCGGTGCCCGAAGGCGCCGCCTGGGTGCTGATGCAAGAGGATGTGCACCGCGAGGGCGACCACATAACGCTGCCTGCAAAGCTTGACCCGCGGCGCCATATCCGCCCGCGCGGGCAGGACTTTGCCAAAGGTCAGGTTGTCGCGGCGCCGCTGCGGCTGGAACCGCGCCACCTTGGTCTGCTCGCGGCGATGAACGTGGCCACGGTCACGGTTGCGCGGCGCCCGACGGTCGCCGTGCTTGCCACGGGTGACGAGTTGGTGATGCCGGGTGAAGCGCCCGGCCCCGGCCAGATCGTCTGTTCCAATTCGTTCGCGTTGGCTGCAATGGCCGAAGATGCGGGCGCCGAAGCGCGGCTGTTGCCGATCGCACGCGACAACGAGGCGGCACTGCGGCAGGCCTTTGCGTTGGCCGAAGGCGCCGATCTGATCGTCAGTTCGGGCGGCGCGTCGGTGGGTGAGCATGATCTGGTCGGCAAAGTCGCCGCCGATCTCGGGCTCGAACGCGCGTTCTGGCAGGTGGCGATGCGCCCCGGCAAACCATTGATGGCAGGGCGATTGGCAAACGCGGTGATGCTGGGGCTGCCGGGAAACCCGGTTTCGGCGATAGTTACGGCGCGGCTTTTCATGCTGCCGCTGCTTGCGGTGATGCAGGGCCTGCCGGGCGAGCATATGCCGTTGCGCGCGCGGCTTGCAGACAGTGTCGGCGCCAACGGCCCGCGCACGCACTTCATGCGCGCGCGCCTGATACCGGGCGAGGTGCCGCAGATCGCACCTTTCGCCGATCAGGATTCGGCCCTGTTGAGCATTCTTAACAAGGCCGACGCGCTCTTGATCCGCCCCGCAGGTGACGGGCCGCGCGCCGCAGGTACTTGGGCCGAATACCTGTCGCTTTAAGTCTGCGCCTTGACACGAAACGGGAACACGCCTAGAACATAGCTTGAACAGCTTCGTGGAGGGTCATCAATGTTGACGCGCAAGCAATTGGAACTACTAGATTTCATTCAAAAGCGCACGCTGCGCGATGGAGTTCCCCCTTCGTTCGATGAAATGAAAGACGCGGTCAACCTGCGCTCAAAATCCGGCATCCACCGGCTGATCACGGCGCTGGAAGAGCGCGGCTTCATTCGCCGCCTTGCGCATCGCGCCCGTGCGATTGAGATCGTCAAGCTGCCCGAGGCGATGGAACGACCCGGCTTTGACCCTCTTGTGACCGCCGGCGACCGGGCCGAGCCGCCGCACGGCGCGCCGCCGGTTGCGGCCGGGGTGGTCGAATTGCCGGTCATGGGGCGGATCGCTGCCGGAGTGCCGATTGAGGCGATTTCTCAAATTTCGCACCATATCACGGTGTCCGAAACCATGCTTTCGGGGCGCGGCGAACACTATGCGCTTGAGGTCAAGGGCGATTCGATGATCGACGCGGGCATCAACGATGGCGACATCGTGGTGATCCGCGAACAGGCCGCTGCCGACAATGGCGACATTGTGGTGGCGTTGGTCGAAGGCTTTGAGGCGACGTTGAAGCGGTTTCGCCGCAAGAACGGCATGATCGCGCTTGAAGCCGCCAACCCCGCCTATGAAACCCGCATTCTGCGCGAAGATCAGGTCAAGGTGCAGGGCCGACTGGTCGGGCTGATCCGCAGCTATTGAAACGCCGCTAGCGCCGGGCCCAAAGCCTTGGGCCAACCGCTTGCGAAACCGTTACGACCTGCAGCGCTTCGCCTGCGGGCGTGATCGATACGGCGCCGCTCTGGCGCAGGCGTGTCAGGTCGAACAGCAGGCAGTCGCCGGGCGCGGGGTCGGGGGCTGCGGCTGCCAGCACGACCACGGCGCCGTCTGTGCAGGCCGCCGCAACCTGGGCTGATGCGCCCTTTCCGCTCAAATGCACTACCCGCCGACCGCCGAGCACCGCCTCTCGGTTACCGGTCGGGCCGCTCCAGCCCGTGCGGGCGAATGCGGTTTGCGGTGTGGCGGTGTCGCCATCTTCCGCCAACCACGTTTCGGCCACGAAAGCCGCACCCGATTTGGACAGCGCACGGCCTTGCGAGGTCATCAACCCGACAAGCTCGCCCTCGGGCGCAATCAGCAGCACCGGGCGTTCGACCCCTGCCCAGAGCACCACCGCGACAATCGCCATCGCGGCACCCGCGCCGCGCACCGCGCCGCGCGCCAACACCATCAACACCGCCGCAATCGCCATCAACGGCAACACCACCTCGGGCGGCACCGGTACCGAAATCAGCGCGCCATCAAGCCCCGCCACCCAGTCGGAGACATAGATCATCCAGCGCGTGCCTTGCTCCATTACCCAAAGCGGCGGACCGGCAAGGCCAAAGGGCGCCAGCAACGCCGCAAAGACCCCCGCAGGCATCACCGCCGTGCCCATCACCGGCACCGCCAGCAGGTTCGCGAGCAGCCCGTATTCCGGCATCCGGTTGAAATGCGCCGCCGCGATCGGCGCCGAGGCAATCCCCGCCGCCAACGACGAGATCACCAGCATCGCCACCGGCTTCAACACTGCCGGCACATGGTTTTGCAGTGCCGCCCACGGGCGATAGACCAGAATCAGTGCGACCGTAGCGCCAAACGACATCTGGAAGCCCGGCTCCACAAGGCTTTCCGGCTCAACCAGCAGCAGCACCAGCGCCGCCACCGCCACGGTGCGAAGGCTGATCGCGCGGCGGTCGATGAGCACCGCCACCAGCATTGTCGCAGCCATCACATAGGCGCGCTCGGTGGCCACGTTCGGCCCGGCGAGCCACAGATAGATGCTCGCCGCCAACAGGGCGACGGCCGCGGCGATCTTTTTTGTCGGCAGGCGAAGTGCCAGGTTGCCGACCAGCGCGAGACCATACCGCACCGCGGCAAACACGAACCCCGCCAGCATGCCCATATGCAGGCCCGAGATCGAGATGATGTGGTAAAGGTTCGAGGCGCGCATCGAGGCATTCGTGGCCTCGGCGATGCCGGAACGATCGCCGGTCATCAGCGCCGCCGCGACCGCCCCCGCCTGCCCCGGAATCCGCACCTGAATCGCCGCCGAAAGGCGCATCCGCGTGCGGTGCCCGGCAAGCAACCAGTCGCCCGGTGCGGGCGGCTCGAGCAGCAGCACCGGGGCGCGGACATAGCCGACTGCACCAAGCCGCGCAAACCATGAATTGCGTCGAAAATCATAGCTTTGTGGCGAGGCGGGTCCGGCAGGCGGCATCAGGTTGGCGGTCATCATCACACGCTGGCCCGGCTCGGGCACCAGCTGCGTCTGGTCGCCGTGCAGCGCCACCCGCGCGGTTGCAGGGGTGCGCGCGGGGGCCACGCTTGCCAGCACCAACTGGTCGAGCGTGAGGCGGATGTAATCGCCGCTTGATCGGTCAATCGAGATGATCCGGCCTTCGACCGGGCCATAATAGCGAAACCCAAGCACGGGTGCCGCAAGGGTGTGCGCCCGCGCCCCCGCGAGCAGAAAGCCAAACGCGGCAACGGTAAGCGCCGCCGCAATGATCCTGCCCGCGTCGGGCCCGCGCAACCATGCAAGCCCACCGAGCGCCACCGCTATGGCGACCGCCGTATAATCTGCCCTGCCCGGTTCCCACCCAAGGCCAAACCATGCACCGATGCCCGCACCAAGCCAGATCGGCAGCCAGAGGAAAATGTCGCTCCGCGCCGCCGCAAGCGCGGCCAGCGGGTGCCGCAAGCCCCCCCAATGCGCGGACAACCCGAAACGAAGGGGAACGGCATGCGCCAGGTTGGGGTCGGCAAGGTCAGCCACTTCTTGTTTCTCCGTGTATCCTTGCCTAAGGATCAGCGCGAAAGCCTACCCGGCTCATGGTTACCGAAAGGTTAATTCCAGATGTCTTCCGCTTCCCCGGCCCCGGTCGTCACCCGTTTTGCGCCCTCGCCAACCGGCTATCTGCACATTGGCGGCGCCCGCACAGCGCTGTTCAACTGGCTCTACGCACGCGGGCGCGGCGGCAAGTTTCTGCTGCGGATCGAGGATACCGACCGTGCGCGTTCAACCCCCGAAGCCACCGCCGCCATTCTGCACGGCCTGGCCTGGTTGGGGCTTGATTGGGATGGCGAGGCGGTCAGCCAGTTTGCCGGGCGCGCCCGCCACGCCGAGGTGGCGCGCCAGATGCTTGCCAACGGCACCGCCTACAAATGTTTTGCGACCCAGGCGGAAATTGAGGCCTACCGCGAGGCGGCGCGCGCCGAGGGCCGCTCGACCCTCTTTCAAAGCCCGTGGCGCGACGCCGACCCCGCCAGCCACCCCGACGCACCCTATGCAATCCGCCTGAAGGCCCCGCGCGAGGGCGCCACGGTGATCGAGGATGCGGTGCAGGGCACGGTCACTTTCCGCAATGACCAGCTTGATGACATGGTTTGTTTACGCTCCGATGCTACCCCCACCTACATGCTGGCGGTGGTTGTCGATGACCACGACATGGGCGTGACCCATATCATCCGTGGAGATGACCACCTGACCAACGCGGCGCGGCAAGTGCAGATCTATCAGGCGATGGGCTGGCAGGTGCCGGTGTTCGCCCATATTCCGCTGATCCATGGCCCCGATGGCAAAAAGCTGAGCAAGCGCCACGGCGCGGTCGGGCTTGAGGAATATCAGGCGATGGGATTTCCCGCCGCGGGAATGCGCAACTACCTTACCCGGCTTGGCTGGAGCCACGGAGATGACGAACTTTTCGACGACGCACAGGCGCTGGAATGGTTCGATCTGCCGGGAATCGGGCGCGCCCCGGCACGGCTTGATTTCAAGAAACTTGAAAACGTTTCGGGGTACCACATTGCCAAGGCTGCCGACGCCGAATTATTGCCTGAAATTGAGGCATATCTGGTGGCGGCGAAACGCGAAGTGCTGACCGCACAGCAACGTGAGGGCTTGTCACGGGCCCTACCCTGCACCAAGGAGCGCGCCAAGACATTTCCGGAACTGCTTGAAAAGGCACACTTCGTTCTGACATCTCGGCCCCTGGATCTGGAACCAAAGGCGGCGGCGGCGCTTGATGCAGTATCCCGTGGTATACTGCGCGAATTGACGCCGCAATTGCAAAATGCTAGCTGGATGCGCGAGGAGCTGGAGGCTATTGTCTCTGCCGTGGCAGCGGCGCACGGGCTTGGTCTGGGCAAGATTGCCGGGCCATTGCGGGCAGCGCTGGCAGGGCGCATGGTGACACCCAGCGTATTTGACATGATGCTTGTGCTTGGCCGCGATGAGACGCTCGCACGGCTGGGCGATCAGGCGGCCTGAGCGGCTGCACCGGGATATCGGAACACTCTCGGCCAGACCGGGAACAGCGAAAGGAAACGACATGGCCGAAACAAAAAGAACCGCCACGCTGAGCTTTGATGGCAAGAACTTCGAGCTGCCGATGCTCAGCCCCACCGTTGGCCCCGACGTGATCGACATCCGCAAGCTTTACGCGGAAGCAGATGTGTTCACCTACGACCCCGGCTTTACGTCGACCGCATCATGCGAAAGCACCATCACCTTTATTGATGGCGACAAGGGCGAATTGCTCTATCGCGGCTACCCGATCGAACAACTTGCGGAAAACTCGCATTTTCTTGAAGTTTGCTACCTGCTGCTGAACGGTTCGCTGCCGACTGCCGAGCAAATGGAAAACTTTGAAGGCCGCATCACGCGCCACACGATGGTGCATGAGCAGATGCATTATTTCTTCCGCGGTTTCCGCCGCGACAGCCACCCGATGGCAACCATGGTGGGCGTGGTTGGTGCGATGTCGGCTTTCTATCACGACAGCCTCGACATCAACGACCCCTGGCAGCGCGAAGTGGCGGCAATGCGGATGATCGCCAAACTGCCGACAATCGCGGCGATGGCCTACAAGTATTCGATCGGCCAGCCTTTCGTTTACCCGCGCAACAACCTCGATTACGCCTCGAATTTCCTGCACATGTGCTTCTCGGTTCCGGCCGAGGACTACACGGTAAGCCCGGTACTCGCCAAGGCGATGGACCGCATCATGATGCTGCACGCCGATCACGAACAGAACGCCTCGACCTCGACCGTGCGTCTGGCCGGGTCGTCGGGCGCCAACCCGTTCGCCTGCGTTGCAGCGGGCATCGCCTGCCTCTGGGGCCCGGCCCACGGTGGCGCCAACCAGGCCTGCCTTGAAATGCTGCGCGAAATCGGCACTGTGGACCGGATCCCGGAATACATTGCCAAGGCGAAAGACAAGAATGACCCCTTCCGCCTGATGGGTTTTGGCCACCGGGTTTACAAGAACTTCGACCCGCGCGCCAAGGTGATGAAGGAAAGCGCCGACGAGGTGCTCGACCTGCTTGGCATCCACGACAACGAAACCCTGAAGGTCGCGAAAGAGCTGGAACGGATCGCGCTCGAAGACGAATACTTCGTCTCGAAAAAGCTCTACCCCAATGTCGATTTCTACTCGGGCATCATCCTTGAAGCGATGGGCTTCCCGACCGCGATGTTCACCCCGATCTTCGCGCTTTCGCGCACCGTCGGCTGGATTTCGCAGTGGAAAGAAATGATCGGCGACCCGGCGCTGAAGATCGGCCGCCCGCGCCAGCTTTACATCGGCGAGACCGCGCGCGACTATGTGCCGGTCGTAAACCGCTGATTTCACATCGCAAAGCGCAAGGGCCGGAGGGAAACCTCCGGCCCTTTTCCTGTTCCGCCAAAGGCGCAGACAAGAAAAAAGGGGCGCCGCACGGGCGCCCCCATCGAAAGTCGCGCTGTGACGAAAGGCTCAGCCTCGGCCACGACCGATTGCAGCCCAGCCGCCCGCCACGGCCAGCGCCGCCAGCACCGATTTTACCATGTCACCCGCCACGAACGGCCACATGCCCTTTTCGATCGCACCGCCAAGGCTGAGCGGCGTCACCGCATCAAGCCAGAGCACGCCCGGCACGTAGATCAAGAGCGACGCGGCGACCGATGCCAGCAGCGCGGGCACGAACCGGCGCGCGCCAAGGTCGGCGGCAAGCCCGGCCAGCGCCACCATCGGCAGGTAGCCCAGAATGAACCCCGTGGTCGGCCCACCAAGCACCGAGCCCGGTGCCAGCACCGGCAACCCGGCAGCCGCTTCGGCGATATAGGCAACAACGGCGGCAAGGCCCATGCGCCAGCCCATCGTCAGACCGACCAAAAGCACGGCCAGCGTGGAAAGCGTCATCGGCACCGGCAACATCGGCACCGAAATGCGCGCGGCCAGCGCGATCACGGCAGTTCCGCCCAGCACCATCAGGGCGCGGGCAGCGAGGGTCTGGGTCGGCAGAAGTGCCTTGGAAAGCGTCATCGGGGGCCTCTTGCAAAGGGGTCAGGGTCCGCGCAGTTATGCCGCAGATGCGGCAGAAGTCAACGCTCCCCCTTGCGCGGGCTGCGGCAGAATGCGAAACGCTCGCGCATGAACACCAAAGCCCCCACCCCGCCAAGCGCCCCCAGAACCGCCCTTGTTACCGGCGCCTCGCGCGGCCTTGGCGCCGCACTCGCCGAGGCGCTGGCCGCCCAAGGCTGGCATGTGGTGGCGGTGGCGCGCACGGCGGGCGGGCTTGAAGAACTTGACGACCGCATAAGGGCCGCGGGTGGCAGTGCCACGCTGGCCCCGATGGATGTGACCAACCCCGAGGCGATGGCGCAGCTGGTGCAGTCTGTGGCCACACGCTGGGGCGGGTTGCAGCTTTGGGTGCACACGGCGATTCACGCAGAATCGCTTACCCCCGCGGGTCATATCGCGGCCAAAGACCTTGCCAAATCGGTCGCCTGCAACATTGCCGCCACCGCCAGCCTGATCGGTCTTGTCGAGCCTTTGCTGCGCGCTGGCAACGGCACCGCGATCTTCCTTGACGATCCGCGCGGCGGGCAGAAGTTCTTCGGGGCCTACGGCGCCACCAAGGCCGCGCAAATCGCGCTCGCGCGAAGCTGGCAGGCAGAATGCGCAAAAATCGGCCCGCGCGTGCTGATCGACACCCCGGCGCCGATGCCCACCGCCACCCGGGCGCGCTTTTTCCCCGGCGAAGACCGAACCGTGCTTACCTCCGCGAAACTCGAGGCCGCGCGCATTCTCGCGCTGCTCTGATCGCCGCTTCAGCCCGCAATCCCCCCCGGCGGAGCGCGCTGCACTGAGCAAACGCGCCTCCGGCGGGGATATTTGGCCCAAGGCAAGCCCATCATCGCTTTACCCTTGCTGCGGCCCGGTCTAATCAGAAACCATCGAACCGGGGAGTTTCATGCGCATTCTGGTTACCAATGACGATGGCATCAACGCGCCGGGGCTGGTTGTGCTGGAACAGATTGCGCACGAGATCGCTGGGCCGGCGGGCGAGGTCTGGACCGTGGCGCCGGCGTTCGAGCAATCGGGCGTTGGGCATTGCATCAGCTACACCCACCCGATGATGATCGCCAAGATGGCGGCGCGGCGCTATGCGGCCGAGGGCAGCCCGGCCGATTGCATATTGGCGGGGGTCTATGACGTGTTGCAGGGCGCGCGGCCAGACCTGGTGCTCTCGGGGGTGAACCGCGGCAATAACGCCGCCGAGAATGCGCTGTATTCGGGCACCGTGGGTGGCGCGATGGAGGCGGCGCTGCAAGGCATCCCGGCGATTGCGCTCAGTCAGTTTCTGGGCCCCGAAACTGAAGACCTGGCTGACCCGTTCGAGGCTGCGCGGGTGCATGGTGCGGCTGTGGTGCGCAGACTTCTGGACAAGGGGCGGTGGGATGGCGGCGACTACCGGCTTTTCTACAATGTCAACTTTCCGCCCATCGCGGCGGCCAAAGTGCGCGGCATGAAGGCAGCGGCGCAGGGTTGGCGCACCGACACCTTCTTTGGCGTAAAACCGCATATTTCGCCCTCGGGGCGCAAATTTCTGTGGATTACCGGTGGCCCGCAGCATCTGCCGACCGCGCCCGGCACGGATGTGGCCGTGAACCTCGACGGCTTCATCTCGATCACCCCGATGCGCGCCGATCTGACCGCGCATGACGTGTTGGCCGATCTGGAAGTGCTGCTGGCATGAGCGATGCGGGCGACCAGGATGGCACCGTCGCCGAACGCAAGATGCGCTTTCTGTTCGCGCTGCGCTCGCGCGGGGTCACCGATGCGCGGGTTCTGACCGCGATGGAGGCGGTGGACCGCGGGCTGTTTGTGCGCGGCCTGTTTGCCGAACGCGCCTATGAAGACATGCCCTTGCCCATCGCTTGCGGCCAAACCATCAGCCAGCCTTCGGTGGTGGGGCTGATGACGCAGGCACTTGAGGTTGGTCCGCGCGATACCGTGCTCGAAGTCGGCACCGGGTCGGGCTATCAGGCGGCCATCCTCGCGCAGCTTGCGCGGCGGGTCTACACCGTTGACCGCCACCGCCGCCTGGTGCGCGAAGCCGAAGAGATTTTCGCCGCACTGCACATTCGCAATATCGTGGCGATCACCGCCGACGGCAGCCGCGGCCTGCCAGATCAGGCACCGTTCGACCGCATTCTTGTAACCGCAGCCGCCGAAGACCCGCCAGGGCCGCTCTTGGCGCAGTTGAAGATAGGCGGTATCATGGTGCTGCCGGTGGGCCAGTCGGATGCGGTGCAAAGCCTGATCCGGGTGCGCCGCACCGAAACGGGATATGAATATGACGAGTTGCGCCCAGTGCGCTTTGTGCCATTGGTCGAGGGCGTAAGCTACGACTAGGCGGTTTTCCAAGGGCCCGGCAACAGGGCCCGAATGCAAGCGAGGACAGAGCAGATGCCGACATTTTCGCGCCGCACCACCCGCCGCCTGCTTGCCGGGGCAGCACTTATTGCGCTGGCGGGCTGTGATGCCGATGGCAATTTCGATTTCGACCTGCGCAACTTTGGCAATACCGGGCTTGATACTTCGGCGGCGGTGCGCCAGGCCGTGAACCAACGCCCGGAGCCCGATGCGCGCGGCGTGATCTCTTACCCCACCTATCAGGTGGTGGTGGCCAAGCGCGGCGACAGCGTGGCAGCACTTGCGAATCGCGTCGGGGTCGGCGCCGCCGAACTGGCAAGCTACAACGCGCTGCGGCCCGATACCGTGCTGAACGGCGGCGAGGTGCTGGCGCTGCCGGGGCGTGTGGCCGCCGCCACAGGCGCCGCCGCCTCTGACCGCATTGACATCACCGCGCTTGCAACCGGCGCCATCGACCGCGCCACCACAACGGGTGCTGCCCAAACGACCACCCCCGCCCCTGCCGTGAGCGAGCCGATCCGTCACAAGGTTGCGCGTGGCGAGACCGCCTATTCGATCGCGCGCTATTACAGCGTCGATGTCCGCTCGCTGGCCGACTGGAACGGTCTGCCTGCCGATCTGAGCGTGCGTGAAGGGCAGTATCTGATGATCCCGACCCCGGCGCCGCTGGTGCGCAGTGCAGCCGCCGCGCCAGTTACCTCGGCGCCAGGTCAGGGCTCGGCAACCCCGGTGCCGCCCTCGGCCGCGCAGCCCCTGCCTGCCGCAAACCCACCGGCAGCAAACGCGGCGGTAGCCACCCCGCCCGCTGCCAACCTTGGCGCCACACGCACCACCACCGCCGCCCGCATGGCAATGCCGGTGACCGGCGCAATCATTCGGCCCTATGAGAAGAAGAAGAACGACGGCGTCGATATTGCCGCCGCCCCCGGCACCGCAGTGCGCGCCGCCGAGGCCGGCACGGTTGCCGCAATTACCCGAGATACCGATGGTGTGCCGATTCTGGTGATCCGTCACGACAACAACCTGCTGACCGTTTACGCCAACATTGATGCGCTGACGGTGGCCAAGGGCGACCGCGTGTCGCGCGGGCAGACCATCGCGAAAGTGCGCGCGGGAACGCCGGGCTTCGTGCATTTCGAGGTGCGCGACGGCTTTGAAAGCGTCGATCCGATGCCCTATCTGCAATAGCCACGCCCCGGCCAAAAGCCCGCGGGCATGCGCCACGACCGTTGCGGGCAGGGGGACGGCTTTCTAGGCAGCGTTCGCTTTAGCGACGACCGGCAGGAACGGTTCAACCCGCATATCGCCCCCGTCAAAGGTGCAAAACGCGCCTTGCGGCAGCGGTTCCCAGCCGCCTTCCCCGGTCTCCAGCGGCTCGGATACCACGGCGCGCCCCACCCGCGTATCAGACCAGCGGTGGTAAAGCGTGGGGGCAAGGTCGTCGGTGGCGTAGCGGATTGCGAAAAGCCGTTGGCCGTCGGAAAAGGCGCAGGTCAGGCGCACATGGGGCGCCGCCCCGCGCGCCCGCGCCAGCGCTTCCATCCGTGCCGTCGCGCGTTCCATGGCACCCTTCGGGTCGGTGTCCAACCCCTCGCCCAAGGCGACCAGAAACAGCGCCTCGCTGTCAGTGGCGCCTTTACGGTTCGGGTAATAGGCATCGGGGATCATCATTTCGGCGTCACGGCGGTAGCTGTCATAGCCGCCGAACTGACCATTGTGCATGAAGCTCCAGCGCCCGACGGCAAACGGGTGGCAGTTGTTGCGGCTGGTGGCGGTGCCGGTCGAGGCCCGCACATGCGCGAGGAACAGACCCGACTGCACCTGCGCGGTCAGCGATTTCAGGTTGGGGTCAGACCACGCGGGCAGAACATCGCGGTAAAGCCCCGGTTCGGGGCGCGCGCCATACCAGGCAATGCCGAAGCCATCGGCATTGATCGCCGAATGGCACTCGGTTGCGCAATGGCTTTGGTGGATCAGCGAGTGACCCGGCCTGCTGATGATTTCGTCAAGAAAGATCGGTTGCCCGATATAGGCCGCCCAACGGCACATCGCTTGCCTCTGCCCCCTGCCCGCAGCCGTGGCGCTGCGTTAGAACCATGATACATTCAAATTGTCGAAGGCAGGAACCCCCAATCGCGGCAAAGTGTCAGGGTGTGACTTCCTCGACAATCATCAGATCGCGTTCCGACGCGCCCTTGGCATGCGCCAGCGCCGCCTGATAGGCGGGCGAAAGATAGCAGGCATGCGCCGCCTCAAGGCTGGGAAAGCGCGCCACGACATTGCGCGCGCGGTCGCGCCCCTCAAGCTGCACATAGCGCCCGCCGCGCGCCAGAAACACGCCGCCAAAGGCCGCGATGGCCGGGCCAGCGGCGGCGGCGTAGCGGCCATAGGCGGCCGCGTCGGTCACATGCACATGCGCGATCCAGAGCGCGGTTGGGGTGGTCGTTTCGGTCATTTCAACGCTCCTATCACCGCCTCGACAGCGGCCACCGCTTGCGGTGCGCGCGCCGGATCAGCGCCGCCCGCCTGTGCCATATCGGGGCGCCCGCCGCCGCCCTTGCCGCCAAGCGCCTCAGCCGCGGCGCGCACCAGATCAACCGCCGAAATCCGCGCCGTCAGGTCATCGGTCACCCCCGCCGCGGCCGCGGCCTTGCCACCGGTATCGGCCACGATCAGCACCGCGCCCGACCCCACACGCGCCTTGAGCGCATCAACCAGCCCCGGCAGATCGCGCCCGGAAACCCCGGCAACCACTTGAGCTATAAAGCGGATACCGTTGATTTCCTTGATATCTGCGCCACCCTGCCCGCTACCGTTGCCAAGCGCCGCCTCACGCTTCAGTTGCGCCAGTTCATTGGCCAGCGCACGGCGTTCCTCGGCCAGCGCGCGCACGCGCTCGGCAACCTCGGCCACCGGCGCCTTGAGTGTGCCAGCGATTTCAGCCAGCCGTGCCGCCTGCAACTTGAGGTGGTCGAGCGCCGGTTGCCCGGTCAACGCCTCGAAACGCCGCACCCCCGCGCTTGAGGCGCTATCGCCCAAAGCGACGAAGGCGCCAATATCACCGGTGCGCGCCACATGGGTGCCGCCGCACAGCTCCAGGCTGTAAGTTGCGCCATCGGCGCCCTTTCCAGACCCGGCCAGATGGCCCATCGAAACCACCCGCACCTCATCGCCATACTTCTCGCCAAACAGCGCCTGCGCGCCAATCGCGCGGGCGTCATCGGGTGTCATGATGCGGGTGTTGACGGGCGCGTTCTGGCGCACGAATTCGTTCACTTCCGCCTCGACCCCAGCCAATTCCGTGGCCGTCAGCCCCTTGGAATGGCTGAAATCGAACCGCAGCCGGTCGGGCGCATTCAGGCTGCCCTTTTGCGCCACATGGTCGCCAAGCGCGCGCCGCAGCGCCTCGTGCAACAGATGCGTGGCCGAATGGTTGGCACGAATCGCGCTGCGCCGTGCATGGTTCACCTCAAGCCGCGCCGGCTGACCTCGCCTGATCTCGCCCTCGCGCAGTTCTGCGATGTGAATGAACACACCGGCGACCTTCTTGGTGTCGGTCACTTCGGCCATGCCGGTTTCGGTGCGGATGATACCGGTATCGCCCACCTGCCCGCCACTTTCGGCGTAATAGGGGGTCTGGTTCACCACAATCTGCACCGCGCCGGTAGCGATTTCAGCCTCGGCGCCGTCAACGACCAGCGCCAGCAATTGCGCCTCGGCCGCCTCGGTATCGTAGCCCAGAAATTCGGTCGCTCCGTGCTTTTCGGCCAATTCATACCAGATCGTCGCATCGGTGGCCTCGCCCGAGCCGGCCCAGCTGGCGCGTGCCTTGGCCTTCTGTTCGGCCATCGCGGCATCAAACCCCGCCACTTCAACCGTGCGGCCCTGCTCGCGCAGCGCGTCCTGCGTAAGGTCAAGCGGAAAACCATAGGTATCGTAAAGCTTGAACGCCGCCGCCCCCGGCAGCGCGCCGCCCTCTGGCAACCGTGCCACTTCTTCATCGAGCAGCTTCAGGCCGCGGTCGAGCGTGGTGCGAAACCGCGTTTCCTCAAGCTTCAGCGTTTCCTCGATCAGCGCCTGCGCGCGCGTCAGTTCGGGGTAGGCCGTGCCCATCTGGCGCACCAGGGTCGGCACAAGCTTGTGCATCACCGGGTCCTGCGTGCCCAGCATATGCGCGTGGCGCATGGCGCGGCGCATGATGCGGCGCAACACATAGCCCCGGCCTTCGTTGCCCGGCGTCACGCCATCGGCGATCAGGAAGGCGGTCGAGCGCAGATGGTCGGCGATCACCCGATGGTGCACTTTGCCGGGGCCATCGGGGTCGGCGCTGGTGGCGTGCGCGCTGGCCTCGATCAGGCTGCGCATCAGGTCGGTATCATAGTTGTCGTGTTTGCCTTGCAATAACGCGCCAATCCGTTCCAGCCCCATGCCGGTGTCGATCGACTGCATTTCGAGCTTGCGCAGGCTGCCATCGGGCAACTGCTCGTTTTGCATGAAAACGTTGTTCCATATCTCGATGAAGCGGTCGCCATCTTCATCGGGCGAGCCGGGGGGGCCACCCCAGATGCTCGGCCCGTGGTCGTAGAATATCTCGGTGCAGGGGCCGCAGGGGCCGGTAGGGCCCATCCGCCAGAAGTTGTCATCAGATGCGATGCGGATGATCCGCGCTTCCGGCAGACCGGCGACCTTCTGCCAGATCGCCGCCGCCTCGTCATCGGTGTGATAGACGGTAACGGTCAGCTTGTCCTTGCTCAGACCAAAATCCTTGGTCAGCAATTCCCATGCAAATTCAATCGCCTCGGCTTTGAAGTAATCGCCAAAGCTGAAGTTGCCCAGCATCTCGAAGAACGTATGGTGGCGCGCGGTGTAGCCGACATTGTCGAGATCATTGTGCTTGCCGCCCGCGCGCACGCATTTTTGCGCGGTGGTGGCGCGTTTGTAATCGCGCGTCTCGACCCCGGTGAAGCAGTTCTTGAACTGCACCATGCCCGAGTTGGTGAACATCAGCGTCGGGTCATTGCGCGGTACCAGCGGGCTGCTGGCCACCACGCGATGGCCGTTGCGTTCGAAAAAGTTGAGGAAGGTCGAGCGGATATCGTTAAGGCTGGGCATGTCGGGGGCCTATCTCGGGCGGTTCGCCCACCGTTTAGCGCCCGGCCCCTGCCCTGTCCAGAAAGCAAAGCGGCCGGGCGTGTGGCCCGGCCGCCTGACGCCGCGAAACTGCGTCTTATTCCTCGGTCACAGCCTCATCGACTTCTGCGGCCGAAAAATCGAGCCCGTGGCTCGCGCGGATCTTGTCTTCGATGGCATTGGCCATTGCAGGATTGTCGCGCAGGTATTGCTTGGCGTTTTCGCGCCCCTGCCCGATCCGCTCGTCTCCGTAGGAATACCAGGCGCCAGATTTCTCGACCACGCCGGCCTTTACGCCCAGATCAACCAGCTCGCCCACTTTGGAGATGCCTTCGCCATACATGATGTCGAATTCGACCTGCTTGAAGGGCGGCGCCACCTTGTTCTTCACCACTTTCACGCGGGTCGTGTTGCCGACCACCTCATCGCGGTCCTTGATCGAGCCGGTGCGGCGAATGTCAAGCCGCACGGATGCATAGAACTTCAGCGCCTGCCCGCCCGAGGTGGTCTCGGGGCTGCCGAACATCACGCCGATCTTCATGCGAATCTGGTTGATGAAAATGACCATGCAGTTGCTGCGGCCGATGCTGGCGGTCAGCTTGCGCATCGCCTGGCTCATCAGACGGGCCTGCGCGCCAACCTGATGGTCGCCCATATCGCCTTCGATTTCCGATTTCGGCGTCAGCGCCGCGACCGAATCAATCACCACCAGGCTGACCGCGCCCGAGCGCACCAGCGTATCGACAATCTCCAGCGCCTGTTCGCCGGTATCGGGCTGGCTGATCAGCAATTCGTCGAGGTTGACCCCAAGCTTGCGCGCATAGGCCGGGTCAAGTGCGTGCTCGGCGTCGACAAAGGCGCAAACGCCACCCTTCTTTTGCTCTTCGGCGACCACATGCAGCGTGAGCGTGGTCTTGCCCGAGCTTTCCGGCCCGTAAATCTCGATTACCCGCCCTTTCGGCAAGCCGCCGATGCCCAGCGCGATGTCGAGCCCCAGCGACCCGGTCGAGGTTGCCTCGACATCCATCACCGGATTGTCCGAGCCGAGCCGCATGATCGAACCCTTGCCAAACTGCCGCTCAATCTGCGCAAGCGCCGAATCGAGCGCCTTCTGTTTGTCTGCCGTGCGCTTGTCGTTCATTTCAAATACATTCGCCGTTGCCATTGCCTGATCCTTATTCCACAGGGCGCGCCGCACGGCAACCGGATGCCTGGGGCGTTTGTTCATGTGTTGTTCCAGAAGGTATGAGGCCAAAACCAGAACAAATCAACTCAAATCTTGCGCAGTCAGTCTTGGTAAAGATGGTTAAGATCCGGTTTACGCTGCCCCGCTTCACGGCTAGGTATAGGAAAATTTCCTTGGCGGGTTCCATGCTTATATTCTGGCAGCAAAAGTTGGTTCTCTTGGCCACCCCCAAGACCGGTTCCACCGCGCTTTCGGTTGCCCTTGAGCCGCTTGCGGCCATCGCCGTGCAGCGCCCGCCCGCCTTGAAGCACACCACCGCACAGCGCTTTCGCCGCTTTCTCGCGCCCTATCTTGAAACTGCCTCGGGCACGCGTTTTGATGTGGTCGCGCTGATGCGCGAGCCACAGGACTGGTTGGGCAGCTGGTACAGGTTTCGCCAGCGCGACGATATTGCGGGCAGCCCCAACTCGACCGAAGGGCTAAGTTTCGAGCAGTTCGCAAGCGCTTATATGGCGCGCCCGCAGCCGGTCTACGCGCAGCTTGGTTCTCAGGCGCGGTTTCTCAGCCTTGCCGATGGCACATTGGGTGTAGACAAGCTCTTTTGTTACGAAGACATCGGGCGTTTGGTCGGCTTTCTGGAGGCGCGGCTGGATTTTGAAATCCAGCTGCCGCAGGTCAACGTGTCGCCCAAGGGCGTGACCACACTTTGCGCGCCGCTCCGCCAGCGATTGCAGACCCATATGGCAGAGGACCACGCGCTTTATGCGCGCGTCTTGGCTGGCGAAACGTCCTGAACTGCGCATCAAGCCGCGCGATCCGCGGCAAAATCATCCGCTTAGCTGCCGGCTCACGGTTTCCGTAAGTTCGCTTAGTGAAAAGGGTTTTGGCAGGAACACCGCAGCGGGAACCGGCGGTCGGCCATCGTTGAAAACATCTTCGGCGTAGCCCGATACGAACACCACCCGGGTCGTTGGCCGGGCTTTCAGCGCTTCGCGCACCCAGGACGGCCCGTCCATTCCGGGCATGATGACATCGCTCAGGAAAACGTCGATGTGCAGTGTTTCATCTTGCAATATCCGCAGCGCCTCTTCGCCGGTTTCGGCCTCGAACACGGTATAGCCGCGCAGCTTCAGTGCCCGGCTTGCGAAAGCGCGCACCGGCGCCTCGTCTTCAACCAACAGCACCGAGGCTTGTGCCGCGTTGGCGGCGCGTGGTGCCGGTGCCTCGCAAGCCTCGTCCAGTTCGGTCTCAAGTTGGTCATGCGCCGGAAAATAGAGCGTGAAACAGGTTCCCGACCCCACCACTGAATCGCAAAAGACATAGCCGCCGGTCTGCTTGACGATCCCATAGACCGTCGACAGCCCCAGTCCGGTGCCCTCGCCGGCGCGCTTGGTGGTATAGAACGGCTCAAAGATCTTCGCCATCTTGTCGGGTGCGATGCCGATGCCCTCGTCGATCACCCGCACCATGACATAGTTACCGGGCGCAAGGGTTGCACGGTCACGGGTCAGCCCAGTCGTCAGGTGCAGCGCTTCGGTTTCGATCCGGATCTCGCCGCCCCCCGGCATCGCGTCGCGGGCGTTGACCACGAGGTTCATGATGACCTGCTCCAATTGGCGCTTGTCCGCGCGGATCGGTGCCAGATCCTGAGCGTGGGTCAGCAGCAGACGCACCTTTTCACCTACCAGCCGGTTCAACAGATGCGTCAGGTCCGACAGGGTGTCGCGCAGGTCGATGATGCGTGGCTTCAGCGTCTGCTTGCGCGAAAACGCCAGCAACTGGCCCACAAGGCTCGCGGCGCGGTTTGCATTCTGGCTGATCTGGCTGAGATCGGAAAAATCCGGGTCGCCCTTGTCGTGGCGCAGCATGAGCAGGTCGCAGTGGCCCGAGATGGCGGTCAGCAGGTTGTTGAAATCATGCGCGACCCCGCCCGCGAGTTGCCCGATCGCCTGCATCTTCTGGCTTTGCACGAATTGCGCTTCAAGGGTCTTGAGTTGGGTCGCATCCGAAAGCACGGCCACAAGGCTTGCCCGACCATCCTCGACCACGCGCGCAAGCGAAACCTGCAGGAACACTTCGCGCTCGCTCTGGCGCGCGCGCAACACCTCGGGGCGGCGGTCGGCGCGCCCCGAAAGCGCATCTGCAAGCCAATCATTCAGCGGCCGCCCGAGCCCCTCGAAAAGTTCCGAAAACCGCGCCGCTGTTTCGATTTCGCCCAACAGCGCGCGCGCGGTGCGGTTGGCCGCCAGCACCAGACCGTCGGGCGCAAGCCGCATCAGCGCAACCGGCAGCGCATCGAACGAGGTGGGATCCGAGGCGGTGGTGCGCCCGGTTGCGGTCGGCAGCAAATAGATTTCGCGCCGCCCGGCAGAGGCGGCAACCTCGGCGACAACGGCGCGCACCACGCCGCTGGCTGTCGCGATCGTGTGTTCTTCACCCGAGCGCAGCGGCAGTTCCGAAAAGACCCGGTCGAGCGCGCGCACCCGTTCGCCTACAAGCCGCCGCATCGCCTCATTCATGAAAAGGATGGTGTCGTTTTTCGAGGCGGTCAGCATTGGCAGGCTGAGCGAATCGCCACCGCGGGCACCGCGCGGGCGTTCGGCCATTTCTTCCAGCCGCCACAGAAACCCATCCGTGCCAACCCGGTGCACCGCCAGCCGCGCGTGGCCATGCCGGGTTACCAGGTCTTCGTGCGCCGCACCAAGCGCCGCGGCCTTTTCCTGCAGGCGGAACAGCACGGCTGCCGGGTTTGCGAAAACCTCGGACAGGGCGCGCGTCAGCGTTTGACCACCGCGCGCGCCAAACCGCTCCATCGCGGCATGGTTTTGAAAACCGATGCTGCCGTCGCCATCGGTGGTGAAACTGGGCGCGGCATCGCGCGCAATGAATTCGGCCAGATGCCGCTGCATCGTAGCCTGGCCACGGCTGTGGTGGCGGGCAAGCAACCAGAGCAAACATGCGGTCGCCAACAGCCCGCCCGCTACCGCGAAACACACCAGAATCTGCCAGCGTTCGGGCACCACAAGTGCCGCGCCCGCCGCCACGAAAGCCGCGAGCATCAGCCAGAGTCGACCCGGCGAAAGCGCAAGCGCGGTTCGCGTTAGCGGGGTCGGCGTGGTCAGCGGGTGCGTCAACCGTGGCTCCTGCGGCAGAATCGCTCGCAGCCATTGCGCCGGTAAAAGCTTAAAGGGTGATTAAGCCGATCCCGCCTGCAACCCCTGCGTGTGCCCATCATGCCCGTTTCGGGCGAACACCGCCAGATAGAAGCCATCACCGCCGCCAATCGGGCCAAAACGTCGCGCCTCGGCCAACCGCCAGCCTGCGTTATCGGCCAGAAAATGCGCAGTCTGATCTTCATTTTCAGCGCCGAGCAACGAGCAGGTCATATACGCAAGAAAACCCGTTGGGCCGACATGCGCCTGCGCCGCATCAAGGATATCGCCTTGCAAGGTGGTCAACTCGGCCAGACGTTCTGGCGTCAGCCGCCATTTTGCCTCGGGGGTGCGCCGCCAGGTGCCCGAGCCGGAACAGGGCGCATCGACCAGCACAAGGTCTTGCCCCCCCGGCGCCTGCCCCGCCTGAACAAGACGCACCGGCACGCCCGCACGCTCGGCACGGGCTGCAAGATCGCGCATGCGTGCGGGATCGGCGTCATGCGCCGTATAATCGCCGGGCGCTTGCGCCGCCATTGCCAGAAGCTTGCCGCCGCCCCCCGCGCAATAGTCGAGCACGCGCATGCCTTGGCGCAGCGGCAGCGCCGCAACCGCCGCCTGCGAAGACAGGTCCTGCACTTCGACAAGGCCGTGCGCGTAGGCGATAGAAGTTGCAACTTTGCGTGCATTCTCGGTTACTTCCAGCGCGAACTTCACCTCGCTTCGTATCTTCGCTTCAATCCCCTCCGCGGCCAGCGCCGCTTGCGCTTGCGGCACCGTGGCCCGCGCCGCGTTGACGCGCAGGAAGAGCGGTGCCCGGTTGCGCTGTGTCGCCATAACGGCGGCGAAATCGGTGCCCAGTGCGGCGCGCAGCAGCGGCGCAAGCCAGTCCGGGCAGTCGAGCGCGTCTAGCCCCTCAGGCTCGGCGTGACGGGCGCGTTCGGCCTCGGTCAGGGCTGCGGGGCAGAATTTGCCGCCGGTAAAAATCGCTTGTGGGTCAATACCTTGCGAAACACAATGCCCCAGCATCAAACCCCGCCCGGTCAGCGCCCCCCCGAGCACGGCATATGAACGGCGGCAGCGCAGCGCGGCATAAACAAGGTCTCGTACGGCGGCGCGGTCGCCCGAACCGGCATAACGGTTGCCGCGCGCCCATTGGGTCAGCGCGGCCTCGGCGGCCTCACCGCCAAGATGCCGGTCGAGAACATCGATCGCGGCGGCAATGCGGGCGGCGGCGATCACCGCCGCCTGCCTTCATCCAAAACCTCAGGAACAGCCTGTAACCGCATGCAAACCCTCACATAACCCGGTAGTTCGGGCTCTCGCGGGTGATCTGCACGTCATGCACATGGCTTTCCTTGAGCCCGGCGCCGGTGATGCGCACGAATTCACAGTTGGCGCGCATGTCGGCAATGGTGCGGTTGCCGGTGTAGCCCATCGCGGCGCGCAGGCCCCCAACCAGCTGGTGCACCACGGCCGACGCCGAGCCCTTGTAGGGAACCTGGCCCTCGATGCCCTCGGGCACCAGCTTGTCGGACGCTGCATCTTTCTGGAAATAGCGGTCGGCACTGCCCCTTGCCATTGCGCCAAGGCTGCCCATGCCGCGATAACTCTTGAAGCTACGCCCTTGATAAAGAATAACTTCCCCCGGGCTCTCGTCGGTGCCCGCAATCGCGCTGCCGACCATGGCGCAACTGGCACCGGCGGCAATCGCCTTGGCGAAATCGCCCGAATACTTGATGCCGCCATCGGCGATCACCGGAACATCGCCCGCCGCAGACGCCGCATCCATGATCGCGGTCAGTTGCGGCACCCCAACCCCGGCGACGATACGCGTGGTACAAATCGACCCCGGCCCGATACCCACCTTCACCGCATCAGCCCCCGCCGCAATCAGCGCCCGCGTGGCCGAAGCGGTGGCCACGTTGCCCGCCACCACCTGCACCGAGTTTGACAGCGCCTTGACCCGCTCGACCGCCCGCGCAACCCCCTCGGAATGGCCATGCGCGGTGTCGATCACAATCAAATCGCACCCCGCCTCGATCAGCGCCGCAGACCGTGCAAAGCCGGCGTCGCCCACCGTGGTGGCGGCGGCCACGCGCAGGCGGCCCATCTCATCCTTGCAGGCATGCGGGTTCAGCACCGCCTTTTCGGTATCTTTCAGCGTCAAGAGGCCGGTCAACTTGCCCTTGCCGTCGGTCACCAGCAGCTTTTCAATCCGCCGCGCCTTCATCAGGCCCTTGGCCTCGTCAAGGTCTGCGGGCTCGGTCAGCATTGCCAGGTTGTCCGAGGTCATCATCACCCGCACCGGGGTGCGGTCATCGGTGGCAAAGCGCATGTCGCGGTTGGTGACGATGCCGACCACGCGGCCGTCGCCATCGACCACCGGAAACCCGGTGACGTTGTAGCGTTCCTGCAAGGCCTTGGCGTCGGCAAGGGTCTGGTCGGCGGTCAGGGTGATCGGGTTGAACACAACGCCCGATTCGAACCGCTTGACGCGGCGCACCTCGTTGGCCTGCGCCTCGATGTCGAGGTTGCGGTGAATCACCCCCATACCGCCCGCCTGCGCCATGGCAATCGCCATTTTCGCTTCGGTCACGGTATCCATCGCCGAGCTGAGCAGGGGGATGTTCAGCCGGATCAGTTTGGTGACAAATGTCGCCACATCCGCGTCGGACGGCAGCACCGACGATGCGGCGGGAACCAGAAGCACGTCATCAAATGTGAGAGCCTCGCGAATCTGCATGGAATGCCTCCTTGGCAGCTTTCGTTTGGCGGTTCCCTGTTTCACGCATGGCGCGCTTTGGCAAGCCCTCAGGCCACCGCAGCCCCGGTTTTTGTGGCCAGACGCCCCGAGCCCCAGCCCCGCAGTATGGCAACGGCGATGGGCACGGCAAGCATCGTCGCCAACACCAGCATCAGATCGCCCGCCAGATGCGCCCTGCCCCCCAGCATCAACCAGAACCCCGCTGCCGAGGCGGTCGGAAAGGTCAGCGCCGCCCAGAGCGGGCTGAAGCCGCCCGCCAGAAGCCAGCGCGCGCCCGCGACCAGCAGCAGCGCGAAGGCACCTGAAAGCACCGCCAGCGCGGTCGCGGTGCCTGCCAGCCCCATTTCCACCGCCAGCGCCCCCATATAGGCCATGGGCGCAAGGTGGATCGCGTGCAGCGGGCGTAGCGGCGCCGGCATCCGTTCGCGGCGAAATTGCTCGGCGCTTACGGCCCAGATCAGCACCGAAAGCGCCAGCGCGATCCAGAAAAGCCAAAGCGCGAGCGTGGCGAACCCGATGTGCAGCGCCGCCAGCGCCGTCACCCCCAGCCCCGACCACGGCAGGTGCCACGCAGGCGTGACCCGCCGCTGCTGCGCGGGCGCGCGCGCCAGCAGCAAACCCAATTGCCCGAGCAGCCCCAGGTGCAGCGCCAGCGCCAGCCAGAACAGCGCCCGCGCCTGATCCGGCGCATAAGGTGCAATGACCGAAACCAGTTGCTCAAGGCACAGCACCGCCGCCGCCACCCCGGCATACCCCGGCAGAATGCGCAGATCGTCGGCCAGCACCGCAGGGCGGCGCACAACCTTGCCCGCGTAGGCAAGTGCCGCAAACAGCGCGAGCAACGTCAGCCCACCCAGTGCCAGTTCCACCACTTCGCCCGGCACCCCAAAATCGGATGCGCCGCGCCGCCACGCGAGGCCGAGACCGAGCAGGCCGAGAATCGGCGGAAAGATTGCGGGCGGAGTGCGCCGCCAAAGCCCCTTGGGCACCGGTTTGGGGGGGGTGAACGCCATCATCGCCTCGTTTGCCTGCCTGCGTCTGACTTGCCAGAAAGCGGCAGGTTACAAAAGGGCTCACGAAGCGGCACTGGACATGGCCGCAGGCTCGGGCGATGAAGCCGGGCAACAACCGCAGGTCACCATGCCCCACGCGCCCCGCCCGTTTGCCGCTGCCCTTTGGATGTCGGGGGCGATCACCGGTTTCAGTGCGATGGCGGTTTCCGGCCGCATGGTCGCAAGCACGCATGACACGTTCGAGATCATGACCTATCGCTCGCTCATCGGCCTTGCACTGGTGCTGGCGGTGGCGGGTGTCACGCACACTACGGCGGCGCTGCGGCCGCACCGGCTGATGTTACACGGCTTGCGCAATGCCTTGCACTTTGTCGGGCAGAACCTGTGGTTTTATGCGCTGACCCTGATACCGCTGGCGCAGCTTTTCGCGGTCGAGTTTTCCTACCCCATCATGGTGGCGCTTGCCGCGCCCTTCGTGCTGGGCGAGCGTTTTACCCCGGTGCGACTGATCGCGGCGGGTCTGGGCTTTGCCGGGGTGCTGATCGCGGCGCAGCCATGGGCGGCGGGCGGGCTTTCGGGGGGCGTTCTGATAGCACTGGCGGCGGCGGTGGGCTTTGCCGGCTCGGCGCTGGCCACCAAACGGCTGACGCGCGTTGCACCGCTGATCGAGATCATGTTCTGGATGACCCTTTTCCAGCTTGCCTTCGGGCTGATCCTTGCGGGGTATGATGGCGACATTGCCGCCCCCACCGCCGCCAGCGCGCCGTGGCTTTTGCTGATCGGCGTGGCAGGGCTTGGCGCGCATTACTGCATGACCCGCGCGCTTTCCATTGCCCCTGCCTCGGTGGTGATCCCGATCGACTTTTTGCGGCTGCCGGTGATCGGCGTGGTCGGCATGGTTCTTTTCAACGAGCCGCTGCAAATTGCGGTGTTCGCGGGCGGCGCGATAATCTTTGCCGCGACATGGCTGAACATCCGCGCCGAAAACCGTGGCCGCAGCGAGAAAGTGTAATCAGCACAAGTTCCGGGTGGCGTAGCGGCGAAACCAGCCCTAGCAAGGCCGCATGAGCATGACCCAAACCCGAATTTCGCCGCTTGCCTGGGTGCTGCTTGGCGCGCTGGCGCTGATCTGGGGCACCTCGTTTCTGTCGAACCGCGCAGCGCTTGGTGGCGCGGGGGTGCTGACCGTGGTCAGTCTGCGCGTTTTGGGTGGGGCGGCGCTGCTCTGGCTTTGGGTCGTTGCCCGACGCCTGCCGGTGCCGCGCGATCCGCGCTATCTGCTGCGCTTTCTGATCATGGGCGCGCTGAACAACGCGATCCCGTTTTCGCTGATCGTCTGGGGGCAAAAGCACATCGATTCCGGCCTCGCCTCGATTCTGAACGCCTCGACGGCGGTGTTCGCGGTGGTGATCGCGGCGGCGGTCTTTGCCGACGAAAGGCTGACACTGAACAAGGCCCTGGGCGTGGCGATCGGTTTTGCGGGTGTGGTCATCGCGATCGGGCCCGATGCATTGGCGGGCTTCACGCCGACCTCGGCGGGGCAGCTTGCGGTGGTAGGCGCCTCGATCGCCTACGGCTTTGCCGGCGCCTATGCGCGCCGTGCGATCCGCGGCCTCAGCCCCGAGGTGGCGGCGGCGGGGATGCTGACCGGTGCCACGGTCTGGATGTTACCCGCGATGCTGCTGGTCGAGGGCGTGCCAAGCTTCGATTGGGCGGCGCCGGTCTGGGCGGGCATAGTGTGGCTTGCGTTCGGCTGTTCGGCGCTGGCCTATCTGATCTATTACCGCATCCTTGCGTTGGCGGGGGCGGGCAACCTGTCGCTGGTGACGCTGCTGATACCGCCGGTCGCGATCCTTGCGGGTGCGACGGTTTATGGCGAGCGGCTGGGCTGGAATGCGCTTGCGGGCTTTGCCGTGCTGGCGGCGGGTCTGATGCTGCTCAACCGCGCGCCGGCAAAACCGCGTGACGGCAAAACCGCGTGACGGGCAGGCATTGCCGCGCTAAACGGGCGGCAAGCGAAAGGGCCTTGCGATGATCTACCAATCCGCCGCCGAGTGGCGCGCCGCGCCGCGCAAGAAGGTGCTGTTGTTCGGCATGTCGGGCCTTGGCAAGACCCATGTCGCCAGCATGCTGCGCGGCACCGCCGAATGGTTTCACTACTCGGTCGATTACCGCATCGGCACGCGCTACATGGGCGAGCACATCGCCGACAATTTCAAGCGCGAGGCAATGAAGGTGCCGCTCTTGCGCGAGCTGTTGCTGACCGATTCCGTCTACATCGCCTCGAACATCACCTTCGAAAACCTCGCACCGCTTTCAACCTACCTTGGCAAGCCGGGTGATGCGGCGCGCGGCGGTCTGCCCTTTGCCGAATACCTGCGCCGACAGGAACAACACCGGGTGGCCGAGATTGCGGCGCTGCGCGACACGCCCGCCTTCATCGACCGTGCGCATGACCTTTACGGCTACGACCATTTCATCTGCGACAGCGGCGGCTCGATCTGCGAAGTGGTGGAACCCGATAACCCCGCCGACCCGGTGCTGGCCACGCTTGCCGCCAGCATGCTGATGGTCTGGATCGAGGGCAGCGACGAGCACAGCGAAGAGCTTGCGCGCCGCTTTGACCGCGCGCCAAAGCCGATGTATTACCAGCCCGCCTTTCTCGAAGCGGCCTGGGCCGATTTTGCCACCGAAACCGGCCTGCCGCCCGACCGGGTTGACCCCGACGCCTTCGTGCGCTGGACCTATCGGCGCGCCCTTGCCCACCGGCAGCCGCGCTACGCGGCAATGGCGCGAAACTGGGGCATCAAGGTCGCCGCGTCCGAGGTGGCCCGGCTACGCTCGCCCCATGCCTTCACCGAACTGATTGCCCATGCCCTTGAGGCGCGCGCCTAAACCGCATATCTCGGCGCCCAATGGAGAAGCCTGATGCCCATAACCCTGCCCGAAACCCTGCCCGCCTATGACATTCTCTCGCGCGAGGGCGTCATGGTTATGTCGCCGGGGCGTGCGGCCACGCAGGATATCCGCCCGCTGCGGATCGGCCTTCTCAACCTGATGCCAAAGAAGATCCAGACCGAAAACCAGTTTGCCCGGCTGATCGGCGCCACCCCCTTGCAGATCAACCTGTCGCTGATCCGCATGACCGACCACGAGACGCGCAACACCGCCGCTGACCACATGGAGGCCTTCTACCGCCCCTTTGCCGAGGTGGCGCAGAGCGGCGAAAAGTTCGATGGCCTGATCATCACCGGCGCCCCGATCGAGCATTTGCCGTTTGAGGATGTCACCTATTGGCGCGAGCTGACCGAGGTCTTTGCCTGGACCCAAAGCCATGTGCAATCGACCTTCGGCGTCTGCTGGGGCGGCATGGCGATGGCCTACCACTTTCACGGCCTGAAAAAGCACCTGCTCGACCGCAAGGCTTTCGGCTGCTTTCGCCATCGCAGCCTTGCCCCCGCCTCGCCCTACCTTCGCGGCTTTTCCGATGAATTCGTGATTCCCGTCAGCCGCTGGACCGAGGTGCGCCAGAGCGAAGTCGATGCCACGCCCGGGCTGCGCACGCTGCTTGCCTCAGATGAACTCGGCCCCTGCCTGCTTGAAGATTCAGACCACCGCGCGCTCTACATTTTCAACCATTTCGAATATGACAGCGGCACCCTGAAAGAGGAATACGACCGCGACGTTGCAGCCGGAAAGCCGATCAACGTGCCGCAAAACTACTACCCCGGCGATGATCCCAGCCTGCCGCCCTCGAACCGTTGGCGCAGCCATGCGCATCTGTTATACGGTAACTGGATAAACGAGATTTACCAATCCACCCCCTACGATCTGGAGCGCATTGGCCTATAGCTTTGCCATCTTCGCGTTACTGCTTGGGGCCTTTGGGGCGTATACAAGCGTGCGTGCAAGGCAGATCGAGGCGCGCATCGCGCGCCTCTACCCGCCGCTCGGGCAACTGGTGCGGGTGCAAGGCGGCGTCGTGCATGTGGTGCAGCGGGGTTCCGGCCCCGACGTCGTGTTGCTGCATGGCGCCGGAACCAATCTGAGGGATTTCCCCGAGGCACTGGTTGCAGCACTTGCACAGGACTTTCGGGTTACCTTGATGGACCGCCCCGGCAGCGGCCATACGGCCCGGCTCATGCGCATTGCCACCCCAAAGGCGCAGGCGGTGGCGCTTTCGCAAGCCGCCGGGGCGCTCGGTCTGCACGCCCCCATCGTGGTCGGGCACAGCTACGGTGCGACGGTCGCGGCCGCCTGGGCGCTTTGCGGCCCCGCGCTGGCGGTGCGGCCCGCGGCGCTGGTGCTGATTGCGGGGCCGCTGATGCCTGCGCCGTTGGCCCTGCCGTGGCTGCGCAGGTTCGCCAGATCGCCCACCCTGCGGCGCGTCTTTGCGCTGCTCGCCACGTCTTGGACCCCCTCGGCGCTGGTGCGCCGCGTCGCCGGAGCAGCTTTTGCACCCGAGCAGATGCCGCGCGGATACGTCAAGCATACCGCGGTGCGGTTGACCCTGCGGCGCGCGAACCTTCGCGCCACTGCCAAGCAGGTGTCGGTCCTGTCGGGCGCGCTCCGGCAGCTTGGCGCCAAACTGCCAAGACTGGCGCTGCCGGTCGAGATTTTGCACGGCACCGCCGATGAGGTGGTGCCTTATGAGGCGCATTCGGCTGCGGCCGCGAGGCTGATCCCCGGCGCCCGGCTTACGCCGCTGCCGGGGCGTGGCCACATGCTGCACCACACCGCGCCAGACGAAATCATCGCGGCAATCCGGCGCGCTGCCGCTCTGGCCTTGCCAGCCTGATGCCGCCATACTGGCCCGGGTTCCAGTATCGAGGCGAACATGACCAGCGAAATTCCCTTTGTCGGCGACATTACCCGTTTTCTCACCGAAGAAGCCCCCAAGCCCATCCGCGCCGCAATCGCCAAGGCCGGGCGCAAGGACATTCTCGATCCCGGCTACCCCTATCCGCGCGAAATGAAGGCGTCCGAGTACGACCCGCAGATGGCCGCGCTACAGGTTGAACTGGTGAAAATGGCCTGGGATCTGCGCAGCACGGGCCGCCGCCTTGCGGTGGTGTTCGAGGGGCGCGATGCGGCGGGCAAGGGCGGCACCATCGAGCGCATGCGCGAAAACCTCAACCCCCGGCAAGCCTATATCGTGGCGCTCGCGAAACCGTCCGAGCGCGAGGCGAGCCAGTGGTATTTTCAGCGCTATGTTGACTGGCTGCCCGCCGCAGGCGAGGTCGCGCTGTTCGACCGCAGCTGGTATAACCGCGGTGTGGTGGAACAGGTGTTCGGCTTTTGCACGCCCGAACAGCGCGCGCGCTTTTTCGGCCAGGTGCCCGCCTTCGAGCAGATGCTGATCGACGAGGGCATCGTGCTGGTGAAACTCTGGCTCAATGTCGGCCGCGCCGAGCAGTTGCGCCGCTTTCTCGACCGCGAGGGCGACCCGCTGAAGCAATGGAAGCTGAGCTGGATCGACGTCGAGGGGCTGAAGAAGTGGGACGAATACACCGCCGCCATCGGCGAAACCCTGACCCGCACCGATACCGCGCATGCACCCTGGACCGTGATCCGGTCCGACGACAAGGCCCGCGCCCGGATCGCGGCCATTCAGACCGTGCTGCAAGCGGTCGATTACAAGGGCCGCGACCTAGCCGCGATTGGCGCGCGGGATGCCCAGATCGCCGGGGGTATCGGGCTTTGGCATGACTAAGCAGGGCTATCACCACGGCAACCTCCGCCAGGCGCTGGTCGAGGCGGCGCTGCGGCTGATCGAAATGCGCGGGCCGACCGGCTTCACGCTTTCCGAGGCGGCCAAACAGGCGGGTGTGACGCCGGCGGCGGTCTATCGGCATTTCGAGGGCCGCGAAGACCTGATCGCGGAATGCGCGCGGCAGGGCTACGCGATCTTCGCCGACCTTCTGGAGCATGCCTTCGCGGGCGGTGCACCCTCGGCGCTGGCCGCTTTTGGCGCCACCGGGCGCGCCTACCTTGCGTTTGCCCGCAAGTTTCCGGGGCACTACATGGCAATGTTTGAATCCGGTATCTCGCCCAACCGCACCCCCGAACTGGCCGCCGCATCGACCCGCGCCGAAGCGGTGCTGACCCGCGCAGCCGACCTGCTTTCACGGCACATTCCCGAGGGGCGGCGCCCGCCTGCCGCCATGTTTTCGGCGCATGTCTGGGCGCTCAGCCACGGCGTGGTCGAACTTTACGCACGCACCGCACCCGGCACCCGCTCGCCCTATTCCGCCGAAGACCTGCTCGAGTCGGGTATCGGGATCTATCTGCGCGGGCTTGGCCTGCTGCCGCCGGACGCCTGAACGGGCAGCAACGCCCGCCCGCGCCGGCCGCAGCACGCCGCACCCCGATGTCTGCTTCAGACCAGATATCCCCGCCGCAGGCCGCTGCCCTCACCCCCCTTGCAGGCGGGCGGGTTTCGTGATGGCTTGGCGCCGAATTTCGAAAGGGCGACAGATGCAACTGGCGGCGCGCAATGCGCATATGGCGGGCGAAGGTGGCGACGGCTGGGCGATTCTGTTTCGCGCACGCGAAATGATTGCGGCCGGGCAGGCGGTAACAATGTTGACGATCGGCGAGCCGGACGCCAGGACCGACCCGAAGATTCTGGCCGCAATGCACGCCTCTGCCATGGGCGGCAACACCGGCTACACCGACATTGCCGGGCAACGCGCACTGCGAGCCGAGATTGCGGCGCGGGTGGGCGCGCGCACCGGCGTCGCGACCCGCCCCGAGCAGGTGATCGTTACCCCCGGCGGGCAGGCCGCGCTTTTTGCCGCGCATATGGCGCTGCTCGATGCGGGCGACACCGGGCTTTATGTGGCCCCCTTCTACCCCACCTACCCCGGCACCATCCGCGCGGGCGGCGCCCAGGCCGTGGCGGTGCCGACGCGGCCCGAAAATGACTTTCAGCCCGAGGCGGCAACGCTCGATGCCGCCGCCCGGGCCACCGGGGCCAAAACGCTGCTGATCAATACCCCCAACAATCCGACCGGGGTGCTTTACGGGCGCGAAACGCTGGAAGGCATAGCCGAGGTCTGCCAGCGGCGCGACCTGTGGCTGATTTCCGATGAGGTTTACGACACCCAGGTGTGGGAGGGCGCGCATCTGAGCTTGCGCGCCTTGCCGGAAATGGCCGCGCGCACGCTGGTGATCGGCTCGCTCTCTAAAAGCCATGCGATGACCGGGGCCCGGATCGGCTGGATCGTCGGCCCCGAGGATGTGGTCGAGGCGCTGCACCAGCTCGCGATCAACACCACCTACGGGGTGCCGGGCTTCGTGCAGGATGCGGCCCTTTTCGCGCTGCAGCAAGGGGCCGCGGTCGAGGCACGCAACGCGGCGCCCTATCGGCGGCGGCGCGATATTGCGGCGCGGGTGCTGGCGGGAAGCCAGGCGGTGCGGCTGATCCATCCGGCGGGGGCAATGTATGTGATGGCCGACATCCGCGCCACCGGTCTTAGCGGCGATGCCTTCGCGCATCGGCTTTTGGCCGAAGAGCGGATCGGCGTGATGCCGGGCGAGAGTTTCGGGGCGGCTGCGGCGGGGCATCTGCGAATTGCACTGACGCAGGAGGACGGGTTGCTCGAAGCGGCGCTGGCACGGTTGCGCGCCTTTGCCGAAGCGTTGCTGCCCTGAGCAAAGCCGGGGGTTTTCCACCCCCGGACCCCCGGAGGGTATTTCGGCAATGAAGAAGCCTCAGCTCAGGGCGCCGGCGAGCGCCCAGAGGCCAAACGCGGCCATCATCAGGCTGGAGAGGCGCGCCACCCAAAGCGTGAAGGCGGGCGGCAGGCGCCGGTGCAGCGCCGCGACGGCGCCCGCAAGGATCAGCCACCAGAGCATCGAGCCAGCAAAGACCCCCGCAACCACCCCGGCCGCGGCGGTCGCGCTGGCGGTTTGGGCAAGCCCGAGACCCGCGAAAATGGCGGCAAAAGTGAGGATCGTGGCGGGGTTCGCCATCGTCAGGGCAAAGGTGATGCCGGTGGTGGCGGCCAGCCCGCGCGCCGCCGGGGCCTCGGCGGCGCGGGTGGCAGGGGTGCCTTGCGGCCAGCCCTTCCAGGCCAGCCAGAGCAGAAAGGCGCCGCCGACAAGGCCAAGTGGCGCAGCGACGCGGGAAAGCGTGGCCGCGAAGGTGGCAAAACCCGCCGCGGCGAGGGCGGCGTAAAGCGCATCGGCCAGCGCGGTGCCCAGGCCCCCGGCCAGCCCCGCCCAGAACCCGCGCGCCAGCGTGCGCTGAATGCACAATGCCCCGATCGGGCCAAGCGGGGCGGCAATCGCAAGCCCCATCGCCATGGCTTTGAGAAAAAGCATCAGGCACGGCCCGGGTAGCGGAAGGGCGGCGCTACCACCTCGGACAGGGCCAGTTGGGTTTCGGACCGCGCAAGCCAGCCTTCGGCCTTGAGCAGGGCAAGGAAACTTTCAACCTCCGCGAGGTCGGCGACCTGAATTTGCAGCAGGTAGGACCAGGGGCCGGTGACATGGTGGCAGGCAGTCACTTCGCGGCGGGCGGCGATGGCGGCGCGAAAGGCGGCCTCATCGGCGGTGGCGGCAAGTGCCAGCCAGACGAAGGCGCGCACCGGCAGATCGAGCGCCGCGGGGTCGGCATCGGCACGGATGGCACGCAGCGCCCCGGCTTCGGTCAGGCGGCGCAGACGTTCGTTCACCGCCGAGGCGGAAAGCCCGACCGCCGCACCGAGGGCGGCGAGAGGCTGGCGGGCATCTTCGGCCAGCAAGGCGATTATTTTGCGGTCTATATTGTCCATTGCCGTTCTATATCCTGTAATTCTCCACCGCGCCGCATAATATTCTGTTCACGGCACATCCGCAAGGGCCCGTCGGCCCCTTGCACTCGCTGCCCCGTCATGCACAGATCGGGCAAAGGAGTCGTGCCATGAACCATGAAGACCTGCGCCTCTGGTCGAAACACGCCGCCGACTGGGCCGCCGATTACCACGCGACCCTGCGCGACCGCCCGGTGCGGCCCGACATTGCGCCCGGCAGCGTCGCCGAAAAGCTGCCGCAGGCAGCACCCGAGGCCGCCGAGCCGATGCAGGCGATCTGGGACGATTTCGAGCGGCTGGTGCCGGGCGCCATGACACATTGGCAGCACCCGCGCTTTTTCGCCTATTTCCCGGCCAACGCCGCGCCTGCATCGATGCTCGCCGAGCAATTGGCCAACGCCATCGCGGCGCAAGCGATGCTGTGGCAGACCTCGCCCGCCGCAACCGAGATGGAAGCGGTGATGGTGCGCTGGCTGGCGCAAGCGCTGGGCCTGCCCTTCACGCGCGGTGTGATCCACGACAGCGCCACCACCGCCACGCTTTCGGCGGTGCTGACAATGCGCGAGCGGGCGCTTGGCTGGGAGGGGCTGACCGGCGGGCTTTCGGGGGCACCGCGGTTGCGGCTTTACGCCTCGGATCAGGTGCATTCCTCGGTCGACAAGGCGGCGCGGCTGGCGGGGATCGGGCAGGAGAACCTTGTGAAGCTGCCGACCGATGCTGGCGGCGCGATGGTGGTGGCGGCGCTGGCCGCCGCGATTGCCTCTGACCGTGCGGCGGGGTTTCTACCGATTGGCGTGGTCGCCTGCGCCGGGGGCACCTCGGTTGGGGCTTTCGACCGGGTGGCCGAGGTGGTGGCGCTGGCGCGCGCCGAAGGGCTGATGAGCCACGTCGATGCCGCCTGGGCGGGAAGCGCGATGATCTGCCCCGAGTTCCGGCATCTTTGGGCGGGGGCCGAGGCGGCGGATTCGGTGGTGATGAACCCGCACAAATGGCTGGGCGCGCAGTTCGATTGCGCGGTGCAGTTTCTGGCCGACCCGGGTCCGCAGATCCGCACCCTGGGGCTGCGGCCTGCCTATCTGGAAACGCCGGGGCAAGACGAAATCACCAATTTCAACGAATGGACGGTGCCGCTTGGCCGCCGTTTCCGCGCGCTGAAGCTGTGGTTTCTATTCCGCGCCTATGGGCTGGAAGGCCTGCGGGCGCGCATTCGCAACCATGTGGAATGGGCAAACGCGGCGGCAAAGGCGCTTGCGGCGCTGCCGGGTGTGGAGATTGTCACCCCCCCTTCCCTCTCGCTGTTCAGTTTTGCGCTGCGCGCGGGCGACGCCGCGACCGAGGCGTTGCTGGCGCGGATCAATTCCGACGGGCGCATTTACCTTACACAGACCCGCCACGCCGGGCGCTATGCAATACGGGTGCAGGTGGGGCAGTTTGACTGCACGGCAGAAGATGTCAGTATGATTGCCATGGTTGTATCGGAGTTTTTGCCATGAAACGCCTGTTGCTTGCCCTGCTGCTGCTTTTTGCACCTGTGAGCGCCTTTGCCGAGCCCTACCCTGCGCATGTCACCACCACGCTCAATGACTACGCCAACCTGCTGGAACCCGACATGGAGGCGAATGTCATCGCCGAGATCGAGGCCGTGCGCGCCGAGACCGGGGTCGAGTTGACTGTGCTGACGATCGAGACCCGCTGGGCCTATGACCCCTCGCCCTCGATCGAGGCCTTCGCCACCGGGCTTTTCAACGCCTGGGGCATAGGCGACGCCACGCGCAATGACGGCATCCTGATTCTGGTGGTGCGCGACGACCGCGAAATGCGGATCGAGCTTGGGTCGGGCTACAGCCCCGAATACGACCTGCCCGCACAGGATATCATCAACAACGTGATGCTGCCCGAGTTCCGCGCCGAGCGCTATGACCTTGGCATCCTTGCGGGCACCCGTGCCGCGGCCGACCATATCGCGCGCCGCTGGGCAGGGTTGCCGCTGCGCGAGGGTGCGGTGCCGATCGGCGCACCGTCCAGCGGCGGCGGCGGGCTGGCAATTGGCGTGGTGCTTTCCGAAATTCTGTTCGGCCTCGGCATTGTGGCTCTGATCTTTCGCCGCCGGATCGGGCAGATCTTCAACCGGGTCCGGACCTGCCCGGAATGCGGCCAGCGCGGGCTGACGAGTGAGCGCCATGTGCTGGTGCAGCCGACCGACAGCACGCGCGGCCAGGGCGAGACCATCACCCATTGCACCCATTGCAGTTGGAGCCGAACCAAGAGCTACACGATCCCCGACACCTCATCGTCGTCTTCCTCCGGGGGCAGTTTTGGCGGCGGTTCGTCTTCTGGTGGCGGGGCCTCGGGGCGCTGGTAGCGCCCTTGCATGCCGTCGCGCAGCGCGCTAGTTTCTGAACAACCGTTCAGTTAACCCGGAGGATGCGATGCGACTTGGCGACGTGAAGGCAATTGTGACCGGCGGCGCCTCGGGGTTGGGCGCGGCCACCGCGCGGCATCTGCGCTCGATGGGCGCGGCGGTGACGATCGCCGACCGCGACGCGGCGCGCGGGGCGGCACTGGCCGCCGAAATTGGCGCGGGCTTTGCCGAGGTCGATGTGACCAGCGAGGCCAGCGCCAGTGCCGCAATTGCCGCCGCAAAGGCCGCAATGGGCGGGCTCAATGTGCTGGTCAACTGCGCCGGGATCGCCACGGGGGAACGCGTGGTGGGCCGCAACGGGCCGCACGGGTTGCAAAGTTTCGCGCGCACCATCGAAATCAACCTGATTGGCAGTTTCAACATGATCCGCCTCGCCGCCGCCGAAATGGCCGGCAACGCAGGGCCCGAGCGTGGGGTGATCGTCAACACCGCCTCGATCGCCGCCTTTGACGGGCAAAAGGGCCAGGCCGCCTACGCCGCCTCGAAGGCTGGCATCGCGGGCATGACGCTGCCCCTGGCACGCGATCTGGCAAGCCAGGGGGTCCGGGTTTGCGCCATTGCGCCGGGCATTTTCGCAACCCCGATGATGGCCGGCCTGCCCGATGAGGTGCAGCAAAGCCTGGCCGCCGAGGTCACGTTTCCCCGCCGCCTTGGCGACCCCGCCGAATACGCGGCCCTTGCCGCCTTCATCCTCGAATGCGGCTATCTGAACGGCGAGGTAATCCGCCTTGACGGCGCCCTGCGAATGCGCTGACCGCGGCCCCGCCGCGCGCAAATAGAGCTTGCACCCCCCCCGCACCCACGATAAATCCCGCCCTCATGAACGGCCCCTACCGCGGAGAGGTGGCAGAGTGGTCGAATGCGGCGGTCTCGAAAACCGTTGTGGGTGAGAGCCCACCCAGGGTTCGAATCCCTGTCTCTCCGCCATTCTATAAACAAAAACAATGACTTAAGGGGTTGTTTGCTTTCATGCCCCTTGCGTGCCCCCTAGGGCGCAGTGTGTCGGCGCGCAGAAGCCAAACCGAAGCGCGAGTGCCGATAGAAAGTGACGCTGCTCGCTGTTAGCGTGCGCGAAGCGCCATCGACCGTAGTGCGACGCCCTACCGCGCCCGGTCTACACCCCGCCTCCACGACGTAGCATTGTGTATGGCGATGGATGCAGCATGCTGCGCGGTGACGCCAGACGCCCGGCGGCGCTCCGGGCGTTGCATGCGGCGCATTACCCTGTGCGCAGACCTCCGCAGGCATCGTTGGGGCAGCCGCAGTGACCTTGCCCCCTCGGCCTAATCCAGTTTGAGCTAGACACTGGCCCAGCCGAAAGGACCAGAGACGAAGCGCAGCAGGTTCTCCGAAGACCAGATCATCGGCCTCGGTGCGCTGGTAAATGAACTGGGTGCGCGTGCGAAACAGGACGGCGCGGCCCTGTTGCTCGGCTGTCTTGGGCTCGACAAAGCGCATAGTCGGGCGCAGGGCCGCCTCGACAATCGCTTCAGCATCGGCGCTGTCGTTCTTGTGCCGCTTGACAAAGGCCTTGACGTAACGGGGCGCGATCAACAGCGGGGCATGTCCCATCCCGGCCAGCGTACGCGCCCAGTGGTGGGCGCGGCCACAGACTTCCATGGCAACCGTAAAAGCCGGCTGCGCAATCATGAACCGCCCGAACGGCAAGCGCTACAGCCACTTGCGGAACACTACCGACCCATCGGCCGCCAATCCGTGGAGTTGCAACATGTTCTTTGCCGGATCCACTCCGATGGTGCTAACTTCCTTCGTGGATGCCTCCTTCCATTCGCTTGAACTGCAACATCTCGAGCTTGGCACATTGCAATGCCGTCAGGGAGGGCGGCATCCACTCCATCACTCTGAAATCGCCCGGAACCTGTTCAGATCAACCGAACCACCACTCCCTCAACAAATGCGCGGCAACTGCTCGCCCACCAGCATGTCGACAATCCGGCTGCCGCCAAAGAGCGTGCGCATCACCACCCGCCCCGCTGGCGCCGCCACCGCCTGCCCGATGAGTGCCGCACCTGCCCCCTCGGGCAGGCCGCGCATCGCCGCCAGCGCCGCCTCGGCCTGATCGGGCGGGCAAAACAGCACCAGCGTGCCCTCGTTGGCCAGGTATAGCGGGTCAAGCCCAAGAATCTCGCAGACCCCGCGCACCTCGTCGCGCAGCGGCAACAGGGTTTCGTCAATCTCGATGCCCACCCCCGCCTCGGCCGCGATCTCGTTCAGTGACGACGCAAGCCCGCCGCGGGTGCAATCGCGCGCGGCGCGAATGCCGGGGGCGGCGGCCAGTGCCGCCTGCATCAGATGCCCGAGTGCCGCGCAGTCGGAAACCAGATCGGAGCTGAGCGCCAGATCGCCTCGCGCCGCCAGAATCGCCGCGCCGTGGTCGCCCAGCACCCCGTTCACAATCGCCACGTCGCCCGCCCGCACCCGCGCCGCCGCCAGATCGCGCCCCGGCGGAATCACCCCGATCCCCGAGGTGGTCACGAACACCCCGTCGGCGGCGCCGCGCCCGACCACCTTGGTGTCGCCGGTGACAATGCTCACCCCCGCCGCCGCCGCCTCGCGCGCCATCGAGGCCACGATCCGGCGCAGCAGCGCCACCTCGCAGCCCTCCTCGATGATGAACGCCGCCGAAAGCCACAAGGGCACCGCCCCACCCACCGCAAGGTCATTGACGGTGCCGCAAACCGCTATCTTGCCGATGTCGCCGCCCGGAAACTCCAGCGGCGTGACCACGAAACTGTCGGTGGTAAAGGCCAGCCGCGCGCCGGGTTGCTGCAAGGCCGCGGTCATCAGCCGCGCCTGGTCCTCCATGCCGGGCGGGGCAAAAACGCTGGTGAACACCTCTTCGATCAGATCCCGCATCGCCTTGCCACCGCCGCCATGCGCCAGCGTCACCTTGTCATCGCGCAATGCCATGCCGCTTCTCCATGTCAAAATACCCCGGGGGTGCGGGGGCTGGCCCCCGCGCCTTACTCGGCGGCCCGCGCGCCGCCGTATTGCCAATAGGCAGCACAGGCGCCTTCCGAGGAAACCATCAGCGCCCCCAGGGGCATTTCCGGGGTGCAGCCGCGCCCGAACTGCGGGCAGGCGGTGGGCTTGATGCGCCCGGTCATCACCGCGCCACAGGCGCAGCCCTCGGGTTCATCCGTCACCCGCGCTACCGCGCCACCATAGCCCATGGCGAATTTCACCTCGGCGTCAAAGGCGCGGTATGTCTCGCGGATCCGCAGCCCGCTCGCGTCGATCTCGCCCAGGCCCCGCCACTCGAAACTCGGGCGGCGCTCATAGACATCGGCAATCGCGGCAAGGCTGACCGGGTTGCCATGTTCGGGCACCACGCGCGCATACTGGTTTTCAATTTCGGCGCGGCCCTCGGCGATCTGGCGCAGCACCAGCATCACCGATTGCAAAAGGTCGAGCGGCTCGAACCCCGCCACCACCAGCGGCTTGCCAAACTCGGCAGCGATGAAATCATAAGGATGGGTGCCGATCACCATGCTCACATGCCCCGGCCCGATGAAGCCATCAAGCCGCATGTCGGGGTCCGACAGCAGCGCCCGGATCGGCTCGGGCACCGTGATGTGGTTGCAGAACACCGAGAAATTGCGCAACCCCTCGCGCGCCGCCTGCTGGATCGAAAGCGCGGTTGAAGGCGTCGTGGTCTCGAACCCCAGTCCGAAAAACACCACCTCGCGGCCCGGGTTGCGCCGCGCCAGTTCCAGCGCATCGAGCGGCGAATAGACCATGCGAATGTCGGCCCCCGCCGCCTTGGCCTGCATGAGGCTGCGCTTGCGCCCCGGCACCCGCATCGCATCGCCGAAGGTGGTAAAGATCACTTCGGGCCGCTCGGCCAGCTCCACCGCCTCATCGACCCGTGCGATCGGCAGCACACAGACCGGGCAGCCGGGGCCGTGGATGAACTCGACGCCCTCGTGCACCAGCTTGTCGAGGCCATAGCGAAAGATCGCGTGGGTGTGGCCACCGCAGATTTCCATGATATGCACGGGTGCGGCGCGGGTGGCGCCGATGCGGTCGGCGAGGGTGGCGATTTCGGCCAGCAGCACTCTGGCGGCGGCGGGGTCGCGGAATTCGGATGCATATTTCACGGCCGGCCCTCCAATGCGCGCTGCCCTTCGGCCATCGCCGCAAGCGCCTCTTGTGCCTCGCCAAGGTCGCGCAGCGCCTCGAGTGTTCTTTCGGCCTCGTCGGCGTCGATCAGGCTCATGGCAAAGCCAACGTGGATGAGCACCCATTGCCCGACCAATGCGGCAAGCGGCCCTTCGGCCACGCAGGCCACGTTGACCTCGCGCCGCACGCCCGAAACCTCGGCCATCGCCATCAGGCGGGCCTCGTCGGTGATGGCCAGAATCTGGCCGGGGATGCCAAGGCACATGTCGATTTCCTCCCTGATGGCGCGACTCAGCGCGCTTTTTCCTGCAATCCTGCCCTCAGCCAGCTGATCCATGCCGCCATGCCCTCGCCGGTGCGCGCCGAAACCCGCAGCACCGTAATCGCCGGGTTCACCCGGCGCAGGTTCGCCTCATAGGCGTCAAGGTCGGCATCGCAATGCGGCGCAAGGTCGGTCTTGTTCAGGATGGCAAGCTTTGCGGCGGTGAACATGTCGGGGTATTTCAACGGCTTGTCCTCGCCCTCGGTCACCGACAGGATCGCCACCTTGGCATCTTCGCCCAGATCAAAGGCGGCGGGGCACACGAGGTTGCCGACGTTTTCGATGAAGAGATAGGATCCGGGCAGCGGTCGCAGCGCATCAATGGCCGTGCCGACCATCTGCGCATCAAGGTGGCAGCCCTTGCCGGTGTTGATCTGCAACGCGCGCGCGCCCGTAGCGCGAATGCGGTCGGCATCGTTCGAGGTCTGCTGGTCGCCCTCGATCACCGCCAGCGGTGCTGCGCCGAGCATCTCGATGGTGCGGCACAGGAGCGTGGTCTTGCCCGAACCGGGTGAGGAAACGAGGTTGACCGAAAACACCCCGAGCGCATCGAGCACCCGCCGGTTCGAGGCGGCAATGCCATCATTCTTGGCCAGAATCGCGGTTTCCACCTCGATCAGCCGGGTCTGGCTCATGCCCGGCACCGTCACCCCGGCGGGCCCGGTGCCGTGGTGGTGCAGCAAAGTGCCGTGGTCGTGGTCATGGTCATGGTCATGGTCGTGCGGGTGCGCGTGGTCATGTGGGTGCGCGTGGTCGTGCGGGTGCGCGTGGTCATGTGGGTGCGCGTGGTCATGTGGGTGCGCGTGGTCATGTGGGTGCGCGTGGTCATGATCGTGCGGGTGACCCGCGCCGAACAGCTGCACCGCCTTGCCAGCATCGACATGGCCGAAAGGCAGCGGCCGCCCGCCCTCGCCCCTGATCTCGAACTTCGGCGCATCGCCGCAGCCACAGGTCGTGCACATCAGAGCACCTCCATGTCCTTGATCCGCATTTCGTCGCCGCCCGCAGGCAGCAATTTTGCGCCGCCACATTCCGGGCATAGCGCGAATCGGTCTTCAATTTCCACCGTCTTGCCGCAATCAAAGCACATCGCGCGCCCCGGCAGGTCGATCATTTCAAGCGCCGCGTCCTCGGCGGGGCTGCCGCGCATGACCACACCGAAGGCAAACTCCAGCGCCGATTTCTCGACCCCGGCAAAGCGCCCGATCTCGAGCCGCAGGTGCACCACGCGGGCAAAACCATGCGTGCGCGCTTGATCTTCGATCACCTCGCGGATGCTTTCGCAGAGCGACATCTCATGCATCGCGCGCCTCGTGCAGATCGACCGGAAGGCAAGGGTCGTGCAGCGCCACCACCAGCGGCGCAAGGGCCACGAGATCGGCGGGCAAGCTTGCCAGCGATTGTTCCAGCGCGCCACCCGGCGCCGCGATCTGGTCGGTAGGCGTGGTGCGCAAGATCAGCGCATAGGCGCCGCGCGCCGCCGCCACCACCGCCGTGCCATCGGGCAAAAGCCGCGGTGCGGGCAGCGCCCCCGCCAGCGCCGCCTCGGCATCCGCCAGCATCCCCAGCGCCCGCCAAAGCGGCCCGCGCCCGCCCGTCGCTGCGACCGATTGCAACAGCGGGTGCGCCGCCTGCCGCCCGGCGGGCGTGTTTTCCACCGCCACGCGGGCCATCGCATAGGCATCATTGCTCGTGGGCAATGCCCCGGTAACGGCCACGCCGGGGGCAAACCGAACCGACAGGGCAGACAGCACCGGCGCCGCACCGCTGCCCGCGCGCAGCCACGCCGAAAAATCCTCAAGCCCGCGCGGCAAAGCCCGCGCCGGGCCAAACAGCGCCGCCGCCGGGGCGGCCAGCGACACCGGCAGCGGCGAAAGCGCCAGCAGCGGCGGCAGCGTGGCCAGCAGCAGCAAAAGATGCTCGCGCAGTACCTCGCGGGCCAGTTCGGCCGGGTCGATCACGCCCGGCAGGCCCAGCGCCAACCGCGCCGCAGCACCTTGCGCCACGCGGCAAAGGCCGAAGATACGTGGCAGCAGCGCGGCCACCGCCTCCGGTGACTGCCCCACGACCATCTGCGCCAGCGGCAGATCTGGCCCGGCGGTGATCGCCGGGGCAATCTGACCGCCGCGCAGCGTCAGGCCAATCATCAACCTTTGCACCTGAACCCCTCCCGTTACCCAAGCGTTCCGGCATCCCACCGCATACCGTGCCGCAACCTTTCGGTCGAGTCTATCGGCCCGGCGCCGCCCGCGGCAAAGTGGCAGCTTCGCATTCCCCTTCGGTCAATCGCCTGGCATGCCCTGCGCCAACGCCACCAGCGCCTGCCCGAACGCCAACCCGCCATCGTTGGCCGGAACCTGCCGGTGCACCAGCACCGGCACCCCCGCAAGCGCCGCCAGAAGCGCCGTATGCAACCGCGCGTTTTGCAGGCACCCACCCGAAAGCGCCACCGCCTGCGCGCGTCCCGATGTCACCAGCGCCCGCGCCGGTGCCGCAAACGCCGCCGCCAACCCATCGTGAAACCGGGCCGAAATCGTGCCAACCCGCTGCCCCGCCGCCAGATCGTGTGCCAATGCTGCAAACATCGGCGCCGGGTCGATCCCCCCACCCACCTGACCAAATGCGTAGCCCTCGCCCGGCGGCCCCGCCAGCGCTTCAAGGCGCATCGCCGCCTCGCCCTCATAGCTCTGCCGGTCCGGGCATAGCCCGAGGCAGGCCGCCACCGCATCAAACAACCGCCCCGCTGACGATGACAAGGGCGCGTTCACCCCGGCCCGCACCGCCGCCCGCACCGCTTCACGCGGCGAGGCAGCAAACAGCCCGTCCGCCAGCGCCGAAAGCGCCGCCGCATCCAGCCGCACCAGCGCATTGCGCCAGGGCTGCACGCTGGCCGCATCGCCCCCCGGCAAGGGCGCGTGCACCAGATGCGCCACCCGCTCGAACCCCGCATAATCGCCCAGCAACACCTCGCCGCCCCATACCGTGCCATCCGCCCCGAGGCCGAGCCCGTCAAGCACGATCGCGGCCACCGGTCCACCCGCCAAGGGCCACTGGTTTTCGCCCATGCAGGCGGCCATGTGCGCATGGTGGTGCTGCACCCGCACCAGCGGCAACCCGCGCGCTTCGGCCTCGTGCGTGGCGCGGTATCCGGGGTGCAGATCGCAGGCCGCCAGCACGGGCCGGTGGTCGAAAAGCGCGGCATAATCGGCCTGCGCCCGGGCGTATTGCTCGACCGTCAAAGCATCATCAAGGTCGCCCAGGTGGTGCGACAACAGCGCCTGCCCGCGCTTGGTCAGGCAGATCGCCGCCTTCATCTGGCCGCCGAATGCCACCACCTGTGTTGCGGGAAATCCTTCGGGCAGCGGCAGCGTGCCGGGGCAGCGCCCGCGCCCGCGCCGCAACACCATCGGCGGGCGCGCCCGCTCGACGCCGTCATCAAGGCGGCGCGCAATCTCGCGGTCGTGCATCAGGAAGGCATCGGCAAACCGCCCGAGCTTGGCGCGCGCCGCATCATTGCCGATCACCTGCGGCTCGCCGGAAAGGTTGCCCGAGGTCATTACCAGCACGCCGCCGAAGGCATCGAGCAGCAGATGGTGCAGCGGCGTGTAGGGCAGCATCACCCCCAGCGTCGCCATGCCCGGCGCCACCGCCTCGGGCAGCACCCCGCGCGACGGCACCAGCACCACCGGCGCCGCCGGATCGCGCAAGAGCGCAAGTTCCTCTGGCCCCAACTCGGCCACCGCCGCCAGCCCCGCCTCGGTTGCCATCAGCGCAAACGGCTTGGCCGGGCGCCGCTTGCGCGCGCGCAGCCGCGCCAACGCCTGCGCATTGGTTGCGTCAACAGCCAGGTGAAAGCCGCCAATGCCCTTGACGGCCAGCACCGCGCCCTCCCGCAACCGCGCCGCGGCCAGCGCAATCGGATCGCCCGCCAGCTCTGCCCCGTCAACCTCCAGCCGGAGCCGCGGCCCACAGTCCGGGCAGGCCACGGGTTGTGCGTGAAAGCGGCGGTCGGCGGGGTTTTCATACTCTGCCCGGCAAGCAGGGCACATCGGGAATGCGGCCATCGTCGTTCGCGCCCGGTCATAGGGCAGGCCGCGCAAAATCGAGAACCGCGGCCCGCAATGGGTGCAGTTGGTAAAGGCATAGCCGCGCCTGCGCCCCTCGCCCCGGATCTCGTCAGCGCAGGCCGGGCAGGTGGCGGCATCCGGGGTCACCCGCGTTTCCGCCCCCACCCCGCGCGAGCGCGCAATCACGAACCCCTCGGGCGCCACCGCAAACAGATACGCCCCCCGCTCGACCGCATCGACCCGCGCCAAAGCCGGAGCGCGCGCGCTGATCGCCCCGGCAAACTCGGCCAGCCGCGCACCGGCTGCATGTATCAGCACCCCCTCGGGGTCGTTAAGCACCTCGCCTGCAATCCCCATCTCATGCGCCAATTGCCAGACGAAGGGGCGAAACCCCACGCCCTGCACCTGCCCGCGCACCCGGATCGCCCAGCCTTGCACGTTGTCCCTTTCCTCGTTCAATTGCCTTGGCACAAATATCCTCGGGGGTGCGGGGGCAGACAGCCCCCGCGACTTTCGGGGCAGCGCGCAGACCATGCAGGGGTCAATGCCGCGCGCTTTGTGTTGCACGATATCACCGCACCATATCGGGGCGCGGGTCAAACACAAGGTGGGGGTGGACCCAGACGGGTCGGGCTGCCTCCACGCCCGGCTGTCAGTTCCGCGCGGTGATCTGGCAGATGCGGCTCAACCCTTGCCGCGCGCGGTTGCCTTGCCGCCGAAAAACGCGCGGCGGCTCGGGCAGGCAACCGTGTCGGCCTCGGACGAAGGCGGGGTCAGCGCCTCGGCAAGGCGCAGCCGCGCCTCGGCGCGGGCCTGCGGTTGCGAGCGGAACACCGCCATCGGCGAATGCAGCGATGCGGTCCAGAAGGCGCCCTGCGCGGCATCGCCCGCGTAGCGAAACACGCGCTCGCCTGCGGGCAACGCGACGCTGCGCGCCGCGCCGTAGCGCGCGGGGTCAAGCGGCTCCGCCACCTCGGGCAACAGCACCAGATTCATGAACCAGGGCGTGATCAGCACCCCAAGCAGCATGCCCTCGGCCAAAGGCAAAAAACCATGCGCCTCGATCGTCAGCGCCGGGTTGTAAAGCGGCAGGTCGCGCATCACTGCGTCGGCCGCGGCATGGGCCGCCACCAGCGCTTCGACGCGGGGGTGCAGGCTCATGCCGGGGTGCCCTCCAGATGCCGGGTGATTTCGGCGTAAAGGCGCAAAAGCTCGGCGGCCTCGTCCTCGCTCAGCCGTGCAACCGCGTGGCGCTGCGCCTGCACCGCCACCCAGTCGCCGACCGCCACATCTTCCTCCAAAAACAGCAGCGATATTTCAAAGCACGCGCCCGCGCGCTCAACTTCGGCACCAAATGGCGTCAGGCGAACCACGCGGGCGGGCGAGACAAAGCACATGCCGCTAGGCCGCCGCCTGCGGCAGCGGCCGCACCGCCACGCCCCAGGCCGCAAGCCGCCGGGTGAGCACGCCAAAAGCGCGCCCGGCGGCCTCTTGCCCGGTTGGCGTCATCTCCAGACCAAGCTCCATCGCCTCGGGTTCAATCGCGATCAGCGCCATCCGCGCCGGCATCTCGCCCAGCAGCATCACCGCGCCCAACAGGTCGGAAAGCCCGATCTGATGCGGCGAAACGCGGCTTTGAAAGAACACCGGCACGCCTTCGCCGACGATCTCGCGCACCGTGCCGGGCACCGCGTCAAGGCGCGCGCAATCGACGATGATCAGCGCATCGGCGCCGCAGACGCGGTCAAGCAGGTCCATGCCGGCGGTGCCGCCGTCGATCACCTCAACCCCTTCGGGCAATGCGCAGGTCGATGCGAGCCGGTTCACCACATGCACGCCAACCCCTTCATCCTGCAACAGGATATTGCCGATGCCGAGCACCAGAACCCGCATCAGAATGCCTTCACTTGCACGATCGGCCGGTTTTCCGGGTCGGTCATGTGAATGGCGCAGGAAATGCAGGGGTCGAAACTGTGCACCGTGCGCAGCACCTCAAGCGGCAATTCCGGGTCGGCCACCGGGGTGTCCATAAGCGATGCTTCATAGGGGCCGGGGCGGCCCTGATCGTCGCGCGGCCCGGCGTTGAAGGTTGAGGGCACGACGCATTGGTAATTCTTGATCTTGCCGCCCTCGATCACCACCCAATGCGAAAGCGTGCCGCGCGGCGCCTCGTGGAAGCCGACGCCGCGGATTTCCTCTTTCGGGAACTCGGGGCGGTTGAAGGTGCGGGTATCGCCCGAGCCGATATTTTCCATCAGCAAGGTCCACTGTGCCAGCAGCGTTTCATGCAGCACCGCGCAGCGCACCGCGCGCGCCGCGATGCGGCCGATGGTGGAATGCACCGCCGCCAGCGGGATCTCGGTGCCCGCCACCGCGCTGGCCTGCGCCAGAAGTTTGGTCAGGTGCCGGTTGGTGGGCTCGTGTCCCGCCGCCGCCATGCCAAGCACATTGGCCAGCGGCCCGACCTGCGCGCGCTCGCCCATGAAGGTCGGCGCCTTGATCCAGCTGTATTTGCCCTCGTCCTGAAAATCGGTGTAGTTCGGGTTGGTCTGGCCGTCGAACGGGTGCAGCGCCTTGTCGGAACCGGCATAGTCATACCAGCTGTGCGCAACCGATTCCTTGACCCCGTCGCGGAAGAAGGGGTCGTTGAAGCTGGGAATCTGGCGGAACGCGCCAAGATCGCCGCCGGGGATCCAGCCGCCGGGCAAGGCAAACTCGGTGCCTTCCTCGTTCAGCGGCATGTCGGGCACGCAAAGGTAGTTCATTACCCCCGCGCCGATCGCCGTCCAGGGGGCATAAAGCGCGCCCACAGCCGCCACGTCCGACATCATCGCGTTGTGCACGAAATCGCCCAGCTCGTCGATCAGCGTGCGAATTGCCCAAAGCTTTTCCAGGGTCAGCGTGGACTGGCTGTCCATGTTGATCGAGTTGGTCACCCCGCCCACCGTAAGGTTCTGGATATGCGGGGTTTTCGAGCCGAGGATGGCGACGATCTTGTTCGCCTTGCGCTGCACTTCCAACGCTTGCAGATAATGCGCGGCGGCCATCAGGTTGGCTTCGGCCGGCAGCGTCATCGCCGGGTGGCCCCAGTAGCCCGAGGCATAGATGCCAAGCTGCCCGGTCTGCACGAAGGTGGTCAGCCGGTCTTTCGCGGCCTGCATCGCCACCCGGCTGTTGCCCTGATAGTCCGAAAGCGATTCCGCCAGCGTTGCGGCCCCCGCCGCATCGCCCGACAGCGCCGAGACGATATCGACCCAGTCAAGCGCCGCGAGGTGGTAGAAATGCACGATATGGTCGTGCACCGCATGTGCCGCCATGATGATGTTGCGGATGTATTGCGCGTTCTTCGGCACCGGCAGCTTCAGCGCGTTTTCCACCGCGCGCACCGAGGTCATGGCATGGACCGTGGTGCAGACACCGCAGATGCGCTGCGTGATCGCCCAGGCATCGCGCGGGTCGCGCCCTTGCAGGATCAACTCGATCCCGCGCCACATCTGGCCCGAGGACCACGCCTTGGTGACCTTGCCCTGATCTACCTCTACGTCGATGCGCAGATGGCCTTCGATCCGGGTGATGGGGTCAATGGTGATACGGGTGGACATTGCGGGATCTCCTGATCACTTCCGGGCCGGGTGCGCGGCGCCGTGGGCGCCGAGAACCGGGAACACTTTGACGAAGACGAGGTAGGCAAGCACTTCGAAGGCGATGACACCGATGGTAATCACCAGCTCGGGAAACGAGGGAAAGTAGCTGTAATTGCCTACCGGATGATAGGCGACAAGGTAGGACGCAACCCGATAGACCGAGCCGAACAGCAGCACCGCCACCCCGGCCATGAACAGCCAACGCGCATCATTCCTCGCGCCGCTCAGGCAGACCAAGGCCGCAAAGAGCGCAAGCAGGGTTTCAAGCCAGAGCGAGACCGTTGCCCCCGACCAGGCCAGCACCCCGCCCAGCGCGCCGCGATAGGCCACTTCGCCCCAGCGAAACAGCGTCCAGCCGATCAGCAGCCAGGCCATTACCGCCGCAACCTGCACCAGCAGCGCATGTTCCGAAGCGCGGCGGAAACTGTGCGAAACCACTGTTGCCTCGACCACGACGACGCCAAAGCCCATCGCAATCGCCGATGTCACGAACAGCAGTGGCAGGAAGGCGGTGTTGTAAAGCGGGTCAAGCTTGTGGCCGAGCACCACCAGCGCCGAGCCGAGCGAAGACTGGTGCATGAACGGCAGCACCACGCCCAGCGCAATCAACAGCCACATCCAGTTTTCCGCAAACTGGCGCAGCCCTTTCCAGCCGAAGCGTTCGAACAGGGCAGGCGAAAACTCGAGCCAGAGCACCACCACGTAGACGAACACGCAGAGCGCGATTTCCAGCATCACCGAATTGAGGTTCCAGTGCCAGGGGGTCAGGATGTTGTAGAACTGCCACCAGCGGCCCAGATCGAACAGCACCGCCGCACCGGCCAGCGAATAGCCGAAAAGCCCGCCCAGCAACGCCGGGCGCATAAGCGGGCTGAGCGCGCCCCGGTTGAAGATGTAGATCAAAAGCGCCATCGCAAAACCGCCGCAGCCCAGCGCCGAGCCGATCACCACATCGACCACCACCCAGAGGCCCCAGGGATAGCCCGCGTTGATATTTGCGATCGCCCCCAGCCCAAGCTGGAAGCGCAGATAGATGAACCATGCGGCGGCGGCGGCGATGACCGCCAGCACCAGCGTCAACGGCGTGATCAGCGGCGCGTGCAGGCGTTCGAAACGGCTTGCCATGTCAGACCTCCTCGCCGCGGTCGCGCTCTGCCGCGACCCGGTTGCGCCGCACCAGCCAGGCCGCGCCCACCACTGCCAGCACCGGCGCGATCATCCATTTGTAGAGCGTGTGCTGCAACCCTTCGGAAAGCCGCGAAGGCGCGAAACTGTCGAGCTTCGGCAGACCGATACTTTCAAACGGCACCGCCGAAAGATAGCGCACCTGGGTGCCGCCGACCTCGTGCTCGCCGTAGGTCTGCCGAATGTAGTGTGGCACCGCTTTTTCGTGCCTTGGCCGGTCCTGCGTTATGTCGCCGCGCGGGAAGCTCATCAGGCTGCCTGGCGTCGCCGCCAGCCGCCGCTCTGCTTCGGCCTGCAACAGGTCCACCGGGCCAAACAACGAAGCGCCGGTTGGGCAGACATCGCAGCAGGCGGGTATCTTGCCCTCGGCCTGCAAATGGCGGCACATCTGGCATTTGTTGATCTGCCCGAAGGCCGAATTCAGGTCGAACTGCGGCACCCCGAACGGGCAGCCGTAAGAACAATAGCGGCAGCCGATGCAGGCATCCGGGTCGTAGCCGACGATCCCCGTGACCGGGTCTTTGGTCATCGCCTGCACCGGGCAGACGGAAATGCAGCTGGGGTCGACGCAATGCAGGCAATGCCTTTTGCCGAAGGCGAAGCCGTCTTCCTCGGCGTCTTTCACGGTGGCATTGCCCGAGCGCCAGAGCCGGATCACGTTCAGCGTTTCGCCATCAAGATCCTGCGCAATGTCCCAGGTCTGCGCGGCGTTCCAGCCCTCGAAATTGTTGGGCGTCGGGTCCATCACCACGCCGTTCGCCTCGCGGCAAGCATCGACACAGGCCTGACAGCCGATGCACAGCGTGGAATCGATCAACATGCCCACGGACGGCGGTCGCCGCGCCGCCCGCACCCGCCGTGGTCAGAAACTCTCGGCGGTTGAGCATGTCAGGCCTCCCCGTCCGAAGCACCTTTGTCTTCATCGCTTTTCGCGCCCATGCCGCGCAGCATCATTGCGCCCGCGCCGATCGCAACGCCCGCCACGCCCGCCACGGCGGCGGCGGCGGCGGCGCTGGCACCCTTGCCCTTGGGCGCATCGACGCCGGGGTAAAGCGAGGGCGGCGTCTGGGTTTTCAGATCCGCCAGCGCGTGCACGGGTTTTTCAAAGCCGATGCCCTGTTCGGTGCAGCCAAAACACGGGGCGCCAACGCCCACCGGCCAGGTCCCCTGCCCCACATCGCCAAAGCCGACAGCGGGGCAGTTGGCATAGGTTTCCGGCCCCTTGCAGCCGATCTTGTAAAGGCAGAATCCCTGCCGGTGGCCCTCGTCGCCGAATTCAAGCGCAAACCGCCCGGCGTCGAAATGCGGCCGCCGCTCGCAGTTTTCGTGAATCAGGCGGCCATAGGCAAAGCGCGGCCGGTTGAGCGCATCAAGCGCGGGTGGCCGCCCGAAGGTCAGAAGGTGCAGCACGGTCGAAAGGAAGTTGTAAGGGTTGGGCGGGCAACCCGGAATGTTCACCACCGTCTTGTCGGGGATCACTTCATGCGTGCCCACCGATCCGGTCGGGTTCGGGCTGGTCGATTGCACCCCGCCCCACGAAGCGCAGGACCCGATCGCCACGATCGCGGCGGCCCCGGCGGCGGCTTCGCGCACCAGGTCCACATGCGTGTGCCCGCCCGACTTGCAGTAGATGCCGCCATCTTTCATCGGCGTGCCACCCTCGGTAACAAGGATGTATTCGCCGCGCCGTTCCTCCATGATCTTGTGCTTGTAGTCGGTCGCCTGCTTGCCGGCGCCCGAGCAGAGCACATAGTGATAATCAAGCGAGATCAGATCGAGGATCAGGCTTTCCAGCGAGGGGTGGTAGGCGCGCAGCAGCGATTCGGTGCAGCCGGTGCACTCCTGCCCGGAAATCCAGATCACCGGCGGCCGGGAAGGGTTGGTCGCGGCCTGTGCCATCTTCACCCCGGCGGCGCTCGACAGCCCCATGGTCGCGGCAACACCCGCGCAGAACTTGAAGATCTGGCGGCGCGTCACATTGCCAAATCGCGCAATCGGCGCATCGGGGTCGTCGCCAAGGACGGTCTCGAGGTCTGGCTGGGCGTGAAACATGGCGGCAAATCCTCCCCGATGCGCGGCTTGTGGCCATCAAACCGGCGGCAGGCGGGGTCCGCGATGACATTTGTCAATTTTCAGGGCAGGCTCGATTGCCTCAGTGGCAGGGCTCGAGCCCCGCTTCGGCGCGCAACGCGGCCACGCTTGCCACCATGACATGGCGGCCCGAAAGCGTCACCAACCCGTCGTCGGCAAGTTTGCCCAGCAGTCGCGACAGGCTTTCGGGCTGAATCCCGAGCATCCCGGCCAGATCGTGCCGCGAAACCGGCAGACGCAGTTGCACCGCGCAGGCCTCATCATCGTGGTCAAGCAGACAAAGCCGATGCAGGAAACGGCAGAGCCGCGCCCGGTTCGACAGCGCGGCCGAGTGCAAAAGCTCGGTCTGCGCCGCGTCCATCGCGGCCAGACAGCGCTCGACCAGTGCCATGTGCACTTCGGGCGCCTGCTGCGTCAGGCGCAGTGCATCGCGGCGCTGGATCATGCACAGATCGACCGGGGTCAGAGCCTCGGCGGTAGTGCGGTGTGGGCTGTTGCGCAGGAATGCCCGCGCCCCCAGCGTTTCGCCCGGAAACGCCAGCGCGATCAGCGCCTCGGTGCCGTTTTCATGCGCCATGCGAATGCCGACGATGCCTGAGGAAACGCAGTAGAGCCCGGCATTCGAATCGCCCGGCGCGAACAGCGTGGCACCCCGCCTCAGGCTGCGGCGCACGCGCACGCGGCTTACAATCTCGGCGGCATGGCGGGGCAGCCCGGCCCAGTCAGATACATGCCGCACCTTGCAGGCGGTGCAGCCGCTGAGGCATGTCGCGGGCGGGTCGAAAGCCATGTTGACTTCACCGACGGGCACAAACGGTGTGCAATGGGATACTGTGTGCACCGAGACTAGACAGCCGCGCCGCCCGCGCAATTGATTTGGGTCAAGACGCGGCACCGCTGAGCAAGAAAATTGACAAATGTCATCGCGGGTCGGCTAGGGCTGGCCTTTTCTGGGGGCAAGGCGCCCGTCCGCGGGCGCGGTACCCGGGAGGAGGCAGCGCTATGCGGGGTGTCGGATACGTCTATGCGGTGGCCAGCCTGGTGGTTCTGGGCCTTGCCGGGCAGTGGGCGCTGAAAAGCGAGGCGCGTGTCGTCGATTCGCACATCGCCAGCCTCGATGGTCAGCGCTACAACACCGCCTTCCCCGACCAGCAGGGCGCACTGGCCCGCTGCGCCACCTGCCACCGGGTCGAGCCGGCCGGGCCCGAACGTTCGGCGCCGCCGCTGCCCGGCATTCTAGGCGCCAAGGTGGCATCGTCGGCATGGTTTGGATATTCGCCCGCGCTGCGCGCCAAGGGTGGCAGCTGGACCCGCGACGCGCTTGACACCTATCTTGCCAACCCCACCGCCGCAGTGCCCGGCACGTTCAAGACCCTTAGCCCCGTCGCCGACGCCGCCGAACGCGGCCGCATTCTCGACGCGCTGGCAAAGCTCTGACCCCCCGAAGGAGAACCTGATGCGCAAAACTGCCCTGATCCTTGCCGTAGTGCTCGCCGCCGGCCCTGCATTTGCACACACCGGGGGCTTGCACACCTCGGGCCTTATCGCCGGCATGGCGCACCCGGTTTCGGGCGCCGACCACCTGCTGGCCATGCTTGCCGTCGGGCTATGGTCGGGCTTTGCGCTGCCGCGCCATTTCTGGCTTGGCGCCGCCGCGTTCATGGCTGCCATGGCGATTGGCGCGGGCTTCGGTTTTGCCGGGGTGGGACTGCCCTTCGTTGAGGCAGGCATAACCGCTTCGGTGGTGCTGTTCGGCATCCTCACGCTGGTCGCCCGGCCGGACCAAAGCGCCGGTATCACCGCCGCCTCGCTGGCCACGATCGCGCTCTTTGCCTCGTTTCATGGCCACGCGCATGCCAGCGAAGCCACTGGTGCCGCGCTGACCTACATGGCCGGTTTTCTGGCTGCAACCGGCGCGCTGCATCTGGTCGGCATCGCGCTTGCGCGCGGCGTGGCGCGCAATACCCTCGCGCAACGCGCAATGGGCGGGGCGATCATCGCCTCGGGCGTCGTGCTGGCATTGGCCTGAGCGATCCCGCCGCATGCCGGGCCGTTTGCGTGCACAACGCATCCGCGCGAGCGCCCATAGGGCAGTCTGGCGGGGCCGCAAGAAATCCGCCCGGCTGGGTTCCTTGCACTTGACATCCCCAATGCTGCACCGCAGAAACGCCGGATGAATCAGGACCGGCGCTGCCGGTGGCTTTTCCGGGCGCCTATCCCCCGGCCGCATATCAGACCGGACTTCCGCACATATGGCACTTTCTGAACGCACCTGGGCAAACTGGGTGGGCAACCCGCGCGTCGAAATACTCGCGGGGCTGGTGGTCGCGCTCGCGCTGATCCCCGAGGCAATCGCCTTCTCTATCATCGCCGGGGTTGACCCCAAGGTCGGGCTTTACGCATCATTCTCGATCGCGGTGCTGACCGCAATTCTGGGCGGCAGGCCGGGGATGATTTCGGCGGCCACAGCCGCCACGGCGGTGCTGATGATCACGCTGGTGCGCGATCACGGGCTGGAATACCTGCTCGCGGCAACCATTCTGGCGGGGCTGATCCAGATCCTCGCCGGGGTGTTGAAGCTTGCATCGGTGATGCGCTTTGTATCGCGCTCGGTGATGACCGGCTTTGTCAATGCGCTGGCGATCTTGATCTTTCTGTCGCAGTTGCCCGAGCTTATGCATGTGCCGCCAATGACCTACGTCCTTGTCGCGGCGGGGCTGGCTATCATCTACGGGCTGCCGCTGATCACCCGCGCGGTGCCCGCACCTTTGGTGGCGATCATCATACTGACCGCCGTCGTCTATTTCACGGGCATTGATGTGCGCACGGTCGGCGACATGGGCGCACTGCCCGACACGCTGCCGGTGTTTTTGCTGCCCAACATTCCGCTGACCCTGGAAACGCTGCTCATCATTCTGCCCTATTCGGTGGCAGTGGCGGCGGTGGGGCTGCTTGAAAGCCTGATGACCGCAACCATCGTGGACGAGCTGACCGATACCACCAGCAACAAGAATCGCGAATGCGTGGGGCAAGGTGTCGCCAACACGGTGACCGGCTTCATCGGCGGCATGGCGGGCTGCGCGATGATCGGGCAATCGATGATCAACGTCAAATCGGGCGGCCGCGCCCGGCTCTCGTCGGCCTCTGCCGGGGTGATCCTTCTGGCGATGATCCTGCTGGTTGGCAATGTGGTCAGCGCGGTGCCGATGGCGGCGCTGGTGGCGGTGATGATCATGGTCAGCATCGGCACCTTTTCGTGGTCGTCGATCAGGAACCTGCGCAGCCACCCGGCCAGTTCATCGGTGGTGATGGTGGTTACGGTGGTGCTGGTGGTCTACAGCCACAATCTGGCGATTGGCGTGCTGGCGGGGGTTCTGCTTTCGGGCGTGTTCTTCGCCTCGAAGATCGCGCAGATCTTCGGCGTCCACTCCGAGGCCAGCGAAGATGGGCGTGCGCGCATCTACCACATCACCGGGCAGCTTTTCTACGCCTCGGTCGAGCGTTTCAACGCCGCTTTCGATTTCAAGGAAGCGCTCGATGCGGTGACAATTGATGTCAGCCGCGCCCATATCTGGGATATTTCCAGCGTCGCGGCGGTGGACATGGTGGTGCTGAAGTTCCGCCGCGAGGGCACCACGGTCACGCTTGTGGGCATGAACGAGGCATCGGAAACCATCGTTGACAAGCTGGCGATCCATGACAAACCCGGTGCCATGGACCAGTTGACGGCGCATTGAAATGGAGCAGACCATGCAAAACATCACCGCCTTCATCGACGGCTCGGTTTACGGCGCCAGTGTTGTCGACCACGCCATCTGGGCCGCCGAGCGGCTGCATATGCCGATCTCGCTGGTGCATGTGATGGGCCGGCGCAACGAGGTGACAAGCCAGACCACTGATCTCAGCGGCAGCATCGCCTTGGGCGCGCGCAGCGAATTGCTGGGCAAGCTCGCCAAGCTCGATGAAGAACGCGCCGTGTTGGGGCGCGAACGGGGCCGCGCGATACTGGATGACGCGATGGCGCGGGTGTCGAAAACCTCGGGGGTCGAGGTGCTGTGCAAGCTGCGCCATGGCGATCTGGTGGAAGCGACGCAGGATCTGGCCGAGGAAACCCGCTTTGCCATTATCGGCAAGCGCGGCGAGGCCGCCGATTTTGCCACCCTGCACCTGGGCTCGAACCTGGAACGGTTGGTGCGCACCTCCACCCGCCCGACACTGGTGGTATCGCGCGCCTTCAAGCCGATCCGGCGTTTCCTGCTTGCCTTCGATGGCGGCCCGAGCGCACAGCGCGCTGTTGCGCGGCTGGTCGAAGGCTCGGTGCTGAGCGGGATCGAATGCAACATTCTCGCTGTCGGGTCTGCCACCGCCGCCGTGGCCGAAAATCTTGCCGCCGCCGCGAACGCCCTGCGCGGCGCGGGCTATGCGGTCTGCGAGCACTTGGTGCAAGGCGCGCCCGAAGCCGAAATCGCAAAAGCCGTGATGGCGCTTGATGCCGATGTGCTGGTGCTCGGCAAAAGCGGCCACTCGCGCCTGCGCAGGCTGTTCATCGGATCAACGACGCTCGAACTGATGCGCAGCTGCCATGTGCCCGTGCTGGTGTTTCCCTAACATGTCGCTGAAATAGTTGCGCGCTGGAACGGTTTTCCTGTTGCAGAGGCGATTGCCCCGCGTTTTCGGCTGGTTTGCGCGCAGGGCGTACACGCGTGTCACGGGTTCCCGGTGTCATGTCGCCAGCAGCCTGGGCAGTCGGGAGAGAGTGTTGGCGGCCATCGTCAGGATGAAGCGGGGCCGCACCCTCTCGACGCCGCGATAGACGGCCTGGGCCATGCCGCCAATCGTCTTGGCCCCGCCGAAGGTGAGCAGGATCAGTTCTGAGTGAGATTCAACAGCAGGCCGAATGAACCCAAGGTCTGCCGAAAACTCATACGGAATATCCGCTTGTCCCGGCAGTTCGGTTTTCCGCAGCCACCCGATTGTTCATGCAGCGCGCCCCCGCGGCATCGCACGGGGGGCGGCTGATGGCGTCGGTGCGCCGCCCGAGCGGGTTTCGCCTTACGAAGCGGCTTGCCGCCCGGCGATACGGCCCATCACAAGGCAATTGGTCAGCGAGCCGCCGCCGATGTAGTCATGGAAAAAGGCGGCCCCGGCACCTTCGCCTGCCGCGTATAGCCCCGCAATGACCCGGCCGTCAGCCTCCAGCACCTGCGCCCGGTCATTGATCATGATGCCACCGAAGGTCAAGGTGATCCCCGGCACCAGCGGGCTGAAGGCATAGAACGGCGGGGTTTCGATCCGGTTGGCAAGGGTCGCCTTGGGCGGCACTGCCCCCGGCGCCGCGCCGTCGGCCACAGCGGCGTTGAACTCGGTCACCGTCTGCACAAAAGGCGCGACCGGCACCCCGATCAGCGCGGCCAGCGCTTCGAGCGTGTCCGCCTGATGCACGGTCAGCCCCAACCTTGCGAAGGTCGCCATGACGCTTTCGGCCACGCTGTCGCGCAGTGTCTGGTCGAACACCAGCGAGGTCGATTGCCCGGGCTGGGTAAGCACGGCCTTGCCGTGGTTCACATAGCCTTTCGATTCATCGACAAAGCGTTTGCCTTCGCGGTTGATGCTGATCGCATGGGGCACGACGCTCGCGGGTTGCCCTGCGGCGGTTTCCACCCCGTCAACAGCGGCGATGTGCAACGCCATCAGCCCGCCCATACCTTTAAGCCCGGCGCCGGCCTGCTGCGCCATCAACAGCCCGTCGCCGGTGGCATGCTTGATGCCGCGCACCATCATTGCCCCGGCATTGGGGTCGGAATAGGCCTCAAGCAGCGCGGTGTTGCCACCGTAGCCTCCGGCGGCGATCACCACCGATTTGCCGAGGTAGTCAACCACCCCCGCACGCCCGACCGCCCGCACACCGACCACTGCACCCGCGTCGTTCATCACAAGCTGCTGCGCCTTGGTGTCGAATTTCAGCTCTACGCCAAGTTCTGGCAAGAGGCTGCGCAGATGGCGGAATACGCTCGGCATTCCGGCAAAGAAGCCCGGCGAGGCTATGGCCATTCTGATCTGGTTTGGCGGCCATGGTGTGGGTGCCTCAAACGCGACACCGTGCATCTGGAGCCAGGCCAGATCGTCGTCGATGTTCTCGGCCATCAGCTTGAAGATCGTGCTATTGCCGCGCCCGAGGCAATAGGCCTCGTATTCCGCCACAAAGACGCGGCGCGCGGCATCGGTCGCGTCCAGCGGCATCGCAAAACCGCCCCCCGCCAAAAGCGAGTTGCCGCCCATCCAGACGCTTTGCATCTTTTCAAGCAGCACCACCTTGGCGCCTGCGTCGGCGGCTTGCAATGCGGCGGCGCAACCCGCGATGCCCGAACCGATCACCACCACGTCGTAGGTTTCGGATCTGTCGGGCGTGGGCAGCAGGCTGACGCTGGCAAGCGTCGCCCCGGACATCCCCATCAGGCCCGCTCCGGCCCCGGCACCTGCCAGCACGACCCTGCGGCTGACGTTCATGGTATGAGATTTTGACATGACTTCCTCCTCGGATAGGGCTCTTTCCGGCCAGCAAGGCCGAAAAGTCACTTGATGTTGAACTCGAACCCTTGATGGCAGATCGCACAGCTTACTTCCGACGGGCTGTGGATACGGTGGCACTCGGCACAGACCGGCACTTCACGCGGGCCAAGATGCGGCGAGCGGTGCGGGTCGGGGCCGGGCAATGTGGCGGGCGGCGGGGCATCGGTCATGGTGCCATGGCAGGCAACGCAGACCGCATTGGGCGGCGCCAGCAGTGGCGGATCTTCGGCGTGGCAATCGGAGCAGGCCAAGCCCAAAGCGCTGTGCACATCAAGCGCAACCTGCGCCGATACCCCGGCGCCCGACGCGGCGATCATCACGAATGCCGCCGCAAGGAATGCGTGCAGTTTCATTTCGTTCACCACTTTTTACGCGATACGAGGAAGCATAGCCGAATTGTCCGGCCCGCACCTTGATCGAGGTCATATGCCCGGCCCCGAACGCATGAGACCATGGCAAAGGGAATTGGCGCGCTGCAAACGGTGATTCCCCGCCGGGGCTGATGCTGTCTTCGGCGCAGCGTGGAGCGCAGCAATCAAGGAGCCTGTGGCGTGCATTTCAAGCTGCGCAAGGGCATCGACATCGACATTGGCACCGCGCCGCAAGGTGTGCCTTTGCGGCGTTCGGTGGCCTCGGTTGCGGTGCTGGGGCGCGATTATCCGGGCGTGCGGGCTGATCTGGCGGTTGCGCCGGGCGACCGGGTGGCACTGGGGCAAACCCTTTTCACCGATCGCCGCCGCCCCGAGATGGCCATTGTCGCCCCCGCGGCGGGCCGGATCAGCGGCATCACCCGCGGCCCGCGCCGCAGCATTGAGGCGCTGATGATCGCGGTCGATGGCGCGTCTGTGGCTGCGGTAAAGTTCGATACATCTGCCGCCCTTGCCGATGGCGCGGCGCTGCGCACCGTCTTGCTGCAAAGCGGCGCCTGGTCCGCATTTCTGACCCGCCCCTTCGGCAATATCCCCGACCCTGCGGCCAGCCCTGACGCAATCTTCGTGACCGCGATGGACAGCAACCCGCTGGCCGCCGATGCGGGCGCGGTGCTGGCCCCGCTGCGCGAGGTGTTTGCGCGCGGCCTTGACGCCCTGACCCGGCTGACCGCGGGCCCGGTGTTTGTGTGTCAGGCCCCCGGCCCGCCGCTTGCAACGCCCGGCGGGCGGATCCGGCTTGCCAGCTTCGAGGGCCCGCACCCGGCGGGGCTGGCGGGCACCCATATCCATCATCTGATGCCGGTCGGGGCGGGTCGGCAGGTCTGGCAGATCGGTTGCCAGGAGGTTGCCGCGATTGGCCACTTGCTCGCCACCGGGCAGCTGATGCCGACCCGGGTGGTTTCGCTCGCAGGTCCCGGGATCGAGGCGCCCGCGCTGGTGGCGGCACCGATCGGTGCACATCTGCCTGATCTGGTCGGGCAAACCCGCGGCGACAGGGTGCGACTGATTTCCGGTTCGGTGTTGTCGGGGCGCGAGGCGGCCTACCTCGGGCGGCGCGATACGCAAGTGACCGTCCTGCACGGCGATACGATTGTCGCGCGCCCGTTTTGGCACCGCTGGCTCGACTGGCTGCCCGCGGCGCCCGCCACGGCAACGCTACCGATGGAGGCGTTTGAACGGGCAATGCCGCTGGCGATCCTTCCGGCGCCGCTGATGCGGGCGCTGGCGGTGGGCGACACGGAAACGGCCGTGCGTCTGGGCTGCCTGGAGCTGCTAGAGGAAGACATGGCCCTGCTTTCATGGCTATGCCCCGGTCGCGCCGATTACGGCGCGCTGCTGCGCGAGGTGCTGGGCCAGCTGTCCGAGGAGGCCGCCGGATGAGCGCGCACAGACCCGCCCCCCCCAGCGGCAACACCGCGGTGCAGATTGCGGGCCTTTGGGACATGAACCGGATCACCGTGCTGACGGCGCTGGCGCTGGCGCTGCCGCTGGCCACAGCCTTGCAGACGCGGGGCACGGCGATGCTCGCGCCGCTGGCACTGGCGCTGGTAGTCGCGCTCGGCTGGCCGCTGGTGTTTGCGCTTTTGCGCCGCAGGGCCTTTGGCTGGGATGGGGCGCTGAGCGCGGTGCTGTTCGTGCTCTTGGTGCCCGAGGGGCTGCCGCTCTGGCAACAGGCGGTGGCGCTGTCGTTCGGGGTGGTGCTGGGCGAGCAGGTGTTTGGTGGCCGCGGCCGCAACTTTTTGAACCCCACCGTGGTTGCGCTGGCCTTTTTGCTGTTTTCCTTTCCCGCCCCGCCCGCAGCCGCGCCCGCGCCGCTGGTGGCTGGGGCGGCGGCGGCAGGGGGGCTTTTGTTGCTGGCGGTCGGCGTGCTTTCGTGGCGGGTGGTCGCCGGATTCGGGGTCGGTGTGCTGGCGCTGGTGCTGCTGACGCCGCCGCCCGGCGGCATTTCGGCACTTATTAGCGCAGGCCTTGTGCTCGGGTTGGTCTTTGCCATCGGTGACCCTGTCGCCAGTGCCTGCACCAATCCGGGGCGCTGGCTTTATGGCGCGCTGGCGGGGGTGCTGGTGGTGGTGCTTGGGGGGGCGGTGGCGGGCACCGGGGCGCTGCACGCGATGGTTTTTTCAGCATTGCTTGCGGGCATCTTCGCGCCGCTGATCGATCAGGGCGTGGTCTGGGTCAACGTAAGGCAACGGGGGGGGCGCAATGGCTGACCGTTCGCTTTGGCGCCGCTTTCTGGCGCTGCCGAATGACAGCCGCGCCAAGGCGTTGGGCGTGGCCTTTCTGGTGGCCTTGGTCTGCGCCGCCTCGGTCTCGGTCACGTCGGTCCTGCTCAAGCCACGCCAGCAGGCGCATCTGGTTGCGGCCCGCGAGGCAAATCTGGCCGCGATGGTGGCCGCGCTGCCGGGGCTGGACGAAATCTTGCGCGCCAGCGGCGCCCGGTCGCTGCAAACCGTGCTCGTCGATCTGCGCACAGGCACCATCGAGCGCGGCGCCGATGCCGCCGCGTTCGACTATATCGCAGCACAAACCGACCCCGCGCAAAGCACCGCCCTGCCGCCCGAGGCCGACACCGCCGGCATCGGGCGGCTGCCCAACCGCGCCCCGGTCTATCTGCTGCGCGGCACCGAGGGCCTGGCGCTGGTGGTACTTCCGATTTATGGCACCGGCTATCAATCGACGATCCGCGCGTTTCTTGCGCTCGAAGGCGATCTGAACACCGTCGCCGCGCTGACCATTCACGAACAGGGCGAAACCCCCGGCATCGGCACCCGCATCACCAACCCCGAATGGATGGGCCTTTGGGCAGGGCGGCAGGTTGCCAATGCCGAGGGCGAAGTGGTGATCCGCGTCGTGCGCGGAGCCGCCGCCAGCGCGTTCGAGGTGGACGGCATCACCGGCGCCACCCGCTCGACCACCGGGGTCAGCAATCTGGTCGGGTTCTGGCTGGGGCCGCAGGGCTTTGGCCCGTTTCTGGCACGCCTGAAGGCCGGGGAGGAATGACATGCGCAAGACCCCGCTGACAGTGCCGCTGATCGACCAGAACCCGATCACCGTGCAGATTCTGGGTATCTGTTCCGCGCTTGCCGTTACCACCGCCATGGCCACCGCGCTGACCATGAGCGTGGCCCTGATTGCGGTTCTGGCCGCATCAAGCGTGGTCATCAGCCTGATCCGCCGGCATATTCCGGCATCGATCCGGCTGGTGGTGCAGATCACCATCATCGCCTCGCTGGTGATCGTTACCGACCAGTTCCTGCGCGCCTATGCCTATGAGATGAGCCAGCGGCTGTCGATTTTCGTCGGTCTGATCGTGACCAACTGTCTGGTGCTGGGGCGCGCAGAATCCTTCGCCATGCGCAACCCGGTCTGGCCAAGCCTGCTCGATGCGATGGGCAACGGGCTGGGCTATGCGCTGGTTCTGCTGCTGGTGGCGTTTGTGCGCGAGTTGCTGGGCACTGGCGCGTTGTTCGGGTTTCAGGTCTTGCCGACCATCGCGGCGGGGGGCTGGTTTCAGCCGCTGGGGTTCATGCTGCTGGCGCCTTCGGCCTTTTTCATCATCGGCGGTCTGGTCTGGGCAATCCGCAGCTTGCACCCCGATCAGGCCGAGCCTGACGAGTTTGCGCTGCGCACCGGCAGGCAGGAGCGGGTACGATGATCGACCTTTTCTTGCGCACGATCTTTGAAGAAAATCTGGCGCTGGCGTTCTTTCTGGGCATCTGCACCTTTCTGGCGGTATCGAAACGGGTTGAAACGGCACTGGGGCTGGGGCTTGCGATGATCGTGGTGCAGGCCATCACGGTGCCGGTCAACCATATGATCTTTCAGGGCCTTCTGATCGAAGGCGCGTGGGGCTGGCTGGGCCTGCCCGAGGTGGACCTGAGCTTTCTGAAGCTGATATCCTTTATCGGCGTCATCGCCGCCATCGTGCAGATCCTTGAAATGACACTGGATCGGTATGCCCCCGCGCTGCACCGCGCACTGGGCATCTTTCTGCCGCTGATCACCGTCAATTGCGCCATTCTGGGCGGTAGCCTGTTCATGGTGGAGCGCCGCATGAGCCTGCCCGAAAGCATGGTTTACGGGCTGGGCAGCGGGTTTGGCTGGGCGCTTGCGATCGTCACTTTCGCCGCCATCCGCGAACGGCTGCGCTATGCCGACGTACCGCAGGGGCTGCGCGGGCTGGGCCTTGCATTCGTGGTAACCGGGCTGATGTCGATGGGCTTTTCGGCCTTCGTGGGGGTAGGTCTGCCATGACCGAGATCTGGCTGGGCAGTCTGGTCTTTGTCGGCATCGTGCTGGTGCTGGTGGTGCTGGTGCTGGCCGCGCGTGCGGTTCTGATGCCGGCGGGAGAGGTGACAATACGGGTGAACGGGCGACACGACATTGCAGCACCTTTGGGCGGCAAGCTGCTGGTGGCGCTGGCCGACGGTGGGGTAACAATCCCCGCATCCTGCGGCGGCGCAGGCAGTTGCGGCCAATGCCGGGTGCGCGTGACCGAGGGCGGCGGCGCGGCAATCGCCACCGAAGAAGCGCTGCTTTCACGCGCCGATATCCGCGCCGGGGTCCGCCTTGCCTGTCAGGTCAGCCTGCGCGGAGATATGGCGGTGGCGCTGCCCGAAGGCCTGCTTTCGGCGCAGCAATGGACCTGCACGGTTGTCAGCAGCCGAACCGTGGCGCCGCTGATCCGCGAGGTTGTGCTGGCGCTGCCCGACGACGCCGATTTTCGCTTTACCCCCGGCGCCTTCGTGCAGGTCACCGCGCCGGCCTATGCGCTGCGCTTCGCCGACTACGACATCGCGCCCGAACATCAGGCGGCGTGGGAGGCGATGGGGCTGCGGGCACTTGCCGCATTCGGCAATGCCGCGACCTCGCGCGCCTATTCGATTGCCAACACGCCAGAAAATGGCACCGGTTGCATCGTGCTGCTGATCCGTCTTGCGCTGCCCCCCCCAAACAGGCCGGGCACACCGCCGGGGGTGGTGTCATCGTGGCTGTTCGGGGTCAGGGCGGGGGACGTGGTATCGCTGACCGGCCCGTTCGGCAGTTTTGCGGCGCAGGCGACCGGCCGCGAGATGCTGTTTATCGGCGGCGGAGTCGGCATGGCGCCGCTGCGGGCGATCATTGCCGATGAGCTGTTGGTCAAGCGCACCCCGCGCAAGATCAGCTTCTGGTATGGCGCGCGCAGCCGGGTGGATCTGTTTTATGAAGACGAATTCGACCGGCTTCAGGCCGATCACCCCAATTTCAGCTGGACCGTGGCACTTTCCGACCCTGCCGAGGGCGACGGCTGGCAGGGCGAAACCGGCTTCGTGCACGAGGTCGTGCTGCGCAACTATCTGGCCGAACACCCTGCCCCCGAGGCCTGCGACTATTATCTTTGCGGCCCGCCGATGATGATCCGGGCGGTGCTGGCGATGCTTGATGATCTGGGCGTCGATGCCGACCATATCTTCAACGACGATTTTGGAGGTTAGGCGATGGGGTGCACACGCCGCAGATTTCTGGCCGGAACCGGGGCGGCGCTGCTGGCAGGGCCGCTCCATGCCGCACCCGACCTGCGGGTGCTGCAAGGCCCGGCCTTTGGCGCAGGCTGGCAGTTGACGGTGCCCGACGGGGCCGACAGCGGTGCTGTTGTTGCGGCGGTGACCGCCATCGTCGCTTCGGTCGATGGCGCGATGTCACCGTTCAACCGGGGGTCGGAAGTGGCGGTGTTCAACCGCAGCGACAGCACCGATTGGCAGGTGATGTCGCCCGAAACGCTGGCGACGGTGCGGGTGGCGCTGGCGGTGGCGCAGCGCACCGGCGGCGCCTTCGACCCCACGGTGGGCGGGCTGGTGGGGCGCTACGGTTTCGGGCCGATCACGCGGCAGACGCTGGGCAGCCACGCCGACATGTCGCTGCGTGACGGCGCGCTGCGCAAGACCCGCCCCGACCTCACGCTCGATTTGTGCGGTATCGCCAAGGGGCATGCTCTGGGCCGGATCGTGGCGGCGCTCGAAGCGCTTGGCCTGACCGATTTCTTCGTCGAACTGGGCGGCGAGGTGCAGGCGCGCGGCATGCACCCCGCCGGGCGGCACTGGCGGGCAGGCGTGGAGCGCCCCGATCCGGCCGGAACCGCGGTGCAGCGGGTGGTGGAACTGTCGGGCGAGGCGCTGGCAACCTCGGGCGACCGGGCCAACGGTTACACCCACGGCGGGCGCCGCTATGGCCATATCATCGACCCTGCCCTGCGCGCCCCGGCCGAAAGCGCGCTTGCGTCGGTTTCGGTCTTTGCCGCGACCGGAACCGAGGCCGATGCCCTCGCAACGGCGCTGTTTGCGATGGGGCCAGAACGCGGCGCGGCCTATGCCAGCGCGGCCAACATCCCCGCGCTGTTCTTGCTGCGCGACGGCGCAGGCATTCGGGAAATCACCACCGGCGCTTTCGAGGCGCGCTACATCAGGTAGGATCGGATCATGCTTACCTTTCTGCTGACACTCGCCATATTCGCGCTGGCCATTGCCGGGCTGTCCATCGGGGTGCTGGCAGGCCGCCCGCCTATCAAGGGGTCTTGCGGCGGGCTTGCGTGCCGCGCTGGCACCGCCTGCGCGGCCTGCCCGCGCCACCACGGTGGCGAGGGCACGCCATGACCCTGCACACCGCACCCGGCACCGCGCGCCCGCGCGTGGGCGATTACATGGCGACCGATCTGATCGTGCTGCGCCCCGAAATGGAAATACTGCACGCCATGACCGTGCTCTTGGAAAAGCGGATCTCGGGCGCGCCGGTGGTCGATGCCGAAGGCACGCTGGTCGGGGTGCTTTCAAAGAAAGATTGCCTGCGCGCGGCGCTGCATGCTGCCTATCATCAGGAATGGGGCAGCCCGGTGGCGCGCCACATGTCCGCTCCGGTTGAAACGCTGGATGTCGATCTTGATCTGGTCACGGCGGTCGAGCGGTTCCTCGCCAGCCCCTACCGCCGCTTTCCGGTGCTGCACGAAGGCCAGCTTGTGGGCCAGATCAGCCGCGCCGATCTGCTGCGCGCGCTGGTCGAAAACTGGCGCTGAGGCGCATCGGGTCGCATACTGCGCCGTTGGCCCAGGCAGCGGGGCGGCCCGCGAACATCGTTCGGGTCGCCTTGACGCGATGGCAGACGTGGACTAGCTATCGGCAAGGATGCGGGCGTTGTGTAATGGTAAGACCCTAGCCTTCCAAGCTAGAGACGCGGGTTCGATTCCCGCCGCCCGCTCCAGACCCTTCCCGCAATTCTTGTCGTTTCATCAAGCCTTTGCGCTTGCAGGCGTCGGCCTGCGCACCGGTTTGGCAGGGCGACACGCGCTGGCCCGGCGCAAAAGCGGGCGCGCAGATGCGCTGGTGCTTGACAATGGCGGGGCTGGCAGCGCTAACCTGCGGGATGGACAGCACCGACCGCATTCTGCGCGGCCGGAATATAGAATGAAGGTCCAACAAAGCTGGGAGCTATTCATGAAACATCTGCCAAAACTGGTCGGGGCCGCGCTTGTCGCGTCACTCGCGCTGCTGGCGCCCGTGGCACGCGCCGCGACGCCGCCCGACACGCTCATTCAAGCCTGGGCGATCGACGACATCATCAGCCTCGATCCCGCCGAAGTGTTCGAGTTCACGGCCTCTGAATTGCTCGGCAACTCTTATCAGGGGCTGATCGGCTATGACGTCAAAGACGTGTCGAACATCTTCGGGGTGGTCGCGGAAAAGTGGGATATCTCGCCTGACGGCAAGACCTATACCTTCACCATCCGCGATGGCATGAAATTCGCCTCGGGCAACCCGATCACCGCCTCGGACGCGGTCTTCTCGCTGCGCCGCGCGGTGAAACTCGACAAATCACCCGCCTTCATCCTCACCCAGTTCGGATTCACCGCTGACAACGTCGATGCGATGATCCGCCAGACCGGGCCGATGACTTTTGAATACGAGATCGACAAGGCCTATGCGCCGACGCTGGTGCTCTACTGCCTGACCGCGACTGTCGGCTTCATTGTCGATGAAAAACTGGTGACAGAACACGCGGTCGATGGCGACTTCGGCTACAACTGGTTGAAAACCGCCTACGCCGGTTCGGGCGCCTTCACGATCCGCGAATGGCGCGCCAACGAGGTTGTCGTGCTGGAACGCAACGACAACTATTCGGGCGACAAGCCTGCCATGGCCCGCGCGATCTACCGCCATATCCCCGAGCCTGCAACGCAGCGGCTGCTCTTGGAACAGGGCGATATCGACATCGCCCGCAACGTTTCGGCCGACAGCATCGACGTGCTGGCCGCCAACCCCGATCTTGCGGTTGATTCCGGTGTGAAAGGCTCGATCTACTACCTCGGGCTGAACCAGAAGAACCCGATCCTCGCCATTCCGGAAGTGCGGCAGGCGATGAAGTATCTGGTCGACTACGCCACCATCGCCGACACCATCATGAAAGGCCGCGTGATCGTTCACGAAGCCTTCTTGCCGCGCGGCTTCCTCGGGGCGCTGGAAGATACGCCGTTTGCGCTCGACGTGGCCAAGGCCAAGGCGTTGCTGGCGGCTGCGGGTTACCCCGATGGCTTCACCGTGACGATGGACACCCGCAACACCGATGAGATTACCGCCATCGGCACCGCGATCCAGCAAAACATGGCGCTTGCGGGCATCAAGCTGGAACTGATCCCTGGCGATGGCCAGCAGACGCTGACCAAATACCGCGCGCGCAACCACGATATCTACATCGGCCGCTGGGGGCCCGACTATCAGGACCCGCACACCAACGCCGACACCTTCGCGCGCAACCCCAACAACGCCGACGATGCGACCTCCAAGCCGCTCGCCTGGCGCAACGCCTGGGACATTCCCGAGATGACGGCGAAAACCGACGCGGCCGTGCTTGAAGCCGATGCCGGTGTGCGCGCCCAGATGTATCTGGACCTGCAACGCGAGCATCAGGAGACCTCGCCCTTCGTGATCATGTTCCAGGAAATTGAGGTCATGGCACGCCGTGCCAACGTCAAGGGCTTCGTGGTCGGGCCGTCGTTCAACGATAACTCGTTCAGGGCCGTGACCAAATAATGACCGACACCGCATCTGGGGAGGGGCGCCATGGCGCCCTTCCCGCCCTACTGTGGAAGATCGTCAAGATCCTCGCCAGCGTGGCGCTGACCTTTCTGGGCCTGCTGCTCGTCACCTTCCTGATCGGCCGCGTGGTGCCGGTTGACCCGGTTTTGGCGGTGGTTGGCGACCGTGCCTCGCAATCGGTCTATGACCGGGTGTTCATCGAGCTTGGGCTCGACAAGCCGCTTTACGAACAATTCTGGATCTATCTGCAAAAGATCCTGTCGGGCGATCTGGGCACCAGTTTCCTGACGAAAAAGCCGATCGTGGAAGATATTGCCCGGGTGTTTCCGGCAACGCTGGAACTGGCCACGGTTGCGATTCTGATCGGCACGATATTCGGCATTCCGCTCGGGGTTCTCGCCGCCGTGCGACAGGGCAAGCTCAGCGACCAGATCGTGCGGGTGGTGGGGCTGATCGGCTATTCCGCCCCGATCTTCTGGCTGGGCCTGCTGGGTCTGCTGATCTTTTATGCCCGTCTGCACTGGGTCGCCGGGCCGGGGCGGATTGACATCAGCTACGAATATTCGATCACTCCGCGCACCGGGCTGATGCTGTGGGATAGCGCGATGCAGGGCCAGTGGGATGCCTTTCGCAATGCGTTTTCGCACATCATCCTGCCCGCCGCGCTGCTGGGCTACTATTCGCTTGCCTACATCAGCCGGATGACGCGCAGCTTCATGCTGGCGGAACTGGCGCAGGAATACATCATCACCGCGCGGGTCAAGGGCGTGGCCGAATGGCGGATCATCTGGGTGCACGCGCTGCGCAACGCGGCTGTGCCGCTGGTAACCGTGGTTGCGCTCAGCTACGCCGGGCTGCTTGAAGGTTCGGTGCTGACCGAAACCGTGTTCGCCTGGCCGGGCCTCGGGCAATACCTCACCAACTCGTTGCAGAACGCCGACATGAACGCGGTGCTGGGGGGCACGTTGGTGATCGGCGCGATCTTCGTCGGGCTGAACCTGCTTTCCGACCTGCTCTACACGCTGCTTGACCCAAGGGTGCGCCGCAGATGAGCACGCGCGAATGGCTTTTGACCGAACAACCCGCCTCGCGCCGTCAGGCGCGGCTGGGGCAAACCTACCGCACCTGGCTTGCGTTCACGCATAACCGGCTGGCGATGGTGGGGCTTGGCATCGTGCTGGTGCTGGTGGTGGTGGCGGTGCTGGCGCCCTGGCTTGCCCCCTATGACCCCATTGTGGGCGGCAGCCTGCGCACCGAACGGTTGCTGGCGCCATCCTGGCAGCACCTGATGGGCACCGACGATCAGGCCCGCGACATTCTCAGCCGGATCATCCATGGCTCGCGCATCACGCTGCTGGTGGTGGCGCTGGTGGCGGTCATCGCCACCCCGATCGGCCTGCTGGTCGGCACCACGGCGGGTTATTACGGCGGCTGGGTCGATACCGTGCTGATGCGCATCACCGATATCTTCCTCGCCTTTCCGCGGCTCATTCTGGCGCTGGCCTTTGTGGCAGCACTTGGCCCCGGCATCGAAAACGCGATCATCGCCATCGCCATCACCTCATGGCCGCCCTACGCGCGCCTGGCGCGGGCCGAAACGCTGACCATCCGCACCGCCGACCATATTGATGCGATCCGCCTGCAAGGCGCCCATTCCGCCCGCATCATCTGGGGCCACGTGGTGCCCTTGTGCCTGTCGTCTGTGATCGTGCGGGTCACGCTGGATATGGCCGGCATCATTCTGACCGCCGCCGGCCTCGGCTTTCTCGGCCTTGGTGCGCAACCGCCGCAGCCCGAATGGGGCGCGATGATCGCCGGCGGGCGGCGCTTTATCCTTGACCATTGGTGGGTGGCCACGATGCCGGGCCTTGCCATCTTCGTGGTCTCATTGGGGTTCAACTTCCTCGGTGACGGCTTGCGCGACGTGCTCGACCCGAAGGCGCACAAATGACCCTGCTGGCCGTTGAAAATCTTACCGTCACCTTCCCCTCGCGGCAGGGCCCGCAAAGCGTGGTGCGCAACGTCAGCTTCACGCTCGGGCGCGAGCGGCTGGGGATCGTCGGCGAAAGCGGATCTGGCAAAAGCCAGACCGGGCGTGCGCTTCTGGGCCTGACCCCCACCTCAGGCCTGGCCACCGCCGACCGCATGGAGTTTGACGGCATCGACCTGCGCGCGGCCAGCCCGGCGCAATGGCGCAAGTTGCGCGGCGCACGCATGAGCATGGTCATGCAAGACCCCAAGTTCAGCCTCAACCCGGTGATGACGATCGGGCGGCAACTCGCCGAGGCCGCGCGCCGCGTCGCCTCGGGCAGTGCCGATGCGCGTGACCGCGCCGTGGCAATGCTGGAGGCGGTGCAGATCCGCGACCCCGCGCGCGTCATGGCCGCCTACCCGCACGAGCTTTCGGGCGGCATGGGCCAGCGCGCAATGATCGCGATGATGCTGATCACCGAGCCCGACCTGCTGATAGCCGACGAACCCACGTCGGCGCTCGATGTGACCGTGCAGATCGAGGTGCTGCGCATTCTCGATGATCTCGTCACCTCGCGCGGCATGGGGTTGATCTTCATCAGCCACGATTTGCAACTGGTATCCAGCTTCTGCGACCGGGTGCTGGTGATGTATGCCGGACGCGTGGTCGAGGAATTGCGGGCCGCCGACCTTGCGCAGGCGCAGCACCCCTACACGCGCGGGCTGATGGGCTGCCTGCCGCGGATCGACGGCGATCAACGCCCGCTGCCCACTTTGCAACGAGACGAGGCTTGGGCGCGCTGATGCCACTGATCGACATATCCGACCTGCATGTGCGCTTTGGCCCGGTTCACGCGGTGCGCGGGGTCACGCTTGCGGTGAATGAGGGCGAGGCTTTCGGCATCGTCGGCGAAAGCGGATCTGGCAAATCGACCGTGCTGCGCGCGATCTGCGGGCTTGCCCCCACCTCTGCCGGGACGATCCGCATTGATGGCCAAACCCTCACCGCGCCGCGCAGCCCCGCCTTTTACCGCCGTGCGCAGATGGTGTTTCAAGACCCCTACGCCTCGCTGCACCCGCGCCACACGGTTGACAAGGTGCTGTCAGAACCGCTTGCCATCCACGGGTTTTCCGACCGCGAGGCGCGGGTAGAGCGGGCGCTGAACGATGTCGGCCTAGGGCAAGGCTTTCGCTTTCGCTACCCGCATCAGCTTTCGGGCGGGCAGCGCCAGCGGGTGGCGGTGGCGCGCGCGCTGATCCTTGAACCGACCATCCTGCTGCTTGACGAACCCACCTCGGCGCTTGACGCCTCGATTCAGGCCGAAGTGCTGAACCTGCTTGACCGGTTGCGCTCCGAGCGCGGCCTGACCTACGTTCTGGTCAGCCACGACCTTGCGGTGGTGGCGCATATGTGCGAGCGGCTGATTGTCATGCAGCACGGCCAGACGGTGGAAGAACTCACCCGCGCCGAGCTGCAATCGCACCGTGCCGCCAAAGACTATACCCGCAACCTGCTGGCGGCCTCGGAAGGTTTCACCCGCGCCGCCCCCTGAGGAACCCCATGCCAAACCCGGTATTTGACGGCCACAACGATTTTCTGCTGCGCCTGTTGCGCGCCCCCGAACGGCGCGAGCAGATCTGGCTGAAGGGCGACGGCGAGGGCCACCTCGACCTGCCAAGGATGCGCCGCGCGGGCTTTGCGGGCGGCTTTTTCGCCATCTACATTCCCTCGCCCGAGGCGCATGACTCGCCCGATTTCGAAGCGCTGATGGATGCGCCCCCCTACGATCTTCCTCTGCCTGAGCTGATTGGCCACGAGGCCGCGCAGCCGGTGGCGCTGGCCATGGCCGGGCACCTTTTGTGGATGGAACGCGCCGCCAAGGGGGCCTTCAAGGTTTGCCGCAGCGCCGCCGAAGTGCGCGCCTGCGTGGCCTCTGGCACCATTGCCGCGATCATGCACATGGAGGGCGCCGAGCCGATCGACCCCGACCTGACCGCACTATATGCCCTTCACGCCATGGGGTTGCGCAGCATCGGACCGGTCTGGTCGCGGCCCACGGAGTTCGGCCACGGGGTGCCGTTCCGGTATCCGGGCAGCCCCGACACCGGCCCCGGCCTGACCGATGCCGGCAAGGCCCTGGTGCGCGCTTGCAATGACCTTGGCATCATGCTCGACCTGTCACACCTCAACGAGGCGGGCTTCAACGATGTCGCGGCGCTTTCTACCGCACCGCTGATCGCCACCCATTCCAACGCCCACGCGATCACCCCGAGCACCCGCAACCTGACCGATCGCCAGTTGGCGATGATCGCCGAAAGCAACGGCATCGTGGGGCTGAACTTTGCCACCGTGTTCCTGCGCCCAGATGGGCGCAAATCGCCCGAAATGACGCTGGAACCGGTGCTGCGCCACCTCGACCACCTGATTTCGAAGCTGGGCGAAGACCGGGTCGGCTTCGGCTCGGATTTCGATGGCGCCACCACGCCCAGGGAAATCGGCGATGTCATGGGCCTGCTGCCGCTGCAGGCGGCGCTTGAACAGCACGGCTTCAACGCCAACCTGATGCGTAAACTGACCCATGAAAACTGGCTTGCGGCGCTTGACCGCAGCCTGATCAGCCGCCCCGCATAAGCGCCGTGCCCGCGTTCAGCTGGCGCGCTTGAGCGGCAGCCGCACCCGAAAGGCGGCCCCGCCCTGCCCGGGCAGGTAGTCGATGCTGCCGCCAAGGTTGGCCATGATCTCGCGGCAGATCGCGAGCCCAAGACCCGCGCCCCCGGCGTGGCTGGTATCGGTCAGCCGTGCAAATTTCTCGAAGATCAGCGCTTGCGATTTTTTCGGAATTCCCGAGCCGTTGTCGATGAAATCGATCTCCACGTTGCGGCCACGCTTTTTCACCTCGACGCGCAGCACCGCGCGCTCGGCGTCGCAATATTTGCGCGCGTTGGAAACGATGTTGATGAAGACCTGCAACAGGCGGTCAGTATCGGTAAACACCGGCATGTGCTCGCTCGCGGCATCGCGCTGGACTACAAACGCGCGGTCTGGCCGCGTGTTCGACGCGGCGGTGACCGCCTTGGAAAGCAGGTCATGCAGGTTCGCCACCCCGATATTCAACTGCACCCTGCGGTTTTCCAGAACACTGAGATCAAGAAGATCATCCAGAAGCCGGGTCAACCGCCGGGTCTCGTCGTGGATGATGCCCGCGTATTTCGTGCGCATCTCGTCGGGCAGGTCCGCCTCCATCAAAATCTCGGAGAACGCCCGGATCGAGGTCATCGGCGTGCGCAATTCGTGGCTGATCTGGCTCAGGAACGCGTCTTTCTGCACACTCAACTCGGTAAGCTTGTCGTTGGCCTCGCGCAGCGCCCGGGCGGTGCGCGCCAACTCGTCGGATTTCGCCTCAAGCTGAGCCGAGTATTCCTTGATCTGCTGCGCTTCGCCCGCCACCGCGATCAGATCCTGCACCGAAACCGTGGCGCCGCCCGAAAGCTGCGCGATCATTGCATGCGCGGTGGCCGCGCCCACCGACCCCGCCAGTTGCCGTTCCAGCCGGGCCACGAAATCGGGTGTGGGGTCCGGCAGAAAGCCAAGTTTGCCCTGCGCCGCCGCCTGCGCCTGAAAGAACCGCTGCGCCTCTTCCGCGCCCAGAATGCGTTGCGACATCGACAACAGATCTTCGGCCTCGGCCGCCGATCGGGTCCAGCCACCGGGCCCGCTCGACTGGTCGAAAATGTTGACAAAGGCCACCCCCTGCAACCGCTCCATCGGGCCGGGAAAGCTCGCCAATGAACCGATCAGGAAGGTCGATGTGTTTAGCAGCATCGACCAAAAGAGCGCATGCAAAAGCGGATCAAGCCCGGTAATGCCAAAAAGCGCCTGCGGGCGCAGCCATCCAATGCCGAACGGCCCCTCGGCCATCACCCCCGCCGAAATCAGGCCGCCCGAGCCGAACGATGGCAAAAACAGGCAATAAAGCCAGATCGCAAAGCCGGTGATCAGGCCGATCGCGGCGCCCACATGGGTGGCGCCGCGCCAATAGATGCCGCCGAGCATGGCGGGAAGCACCTGCGCCGCGCCGACAAAGGAAATCAGCCCGATCGCGGCCAGCGCCGCCGATCCCCCCGAGAGGTGGTAATAGGTGTACCCCAGTGCCAGCACCGCACCGATCGAAAGGCGCCGCGACATCAGCACGATACCACGCACATCGCCCGGCGCGCGCGCACTGCCGACCCGCAGCGCAAGCCAGAGCGGCGTGACGATGTGGTTCGAGACCATGGTCGCAAGCGCAATCGCGGCGACGATCACCATCGACGTGGCCGATGAAAACCCCCCGAGAAACGCAAGCAGCGCAAGCTTGCCTGCCCCCGCCGACAAGGGAATGGTCAGCACAAAAAGGTCGGGGTTCGAGCCTGCGGGCATGATGTCAAGCCCGACCACGGCAATCGGCACCACGAAAAGGCTCATCAGCATGAGGTATAGCGGAAACGCCCAGCTGGCGGTCGCGACGTGCCGCTCATCGGCGTTTTCCACCACCATCACCTGAAACATCCGCGGCAGCGTCAGGATTGCGGCGGCAGAAACGAAGGTCAGGCCCGCCCATCGCCCCGGCTTCAGGTTCCAGTCGGCAATCGGCGAGGCGTCGATGCGGGCAAGAATGTCTGACACCCCGCCAGCCACGCCCCAGACCACGAAAATGCCAACCGCGAGCAGCGCCACAAGCTTGACAACCGCCTCAACCGCAATCGCCATCACGATGCCATGGTGGCGCTCGTTCGCGTCAAGGTTGCGGGTTCCAAAGAGGATGGTAAACAGCGTCAGCCCCGCCGCCAGCCATAACGCCGTGGCACCCTGATCGGGCAGCGCCCATCCCTCGGGCGTATCCGAGGCAAAGACCGCAAATGAAAGCGTGACCGACTGCAATTGCAGCGCAATGTAGGGGGTAGCGGCCAGCACCGCCATCAGTGTCACCACCACACCCAGAAAGTTCGACTTTCCGTAGCGGCTGGAAATCAGGTCGGCGATCGAGGTGACGCGTTGTGCCCGCCCGATCCGCACCAGTTTGCGCAGCACCCACCACCAGCCGACAAAGACCAGCGTTGGGCCGAGGTAGATGGTCAGAAACTCAAGCCCCGACCGCGCCGCATACCCGACGGCGCCATAAAAGGTCCATGCGGTGCAGTAGATCGAGAGCGACAGCGTATAGACCAGCGGCGAACGCAGCCAGCCCGCCAGCCCGCCGCGCGCCCGCTGTTCGGCCACGAAGGCCACGCCAAACAGCACCACGACATAAAGCAGCGAAACCGCGACGAGGATGTTGAATGGCATTGCTCAGCCCGCCTCGCCTTCGGCGCCATCGTCTTCGCCGGTGCCTGGCCGAACCGGCTCTTCCGGCGCCAGCAAGGCCGGTGCCAACCCACGCGAAAGCGACAGCGCGGCGACGATCAGCAGCAGCCAGATGGCGAACAGGTAGACAACCCCGTGCGCCGTATCTGGCTCGGGCGTTTCGGCCGGTTGCCACAGCAGCGGCAGCATCAGCAGCGCCGCACCGAAAACGGGCAAAAGCCGCACCGCATCCATCATGCGCCGCCGCCGATAGGAACGCCGCGCCAGAAACAGCGGCTGGTTGTGCGGCATCAGGCCCCCCCTCTGGCAAGGCCGCGCACGGCGGCAAGCAGGTCGGCATTGGCAAAGGGCTTGGCGAGAAAGGCGCTCGCCCCGGCACGTTCGGCGGCCTCGCGGTCGCGGTGCTGGCCGCGCGCCGTCAGCATCAACACCGGCAGTGCCGCAAGCGCAGGCACCGCGCGCAGCTCGGCCAGAATTTCCAGCCCCGAGCGGTCGGGCAGCATCAGGTCAAGCACCAGCACATCGGGGTGCGCGGTTTGCAGCAGCGCCAAGGCCCCCGCCCCACTGGCCGAATGCGTCACCCGCACCCCCTCGCGCGACAGGATGAAGCTGATCGCCTCGGCGATATTGGGTTCGTCCTCGATCAAGACAATATGTTTGCCGCGCATCCCGGATCGTGCCTCCTCGCCCGATCGTCTGGGCCGACTATCGCGGCACCGCGCGCGAAAGTCAAAACCCGTTGCGCGCGTCGGGTCAGGTCACGATCGACGGCTCGCGCCGCGCCGGGCAGGCGATGCGCGGGCAGATCCGGCACGACACCCCCACCGCGCGTTCCGGCAGACTGCGTTCGGGCGGCGCGGGCAACATCAGCATCAACGCCTCCAGCACCTGCGGCCCGTCAAAGCCACCGGGCAAGACAGGCTGGCAAACGGCGTAACTCAGATACCGCTGCGGCACCCGCCCGGCCACCTCGATCACCGCACGAATAGGCTGCATCGGGCGGCTCAGCGCCTCATAAAGCGGCCAAAGCGGGCAACCGGCACCAAATCGCGGCACCGAAAAGCCGGGCATCGGGCGGCGAAAGGTGAAACTGCCGGACCCGTCACAAATTACCAGCCCGATCGGCGGCTGCCCGGCGGCGGCGGGCAGGCTGGCCAACCTGCGAAACACCCGCGGCAAAGGCGCCCCAAAGCGTGCCGCCAGCCGCGCCGGGTCTGGCCCATCCTCGGCCAGCGCATGCACAAACGGACCCAGCGGAAGCGCCTGTGCATCGGCATGGGCGCGGGCGATATGCTCGGCGGCCAGCGTGCGCGCCGCCGAACTGGCAAGCTCGGGCACCCCCGCAATCATCGCCTCGGGGTCAGGTGCGCGCGCATTCTCAAGCACCGCCAGATGAAACCCGTGCTTCGCAAGCCACGCCTCAACCTCTTCCTGCGGCGACGAAAGGCCGGATTCTGCCTCGTCAAGCGTGTCGAGATACCCCACCAGCGCCTCGGCAGTGTCCGACAGGCGCAGGCTTTCCTCGTGAATGGTGCGGTGAAATCGGGCGCGCCAGACGGGGTCGATCTGATCGTTTTCCACCAGTATCGCGGCGGTCGACCGAAGCGAGGTCACCGCCGAAAGCACCTCATGCAGCGTGGTTGCCAGAAAGGGGTCCTGCGCCATCCGGTCGGAAAAGCCCTCGACCGTGCGTTCCAGCGCCGCCACCCGCGCCTGACGTTCGGCCAAAAGCGCGGCCCAGCCGGGAAAGCGCCCGACAAACTCTTCTATCCGCTCGGCTTCTGCGGCGGCAGCCACACCGCCCTGCGCGCTGGCCGCCTCGCGCAGACCGTCAAACAGCGCACCCTCGGCGCCTTCCGACAACGCCTCGATATCCAGCCCCAGCGCCGCGGCGACGCGCTCTAGCAGCGCCTCGCTCACCCGGCGGCGGTTGTGCTCGATCAGATTGAGATAGGCCGGCGAAACCCCCGAGGCGCGCGCAAGATCCGCCTGCCGCATGCCCTGCGCCGTGCGCCGTTCGCGAATGCGGGTTCCTGTAAGCGGCGTGCGGGCCAAATGGAATTTCCTCCGCCCGAAACTTTACAGAAATAGCCGGCGGAATCAAACCTGTTCGCAGGATCGTTTACATCTGGACCATCTGTCGGGCCCAAACACCCCCGCAACAGTCACCGGGGGCATGCGCCTTGGCGTGCGCCCCCGGCCAATGGGCCTCAGATCGCGCAGCCCGAAACGCTTAGCGCAAGCACAACCGCCGCTGCGATGCCAAGCGCGCGCCCGACCTTGCGGGAACCAAACAGCTTCGTCATGACTTCCCCCTTTGCAATAGTCCCTCACCTTCGGGACAACGTCAGGGTACCACAGCTTGCCGCGCCGCGCACTGATCTCGGTCATGGTCAAAGGAAAAGGGGCGCAGGCCGCTGCCCGCGCCCCCCCTTTTTGCCCGATTCCGGCTTACTTCAGCGCCAGGTCAGTGATCGCGTGCGTCCACGCCCCCACTGGCAGCGCGGTGATGACCGGGTCAGACCCACCCGCCATCAGCGTCGCCACGGTGCGGTTGAAATCAGCCTCGTCCAGCGCGCCGTTCGAGCCTGCGGTCAGCCGCGCCACTTCGGCCATCATGCGTTTCTGGTGGCCTTCGGTCTGCGCGCCGGTCTCGTCATTGTCGAGCACGATCATCGCGGCTTCATCCGGGTTCGCCTCGGCGTATTTCCAGCCCTTCATCGAGGCCCGCACGAACCGCACCATCTTGTCAACAAAGGCCGGATCGGCAAGGTTCGCCTCGAGCACATAAAGCCCGTCTTCCAGCGTCGCCACGCCCTGATCTTCATACTTGAAGGTCACCAACTGATCAGGCGCAATGCCCGCGTCGATCACCTGCCAGTATTCGTTGTAGGTCATGGTCGAAATGCAGTCGGCCTGCTTTTGCAGCAACGGGTCAACGTTGAAACCCTGCTTGAGCACGGTCACGCCATCGGCGCCGCCACCGGTCGAAAGGCCAAGCGTGCTCATCCAGCTCAGGAACGGAAACTCGTTGCCAAAGAACCACACGCCCAGCGTGTGCCCCTTGAAATCGGCTGGCGTCTTGATGCCGGTTTCCGCAAGGCAGGTCAGCATCATGCCCGACGATTTGAAGGGCTGCGCGATATTCACCAGCGGCAGGCCTTTCTCGCGCGCCGCCAGTGCGGGCGGCATCCAGTCGATCACCACATCGGCGCCGCCGCCGGCGATCACCTGTGTCGGCGCAATGTCGGGGCCGCCGGCAAGGATCGTCACATCGAGGTTTTCCTGGTCGTAATAGCCCTTTTCGAGCGCCACATAATAGCCCGCGAACTGGGCCTGCGTGACCCATTTCAATTGCAGTTTCACACTGTCGGCCGCATAGGCCGACCCGGCCATCGCGGCCAGCGCAAACACGCTTGTCATCAGTCTTTTCATTGCAGTCTCCCTGGTTGAAATGCCGGGGTTTGCCCCGGCCTTGGTTATTCTCACGCGCGGCCCCGCTGCGAGGGATGCCAGAAGGTGACCCCCCTCTCGATCACTGCGACCAGCCCGTAGAAGGCCGACCCGGCCAGTGCCGCCACCGCAATCTCGGCCCAGACCAGCGGCAGATCAAGTTGCCCGACTGCGGTCGAGATGCGAAACCCCATGCCGCGCGTCGGGCTGCCGAAAAACTCGGCAACGATAGCCCCGATCAGCGCCAAAGTGGTCGCAATTTTCAGCCCGTTGAAAAGAAATGGCATCGCCGCAGGCAACCGCAGTTTCAGCAACCCTTGCCAATAGCTGGCAGACCACGTCGCCATCTGGTCGCGCTGCAACGCATCGGTGGCCTTGAGCCCGGCGACCATGTTCACCAGCACCGGAAAGAACACCATCACCACCACCACGGCGGCTTTCGATTGCCAGTCAAAGCCGAACCACATCACCAGAATCGGCGCGATGCCGACAATCGGCAGCGCCGCCACAAAGTTGCCCACCGGCAACAGCCCGCGCTGCAAGAACGGGCTGCGGTCGATCACCACCGCCACCGCCACCGCCGCAGCGCAGCCGATGAAATAGCCCGACAGCGCACCCTTCAGGATGGTCTGGTTGAAATCAGTCCAGAGTATCGGCAGGCTTTGCGCAATCCGCGCGCCGATCATCGAGGGCGGCGGCAGGATCACCGGGCTTACCCCCAACCCGCGCACCATCCCCTCCCACAGCAGCAGCAGCGTGGCACCAAACAGCGCCGGAATCACCAGCCGTACCGCCCGGTTGCGGGCGTGGTTCTGCGCCAGCCATACATTGCCCGCTGTAGCCAGCGCCCAGAATGCCAAGGCCCCCCAAGCCCAGATCATGCGCGCATCCCCATCCGCCCCAGCACCGCCCGCTCGATCACACCCACGATCATCACCAGCCCCGCCGCAAGCGTCGCCGCCGCCAAAAGTGCGGCCCAGATCTGGATGGTCTGCCCATAATAGCTGCCCGATAAAAGCCGCGCCCCAAGCCCAGCCGACGCCCCTGCGGGCAGTTCGCCCACAATCGTGCCGACCAGCGCCGCCGCGATGCCGACCTTGAGCGAGGCAAACAGGTAGGGCACCGACGAAGGCAACCTGAGCCGCCAAAAGGTGCCCGCGCGGCTTGCGTTATAGGTTTTCAGCAGGTCAAGCTGCATGGTATCGGGGGCACGAAACCCCTTGACCATGCCGACCAGCACCGGGAAAAAACTCAGATACGCGGCAATGATTGCCTTTGGGATCAGCCCCTTGATGCCGATTGACGCCAGCACCACGATCACCATCGGCGCAATCGCCAGAATTGGCACCGTCTGGCTGGCAATCGCCCAGGGCATGAAGCTCATGTCCATAGCCTTGGAATGCACGATGCCGATGGCGAGCAGGATGCCCAGGCCGGTGCCAAAGGCGAAACCCAGCATGGTGGCGCTAAGCGTGACCCAGCCATGGTAGATCAGGCTGCGGTTCGACAGCGATCCGGTTTGCACAATGCCGCGCCGCCCGTAGACCTCTTCCATCCAGGTGCTTTGCCAAAGCTCTGCCACCACCTGATGCGGCGCGGGCAGCTTGGGCCGTGTCTGGCTAAGCGTATCGCGCAAGATGTCGGAAAACCCGACCTCCACCCCTGCCCGCGCCGCCTGGTCGCGCGTCCACTGCGCATTCAGCCCCACCGTTGCACCATACCACAGCACCACAATCGCCAGCACCACGGTCAGAATGGGCAAAACGGATTTCATCCGCGCGGCCCCCGTTGCTTGTGCTCAGTCATAGGCATGCCCCGCGCGCAGGCCTTCGCGCACCCGGTGCGCGATGGCGAGAAACTCGGCGCTGTCACGAATATCAAGCGGTCGCTCGCGCGGCAGGGTGCTTTCGATCACATCGGTGATGCGCCCCGGTCGCGGGCTCATCACCACGATCTTGGTGCTCAGATACACCGCCTCGGGGATCGAGTGGGTAACAAAGCCGATGGTTTTCGAGGTCGCTGCCCACAGCCTCAGCAGTTCCTCGTTCAGCCGGTCGCGCACGATTTCGTCAAGCGCGCCAAAGGGTTCGTCCATCAGCAGGATATCGGCATCAAACGCCAGCGCGCGCGCGATGGATGCGCGCTGTTGCATGCCCCCCGAAAGCTGCCAGGGAAACTTTTTGCCAAAGCCGCCGAGGTCCACCAGGTCCAGCACCCTGCGCACGCGCTCGGCCCGCTCTGCCCGCGAAAACCCCATGATCTCCAGCGGAAGCTGCACATTTCCCGCAATCGTGCGCCAGGGGTAAAGCCCCGCCGCCTGAAACACATAGCCGTAGGCGCGGGCCTGGCGCGCCTGATCGGGCGTCATGCCATTGACCGTCAGCGTGCCCTCGGTCGGGTGCTCCAGCGCCGCGATGGTGCGCAGGAAGGTGGTCTTGCCACAGCCCGAAGGCCCGATGAAGCTGACAAACTCGCCCCGCCCGATGGTCAGGCTGATGTCCTTCAGTGCCTGCACCGGCCCGTCGTCGGTCTGGAACACCAGCCCCACGCCCTTGGCCTCGATCACCGTCTGCGCGCCCGCGAAGTCTTTCAAGTCAGACCCCGCTTGCCGGAATACCCGACCGCTGCACCGGCCGCGGCGCGGTCAGTTCCTTCCATTGCGAAAGCGCGCGGCCCACCGCCTGCCCCGGCGCGCGCGGCACGAACTGGCCGTGGCCAGACTCGGTTTGCACGCGGCCCTCGGCCACCGCCACCTTGCCGCGGGTCAGTGTGTAGCGCGGCAGACCCACCACCTCCTTGCCCTCGAACACGTTGTAATCAATGGCAGATTGCTGGGTCTTTGCGCTGATGGTCTTGGCTGCCTTGGGGTCCCACACCACGATATCGGCATCCGACCCCACCAGAATCGCTCCCTTCTGCGGGTAGCAGTTCAGGATCTTGGCGATATTGGTCGAGGTCACGGCGACAAACTCGTTCATGGTGATCCGCCCGGTCGCCACGCCGTAGGTCCAAAGCATCGGCAAACGGTCCTCCAACCCCCCAGTGCCGTTCGGGATCTTGGTAAAATCGCCCTTGCCGAACCGTTTCTGCTCGGTGGTAAAGGCGCAATGGTCGGTCGCCACCACCGACAGGCTGCCCGATTGCAAACCGGCCCAGAGGCTGTCCTGATGCTGCTTGTTGCGGAACGGGGGCGACATCACTCGGCGTGCCGCATGGTCCCAGTCGGCGTTGAAATATTCGCTTTCATCCAGCGTCAGGTGCTGAATCAGCGGCTCGCCCCAAACCCGCTTGCCCTGCGCGCGGGCGCGGCGAATGGCCTCGTGGCTGTCCTCGCAACTCGTGTGCACCACATAAAGCGGCACCCCGGCCATATCGGCAATCATGATGGCGCGGTTGGTCGCCTCACCTTCCACCTGCGGCGGGCGGCTGTAGGCGTGCGCCTCGGGCCCGGTATTGCCCGCCGCCAGCAACTGCGCCGACAGTTCCGCCACCACATCGCCGTTTTCGGCATGCACCAGCGGCAGCGCGCCTAGGGCGGCACAGCGGCGAAAGCTCGCGTAAAGCTCATCGTCATTCACCATCAGCGCGCCCTTGTAGGCGAGGAAATGCTTGAAGGTGGTGATGCCGCGGTCCACCACCTCGGCCATCTCATCGAACACCTGCTCGCCCCACCAGGTGATCGCCATGTGAAAACTGTAGTCGCAGTTGGCCCGCGTGGACTTGTTGTCCCACATCTTCAGCGCGTCCATCAGCCCCTGCCCCTGCCCCGGCAGCGCGAAATCGACCACCATCGTGGTGCCCCCCGCCAAGGCGGCGCGGGTGCCAGACTCAAAGTCGTCGCTCGAATAGGTGCCCATGAACGGCATCTCAAGATGCGTGTGCGGGTCGATCCCCCCCGGCATCACATAGCAGCCGGTGGCATCGAGCACCGTGTCACCCACCAGCCCCTGCCCGATCGCGGTAATCTTGCCGCCCTCGATCAGCACATCGGCCTTGTAGGTAAGGTCAGCGGTGACGATGGTTCCGTTCTTGATGATGGTGGTCATCGGCTTCTCCCTTTCGCGGCGCTTGCTGCTTCTTCATTGTCCAAATACCCCGGGGGGTCCGGGGGGCTGGCCCCCCGGCCTTCACCCCACAACCTCCGCCGTCTCCAAGACCGCGTGCAAGAGCACATCGACCGACTTTGACGCCCATTCCGGGCTGATCTCTTCGGCCTCGTTGTGCGAAAGCCCATCGACGCAGGGGCACATGATCATGGTGGTGGGGTAGACGCGGTTGATCCAGCAGGCATCGTGCCCGGCGCCCGAGATGATGTCCATGTGGCTATAGCCCAACCGCTCGGCAGCGGCGCGGACGCGGCCGACCAGCACCGGGTCGAAGGCGGGCGGGTCGAAAAAGCCCGAAAGCTCGCTGGAAAAACTGCACCCAAGCGCCGCGCAGATGCCGGGCGCGCGGGCCTGCAACTCGGCCACCATGCCTTCCAGCGTTTCAAGCACATGGCTGCGGAAGTCGATGGTGAACACCACCTTTTCGGCGATGATGTTGCGGCTGTTGGGGTAAACGTCGATGTGCCCGATGGCGCCCACCGCGTTTGGCTGGTGCTGCATGGCGATTTCATGCACCAGTTCGGTGATCTGCGCCAACCCACGCCCCGCGTTGCGGCGCATCCGCATCGGGGTTGACCCGGTGTGCTGGCCCTTGCCGATCACCGTGCATTCGATCCAGCGCAGCCCCTGCCCGTGGGTGACCACGCCAATCTCCTTGCCCTCGGCCTCCAAAATCGGCCCCTGTTCGATGTGCAATTCGAACATCGCGTGCATCTTGCGGGCACCCACCTTTTCGGTGCCGACCCAGCCGATGCGCTTTAGCTCATCGCCAAAGCTCAAGCCCTTGGCATCCTTGCGGGAATAGGCGAAATCCTGATCGATGACCCCGGCGAACACGCCGCTGGCCAGCATCGCGGGGGCAAAGCGCGTGCCCTCTTCGTTGGTCCAGTTGGTCACCACGATCGGGTGCCGGGTCTTGATGTTCAGGTCGTTCAGGGTGCGGATCACCTCAAGCCCGCCAAGCACCCCCAGCACGCCGTCATATTTGCCGCCGGTCGGCTGCGTGTCGAGGTGGCTGCCGATGTAAACCGGCAGGGCTTGCGCGTCGGTGCCTTCGCGGCGGGCAAACATGGTGCCCATTTCATCGACGCCCATGCTCAGCCCCGCCGCCTCGCACCAGCGGGCAAACAGCGCGCGGCCCTCGGCATCGGCATCGGTCAGGGTCTGGCGGTTGTTGCCACCCGCCACACCAGGGCCGATTTTTGCCATTTCCATGATCGCATCCCACAGGCGCGCGCCATCGACCCGCAGGTTTTCACCCGGTGCTGTCATCTTATTTCTCCCTGTTGCGCGGGGGTCTTGGTGCCCCCAGCCGCGAATCTTTTCTGACCGTCTGGTCAAGGACAGCGCAGCACGAATTGCACCGCCCGGTCAACGAAATTCTCGGCCCGCCGAGCCGAACTGCCGCGCACCGGGTGCCGCTGCCCAGCACTTGTCTGCCCGAAATGCGGGCAGCCTCAGCCTTCTTCCAGCACCATCTCGATGGCACCACAGGGGCATTCAGCCGCACAGATGCCGCAGCCCTTGCAATAGTCGAGGTTGATTTCGAATCGCAGCCCCGGGCCAAGCTTGATCACGGCGTTGTCGGGGCAGACCCCATAGCAGTTGTCGCATTCAAAGCAGTTGCCGCAACTGAGGCACCGGCGCGCCTCGAACAGCGCGGTTTCCTCGGTCAGGCCGCCCTGCACCTCGTCAAAACTGCTGGTGCGGCGCGCGAGATCAAGCTGAGGGCACAAGGTCTTGGGCGCGTCGGAATAATACCACGGGTTCAGCGCATCAAATTCGGCCACGGCCTTGGGCGGTTTCGGCACCAGCGCCGCGCCACGCAGCCAGGCGTCGATATTGCGCGCGGCGCGTTTGCCGTGGCCAATGGCCACCGTCACGTTGCGCGTTCCCGGTGCCATGTCGCCACCCGCGAACAGGCCGGGGTAGCCGGTCATTTGCGTGGCTGGGTCAACCTGCACCACGCCATCCTCGGCCACCAGCCCCGGCACACCGTGCAGCAGCGACATATCCACGTCTTGCCCCAGCGCCAGCACCAGGCTGTCGGTATCGAGCGTTTCAAACTCGCCGGTCGGCTGCGGCTTGCCGTCGGCATCGAGCACCATTTTCTCGATCGTCAGCTTGCCGCCCTCGGCGCCGGTGATGGTCGAGAGCCATTTTACCTTGACGCCTTCCTCCAGCGCCTCCTCAAGCTCGAAATCATGCGCGGGCATCCGCTCGCGGGTGCGCCGGTAGACGATGATCGCCTCGGTCGCACCCAGACGGCGCGCGGTGCGCGCCACGTCAATCGCGGTGTTGCCGCCGCCATAGACCACCACCCGACGGCCGAGCATTGGCGGTTCCGCCCCCTCCATTGAACGCAGCACCGCCACCGCATCAAGAATATGCGAGCTGTCCTTGGCCGGGATGAAGGCGCGCTTGGCGATATGCGCGCCAATCGCAAGGTAGGCGGCATCGGCGCCCACGTCCTTCATGCTCGCCAGAATGTCGGCCACCTTCTCGCCGTAGCGGAAGGTCACCCCCAGTGCTGCAATCCGCGCCACCTCGGCGTCGAGCACATCGCGCGGCAGCCGGTATTTCGGAATGCCAAAGCGCATCATGCCGCCCGGCGCCTCGCCCGCCTCGATCACCGTGACCCGGTGCCCGATGCGGCGCAGATGATAGGCCGCCGACAGCCCCGAAGGCCCGGCGCCCACCACCAGCACATGCTTGCCGGTCTCGGCCGCGGGCGCGTCAAACTGCCAGCCCTTCGCCAGCGCCTCGTCGCCCAGAAAGCGCTCGACCGAGTTGATGCCGACGGCGGCATCAAGCTTGCCGCGGTTACAGACACCCTCGCAGGTATGGTAGCACACCCGCCCCATGATCGCGGGAAATGGGTTGTCGCGGGTAAGGTGTCGCCAAGCAGCCTGATAATCGCCGCCCTCGGCATGGAAAAGCCAGCCCTGAATATCCTCGCCCGCCGGGCATTCCTTGTTGCAGGGCGGCAGGCGGTCAACATAGACCGGGCGCTCGGTGCGCCATGCCCCGGTCTTGTTGGCCAGCGACGATCCGGGGTCGAGCGTGATGGCGAAGGGTTTTTTCATGGTCATGCCGCGCCCTCCTCAGCCAGCAGGCCAAAGCGCTTGATGTTCTTGTCGGCCATCGCCTGAATGCGGGCGATGGTTTCGGGGTGGCCCTTGGCTCCGAACAGGTGCGCATAGCGTTTTTGCAGGCGCAGATATTCGTCCACCGGCACCGGGCGGCGGATTTTCGTGACCGACGTGATTTCGCCATGCTCGGCCTCGAACACCGGGAACAGCCCGGTTTCGCGTGCCAGCCGCGCCAGGCGGATGGTATCGCAACTGGCCGCCCCCCAGCCCAGTGGGCAGGGCACGAACACATGCAGATAGCGCGCGCCGTGCAGGCGCATCGCCTTTTCGACCTTCGATTCCAGATCGTGCAGATCGGCCACGGTGGCGGTGGCGACATAAGGTATTTCGTGCGCCACCGCGATCAGCGGCACGTTCTTGCCCTTGCCGAACTCGGCGCCGGGCTCGGGGCCAAGCGGCTGGGTGGTGGCGGTGCGCGCGGCCGGGGGCGTCGCCGAGGACCGCTGCACCCCGGTGTTCATGTAACCCTCGTTATCGTAGCAGATGTAAAGCACATCGTCGTTGCGCTCGAACATGCCGCTCAGGCAGCCAAAGCCGATGTCGGTGGTGCCGCCGTCGCCGCCCTGCGCGATCACGCGGGTGGTGGCGCGCGCCTCGCCCGCCTTCAGCGCCTTCACCTTCAGCGCCGCCGCGATGCCCGACCCCACCGCCGCCGCGTTGCCAAAGAGCGAGTGAATCCATGGCAGTTGCCACGAAGTTTCGGGGTAAGGGGTCGAAAACACCTCAAGGCAGCCGGTGGCGTTGGCAGCGATCAGCTGCCCTGCGGTCGCGCGCATCGCAGCATCGACCACATAGCGCGCGCCCAGGGCCTCGCCGCAGCCCTGACAGGCACGGTGGCCCGAGTTGAGCGAGTTGTCGCGCGCCTCGGAACTTTGCACGCTGCGCAGGTCTTCGGGCAGCAGCCGGTTGCCCACGGTGAATGTGCCGGTCTGGTAAAACTTGATCGGTTGCGTCATGGCCGGGCCTTTCTAGCGGGTGCGGGGCGCGCTGGCGCCGATGTCGCGCAGCAGGTTTTCGGCTATCGGGCCGGTGCGGCGGCTTGCCGCCTCGCGCGCGAGGTGGTTGTTGACGATGTCCCAGTCGAGATCGAGAAAAGTCAGGTTCTTCAGCTCATCCGCGACCGCAAGGTGCAACACCCGCAACAGCGAATCTTGCGTGATCGGGCGCCCGCCAAGGCCTGCGACTACGGTGTAGCCGCGCACATGAATACGCACCATCGCCAGCCGCACATCGGTTGAAACGATGCCACCAAGGCCCACGGCGAAGCTTTTTTCTAGCACCACCACGCGCGCACAACGCGCCAGCGCGGCGCGCACCGCCGCCATCGGGAACGGGCGGAAACAGCGGATGGAAAGCACGCCGATCTTGATGCCTTCGGCGCGCAGCGTGTCGATGGTTTCTTCCAGCGTGCCGACCACCGAACCGAGCGCTACCACAATCGTCTCGGCATCCTCAATTCGGTAGCCGCGCACCAGCCCGCCCGCCTCGCGCCCGAACACCGCCTTGAACTCGGCGGCGATTTCAGGAATGCGGTCCAGCGCCATGGTCTGCTTGGCGTGCGCGAGGTAGCGCACTTCCATGAACGCCTCGGGCCCCACCATCGCGCCGATAGACACCGGCTCGGCGGGGTCGAGCACCTGGCGCGGTTCATAGGGCGGCAGGAAGGCATCGACCTGCGCCTGGTTTGGCATATCGACCTGCTCATAGGCGTGGGTGAGGATAAAGCCGTCCATGCACACCATCACCGGCATCGACATTTCCTCGGCCAGCTTGAAGGCCTGAATGTGCAGATCGAGCGCCTCCTGGTTGCTTTCGGCAAACAGTTGAATCCAGCCGCAATCACGCTGGCTCATGCTGTCGCTGTGGTCGTTCCAGATGTTGATCGGCGCGCCGATGGCGCGGTTGGCCACCGTCATCACGATCGGCAGCCCAAGCCCCGAGGCGTTGTAAACCGCCTCGACCATGAACAAAAGGCCCTGGCTTGCGGTGGCGGTGTAGGTGCGCGCACCTGCCGCCGATGACCCGATCGCCACGCTCATCGCAGCGAATTCGGATTCGACGTTCAGGAACTCGCACGGGGCCAGATCGCCCCCCTTCACCAGTGCGCCAAGACCTTCAACGATATGGGTCTGGGGCGAAATCGGGTAGGCGCAGATCACCTCGGGGCGGCAGAGCGCCACCGCTTCGGCCACAGCTTGCGAGCCTTCGATTTGCTTGATCATGTCCGGGTCTCCTCGGGGGCGGCCAGCAGCGCGTGCGCCTCGGTGGCCGCCGCGATGTTGCGCGCGCCGACCTCGCCCTTGAATTTGTGGCCGATGGCGTGGACGACCGCTTCCAGCGAAATCATCCCGGTCATCGCCGCGAAACCGCCCAGCAGAACGGCGTTCGGCAGCGGGCGGCGCAGGTGTTTCATGGCTATTTCGGTGGCAGGCAGGGTGACAAGATGCCCGGCCGGCAGCCGCGCCGCCATGTCGCCCAATCCCATTTCCGCAGCACTCTTGCGGCTGTTGATCAGCACATAGCCGCGCGGCACCAGCCCCTGAAACACGTCGATCTGGTGGAGCAGGTGCGCATCCTGCACGATCAGCACATCGGGGGCCAGAATGGGTTCGCGCAGGCGAATGGGCTTGTCGTCGATACGGCAAAAGGCGACCACCGGGGCACCAGTGCGTTCAGAGCCAAAACTCGGGAAGGCCTGGGCGTGGCTGCCCTGCTCGAACGCCGCGATCGAGAGCATCTCGGCGGCAGTCACCACCCCCTGCCCGCCGCGACCATGAATACGAATTTGAAGCATGCAACCGTCTCCGCCGGTGTTAGCGCCTGTCAGCGCGCGCATGAGAGATTGCGCAGGATGCGGCGCGGCACCTTGACATGGATCATTTGCCGCCAATTCCGCTGCCGCAGCGTAATCCCGGTTGAAAATGCGTGGGCCACGCGCCACCATGCGCCGCACTTGTGGCAGGGAGGGCCGCATGGGAGGAGCACATCCGCACGCGGATCGGGTTTTCGCGGCCATTTCGTCGGGGGAAGCCGCGCATTCGGCCATCGTCGCGTCGTGGAGCCGCTCGGCACAGCTTTTCAAGCTTGATGTCACCCGGTCCCGCGCACCCGAACGGCTTGACCCGGCCGAGTTCCGCGCGGCGCGGGCCCGCATCGAGCCGCTGTTGCACGCCGCCGCCGCCAGCCTTGACGACCTGTTTGCCGCCGTTGGCGGGGTCGGCTGCTGCGTGCTGCTGGCGGATCGCAACGGGGTTCCGGTTGAGCGGCGCGGGCGCAGCGCCGATGACGCCGTGTTTTCCGAATGGGGGCTCTGGACCGGCACCCGGTGGTGCGAAAAGACCATGGGCACCAATGCAATCGGCACCTGCCTGACCCTGGGCAGGCCGACCAAGGTGCACCGGGATCAGCATTTTCTCGCACGCAACACCGCGATGAGCTGCATGAGCGCGCCGATCCACGGTGCCGATGGCAATTTGGCGGCGGTGCTCGATGTCTCGTCGGCGCGCGCCGATCTGACCGAGGCGTTTGCCGATCTGATCGCCCAGACCGTTGCGCAGACAGCGCGGCGGATCGAGGCCGAGACCTTCCGGTTGGCGTTCCCGGCGGCGCGCATCGTCATGGTGCCGGGCGTCGAGCGCAGCGCAGGCGCGCTGTTGGCGGTCGATGCGCATGATCTGGTGGTGGGCGCCAGCCGCGGCGCGCGCCGGTTTCTAGGGCTCACGGGTGATATCGCCGCGTCGCCCCGCCCGGCGTCTGACCTGCTCGGTCTGGGTGACGCCGAATCACTCGACGGCGCCGAGCGCGCGGCGGTGGTGCGCGCGCTGGCCCGCGCCGGCGGCAATGTAAGCGCCGCCGCCCGCGCGCTTGGCATTTCGCGCGCAACGCTGCACCGCAAGCTGGTGCGACTGCGCATCGACGCGGCGCATTAGTCACCCTTGCAACTTCGCGCCGCAATCTGTCGCAGAACTGCGACAGATCGGCCGCGCCGCATCGCCACCCCCCGCTGACAGAGCCGCCCTGGCCTGGCCAGATGCGGTTGACGCGCCGCGTGGAGGTGGCGCGCAACCTGATGGGAGGAACCACCGTGAACAAACCCGAACATTTCCGCACCGCGAAATCGCCCTTCAAGGCGCGTTACGACAACTACATCGGCGGCAAGGCCACGCCGCCGGTCGAAGGCCGCTATTTCAAGAATACCTCGCCGATCACCGGCCAGGTGCTGTGCGAGGTGGCCCGCTCGGGTGCCGCCGATATCGAACTGGCACTTGATGCCGCACATGCCGCGAAAGACGCCTGGGGCCGCACCAGCCCGGCCGAGCGCGCGCTGATCCTGAACCGCATCGCCGACCGGATGCAGGAAAACCTCACCCTGCTCGCCACCGCTGAAACCTGGGACAACGGCAAGCCGATCCGCGAAACGATGGCCGCCGACATGCCGCTGGCGATCGACCATTTCCGCTATTTTGCCGGTGCCATCCGCGCCCAGGAAGGCAGCCTGTCGCAGATCGACGACAACACCGTGGCCTATCATTTTCACGAGCCGCTTGGCGTGGTCGGGCAGATCATTCCGTGGAACTTTCCGATCCTGATGGCGGTCTGGAAGCTTGCCCCGGCGCTGGCCGCGGGCAACTGCGTGGTGATCAAACCCGCCGAGCAGACCCCGGCCTCGATCATGCTCTTGGCCGAGATCATTGGCGATCTGCTGCCGGCGGGCGTGCTCAACATCGTCAACGGCTTCGGGTTGGAAGCGGGCAAGCCGCTGGCCTCGTCGAACCGCATCGCCAAGATCGCATTTACCGGCGAGACCACCACCGGGCGGCTGATCATGCAATACGCCTCCGAGAACCTGATTCCGGTGACGCTGGAGTTGGGCGGCAAGAGCCCGAACATCTTCTTCAAGGATGTGTGCGATGCCGACGACGACTTTTTGGACAAGGCGATCGAGGGCTTTGTGATGTTCGCGCTGAACCAGGGCGAGGTCTGCACCTGCCCGTCGCGCGCGCTGATCCATGAGGACATCTACGAGCGTTTCATGGAACGCGCGCTCAAACGCGTGGCGGCGATCGTGCAGGGCGACCCGCTCGACCCGGCCACGATGATCGGCGCGCAGGCGTCGGGCGAGCAGATGGAAAAGATCCTCTCCTACATCGATATCGGGCGCGCCGAAGGTGCCGAGGTGCTGATCGGTGGCGCGCGCGCGCAGCTTTCGGGCGGCCTCGCCGAGGGCTATTTCGTGCAGCCGACGGTGCTCAAGGGCCACAACCGGATGCGCGTGTTCCAGGAAGAAATCTTCGGCCCGGTGGTCGCCGTGACCACGTTCAAGAACAATGAAGAGGCGCTGGCGATTGCCAATGACACGCTCTATGGCCTCGGCGCCGGGGTCTGGTCGCGCGATGTCAACACCTGCTACCGCTTTGGCCGCGCGATTCAGGCGGGCCGGGTCTGGACCAACTGCTACCACGATTATGCGGCGCACGCCGCCTTTGGCGGCTACAAACTGTCGGGGATCGGGCGCGAGACCCACCTGATGATGCTCGATCACTACCAGCAGGCCAAGAACATGCTGGTCAGCTATTCGCCAAAGAAGCTCGGCTTCTTCTGATCCAGTGCGGGGGGGCCGTCTGCCCCCCCGACCCCCCGAGGGTATTTAGACAATAGAGAAAGGAAGCGCGATGGCGACGGTATCAGCCACGCCGGCGGCGCTTGCGCTGCTCGCCGAAATCGTGGCCGACCATGGCGCGGTCATGTTTCACCAGTCGGGCGGTTGCTGCGACGGGTCGTCGCCGATGTGCTACCCGCAGGGCGAATTCCGGCTCGGGGCGCATGATGTGCTGCTTGGCGAGATCGGAGGCATGCCATTCTACATTTCGGGCCGCCAATACGAGGTCTGGCAGCACACCGATCTGCTGATCGACGTGGTGCCGGGGCGCGGCGGCATGTTCAGCCTCGACAACGGCCGCGAGCGCCGTTTTCTGACCCGCTTTGCGCGCCGCACGACCAGGCGTAGCTGGTGCACCCGACAGGATTCGAACCTGTGGCCTCTGCCTTCGGAGGGCAGCGCTCTATCCAGCTGAGCTACGGGTGCCTGAGGTTGCCTATATCCATATCGCCTGCGGCCTGCAACACGCGGCGCACGAAAAACGCGGCGGGTTAGCCCTTGGCGATGCGCGATGCGCGCCCGACCCTGCGCCGGCGCAGACGGGGGGCGCGGCCGGGCAGATCGGACAGCACCGCGCGGCGCGCTTCGGGCGACAGCTGCGACCACGCAGTGATTTCGTCAACTGTGCGCAGACAGCCAAGGCAAAGCCCCTCGGTCGGGTGCATCAGGCAGATCTTTACGCAGGGGCTGGCGGGTTCGTCGCGCGCCCAGACATCGTCGCTCATGCCACCCCCGCGATATTGCGCAGCCGGTCGAGTGCTCCTTGCAGAATATAGGCTGCCGCGACGTGGTCGATGACCTCGGCGCGGCGTTTGCGCGAGGTGTCGGCCTCCAGAAGCGCGCGTTCGGCGGCAACGGTGGAAAGCCGTTCGTCCCAATAGCCGATCGGCACATCGGTAAGGCGCGAGAGGTTGCGCGCGAAGGCACGCGTTGACTGGCAGCGCGGGCCTTCAGAGCCGTCCATGTTGAACGGCAGGCCCAGGATGATGCCCTTCAGGTCGCGTTCGGCCACCAGCCGCAGCAGCGCCGCGGCATCGAGCGTGAACTTTTCGCGCCGGATCGTGGTGATCGGCGAGGCCACATGGCGCAGCCCGTCCGACACCGCGAAGCCGATCGTCTTGGTGCCGAGGTCGAGCCCCGCAAGCGCCCCCACGCGCGGCAAAGTGGCGGCAAGATCGGGCAGGGTCTCGCAGATCATTCGGCAACCCCGGCGGCGGCGGCCGCCGCGCGGATCGTTGCCAGATCGTCGGGCTTGCCCGCAAAGGCGGCCTGCGCCGCGGTCCAACGGGCACGCGCCTCGTCGGTGCGGCCAAGGGTGCCGAGCGCGCGGATCAGTTGCGCCCATTCGGCGGCACTGCCGCCTTCGGCTGCCAAACGATCCCCAAGGCGCGCCACCATGCTTTCGATGAAGGCGGCCTGTTCGTCAGGCGAAAGCGCCGCTGCGTTGGCAATGTCGCCTGCCGTCGGGCCGCGCGGAGCGGCCACACCACCGGGCAGACCTGCCCCTGCGGCGGCGCTGGAAACGCGCGCCAGTTCATCGGGCCGGTCGGCAAAGACCTGCTGCGCCTCGGTCCAGATCATTGCGGCGCGCTCACCCTCGCCCAAAGCGGCCAGCGCCGCGATCAGGCGCGCCCATTCTTCGGCGGTCCCCCCCACCACCGCCATCTGTGCCATCAGCGCCTCGACGGGCGCGCGCAGCGCCGCCTCGCGCGCCTCGGGCGCCAGCGCCGCCGCAGCGGCGATTTCGGCCTCGGACGGGCCAAGCAGCACCGGCGCCGGGGCGACATAGTCACGCACCCCGGCAAGCCACGCGAGATCGTCGATGGAACGGCGGATCGGCGCAATCCAGGGCGCCGATTCCGGCCCCTTGGCCAGCAGCGAAGACCAGATCGCGAAGGTCCGGTCAGGCCGGTCAAGCTGCGCCATCATCATTCCAAGGTAGAACAGCGCGGTGCCATTGCCAGGGTCGTTTGCCACCACATCGGCCAGCAGCGCTTCAATCTCGGGGGTGATGATGCCACCCGTCGCGCCGATCATCATTTCGGCCAGCGTCATGTAATCGGCCACCGTCGCCGCCTCACCCTTGAGGGCGATCAGTTTTTCCTGCGTGGTCCATGCTGCGTGGTAATTGCCAAGGATCGCTTCGTTGCGGGCCAGCAGTTCATGCCCGAGCGGATCATCGGGCCGTTCGGCCACGGCGGCGCGCAGCCGCTCCATCAGCGCCACAAATTGCGGGTCTGGCGCGGACGCGGCCCCCCGACGCGCCGCCGCGGCGGCCTCGGCTTCGGCCTGCGAGGGGCGCGCGTCATAGGCCGCTTCGGCATCGGCAAGGCGGCCTTGCAGCGGCAGGTCGGGGTAGCCGGGGGCACCGATCCGCGCATATAGCGCAAAAGCTGCCGCCAGCACGGCCACCAGCACCGCCGCCACAGCCACACTCGCAGACTTTGGTGCGCGGCCTGCGATGTCGCTGCCCCGCAGGGCCCGGTCGGCCTCCAACAGGCGGCGCGAGATTTCCAGCCGCAGCCGTTCCGCCTCGTCGGGGGCGATCACGCCGCGCGCAAGGTCGGCCTCGACGCCCTTCAACTGGTCGCGGTATACGCCAAGGTCCTGCGCGTTGCCCGGCTCGACCGCGGCATCCCCGCCGCGCCAGAGAGCCAATATCATCAGCGCCGCAATGGCGGCAGCAAGCGCGGCGGCAAGAATCCAGAACAGCATGGGAACTCCCTTTGGGTTGTCCCCCATTTAGGGCCTGAACGCGCCAAGCAAAACCCCCCACCCGCGCTGGCACACCATGCCGCAGGCCCGATGTCGTATTTTTCCCCATTGTGCCGCTTGAGCGCGGCTTGCAGTGGCGCGATGGGTCCATCAGGTTCGCATCCAACGGGGTGCGGGCGGGAATCGCTTTTGCCCAAGGCACGGGAGTTCGGGGCATGAGACGCTATTCGGTATTCGCCGTCGCCCGCGAGGCGCTTCGCCACCACGAAGGCTGGGGCCGGGCCTGGGCCGCACCCGAACCGAAAAAGAAATACGACGTGATCGTGGTCGGCGCGGGCGGCCACGGCCTTGCGACCGCCTATTACCTCGGGCGCAACTTTGGCATCCGCAATGTCGCGATCCTTGAAAAAGGCTGGCTTGGTGGCGGCAACACCGGGCGCAACACCACCATCATCCGGTCGAACTACCTGCAAGACCCCTCGGCCGCGATCTACGAGAAGTCTCGTTCGCTTTACGAAACCCTCAGTCAGGATCTGAACATGAACGTCATGTTCAGCCCCCGCGGCCTTTTGATGCTGGCGCAGACCGAGCACGAGGCGCGCGGCTACAAACGCACCGTGCACGCCAATGCGCTGCAAGGCGTGCAGACCGAATACATCGACGCCGCCCGCGTCAAGCAACTGGTGCCGATCATCAACATCGCCGGCCCCCGCTACCCGGTGCTGGGCGCGCTTTATCAGCCGCGCGGCGGCACCGCCCGCCACGATGCCGTGGCCTGGGGGTATGCGCGCGCCTGTTCCGACATGGGCATGGACATCGTCCAGAACTGCGAAGTCACCGCCGTGCGCTCGGCGGGCGGCAAGGTGGTGGGCGTCGAGACCACGCGCGGCGCAATCGACTGCGACAAATTGGCGATGGTGGTGGCGGGCAATGCCTCGGTGCTGGCCGAAATGGCGGGGTTCCGGCTGCCGATCGAAAGCCTCGCGCTGCAAGCCCTCGTGTCCGAGCCCGTCAAACCGGTGATCGACGTGGTGGTGATGGCCAACACCGTGCACGGCTACATCAGCCAGTCCGACAAGGGCGATCTGGTGATCGGCGGCGGCACCGATGGCTACAACAATTACACGCAGCGCGGTTCGTGGCACCATATCGAGGAAACCATCCGCGCGCTTGTCGAAACCTTCCCGATCCTGTCGCGGCTGAAGATGATGCGTCAATGGGGCGGTATCGTCGACATGACCGGCGACCGCTCGCCCATTCTCTCAACCACGCCCCTGGGCAACTGCTTCGTGAACTGCGGCTGGGGCACCGGCGGTTTCAAGTCGATCCCCGGTTCCGGCTGGGCGATGGCGGAACTGGTGGCCAAAGGCACCCCCGGCCCGCTTGCCGCCGAATTCGGCCTGAACCGCTTCCGCGAGGGCCGCTTCATCGACGAGTCGGTGGCGGCGGGGGTGGCGCATTGACCCGCCCTGCGCGTCTTCAACGTCCAAATACCCCGCTGCACCGGGGGCAGCGCCCCCGGCTTGTCGGGAACCTTTTGCCCCCCTTGCGTGTTCTCTGGTCAGACATAACAGCAGCGGAGCGCGCATCATGGCATTCGATACCTCCAACAAGACCGCAACCGGCTTCATCCTCGGTGCGGTCGTCGTCGTTCTCGCAGGGGTGGTCTGGTATCTCGCCACCGACGGCAACCTCTTTGGCCGCAATGAGGCGACCATCACCATTCAGGTGCCCGACATCCTGCGGTAACAGCGCCGCACCCCGTTCGATCCCGGCAGCCGGGGGCCTCGCCGCCCCCGGCCTTGCCATGCCCGGAGGCCAAACATGCTGACACTCACCTGCCCCTATTGCGGCGTGGCGGCCGAGGAAACCGAGCTTGCCCCGGGCGGCGAGGCGCATCTGAAGCGCTTCGGCCCCGGCGCCTCGGATGAAGATTTCGAAGGCTACCTCTTTGCCCGCAAAAACCCCAAGGGCGTGCATTTCGAACGTTGGCGCCACGCCTACGGCTGCGGCAAATGGTTCCTCGCCGCGCGCTGCACCGCGACACTCGAGGTGTTCGGCACCTACCCCGCGCAGGTCAGCGAACCACCACCCGACATCATCGCCGCCATCAAGGCCAAACGCCCCGACTGGAAGGGTTACCCATGAGCACCCGTCTTGCCACCGGCGGCCGCCTGATCGACCGCACCGCGCCGCTTGCCTTCAGCTTCGACGGTCGCGCGCTGCGCGGCTACGCGGGCGATACGCTCGCCGCTGCCCTGCTGGCCAATGACCAGATGCTGATCGCCCGCAGCTTCAAATACCACCGCCCGCGCGGCATTCTTGCCGCAGGGGTTGAGGAGCCGAACGCTTTGGTGGGCCTCGGCCAAGGCCCACGTTTCGAGCCCGACCAGCGCACCACCACCACCGAGCTTTTTGCAGGTGCCGCCACGGTCAGCCAGAACGCTTGGCCAAGCCTGAACCTCGACGTGGGCGCATTGAACAACCTCGCCGCCCGCTTTTTGCCAGCGGGCTTTTACTACAAGACCTTCATGTTCCCGCGTTTCGCATGGAAACACCTGTTCGAGCCTGTTGTGCGCCTGTCAGCGGGCATCGGCAGGGCCCCGGCAGAACCCGACGCCGACCGCTATGAGCAAGCCTATGATTTCACAGATGTTCTCGTCGCCGGGGGCGGTATTGCGGGGCTGACCGCAGCGCTTGCCGCCGCGCAAAACGGGCAGCGGGTGCTGGTGCTTGAACAGACCGCGCACTGGGGTGGCCGCGCGCCGGTCGATGGCATCGCCATCGACGGCAAGCCCGCCGACGCATGGGTGGCCGAAACCCTCGCCGCGCTCAAAGCCCTGCCCAACGTCACGCTGCGCCGCCGCACCATGGTCGCAGGCGTTCACGACCACGGCTATGTGATCGCGCAAGAGGCAGTCGCTGACCACCTGCCCGGCGCCGATCTGCCGCGTCACCGCCTTTGGCGCATCCGCGCGGGTCGGGTGATTGCCGCCACCGGCGCCATCGAGCGGCCGCTGGCCTTTGCGGGCAACGATATTCCGGGCGTGATGCTCGCCGCGGCGGTGCGCGATTATGTGGTAAACTGGGCAGTCAGCCCCGGCGACCGCACCGTGGTGGTGACCAACAACGATGATGCCTACCGCACCGCGCTGGCGCTGCTCGACGCCGGTCTGGTGGTGCCCGCCATCCTTGACGCCCGCGCCTCGGTCACCGGCGCGCTGCCCGCCGAGGCCCGCGCCCGCGGCATTCGCGTGCTCGAAGGGCGCGGCGTGGCCAAGATCAAGGGTGGCAAGCGGGTGACTGCGGTGCAGGTCTGCGCGCAAGCGGGCGAAGGCGCCGCGCTTGAAACCATCGCCTGCGACTGCGTTGCAATGTCGGGCGGCTTTTCGCCCGTGGTGCATCTTTTTTCGCAACCCGGCGGCAAGCTTGCGTGGGATGCCGCCAACGGCATGTTCACCCCCGACCCCGCCCGCGCGCCCACCGGGGCCGATGGCCGCCCCTTCGTCACCTGCGCCGGGGCCGCCTCGGGCGCCCTGCTTCCGGCGGTCTGCCTGGCCGATGCCCACGCCGCAGGCGGAGGCACAGGCCCCGCGCCGCAGGCCACCGCGCCCGATGAGGCGCCGATGCAACCGGTCTGGATGATGCCGCAAGGCGCCCCGCCCGCGCTGCGTGCCAAGATGTGGCTTGATTTTCAAAACGACGTGAAGGTATCCGACGTTCAACTCGCCGCGCGCGAGGGCTATGTGTCGGTCGAACACACCAAGCGCTATACCACGCTCGGCATGGCCTCTGACCAAGGCAAGATAAGCAATATCAACGGCCTCGCCATTCTCTCCGACGCGCTTGGCCAGCCGATTCCCGCCACCGGCACCACCACCTTCCGCCCGCCCTATGCCCCGATCAGCTTTGGTGCCATCGCCGGCGAGGCGCGCGGCGAGATCTTTCAGCCCTTGCGCCGCACCCCGATGCACGGCTGGCACGAAGAAAACGGCGCGCATTGGGAACCCGTCGGCCTATGGCGGCGGCCCTATTGCTACCCGCGCGCCGGTGAAACCCACGCGCAGGCGGTCAACCGCGAGGTTGCCAACACCCGCCAGCACCTCGGCCTGCTCGATGCCTCGACGCTTGGCAAGATTCTGGTGAAGGGCCCCGACGCCGGGCGCTTTCTTGACATGCTCTATACCGGCATCATGTCCACCTTGCCGGTCGGCAAATGCCGCTATGGCCTGATGTGCAGCGAAAACGGATTCTTGATCGACGATGGCGTAGTGGTGCGCCTGACCGAGGATAGCTGGCTTTGCCATACCACCACCGGCGGCGCCGACCGTATTCACGCCCATATGGAAGACTGGCTGCAATGCGAGTGGTGGGATTGGCAGGTCTACACCGCCAACCTGACCGAGCAATTCGCGCAAGTGGCCGTGGTCGGCCCCAACGCGCGCAAACTGCTGCAAGCCTTGGGTGGCATCGACGTGTCGCGCGAGGCACTGCCGTTCATGACCTTCGCCGAAGGCACGCTTGCCGGCATTCCCGCCCGCGTCTTTCGCATCTCGTTCTCGGGCGAACTCAGCTACGAGGTGGCGGTGCCCGCCAGCCACGGGCTTGCGCTCTGGCACGCCTGCCTTGCCGCCGGGGCCGAGCTTGGCGCCATGCCCTACGGCACCGAGGCGCTGCATGTGATGCGGGCCGAAAAGGGCTTCATCATGATCGGCGATGAAACCGATGGCACGGTCATTCCGCAAGACCTTGGCCTTGGTTGGGCAATCTCGAAGAAAAAGCCCGACTACATCGGCAAGCGCGCGCAGGAACGCACGCACATGACCAACCCCGACCGCTGGAAACTGGTGGGGCTGGAAACGCTCGATGGGTCGGTGCTGCCCGATGGCGTGCTGGCGCCTGCGCCGGGGGTCAACGCAAACGGCCAGCGCCTGACCCAGGGCCGTGTCACCTCGACCTATTTCTCGCCCACGCTGGGGCGCGGCATCGCCATGGGTCTGGTGCTGCGCGGGCCGGATCGGATGGGTGAGGTGCTTGATTTCGTGGCAGGCGGCAAAACCATCAAGGCGCGCATCTGCGATCAGGTGTTCTACGACAAGGACGGGGAGAAGCAGAATGTCTGAACCCATCAGCGCGCTTGGCGGCGCCAGCGCCGAAGGTTTCGCCCGCGTCACCGAGGCAGGCCCGCTCGGCATGATCACCCTGCGCGGCGATCTGGCCGCGCCCGCCGTGGCAAGCGCGGTAAAGGCCGCGACCGGCTGCGCCCTGCCCGCCCGGCGCGCCATCACCACCCAAGGCGAAAACTCCGCCGCCTGGATGTCGCCCGATGAGCTCCTGCTGCTGGTTCCCTACCCCGAAGCCGCCGCCACCAGCGCCACCCTTGAGGCCGCGCTCAAGGGCCGGCACGCCCTCGTCGCCAACGTCTCGGACGCCCGCGCGCTCTTTCGCGTCACTGGCCCCAAGGCCGATCAGGTGCTGGCCAAGCTTTGCCCGGTCGATTTCGCCACCTTGCCCGCAGCCGAGATCCGCCGCACCCGCGCCGCGCAAGTCGCCGCCGCGCTCTGGCGCTCAAACCCCGATGAAATCAGCCTGATCTGCTTTCGCTCGGTCGCGCGCTACATGTTCGATCTGCTCGCGGTCTCTGCCCGCCCCGGCAGCGAACTCGCCCCTGGCTGATCTTGCCTTGGCCAAATATCCTCCGGGGGGCCCGGGGGGTGGAAAACCCCCCGGCGTCCGCGCCAAGCCTTGACCTTCGCCCGCCGTGCCCCCTTTTATACACAGCAAGCATTCCCATGAAAGGATGACCCCATGGCCTTCACCCTTCCCGACCTTCCCTACGCCCACGACGCGCTCGCCCCCCTCGGGATGAGCCGCGAGACGCTCGAATACCACCATGACCTGCACCACAAGGCCTATGTTGACAACGGCAACAAGCTGGTTGCGGGCAGCCCTTGGGAGGGCAAGAGCCTTGAGGACATCGTGGCGGGCACCTATTCGGCGGGCGCCGTGGCGCAATCTGGCCTGTTCAACAACGCCAGCCAACACTGGAACCACACCCTGTTCTGGGAAGTGATGGGGCCGGGCGAGGCGAAAAAAATTCCCGGTGCGCTGGAGCGTGCGCTGATCGAGGCCTTCGGCTCGGTCGCCAAGTTCAAGGAAGATTTCGCCGCGGCGGGTGCGGGTCAGTTCGGCTCGGGCTGGGCCTGGCTGGTGCGTGACAAGGATGGCAGCCTCAAGGTCACCAAGACCGAAAACGGCGTCAATCCGCTCTGTTTCGGGCAAAAGGCGCTGCTGGGCTGCGACGTGTGGGAACACAGCTACTACATCGATTTTCGCAACAAGCGCCCGGCGTATCTGACCAACTTCCTCGACCGTCTGGTGAACTGGGAAGCGGTCGCCGCCAGGCTCTGACCCGCCTCGCCGCAAACGAAACCCCGTCGGGTCTGCCCGGCGGGGTTTTTTCATGCCCCGGCGCTCCCCATATCCCTTTCAGGGCAAGAAGCCCCGGAAGACCGCGAAGGAGGGTGTCATGTTGCTTGCCAAAGGTGCTTGGGTCGTTGTCGCTGACGGCGAAAAGGCGCTCATTCTGGAAAACGTGGGCGATCTGAAGGCAGTGCAACTGCGGCTGATCAAACGCGACGAGGCCAATCTGGAGATTCCCGGCGCCGATAGCTACCCGCCCGGCAGGGTCTACGAATCCGGCCCCGGCATCCGCGTTTCGGCGCTGGAACAGCCCGATTATGCGCGCCTTGCGGGCGAGCGGTTCGCGGCCGAGCTGGTCGCGTCGCTGACCGAGGCCGCGCAGGCGGGCCGCTTTACCCGGCTGGTGCTGGCGGCGCCGCCGCAGGTGCTGGGCGCGCTGCGCGCCGCGATGCGCGCCGATCTGGCGGCAACCGTTGTGGCCGAGGTGCCAAAGACCCTGACCAATCACCCGGTGGCAAAAATCGCCGAGGTGATTGCCGCTGAAATCGACCCGCTTTGAAGCGCCGCGCCCGGCCCGCCGCTATGGGTCGGGCGCCAGCAGTTTCGTGAATACCCCTTCGATGAAGCTGCCTGCCTCGGCAAAGGGGTCATGGCCGGGGCCAAGCACGGCGCGCACCTGCACGTCAAAGTCGGCGTAGTGCTGCGTCAGCGCCCAGATCGAAAAGATCAGATGGTAGGGGTCCACCGCCGCGATCTGCCCTGCGGCCGACCAACTGCGGATCACCGCCGCCTTTTCATCGACCAGCGCCTTCAGCTCGCCCTCGATCGCCGCCATCATCCGCGGCGCGCCTTGCAGGATTTCATTGGCGAACAGGCGGCTTTCGCGTGGGAAATCGCGGCTGATTTCGACCTTGCGGCGCACATAGGCAAGGATCTCGGCCAAGGGCTCGCCCGCCGGGTCCAGCGCACGCAAAGGCGCCAGCCAGTTATCCAGAAGTCCGCTCAGCAACGCATGGTGGATCGCCTCTTTCGAGGCGAAGTAATAAAGCACGTTGGGCTTGGAAAGCCCGGCCGCGGCGGCGATCTGATCAAGCGTGGCGCCGCGAAAGCCCTGCGCCGAAAACACCCCAAGCGCTGCTTCCAGAATCGTTTCGCGGTTCTGCCGCTGAATGCGCGTGCGCGGTGCTGTTTTGGACACGGGCGGGCCTCCTCTGTTCGGGCCGTCAAGGCTGACTTGACTGGCCCCTGTGCTCTGCTAGCCTGAGACTGACCAGATGGTCAAACATCAAGAAATGATCGCGCCCCCGCTGCCGCTTCATCCGCGCGCCGAGTGGCGAACCCAGGGAGACCCCGCATGGCGCTGGACCGCAAACCGAACCCCAATGACCTCAATGCCTTCTGGATGCCGTTCACCGCGAACCGGCAATTCAAGAAGGCGCCGCGCATGTTCGTGGCGGCGGAAGGGATGCATTACACCACCTCGGAAGGGCGGCAGGTGCTCGACGGCACGGCGGGCCTATGGTGCTGCAACGCGGGCCATTGCCGCCCGAAGATCACCGAAGCGATTGCCCGACAGGCGGGCGAGCTTGACTACGCCCCCGCCTTTCAGATGGGCCACCCGATTGCCTTCGAACTTGCCAACCGGATCATCGAGATCGCGCCGAAGGGGATGGAGCATGTTTTCTACACCAACTCCGGCTCGGAATCGGTGGAAACCGCGCTGAAGCTTGCCATTGCCTACCACCGGGCGCGCGGCGAGGGCGCGCGCACCCGGCTGATCGGGCGCGAGCGCGGCTATCACGGCGTCAACTTTGGCGGCATTTCGGTGGGCGGGATCGTGACCAACCGCAAGATGTTCGGCACCCTGCTGGGCGGCGTCGATCTGGAGCGGATCGTGGCGCTGCACGGGGCCGAAACCATCGCGGCGGTGATTGTGGAACCGATGGCGGGGTCAACCGGGGTGCTGCTGCCGCCCAAGGGCTACCTCGAGCGGCTGCGGGCGATCACCCGCAAGCACGGCATCCTGTTGATCTTTGATGAGGTCATCACCGGCTTCGGGCGGCTTGGCAGCGCCTTCGCGGCGCAGCATTTCAACGTGCTGCCCGACATGATGACCACCGCCAAGGGCCTGACCAACGGGGTGATCCCGATGGGGGCGGTGCTGACCACCGCCGAGGTTCACGACGCCTTCATGCAAGGCCCCGAGCATATGATCGAACTTTTCCACGGCTACACCTATTCGGGCAACCCGATCGCCAGCGCCGCCGGAATTGCGACGCTTGAGGTTTACAAGGAAGAAGGGTTGTTCGAACGCGCCGCCGAACTCGCGCCTTACTGGGAGAATGCGCTGCACGGCCTGAAAGGGACGCGGCATGTGATCGACATCCGCAATATGGGGCTGATCGGGGCGGTCGAGCTGGAACCGATTGCGGGCGAGCCGACCAAGCGGGCGTTCACGGCGTTCCTCAAGGCCTATGAGAAGGGCATCCTGATTCGCACGACGGGCGACATCATCGCGATGAGCCCGCCCCTGATCATCGAAAAGGGCCAGATCGACCAGTTGATCGGAACCCTGCGCGAGGTTCTCGAGGGGCTGGACTAAGGCCGAAGATCGCGCGCGCGTAACACGGTGTTACGCGCGCATATTTCTTGTGCTTTCAATAGATTACATTTTCCCGGCAAGGAAATCTCAAGGGTTGCCTCTTAGCGCCGCCGCGCCAGACCGGGGTCACCCGGTGCGCGCCGCGATTGCCCGCGCGGCCTGCACGGCGGGCGCAAGGCGGGCGGCAAGCGCCGCCTCGGGGTTTGGGCCGACCTTCGCGCGCAGGGTGGCGCCCAGATCGCGGGCAGCCGTGGCCATGGCGCCATCGGCCGATGCAGCCATGACCAGATCCAGGATAGCGCCCGCAGTGCGCCCAGTCCGCCAGAGCAAGCGCGCGATGCCAGCGGCCTCGGCGCGGCGGGCGTTGAAAAGCTGCTCAAGCTGCTGCGGCAGCGCCACCTGCGGCAGCCCCGCCAGCGCCGCCATCGATAGCGTGCCGTGCTGGCCCGCGCTGAGCACCAGCCGCGCCCGGCACGCGATTTCAGCGGGGGTCAGCGGCACCGGCGACAACTCCACCCCCGCGCCCGCAAGCCGCGCCAGCACCTCGGGCGCGGCACCCGGCAGATAGCCAAAGCGCGGCAACGGAAGCGCGGCAAGCGCCGCCACAACCTCGGGGTCGGCCAGTTCCTGCGTCGAAAAGTAGAGAAACACGGCATCGCCCCCCGCCGCCGCCGCCACCCTGCCGCCGGTTTCCGGGGCAAGCGCGCTGCCTGCCGGGCGCAGCGCCGCGTAGGGGTCGAACAGGGCGAAACTGCGCGCCAGCACATGGTCGGCGGCATGAAGCGCGGCAACGCCGGGCAACGGGTCGAACCCCACCTCGGCGCCGATCCGGTTGAGCAGCGCCAGCACCGACGCCTCGGGGTGCACGACGCGGCCAAAATCGGGCAAAAGCTGCGGCAGGCGGGCAAGGTCGGCGGGCGGCAGGCCGTACCCAGTGCCGGTTGCAACGGTGACGATCTGCCAGCCCTCGGCTTGCAACCCGCGCGCCGCCCAGAGCGCCAGCGGCGCATAATCGGCAACCAGCAGCGAAATGTCGCCATCGACGATCATCTGGCGCCAGAATGCCAGACCGCGCCGCACCGCGCCTTCGCGCGCAAGGCCGCAGGCGGCAAGGTAATCGCACCAGCTTGCGTTGCCTTCAAGCGTGGGGTCGGCGCGGGCGGCAGCGGTGTAGCGCAGCGCGGGCGCTTGCACGATGCGCGCGTCAAGCCCGTCAAACGCTGCCGCGAAGCGCAGGCTTGGCAGCGCGGCGGTAAGCGCAAGCCCCGGCCCAAGGGCATGTGCGCTGGCGGCAAGCGTGGTCACATGGCCGCGCCCGGCGCCCATTTCGCTGGCCAGCAAGACGCGTGGCACCCCAGCGGGTGCCCGGCCGCCCAGCATCATGCGCTAGAGACCGCCGCAGCCGTCATCATTGTCGCTCTGCTCGTCGTCGGCGAGCGCGTGGCTGGTATCGCAGACCGCGCCGGCGATCCACGACCCGGCGCCGCCATACTGCGCCTTGGCCCAGGCCACCGCGCGGTCGGGGCTGAAGATGATCGACCGTGTCAGGCCGTTTTCGCCCATTTTGTGCACCCGAACGGTGCCGTTCACCTCGACCAGCAGGGCCGGCACCCCCTCGCCATTCACGGTCGTGCTGCAACGCGAGACGGTGGCGGCTTCGGCGCCCAGCGTGGTGGAAATCAGAATGCCGCCGACCAGAACACTCCGGCGGATGGCTGCGGCTGTGGATGACATGAAACACCCTTTCAGAACCAACGGCGAGATCCGGTCACGGTGCGGCAAATTGTCGGATTGCGCAGCGCCCCGAACCCCTGAAGCGGACCACCAAATCGTGCACCTGTCAAGCGCGCTCGCTTGCCATGTCTGCCTGCATTCCGCTAGCCTGAGCGGTTAGGGGGCGCCGCCTTGCCGAACACCAGCGCCGCCGCAATGGAAGCCCGGATGCTGGCAAGCCGCCTTTACCGCCCCCCTGCCCCCGGCGAGCCGCTGGTGCTTGCGGTTTTTTCGTTTCGCCACGATGCGCATCTGGTGCCCGGCCTGATTGAAAACATCCGCGCATGCGTGCACGGCCATGTCGCGTGGGATGATCGGGGCGCGCGCGCCGGGCTGCGCTCGGAACCCGAGCGGCGCAACCTGTTGCTGGCCGAGGCGCGGCGGCTGGGCGCGCGCTGGATACTGGCGGTGGACCCCGACGAGCGTTTTGAAGACCGGCTGGCGCAGCGCCTGCCGGGCATGCTGGCGATGGGCGAAGGCACGCTCTGGCACTTTGATCTGCGCGAGATGTTCAGCCCGGATGCCTACCGAAGCGACGGCGTCTGGGGTGCGAAATCGCTGATGCGGCTGTTTCCGGTCACCGCCGTTCAAGACGATCTTTCGGTAGAGCTGCACGGCAGCTGGGTGGCGGATCAGGCACGGTTTCAGCGCCGCGCTGCGGCGATCAACCTATACCATCTGCGCATGGCCACGCCCGCGCGGCGGCGCGCGCGCCGTGCACTTTATGCCGCCACCGACCCCGAGCGGCGATTTCAGCGCATCGGCTATGACTACCTCGACGATGAGCGCGGCATGGTGCTGACCCCGGTGCCCGAAGGGCGCGGCTTTTCGCCCGCCTTTGTCGAGGACCACGGGCTTTGGGCACCCGTGGCCGTTGCCAAGGGCGCGGCCACCCCGGACCCGATGGAGGCGCGGCTGGCCTTTGTTGCGCGGGCATCGGCCAAGGCGGGCGCCGAGGCCGCCTTTCACGCGATGCGCGACCTTTGCGCCGCAAGCCCCGCCGATGATGACCTGCCGCATGTGGCGGCGGCGCTGGCGCTGCGCGCGGGGCTTTTGCCCGAGGTCGAGGCGCTGGCCGGGGCGATGCTGGCGCGCGACGGCGCCGATCTGCACGCGCTTGAATTGCGCGCGCGGGCAAGGCTGCGCGCGGGGCAGCGCATGGCCGCCGGCGAGGATATCCGCGCGCTTGCCCGCGCCACGCCCGAAAGCCCGATTGTGGCGCAGCTGACCGCCGAACTGGCGCGGCCCGAGGCGGATTTTGCCGCCGCCGACGCCCGCTGGCGGCGTTGGGTCGAGGGGGCTGCCGAGTGCCGCGAGGGGCGCCGGGTTTCGCGCGCCGAAATGGCGGTGGTGGTGATCGGCCTGCATGCGCAGCCGGAAATGGCGGCCGCCGTGGCCTCGGTGCGCGCGCAGGACATGGCGGCAGAGATTGTGGTGGTCAACAGCGGCGGCGGCGCGCCCGAGGCGGTGCTGGCGGACCATCTTGCCCATATCCGGCTGATCGCGGTCGCAGAACCGCTGTTTGTCGGGGCCGCGCGCAGCATCGGCGTTGACGCCTCGCGCGCGCCGCTGATCGGGTTTCTGGCGGGCGATTGCACCGCTGCGGCGGGGTGGGTTTCGGGGCGGCTGGCGCGGCACCACGCGGGCGCGGTTACGGTGTCATCGCCGGTGCTGCCCGAAACCGGCGCCGGGCTGGTGGCGATTGCCGCGAACCGGCTGAAATACTGGCTGCGCCAGCCAACAACGCCGCTGGCCGAGGTTTCGCATTTCGGGCGGTCATACCCGCGCTGGCTGCTCGATGCGGCGGGGGTATTTCCGCCGGGCCTGCGGGTTTCCGAGGACCACGCATTGAACCGGATTGCCGACGGTATCGCGCCGCCGGTCTGGGCGCCCGAGGTGGGCACCCGGCACCACGAGCCAGCGCGGCTGGGGCAGCTGCTGGCCGATCACCGCGCGCGCGGCGCGCGGCGCGCCGACCATCCGCCATTTCGCGCGCTTGCGGGCAAGCCCGATGCTGCGGCGCGGCTGGCCGCCGAGATGGGCGCGCGGCTGGCCGGGGCGTGGCGCGCGGTCGATGCCGACCCGGCGCTGACCCCCTGCGCGCGGTGGGCGATGAAGGCGGTGCAATGGCTTGCCTGCCGGGCGGACCGCCGCGCCGTTGCCGTAGCGCTTGGGCGCCATGCGCAGGCCGATGCCGAAGCGGCGCGGGCGGCGGAACTGGCGGCGGGCAACCCTGCGGCGGCGCTGGCGGCAGCACGCGCCGCCGCGCAAGGCGATACGCAGAGCTGGCCAAAAGCACTGGCGCTCGCGCGGTTGGAAGCGACGGCGGGCAATTGCGCTGCCGCCGAAGCCGCGGCGCGCCACGCGCTTGCGCTGGCACCGGGGGCACATCAGGCGCTGGAGAAACTCTTGGCGCTGGTTGCTGCAACACGGGGCGGCGGCGCGGCGCTGGCCGTGGCCGAGCGGGCAGCGCTAGCCGCGCCGCAAAGCGGCCAGCACTGGCGGCTTGCCGCCGAAGCGGCGCGCGATGCAGGCAGGCCCGAGGTGGCACTTGCCCATGCCCGCCGCGCGCTTGCGCTTGCGCCCGATCTGCCCGCCCGCCATGCCACGCTGGCGGCGCTGCACGGGCGCGCGGCGAACGGCAAGATGGCGATGTTCCGCACCCTGACCTGCGCACGGCTGCAAACCGCCGCCGCGCGGGCCGCGCCCTAGCGCCGCCCGCCCCCGGCGCAGGCAATGCAGCGCTGCACGCGCGGGTCGAGATCGAGCCGGGGCAAGCCGATGAACTCGCCGCATTGGGCGCAATAGCCAAATTCGGCGCCTTGCAGGCGGTCGAGTGCGGCGCGGGTGCCGCTGATCCGCGCCTGACGGCGGCTTTCGCCCGCCGCTGCCATCGCCTGCCCCTGCATCGCATCCATCCGCGACAGACGGCCGACGCTTTGCTGGTCAAGCTCGACCGGGCGGCGGCTTTCGGCGGTGTCGGACGAGGCGCGCAGCAGGTCTGCAAGCTCGGCATGCAGGCGGTCGTGGTAGCGGGCGCGCAGGGCCTCTGGGGTGGGATCAGTGCTCATGCCCCAACCGACACCACCGCGCGCCGCAATGCAAGCCCCGGCGTCAGGCCAGGGGCTGCGCCCGCTCGACCAGCCGGGCAAAGAAACTGGCCCCCACAGGCGCAACTGCATCGTTGAAATTGTAGGCCGGGTTGTGCAGCCCTGCCCCCGGCCCCTGCCCGAGGAAGAGATAGGCACCGGGCCGCGCTTCGAGCATATACGAGAAATCCTCGGCGCCCATCTCGCGGCCGGCGGCATCGTTTACCGCCGCAGCCCCCGCCACCTCGCGCGCCACTTCGGCGGCGAAGGTGGTTTTTGCCGGGTCGTTGACGGTGGCGGGGTAGCCTTCGTGATAATCCAGGCCTGCGGTCACATCGTAGGCGGCCGCCTGCCCCGCCACGATCGCGGCAATGCGTTTGCGCACCATGGCGCGCACTTCGGGCCGGAAGGTGCGCACGGTGCCGTTGATCCATGCGGTATCGGGAATGATGTTGTCGGCAGAGCCTGCGTGGATCTGCGTGACCGAAACCACCAGATCATCAAGCGGCATGTGGTTGCGGCTGACGATGGTTTGCAGCGCGGTCACAATGCCCACCGCCGCCACCACCGGGTCGGCGGTTTCATGCGGGTAGGCGCCGTGGCCGCCGCGCCCCTGCACATGCACCTCGAAACTGTCCACCGCCGCCATCAGCGGGCCGGGGCAGGTGTGAAAGCTGCCCTCGGGCTGGCCCGGCGTGTTGTGGATGCCGTAAACCTGCGCAATTTCAAAGCGCTCCATGATGCCCTCGGCCACCATCACCCCGGCACCGCCGCCGTTTTCCTCGGCGGGTTGAAAGATCAGCGCCACCCGGCCCGCGAAATTGCGGGTTTCGGCCAGATAGCGCGCCGCCCCGAGCAGCATGGTGGTGTGGCCGTCATGGCCGCAGGCGTGCATCTTGCCGGGGCTTTGCGAGGCATAGGGCAGCCCGGTGATCTCGGTCAGCGGCAGCGCATCCATATCGGCGCGCAGGCCGATGGTGGGCCCCGACGCGCGGCCATTGATGATCGCCACGATGCCGGTTTTCGCAATGCCCTCGTGCAGCTCGTCCACCCCGAATTCGCGCAGTCGCGCCGCGACGAAAGCCGCCGTTTCGTGGCATTCAAAGGTCAGTTCGGGGTGCGCGTGCAGATGCTGGCGCCATTCGGCCATTTCGGGGGCATAGGCGGCGATGCGGTTGAGAACGGGCATGGGAACTCCGGTGGCTGTTTGGCGCACCCAAGCGGATCAGGCGACCGGATGCAACCGGGAACGGCGCGAAACGGGGGAACCTGCCGGCCAAGCGCGGCGCCAGGTGCCGGGCTGAAACAGAAGGCGCGGGTTTCCGCCGAGTTTCTCGCGCGCAGCAGGCGCGTTGCCGGAGGAGACCTGTGGCAGGTGGGCCCTGAACGTGGTATATATGTTTCAGTCGTGCACCAACCGAGGCCCTGCGGTTGCAGAGCGGTCGCACGTTCACCAGATCTACCCAGTCTTTCACAACGATAAGAATGAGGCGAACACATGACGAAATTCACGATCTCCACCGCGGCGGTCATGCTTGCGGCGATGACGACCACGGCATTCGCGGGCGGCTACGTTGCCCCGGTGACCGAAGCACCGGTCTATGCGCCGGTCGCTGTGCGCGCGCATGACTGGTCGGGCGCCTATGTCGGGCTGAAGGCCGGCCAGACTTCGGGCGACTGGGACTATAACAACGGCACCTTTGTCGGCACGCTCGATTCCGGCACTACGCTTGGCGGCTTTGCCGGCTACAACATGCAACGCGGCAATCTGGTGTATGGCGCCGAAGTCGGCCTGACCCATCTTGGCGTTTCCGAGCCCACCTATACATTCTTGGAATTCAGCAATTTCCTCGAAATCAAGGGCCGTCTGGGCTATGCCATGGACCGTGTGATGGTTTACGGCACGCTGGGTTACATGGGCGGCACCATCAGCAATGGCCCGACCGACTATGATGCCCGCGGCATGACCTATGGCCTCGGCGCGGAATTCATGTTGACCGACCGGATTTTCGCCGGGCTGGAATATCAGCGCGCCGCGCTCAAGGGCGAATATCTTGCGCCGGATGACGTTGCGCTGAACCTCGATACCGTCGCGCTGCGCGTCGGCTTCCAGTTCTGATCTGACCGGATCAGACGACCCTGAAATGGCCCGGCACCGCACCAGCGGTGCCGGGTTTTGCTTTGCCGCGGCCGCCACCAAAGCGCTTGGCGCTTGCTGGCGGCAGATCCTGCGCTGCTGATACCCGCTGGGCGCGCCGAAGCGCTGCAAACCAGCGGTCCAGTGCATGCGGATCGGCCGGAAGGTCGATTGACCCGCCATCGACGAAAGCCTCGAATGCGTAGCGGTTCAATCCGTTGACGACCACAAGCACCGGCACATTCCGGCAAAGCGCTTCGGCGATAAGCGCCCGAAACCCGCGCCCCTCGGCTTCGAGTTTGCCGAACTTGTTGACGATCAGCAGATCGGCGCCACCGGCAAGTGCGGCTTCGGTGGCGGCCACGGCGGTTTCGAGCGCGCCGACATCAAGGCGGCAGCCGCGCGAACCGGGACCAAGATTCTGGTTGATGCGGATCACCGGGCCGTCGGGCAGCACCGACATGTCCATGTCGCAATGGCGCGCGTCCGCCGTTGCCGTGCTGATCTGAAGCGCGCCCACCACGCGCAGCCGCTGGTCGATCAGCCGGGCCGCGAAGGCGGCAAGGGCGCGGTGGGCGGCACCCCGATCTGGCGACGAAACCGTGGCGATGTCCATGCTTTGCTGGCCTTTCCAAAAGCGATGCACCTGCCCGCAAGCTGTGCCCGCGCCGTATCAGTTGGCTTCGGCGCGCGCCAGAAAGGCATAGATCTCGCCCAGCGAAGCAAGCACCGACGCGGTCTGCGGCGCGGCGCCGTGCGGGGCGGCGGCGGCCAGCGCGCCCGAGACTTCGCGGTAGCGCTCCAGATAGCCCGCCGGCAGGTCGTGGGCGATACCCTGATGGCAGTCGATACAGGTCTTGCCGGTGTCAAGTCCGGCCTGATGCTCGACCGAGGCGCGGGTTTGCTGGATCGTGAAATCCATGAAGTCGAAGTTGTGACAGTTGCGGCATTCGCGGCTGTCGGTGCTTTTCATCGTGCGCCAGACGTTGCTGGCCAGATCAAGCCGCCGGGCCGCGAACTTTTCGGGCGTATCGATCGAGCGGCCGATGAAATGGTAATATAGTTCCATCGACGCCTGCATCTTGCGGACCAACTTGGGCCCCCAGGCCTTGGGAACGTGACAATCGGGGCAAGTGGCGCACACGCCAGAGCCGTTGCTTTGGTGCACGCTGCCTTCATATTCGGCAAAAACGTTGTCGCGCATCTCGTGGCACGAGATGCAGAACTTTTCGGTATTGGTCGCCTCCAGTGCCCAGTGGAAGCCCCCCCAGAAAAAGACACCCACGACAAATCCGCCGATCGTCAACACGCCAAGCGACAGCACTGCGCTGGGCGAAACGATGGTTTTCCAGAAGCGGCGGATCAGGCCCGGCCGCGCAGCTTGGTCAATTTTGTCTGCCATGACGTGTTTCCTTGTCTGAAGCTGCCGCCGCGCTCAATTGCCGTTCGGCGCCGAAAAGAGGTTCGCGACCAGCGCCGGGGCATTCATCTGCGCCACATGGCACTGGTTGCAGAACCAGCGGGTGCCTGCCACGCGGTCGAGCTGGTTGCCGTCGCGGTCCTGGTAATGGGTCATCGACAGGGTGGGTGCCTTGCGTTCGGCGGCGTTGCGCCAATCGTGGCAACCCAGGCACTGGTTGGCGTTCAGGTCGATCTGATATTGGTCGGTGCTGTGCGAGATTAGCGGCGGTTGCTGGCGGTAATTGCGTGAAAAGCGTTGCGCATCAAGCAGGTAGATGTCGTCAATCGCCACTGGCTGTTCGATCGGAGCACCGCGCAGCGACTGGACCGTGCCAGGGCCCGCGGTTTGCGCCAGTGCAATTCCGGCAAACGCCAGCACGATCGCGGCGAAGATGGCGCTGTGGGTTGCATAGTGTTTCATCGTGGTCTCCGTTGCTTGCTCAGGCGGCGCGACTGGCACCGGATCGGGTGTGTGCGGGGGATTGGGGCGCGGAGGTTTCTCCGGTCCGGCGGTTGAAACGATGGGTAAAGCGAAACACGTCGGGCGCGCATACGTCGATGCACCGTCCGCAATTGGTACAGTCTGGTGACAGGATAAGTGCCGGGGCCGAACCGGAACCGCGCAGCGCCGGGCCAATGACATGCGGCTCGGGGCAGACGGCAAAACACTCCATGCAATCATCGCAGGCGGCCCGGCCCGCGGCCGAAACCCGGAGCAGGCTGGCGCTGCCCAGCAGGCCGCAAAAGGCCCCCACCGGGCACAGGTGTCCGCACCAGCCGCGCCTTGAAACCAGCACGTCGAAGGCAAACACCGCAAGCACCCAGGCCCAGGCAAAGCCGATACCGAAAATCAGCCCGCGGTGCAGCATCGAGATCGGGTTGACCAGTTCCCAGGCGATGGTGCCGGTGGCGGCACTGACCCCAAGCACCATGCCCAGCACCCAAAGCCGGGTGCCGCGCTTGGGTTGCCAGCCCTTGGCCAGACCCAGCCGCTGGTGCAGCCAGTGTGCCGCGTCGGTGACCGGATTGATCGGGCAAACCCAGGCACAATAAACCCTGCCACCGATCAGCGCATAGCCAAGCCCGACGATCAGCGCCCCGATCAGCGCCGTCAGCGCGGGCCAATGCCCCGCCAGCAGCGACTGGATCAGCACCAGCGGGTCGGTCAGCGGCAAGACCTCGAGGGTCATCGAGCCCGCAAGATTGCCCTTGACCCACCAGATCCCGAACCACGGCCCGATCAGGAAAAGACCCAGAAAGACGGTTTGCGAAAGACGCCTCAGAATCAGATATCTGTGCGCGACCACCCAGCCTCGGGCAGCGGTGGAAGCCGCATTCACACGAGGTTTGGTGGCGGCGCTCATTGCCCGGCCTCCGGCAATTGAAAAAGTGGCGCGAACCCGCCGGCCCCCGCCGTCGGCGCCAGATCCGGCACCCGGTCGGGCAGGTCGATGATGCCCTCGACCAGCGGCGCCCCGGCGCGTTCCTGTTCCTCCCAGCCGAGCCGGTAGTGATCGGCGGCGGCCACCCTTGCCAGCCGCGTTGGCAGCACCTTGATTGCCGCCTCGGGCAGGACGCAGGATTTTTCGCATTTGCCACAGCCGGTGCAGGCCTCGGCGTGCACCGTGGGCATGAAAACCGCGTGGTGCCCGGTGCGCGCGTTGTGCGATTGCTCCAGCGTGATCGCCGCGTCGATCGCCGGGCAGACCCGGTAACAGACATCGCAGCGCAGCCCCAGCGCGTTCAGGCAATGCTGCTGATCTACCAGCACCGCCACGCCCATGCGGGCATCGTCGATAGCGGTCAGACCGGGGTCAAGCGCCCCCGACGGGCAGGCCAGCACGCAGGGAATATCGTCGCACATCTCGCATGGCACATCGCGCGCGGTAAAGAACGGTGTGCCGACAGCGGCGCCGTCAACCCCGGCACGCGCCAGCGACAGCGTGCCATAGGGGCAGTCGCGGACACAAAGCCCGCAGCGCAGGCACGCGGCCAGAAACTCGGGCTCGGGCAGCGCCCCCGGTGGGCGCAGCGCCTCGGCAGGCAGCGCCCGCGCCTGCCGCGCGAGCTGCCCCAGAAACATGCCCGCCACCGCGCAGCCCGCCACCGCCCGCGCCGCATCTTGCAAGAAGCGGCGCCGGTCAATGGCGTTGGGAATGCGGGTGGCGGCGGACATGACGTTCTCCGTTACGCGCGGCTCAGGCCCGCTCGACCTTGCAGGCGCATTTCTTGAAATCGGTCTCTTTCGAGATCGGGCAGGTTGCATCCAGCGTCATTGCGTTCGTCAGCTGGCTTTCGTCGAACCACGGCATGAACACCACGCCGCGCGGCATCTTGTTGCGCCCGCGGGTCTCGACGCGGCTTTGCACCACACCGCGGCGGGTCGAGATCGAAATCTCCTGGCCGCGCCGCAGGCCGCGGTCGGTGGCGTCGTCGGGGTGCATGAACACCACCGCCGAAGGGAAGGCGCGGTGCAACTCGGGCACCCGGCGCGTCATCGAACCCGAATGCCAGTGTTCGAGCACCCGCCCGGTCACCAGCCACAGGTCGAACTCGGCATCCGGGCTTTCAGCCGGCGGCTCATACGGGGCGAAGATGATCGCGGCCTTGCCGTCGGCGTTGCCGTAGAACTTCACGCCCTCGCCGGCCTTGACATAGGGGTCGTAGCCCTCGCGGAAGCGGTAGAGCGTTTCCTTGCCATCCACCACCGGCCAGCGCAGCCCGCGCGCCTGATGATAGGTGTCGAAAGCGGCAAGGTCATGCGCATGGCCGCGCCCAAACGCTGCGTATTCCTCGAACAGGCCCTTTTGAACATAGAAGCCGAAATCCGCGCTTTCATGGTTGCCAAAGCCCGCCGCGATCTCCGAGACCGGGTATTTGTTGACCACTCCATTGGCGAACAGCACCTCGAACAGGGTCTTGCCGCGCAGTTCGGGTTTCAATGCCAACAGGTCTTCGGGCCAGACCTCGTCGGTGGTGAAACGCTTGGAAAACTCCATCACCTGCCAGACATCCGATTTTTATTGCCCCGGCGCCGACACCTGTTCCCGCCAGAGTTGGGTGCGCCGTTCGGCGTTGCCATAGGCGCCTTCCTTTTCCACCCACATCGCGGTCGGCAGGATCAGGTCGGCGGCCATCGCCGTGATCGTCGGATAAGGGTCAGAGACGGTAATGAAGTTTTCCGGGTTCCGATAGCCGGGATAGCCCTCTTCGTTCATGTTGGGCGCGGCCTGCATGTTGTTGGTGCATTGCACCCAATAGGCGTTCAGCTTGCCGTCCTTCAGCATCCGGTGCTGCAAGACCGCGTGATACCCCGGCTTGTCAGGGATCGTGCCGGCCGGAAGGCCCCAGGCGGTTTCGCAGATTTCGCGGTGTTCGGGGTTGTTGACCACCATGTCGGCGGGCAGACGGTGGGCGAATGTGCCAACCTCGCACGCCGTGCCGCAGGCCGAGGGCTGGCCGGTCAGCGAGAACGGGCTGTTGCCGGGCTCGGAGATCTTGCCGGTCAGCAGATGCACGTTGTAGCAAAGCGAATTGACCCAGGTGCCGCGCGTGTGCTGGTTGAAGCCCATGGTCCAGAGCGACATCACCTTTTTGGTCGGGTCGGCGTAGACACGCGCCAGCCGTTCCAGCTTGGCGGCGGGCACGCCAGACAACTCGGCCGTCTTTTCAAGCGTGTATTCCGCAACATAGGCCTTGTATTCTTCGAAGCTGATCGGATCCATCTTGCCGCCGCCGGGGTTCGCGGCGCTGGTTTCGAGCACATGTTCGGGGCGCAGGCCGTAGCCGATATCGGTGGCGGTCTTGGTGAATTTGACGTGGTTGTTGACGAAGTCCCAGTTTACCGCGTCGTTCTGGATAATATGATTTGCAATGTAGTTCAGGATTGCGAGATCGGTCTGCGGCGTAAAGACCATGCCGTTGTCGGCCAGTTCGAAACTGCGGTGCTCGAAGGTCGAGAGCACATGCACCTCGCAGCCGGGCTTGGTCAGGCGGGTATCCGTCAGTCGCGACCACAGGATCGGGTGCATCTCGGCCATGTTCGAGCCCCAGAGCACGAATACATCCGCTTTTTCGAAATCGTCATAGCAGCCCATCGGCTCGTCGATGCCGAAGGTGCGCATGAAGCCCGCCACCGCCGAAGCCACGCAGTGGCGCGCATTGGGGTCGATGTTGTTGGAGCGCAGCCCCGCCTTCATCATCTTGGCGGCGGCGTAGCCTTCCCAGATTGTCCACTGACCCGAGCCGAACATGCCGACCGAGGTCGGGCCTTTGGCCTTCAGCGCGGCCTTCCACTTTTCGGCCATCACGTCGAAGGCTTCGTTCCAGCTGACCGGGGTAAAGGTGCCTTCCTTGTCATAAACTCCGTTGGTCTTGCGCAAGAGGGGCGTGGTCAGGCGGTCCTTGCCATACATGATCTTCGAGAGGAAATATCCCTTGATGCAGTTCAGGCCCCGGTTCACCGGCGCCTCGGGGTCGCCCTGAGTTGCCACCACGCGGCCATTCTTTACCCCCACCAGCACCGAACACCCGGTGCCGCAGAACCGACAGGCGGCCTTGTCCCAGCGGATATCATCGGCAAGCCCTTGCGCAGCGGCCGCGTTTGGCAGCGGTATTCCGGCCGCCGATGCGGTGGCGGCGGCGGCTGAAGCTTTGAGGAATGTGCGGCGCGAGGTGGAAAGGGTCATGGCTGATAACTCCCGTTCAGGCTGTGGGTTGTGCGAGGGTCCCGGGCTGCGCAACGGCAGGTTCGAGGTCCTCGAAATGGTGATAGGAAAGCGCAACGTTCAGAACGCCGGGGATCTGGTGCATGGCCATGATCAGTTCGGATGCGCGCGCATCGGCGGTATCCTCGACGGTCACCACGATGCGCCCCCCCTCAACGGCATGAACCTCGCACCCCTCGGTAGCGGCAATCGCCCGGCTCACCGCCGGTGCCTGGTCGGGCAAGGTCGAGACGAGACAGCCACAGATGTTCAGCATGTTGCCTCCGCGGGCTTTGGAGAGATCTGGTGCAAGGTGATACTGGCTTGCGGGCAGGCCGCGACGCAGCCGCCACAGCCGGTGCAGGCGTCGATATCGCGCGCGGCCAGTGCCCGGCCCCCTGGCGCCGGGCGAAACCGCAGGGCGCCGGTCGGGCAGGTATCTTCGCAGACCCGGCAGGTAACTCCGCGCGCTGAAAGGCAATCGGTCCCGATCTTTGCCACCCAAAGCCAG
>PHEE01000039.1 GCA_002842855.1 Alphaproteobacteria bacterium HGW-Alphaproteobacteria-4 | reverse complement strand
CGGCGCCGCCGTAAAGCCGGTCGGTTCCCGCCCCGCCGTCCAGCCGGTCATCGCCGCCATTGCCGTAAAGGTAATCATTGCCCGCAAGGCCCGAGATCTCGTTGTCGCCGTTGCTGCCGGATAGCGTGTCGTTGCCGCCGGTGCCGGTTACCTGCGCCGCCGCGCTGCCATAGATGACATAGGCCGCACCGGCATCTGTTCCGCCAGCGTCGCTTCCATATGCGCCAACAATCAGGTCGTCATAGCCGTCACCGTTGACGTCACCTGCTGAGGCTACGCTGAAACCAGCATTGTCCCACGCCGCTGCCCCCTGGAGCAGAAATCCGTCGATGGAACTGAGGCTGCCAAGGTCGATATCGGCACGCGTGCCACCTGCCTGGCCGAAAATCACATAGGCCGCGCCGGAATCATTTCCTCCTGCGTTGCTCCATGGCGCACCAACAATCAGGTCTGCATACCCGTCGGCATTGATGTCGCCCGCCGACGAAACGCTCCACCCGGCCCGGTCTCCCGCCGCAGGCCCCAAAAGGCGGAAGCCGTCAGCGGCGGCGAGGTTGCCGAGGTCGATGTCGGCGCGCGCGCCGCCTGCCCGGCCGAAAATCACATAGGCCGCACCGGCATAGCTGCCACCTGCGTTGTTCCCCTGCGCACCGATAATCAGGTCGTCCAAGCCGTCGCCGTTAATATCGCCCGCTTGCGAAACGCTCCACCCGGCCTGGTCCCCCGCCACCGCCTGAACGCGAAAGCCATCGGTGGCGGCGAGGCTGCCGAGATCGATGTCGGCGCGCGTGCCGCCAGCTCTGCCGAAAATCACATAGGCCGCACCTGCATAGCTGCCACCTGCGTTGCTCCCGTGCGCCCCGATAATCAGGTCGTCGTAGCCGTCGCCGTTAATATCGCCCGCAGACGAGGCGCTGAATCCGGCGCGGTCCGCCGCCGCCCCAAGCATGCGGAAACCGTCGGCGGCATCGAGGCCGCCAAGGTCGATATCGGAGCGTGTGCTGCCTGCCTGGCCGTAGATAACATAGGACGCCCCGGCATCATTTCCGCCCGCGTCGTTCCATGGCGCGCCAACGATCAGGTCGTCATAGCCATCACCGTTTACATCACCTGCAGACGCGACGCTGTGACCAGCCCGGTCCCCCGCCGCTTCTGCACGCAGTCGAAAACCGTCAGCGGCTGCAAGGTTCTCAATATCGATGTCGGCGCGGGTGGGGCCTGCCTGACCGAAGATCACATAGGCCGCGCCAGCCCAACCCTCGCCGGTATCGCTCCATGGCGCGCCTATGATCAGGTCGCCATAGCCATCGCCGTTGAGATCGCCCGCCGATGAAACGCAGAGTTCGGCATTGCCCCACGCCGCCGCGCCCTGAAGGCGAAAGCCGTCAGTAGCGGCAAGGTTGCCAAGGTCAATATCGGGGCGCGTGCCACCTGCCCGACCGAAGATTACATAGGCAATGCCGGTGCTGCTTCCGCCCGCGTCGCTCCCCTGCACGCCAATGATCACATCATCAAAGCCGTCACCGTTGATATCACCGGCCGATGAAACGCTGTAGCCGGCCTGATCCCCGGCCGCCCCCCCCTCAAGGCGGAAGCCCCCAGCCGGAGCCACGGTGCCGAGATCAATAATGTTGACGCTTCCTGACATGGTAGAGGCACCGGATCAGCGAGGTTTCCGCTCAGCCTAGCCGCGCAGGATTTAACAACGTCATAATGTCTGGCGACATTGCCGGCGGCGCCCGAATGCAAAGGTGGTTCATCGTTTTTGACGACGCCGCAAACGAAATCGGGCCGCTGATCAGCCTGCGCCAGCGCGACCGGCTGAGGCAGGCGACCGAACGACATGGCCCAGGACCATGGCGACGCGGCTAAGGGGACGCGAAGCGGCGCAGTGCTCCGTCACGCCCTTGCACGTCGTTTTCTCAGGCAAACACGGAACGACCCAACCCGCGATTCGGCCCGGTTCAAGGCGACGACGCCTTCGGCCAGAACATAGCAAACCTGAATACCGTTCTTGGCAAGCGCGGTCGACAATATGTCAATCTCGGGCATGGATGCCTGACCCAATTTGGTTCCAACAAGATCGCTCTGGCGCATTCGACGCTGCCGGGGGCCTCCACCGCGTCAGCGCAAGCCGATCAATTTGAGCGATATGTTAACCTCTTCGCCCTAGAAGCGAGCAATGCAGTCAAACTTGCTCATACGGCTCACCATGAATAGCGCCCAAGCGACATCGCGCCCGTGGCAGCGCAATTGCTTGCGCGGCAAAACCGCATGTTCCGCCAGATGGCGCTGCACCTGTTCGCAGTTTCCGTGAGGACGCCGAAATGAACGCCTTGAACAATCGATCGAGAGAGTTGGAGCATTTCATGGCGAAAGACGCGACTGCCCATCTTGACACAAAAGTTGACCATGGGCGAAGCGCGCCCTCCTATTCCAGATTTGCGCGCGAGGCCATCGAAGCAAAATCTCGAAACCCAGGTCGATCGGTTGCGTTGTTCCAAGCATGTGTCGGCATGCGGCCGAATGACGCGCGCGCTTGGATGCACCTGCTTGATCTCGCACTTGCCGGGCATGGGCCATTGTCGCCAGCGGATGTCGTGGAAAGGTTCGAGGCTCTTGCGAAAGCGGAGGTCGGCCCGCATGAGGTCGTGCTTCGCGCGCTCCTGACTGCGCGCCTGCATGCGTTGGCCGCGCGGCACGCGATGTCGCATCCGGACTTGATCGAGCGGTCTCTGCGGTTTGCCCAGCTCGCGCTAAAGGCCTTCGAACGCGCCGGAATGACACAGGATTCTCTCAAGACGGCTCTGCACATTTCGCAATGCACGATCGATCACCCCGGAGCGCTTGCCGAAGCGGGCACCGTGCTGTTGCGCAATGGTATGGCCGAGGCGTGTCTGACGATGATCGTCAAAAACCAAACGCTTCAGGATGGAGATGTTCGGGTTTTGCGAATGCGTGCCGAGGCATGTTCGCGTATTGAAGGGCGTGAAGCAGAGGCATTGCACGTTATCCGTCTGGCGGCCATCCGCGCGCCGAAAGATCCCAGGATCGCCGAACTCGAAGCGGATCTGCTCATCCAATTGGGTCTTTGCGAACAGGCCATCGCAAGCCTGCGCCGGATACCCGAGAGCGAGTTTGGGCCCACGACTCGCACCAGATTGGCGCGGGCGCTGGAGGCGGCCGGTTGCATCGACGACGCAGTGGCGCAGCTGGAAGAGGTGGTTCGGCTGCAACCCAACAGCGCCCACATACGTCGAAAGTGTGTGGGCTTGCTCGCCAGGGGCGGGCGCAAGGCGGACGCCAGCTCATTGTATCAAGAGGGGTTGAGGTTGCGTGCTGGGCAACTGCCTCGCACCGCAGCTGAGGGCATGCGCGACATTGCCAAGAACCGGCCCGAGCCGATCATTCCAGCGGCCCGCCTGGATTGGATGGAGCGGGTGCTCGTGGCGGAAGGCCGACCGATTCCCGAAGGCTGGCGGCAAGAAGCACACCGCCACGCGCACGCTGACGCGCTTTTGCTCAATTGGGCAGAATGCTGTCCGGACCGCGCTGGCGAACTGCCGCCGCTTATACATCTTCCGGATGAGACCCTCGCGACGGCGGCATGGGCCATCGCAAGCGGCAAAGGGGTGTTTGTTACCTCAGCGCATGTCGGACTACTTTATACAGGCCCGATTGCCTTGCGCACCACGAATTTCAAGACCGCATTTGTCGCATCGGTCCCCGATCTCGGGCAGCCGATCGTCTCGCAGGGCCTGATAAGCGCCTCGACAAACGATACAGCGGCGATCGGCCGGCAAATTATTCGGGCGCTCGCACGAAACAGCATCATTGCTATTGCGATAGACGGAATGAGTGCACCCGGCGACGCGGTGCGGTCCCTGTTTGGTGCGAAAATCCGCCTTTCCGATTTCTGCGCCCGCGTTTCGTGGAAACTGGGCACGCCGTGCCTGTTTCCAATGATTACACTTGAATGCGGCCGATCCGTTGTGCGGCTTGAACGTCTGCCGTTAGCAAAGAGCGGCGAGCCAGAAGCGGCTTTCGTAGACAGATGGCTGGATGCCTACATCTCGCTTCTCAGCAGTTTTCTCCTAACCCACCCCGATGCGATGCGCGGAAGCGGCGGCTTCTGGGGTTCTGTAACACGCGTTTGATTTCTTGGAGGTCTCAGGATGAAGGAATTTGCGCATACCCCATACGGCGGTGCGTTTGTTGGCAAGCTATGCCACGAGACCGTCGCGGTCATAGGGTTGGGCTACGTCGGGCTACCTTTGGCTGTTCGATTGGCCGAAAAGTTCGAAAATGTCCTCGGTTTCGACATTTCGGAAACCCGAATTGACCGTCTCAAGTCAGGGTTCGACGACACCCGCGAAGTTGTGCGTGAGCGTCTTCAAGAAAGCGGCCTAAGGGTAAGTTCCAGTACCGCGGACCTGGCTGAAGCCACTTTCTTCATTGTTGCGGTCCCTACGCCGATCACCAACTCCAAGCAGCCTGATCTGCGCCCGCTTGAACAAGCGTGTCGCACGGTCGGCCCGTACCTCAAGAAACGCGACATCGTCGTGTTCGAATCCACGGTCTACCCCGGCGTCACCGAGAATTTCTGCGGGCCGCTTCTTTCGGAAATCTCCGGATTGCGGGCCGGGGTTGATTTCAACCTTGGATATAGCCCCGAGCGCATCAACCCGGGCGATAAGGTCAATACGCTTGAAACGATCGTGAAGAATGTTTCGGCAGACACACCAGAGGCACTTGATCGGGTGGCGGCAGTCTATGGGGCCGCCGTAGATGCCGGGGTCTTCAGGTGCTCGTCGATCCGGGTCGCCGAGGCGTCTAAAGTCATGGAAAACACGCAGCGCGACGTGAACATTGCACTTATGAACGAGTTGTCTCTGATCTGCCAACGGATCGGCGTCTCGTCAAACGAAGTCATCGATGCCGCGTCGACGAAGTGGAATTTCGTGCCGTTCCGCGCTGGATTGGTTGGCGGACATTGCATTGGCGTCGACCCCTATTACCTCGCCGCGTTATCCGAGCAAGTTGGCCACCACCCCGAAATCATCCTTGCGGGACGGCGTTTGAATGACGCGATGGTCAGCCATGTGGCGAACGCCCTGATGCGGCGGCTGGTCATGCGTGGCGGCCCTGTTCGCAGTGCGCGTGTCGGTTTTTTCGGGATCACCTTCAAAGAAAATGTCCCGGATTTGCGAAATTCAAAGGCAATCGAGCTGATCGCTGCGCTGGCGAGTTTTGGACTTCACGTCATGGCAAGTGATGCCTGCAGTTCCGTGGATGAAGCTGCCCGAGAGGGCGTTACACTGGTAGATGCCAGCGAATTGGTGGACCTCGACCTTCTCGTGCTTGCAGTGCCGCATCGGGAATATCTTGTCGAACCCGAGTTCGTGAAACGTTTGCGCCCAGACGGTGTGTTTGGCGACATCCGCGGGGCTTTTCGACAGCACACCATGCCTTCGAGCATTTCGTATTGGTCTCTCTGAACGCGCGTAGCAACTGTTAATGGTGGCTGGATTGCTGCAAATAACGCCCATCGGTTCATGCCGGATCGTGACCCCCCTGAACTTGACCTCCGAGACCTATGGTTTTTGTGTGAACCGAAGCCGTACCTATGGGTTTGTGCACTCCTCGGCCGAAGCGGTTCAAATGGTGCGGGTCATGCATGGCGAAATCGAGCCGCCGGTTGCGCTTTGGCCTTACATCGGGCGCGGCGCAGATCGCGAGGGAACGCTCGCGGCGGCGCACATCGCCTCTGATCTCTACGTGGTCGAAATCTGTTCGGCAAAACAGGTGTCGATCGATGGGTTCTACGTTCAGATCAATTACCTCTACTCTGCGTTCCGCGGCTTCTTTTCCGACACCAGACGTGCTCGCGGTTTTTGGGAAAACGCGGCCCGTCAAGATCAGAATGAAATCGACGCATTCCTCAGGGAAAACTGGTCGCAGACGTCGGAGCGGTCGGCGGAAACCAGCGTCTTGCGCAGAATTCGCTCGACGGCGGCGTGCGTTGCCGACATCGAACGGGATGTCGGGTACCTGATGCAAGCGCTTCCCGAGACGCTCTTCGTAACCCATGTCGATGCCGCACGCCCGAACGGCGCTCTGATAACATCTCGGTCAAACCATATCAGGCTTGTCGAAAGCACGGTTCGCCGACTTGGCGGCAGGGTGTACAATCCGACCAAGGCGATGCGCGAGTTTGGGCAAGAGAACGCCATTGCGGACCACAGCAAAGGACTCGCGCACTTTTCCGAGCCATTCGCGATCCATGTCGTGGGCGAATGGATCGGTGCCGGCATGGGCGACTCGCTTGCGCGCTCGGCTGCACGCAGTCGCAGCAACGAGAAGCCTTTGCTCGACCATGTCAACCGGCTGCTGTCAACGTGGAAGGTCGAAGGACTCGACACACGTTTGGAGTGGGTCTTGCGCAAACGGCCCGAATGGAGCGGCATTCTGGAAGCGCGATTCAATCTGGCGCTTGCCGAGGGCAACCAGGAATTAGCCAGCAAGTTAGTGCGCACGATGCCCGTTGACGATGCCACCCGGCCCACATTTGAGCGAATGGCCGAAGAGGCTGCCGCCGGCGACAAATGGGCAGCGCTCGCTGCTATCCGCTCGGTCGCGCCGGACATTTGCAGATCTCTTGGGCTGGCTGCTAAAATTCACCTTGCTGAGGCTGAAGGCATCTCGCCAGAGCAGATGCACCTCGCCGATCCGGATGAACTCATTGGGGCAGCACGTTTTCTGGCCGAAAGGGGTGAGTTTGCGCGGGCAAGCAGATTGCTTATTAGCCGTCACCCCGAAGGCTGTTCAGATGACATTTCCGACCCAGCGCTCTTTGGCTTCGTCGACTCGAACTTCGAAACGGCGATGGATATGGCCGACCCACTCGATCGGGCGCCGTCGCTTTCGCTCGCAATTTCCGCACACCTGCCGAGCCATCGATTGGCGCGCCCGAGCGCCAAATTCCGCAAGGCGATGCTGGCGCAGATCCGAGAATTGGCCGCCAATACGAACCTGCATGAAATCAAGCACATAGCAGACCATGTTGGGGGCGCGGACCGCGTGATGCCCGAACTGCCAATGACGTTGGGGCGGTTGGCATATGCGGCAGGTGACCTACAACTGGCCATCAGCGCGGCGCAGCGCGCTGCGGTACTCAGACCCAATGAGATGATGCCCTGGGTTCTTCTGATGCGCGCTGCAAATCTGGGTGAGGACCTGTTCGGCATTCAGTACAATGCCCGCCGATTGCTCGACGTCAGTGATGACCCGAACCACCCGCTTGCTGTCGAGGCCCGCCAGCGGCTTGAGCGGCTTCCGTCACGGTTCTATCGGGCTGGATCGAGGGCGGAGGACGTAATCGAGGCAATCGGGCTATTTCGCGCAGCCGCAGTAGAACCGGCGCTGACTGACCGATGCGAAAGAAACATTCGCGCACTTGAAGCAAGGGCCGCAACAGCGCTGAGGCAGTATTTTGTCGGCGGCGATGAAGACTTTCCGAACAAGCTCGATCAAACGCTCTCTGCACTGGGCTCGAACCGCGCGGTTATGTTGACGGCCGGCCGATATTTCGTAAAACAACGCCTCTTTGCGCGGGCGATGCCGTTCTGGAAGTCTTTGGTCGAATTGGAGCCGAGCAGACACGAGCATCGGTTTCAACTTGATCGCTGCCTTGACAGGATCGCCAGACCGAGCGAGCGAGCATCCAGATGAGTTTTGCACGCTCCTTCAATTCGAAGCCGGGTACCGATCAAGGGCCGCCAATCGAAGTCCTGAAACTCGCCTCGGACGGTGCCGCCGCCAAACTGACCCCCGACGAAGCTGCCTCGCTGATTGGGAAGTTGCGCCCCTTTATCGAAGCCTACCGCGAACACGAAGAATTCGCTGTAAACTGTGCGCTATTGGTTGAAAAACTCCGCGACCGCGTTGGCATGTTGGAGTTCTGGTCCTCAATTCATGTTCGATTCCCGACCTCGCTCATCGCGGTGAAGCTGATGATGCGGTGGTTTCGCCGGCTAGGTCAGTTTGACGAAGGGCTCCAGCGGCTCTATCAGGTTTGCCCGGCGGCGAAGACAGACCCCGATCAGGCCGAAATCGCCTTTTTTGGCCTGATCGAGTTGAAAGCCACCTCGGAATTGGACGCGCTCATGGAGAGCGCTTTTGCCAACATCGCTGACGCCCGAAACCTGCGCTTGCGCTACGCGAAGTTTCTTCTGGAACACGATCGTGTTGGCGAGGCGCGCAAAGTGATCGAGGGGTTGGGCGAAACCGACAACTTGGGCAGCGCCGCGCGCGCGCTTGTCGAGAAAATTCGTCACTTCGGCCAAAGAACTCCCGGGGCGATCCTGGACAGGGACACGTTGATCACACGCATTGTCGCGCTTGCAGGGCGAAATCCGCGCCCGATACCTGGGCGCGACCTCGGCGGGGTCGTTCTGTTCACGGGCCAGCTTGGCGCCGGGGGCGCAGAACGCCAGATGACGCGGATCGCCACCGAACTGCATGCGCGCCACGTGTTGGGAATACCAGTTGGTGGCCGCGTTCTGCGGCAACCCGTGCAAGTCTGTGTCCGTCATGCGAGTGCGCACCGATCTGCCGATTTTTTTCTTCCGACGCTGCGGGAAGGCGGGGTCAAGACCACCATCCTGGCCGATGTTCGCGATCCGACGGTCGAGGGGCTTGGCACAATTTCCGCAGAGTTGCTTGGGTTGATGGCCCAGATGCCCGAAGACCTTCGCCTCCAATGCCGCAAACTGGTGCCCTACTTCACGCAGAACCAGATAGACGTGGCATATCTTTGGCAAGATGGCGGGGTCCTTGCCGCAGCGATTGCCGCGCTGATCGCGCGGGTCCCCCGGATTGCTGCATCATTTCGCGGGCTGCCTCCAAACTTGCGACCTGAACTGATGCGCCCTGAAATGCCTGCGCTCTTCCGCGCGCTGGCACGTTTGCCGCAAGTGGTCATTTCGACCAACAGCCGCACGACCGCGAGGGCGTATGAAGACTGGCTTGGTCTCGCGCGGGGCTCGATCCAAGTTGTCTATAATGCGTGCCCCGACATATGCGCCGACGGCGACCCGCAAGACGAGCTTTACTGGTCCGGAGTAGTGGAGCAATCACCGCGCTGCACGAAAACGGTGCTCGGGGTCTTTCGGTTTGACCCCGTAAAGCGCCCCAAGCTTTGGGCAGAGGTCGCCGCGCGATATTGCCTTGACCACCCCGATACCCGGTTCGTCGTGCTTGGGTCCGGGTTCGAGATGGATGAATGCCGAAACCTTGTTGCCGCGCATGGGATCAAGGACCAGATCTTCTTCGCGGGGATGCGCAGGAATGTCGGGTTTTACATGCATCGCGCCGACATTCTGCTGCACCTTGCAAGAATGGAGGGGCTGCCGAATGTCGTGATCGAGGCGCAACTCGCCGGCCGTGCGGTCCTTGCGACCCCCGCAGGCGGCACCGGCGAGGTCATTCGCGATGGCGAGACGGGTGTTCTCCTGTCGAGCGCGGAAGGCGTCACATCCGAAGAAATTCTTGCCGCCCTTGCGAGGATTCTTGAAAACCCTGCGACACTGGCCCGAATGGGTCGCGCGGCTCGTGAATGCTCGGCCACTCGGTTCAAGGTCGATGCCGTGCTCGATGAAACCATCAAACTCTTTTGTCACAAGGCTTAGCGATCAATGCGTACAATATTCGTGACCGGCACCGCAGGGTTTATCGGATTTCACTTGGCAAAAGAGCTGCTTAGCGCAGGTTTCCAGGTGGTTGGATTCGACGGGATGACAGATTACTATGATGTTGCCCTGAAACGGCGGCGCCACCAGCTGCTGCTGCAAGATGCGAACTTCAGCGCAGTTGAAGGGATGCTGGAAGATCGGGACCTGCTGCTTCGAACCGCCCAGGACGCCGCCCCTGAAGTGATCGTTCATCTGGCCGCGCAAGCTGGCGTGCGATACAGCCTCGAAAATCCTCGCTCCTACATCGAGTCGAACATTGTCGGAACCTTCAACCTGATGGAGGTCGCGCGTCAAATCGGCATCGGGCACCTGCTGATGGCGTCAACATCTTCGGTTTACGGCGCAAACACCGAAATGCCGTTCACCGAGACGCAAGCGACCGATACGCCACTGACGCTTTATGCCGCCACCAAGAAGGCTAATGAGCACATGGCGCACAGCTATGCGCATCTTTGGAATATTCCGACCACCATGTTCCGCTTCTTCACGGTTTACGGTCCTTGGGGCCGCCCCGACCTGGCCTTGTTCAAGTTCGTCAAGGCCGTGATCGCGGGTGAAGCGATTGATGTCTACAACAATGGCGATATGGCGCGAGATTTTACCTATGTTGGTGATCTTGTCCGATCGATACGGCTGTTGATCGATGCGCCCCCCGCGAAGGCCGGTGACCCCGCAACAATCCCGGCGTGGGACAGTCGGAGCGCAGCTGCGCCTTTCCGGGTGGTCAATATCGGCAACGGCGAATGTGTTCCCCTGATGCGGTTCATTGACGAAATCGAGAAAGCCGTGGGCATGAATATCCGAAAAACCAGGCTGCCGATGCAGCAGGGCGATGTTCCAGCAACCTGGGCCAACACGGATCAGCTTTTTCAGCTGACCGGTTACCGCCCGAACACCCCGATAGCAACGGGTATCGCTGAATTCGTTCGATGGTACCGGGGGTATTACCTCTGAAAGGAGTGGGAATTATCAGACAAAGCTATGCCCCGTGGCACAACCGCATCGCGGCTCTGGTCAGCCGCGAACGCGAAACCCGTTTTTCGGGGGGCGCGCTTGGGCATATATGGGCCTATCTCATTCCGCTGACGTGGATCGCGTTTGTGGTGGCCCTGTTCCGCCTTACGGGTCGAACTCCACCAATCAATGTCGGTGCCGAAATCTTTGTGGCGACGGGCATTCTGCCTTACATCATGTTTCGCCAGACGGTCACCTCGATGACCCGAGGGGTCATTTCAAATCGTCACTTACTGCACGTGCGGCCGGTTGGAATTAGCGACCTATTGACCGCCTCGGTGGTAAGCGAACTGATGAACACACTGGTTTCGATGCTTCTTGTATTCGGCCTGGTCACGCTGGTTTTCGATGCGCCATTGCCAACAAACCCCGGGCGCGTTTTGACCGGGGCGCTAGGAGCGTGGATGCTTGGCGTCGGACTCGGACGGTTGGTGGCGGTGCTGGGCTTGATGAGCGATACATTTGCACGCTCGGTTCCGATCTTGCTGCGTCCGGCGTTCTGGCTCTCGGGCATATTCTTCACCGCAGCCGAACTGCCTGGATCGCTTCAGCAAATTCTGTGGTGGAGTCCGCTTCTTCATGTCAGCGAACTGGTTCGGGAAGGGTATTTTCTGGGGTACAGGTCGACTATTGCCGATGCGGGCATGGTAACAATCTCGGCGTTGATCCCTTATGCGCTCTCGTTTCCGGTCGAGGCGTTCCTCGTGCGCAATCGCATGTCGAGGTACCGGATATGATTGCGTTGCATGGGGTCACGGTTTTCAGACCCGGCACGCGGGGAAAGGACGCAATTTTGCTGGAGCAGGATGCGGTCTTCGCCGCGCGCTCACGGGTGGGAATTCTGGCTCCGGCGGGGTCTGGGCGCACGACGCTCGTGCGCGTTCTTACCGGAATTGCGCCGCCAGATCGGGGCCATGTGCATTTGACGGGGCGCGTTTCGTGGCCGATCGGGTATGCCGGGATGTTGCATCCGATGCTGACGCTTGAGCAAAACCTGCGTCACATTGCCGAACTCATTGGCGCCCGCCTTTCCACAATGCAGCGCCAGATTGCCTGGGTTTGTGGCGACGCCGATGTGCTCGGCAAAAAGGTGCAAGACCTGACACCCGGAGACCGCGCCAACGCCGCGCTTGCGTTGAGTCTTGCGATTCCGGCCGACCACTACGTTGCCGACGAAAAGATTTCGGTTGGCGACGAAAACGCGCGCGGGCGCGCTGATGCTTTGTTGAAAATGCGGCTTGAAGGCGCGGCCCTTCTCTACATGTCTCGCAACACGACGCAACTCAAGCATTGGTGCACAGATTTCCGAGTTCTGCTGAATGGAAAACTGGTCTGGTGCCCGAACCCTGAAACTGGCCAGAAAATGATCGAGATTGCTTCCGAGCGGGTGATCCAAGGTGGAGCGGATAGAGCCAATGTCTGATATGGAACAAGATGCGCGGGATCCCGCGCCCGAGAGCGAAAGGATCCGCAAGTGGCGGGAAGAACGGCTCCGCGAGGCAGAGCGGCAGAAGCAAGAGCGAATTTCGGCGATGGCGCAGGAGCGTGCCGACGCGGCGGCGACCGCTAAAGAAGAACAGTATGCAGTCGCCGCAAGTTTGGTTCCGGATGCCGAAGACATTGGGGCTGCCCACAAGCGCATGGCAGCACAAAGGCGCAGAAAAGCGCGCCGCGACACAATCCAGATTATCATTACCGTGCTGCTTCCAACCCTGCTGGTCTTCGTCTACCTGACCGAATACGCGACCCCGCTGTTTGAGACCCATGCAGTCATCGCGATCGCGCAGCCTAACCGGGGAACACCAGCGACAGGGTCTGGTTTTATCGGTGGCTTGCTTTCACCAAACGGCTTGTCTCAAGCCTTCATGGCCAATGAATTTGTCCGCTCACCCGCGCTCATGTCGCGGCTCGAAGGGCAGACCAGCATAGTCTCACGTCTCTCCGGCGACGCGATGGACCCGGTCCAGCGCTTGCGTGGCCAGAAATTTGCGCGCTTCGTCGAAAGCGCCGTCAATGTCCAGACCGGAATGATGGACCTTTATGTCCGGCTGCCAGACCCAGATGAGGCTGTGCAACTGGCAGAGACAATCATCGATCTCACCGCTGGCCACATCAACGCGCTTGAATCCAGTCTGCGCGACCAGACTGTTGAATTTTCAAGCCTGCGCGTTGACGAGGCTCGCGCCGAGCTTACTTCGGCGCGACAGGAACTTGTGCGATTGCAACTTGATAGCCGTGAAGCAAATCCCCAGTTGCGGATCGAGGGTTTGTACCAGTCGATTGCCGACACCGACGAAAAGATCAACGAGCTGCGGTTCGCCATCGACAAGGCCGCAGTATCCAACAAAAGCGACAGCTTTGAAACCACCCGGACGCGCGAGCTAGTTTCGCGCATGGAAGCGCAAGCTGACGCGGCCCGGCGTGCATTGGTAACAGGCGATGGCGACACCCCCCCGCTCAGCGTATTGCTGATGGAATACGAAATGGCGAAGCTTCGCGTCCGCATCGCCGAAGAAACCCTGACGGCAGCGCTTGCCAGCTTTTCAACTGCGCGAAGTTCAGCCGAACTCGGGCGAAGTGTGGTTCAGGTCGTAGTCGCGCCCCAAAGACCTCGCAACCCGGCCTACCCAAACACCCTGACAAGCCTTCTGATCACATTGTTGATTGGGGTTTCCGCCCATTTTACTTTGCGCGCTACCGCCAGAAGTTAGGTGCCAATTCGCTTGCCGAACGGTAATCCCCCGGGGTGTTGATTGCCACTGAGAATTGACCCATGTGCAACCTTGCCCCGGCTTGAACCGTAAGCGCGACGCCGATCCCCTTCTGCCATTTCTGATCTGAAGCCAGCATTCTCGGCACACACGTGCAGCGGAGGTGTTGGATTTGGAGAGGTGGCTGCGGAAATCTGAACAACCGGGATAAGTGGATTTTCCGCGCAACTGCGGCATGATGCAGCAAGCGAGGAGAAGACCATGGCAAGACGACC
>PHEE01000014.1 GCA_002842855.1 Alphaproteobacteria bacterium HGW-Alphaproteobacteria-4 | reverse complement strand
GGGTATTCGCTGCGCAGATAGACAAAGCCCCGATCGGCGCCTACCGCGAGGCCCGCAATCACCATGCCCTCGATCAGCGCGAACGGGTCGCCCTCGATCAGCATGCGGTCTGCAAAGGTGCCACTGTCGCCCTCATCAGCATTGCAGACGATGTATTTCTGCGGCCCCGGCGCGGCCGCCACGGTGCGCCACTTGATGCCGGTGGGAAACCCCGCGCCGCCGCGCCCGCGCAGCCCGCTTTCAACCACCTCGGCCACGATCCCCTCAGGCGCCATCGCCAGCGCCCGGCGCAGCCCTGCAAGCCCGCCATGCGCCTGATAATCGGCCAGATCGAGCGGGTCGATCACGCCAACGCGGGCAAAGGTGAGCCGCGTCTGACGCTTGAAAAACGCAATCTCCTCGGTGGGGCCCAGCGCCTTGGGGTGCGCATCGGGGGCATCGAACAGCGCCCCGGCGTCTTCTGCGGCGAAGGGACCAAAGGCCATCCGGCCCTCAGGCGCATCAAGCTCGACCAGCGGTTCCAGCCAGACCATGCCGCGGCTGCCATTGCGCACGATCTGCACCGACACGCCGCGTGCAGCTGCGGCGGCTGCAATTGCGTCGGCCACGGCATCGGACCCGAGCGCACGGGCAAACGCATCGGCTGGAACGAAAATCTTCATGCGCCCGTCTCCGCCAGCATCGCGGCCAACCGCGCGGGGTCCACCCGCGCCGCCAGCACGCCGTTCAGCATGGCCGCGGGTGCTGCGGCACAAAGACCAAGGCAAAACACCGGCTCCAGCGTGACCCCTTGCACCGAAGTGCCGTGCCAATCGACCCCCAGCCGCGCCTTGGCGGCATCGGCCAGCGCGGCGCCACCCATCGCCTGACAGGCTTCGGCGCGACAGATCTTGAGCACATGGCGGCCGGGCGGCGCAGAGCGAAAATCGTGGTAGAAGCTTACAACTCCCTGCACCTCGGCCACCGTCACCCCCAGTGCCTTTGCCACGGTCGGCAGCGCCGCCGCAGGCACATGGGCAAATTCGATCTGCACGGCGTGCAAGATGGGCAGCAAAGCGCCTTCGCGCCCGGCATGGGCGCGGCAGATTTCGGCAACTCGGTCGGTCAGGGCAGCATCAGGCATGGCGGACTCCGGCTGGGTTCAGCGTGGCCTAGAGTGTGGCGGCGGGGAAATCAAATCTTTGCTCTTTGCGCCCTTCCAGCGACCAGATGCGCCAGCACGGCCCCGGCCCGGCCCCGGCAGCGGGCGAAAATGCGCGCGGCGACTTGCCGCGCCGCCGGGTGCGGCCTACATCGGGGGTCATGGACATCCGGCAATTCATCCCCCCGTTCCGCAAGCGTCTGCCCCGCGTTGCCGTGGTGCGCCTGCACGGCGCCATCGGCGCCACCCGGCCCGGCGCAGCGGGGCTTTCCGACGCCGCGCTGGCGCCGCTGCTGGAACGTGCGTTCCGGCGCGGCAAGCCTGCGGCGGTGGCGCTGGTGATCAACTCGCCCGGCGGCTCGCCAGTGCAAAGCTCGCTGATCGCGGCGCGTATCCGGCGTCTGGCCGACGAAACCAAGGTGCCGGTGCATGCCTTTGTCGAAGATATCGCGGCGTCGGGCGGGTATTGGCTGGCCTCGGCTGCCGACGATATCTGGGCCGATGCAACCTCACTGGTGGGATCAATCGGCGTGATCTCGGCGGGGTTCGGTTTTGCCGGGTTGCTTGAGCGGCACGGGGTAGAGCGGCGGGTGCATACGGCGGGCGCCTCAAAAAGCTTCATGGACCCGTTCCGCCCCGAAAAGCCCGAAGATGTGGCGCGGCTGACGGCGCTGCTGGAACCGATGCACGCAGTTTTCAAGGCGCAGATTGTGGCGCGGCGGGGGGCGAAGCTGGCCGAGGGGCGCGACCTGTTTACCGGCGATATCTGGATTGGCGCGCAGGCACTTGAGGTCGGGCTGATCGACGGGCTTGCGCATATGGTGCCCAAACTCAAGGAGCTTTACGGCGACAAGGTGCGGCTTGTTCCCTATGGCATCCGCCGTTCGATCTGGCGGCGCTTTGGCGTGGCGGCGGCGGCTGATGGGGCGCTGGGTGCGGCGCTAGATCTGGCAGAGGAACGCGCACTCTGGGCGCGCTATGGGCTTTAGCGCATGCTCAAGGTTGTAAGCCTGTTTCTGGTCGCCATGGTGGCACTGGCGCTGTTTGGGCGGCTGCGGCTGCCCGCATCGCTGCGGCGTGTAACATGCCCCGATTGCGGGCGTTCCCGAATCGGCAACAAGCCCTGCCCCTGCGGCAAGCACCATCGGAGGGGCTAGGTGGCGGTTGATCTTTTGTTGATCGCGCTTGGGCTGGCGACGCTGGTTCTGGCGGGTGATTTGTTGGTGCGGGGTGCGGTGGCGCTGGCGGTGCGGCTGGGGGTTCCGGCGCTGATCGTCAGCCTCACGATAGTCGCGTTTGGCACCTCGGCGCCTGAAATGATGGTTTCAGTGGTTGCTGTGCTGGATGGCGCCCCCGCGCTTGCACTTGGCAATGTTGTCGGCTCAAACATCGCCAACATCCTGCTGGTGCTCGGCCTGCCCGCGCTGCTGGTGCGCATCCGCACCGACCAAAGCGATTGCCGCAAGGACTATCTGTTCATGCTTGGCACGGCGCTGCTGTTCATTGCTCTGGCTTTCGCCGGGCCGATCCGCTGGCCGCACGCGCTGCTGTTGCTTGCGGTGCTTGCGGCGATGACGGCAAGCCAGATCAACGCGGGTCTTGTGTTTCGGGCGCGCATCGCGCTGCGGGATGATGAGGACATCGATCTTGCACCGCAGCCCGCGCAAATGAACGGGCTGCGAATAGCGTTTTTGATGGCTGTGGGGCTGGTAGGGCTGCCGCTTGGCGCGCATTTTCTGGTTGGCGGCGCTACTGGTATTGCGCGGGCTTTCGGCATCTCCGAGGCTGTCATCGGGTTGACGCTGGTCGCAGTGGGCACATCGCTGCCCGAACTGGCCACGTCGCTTACCGCCGCCTTGAAGGGGCGCGCCGACGTGGCATTGGGCAACGCGATCGGCTCGAACATCTTGAACGTCCTTGCCATCCTCGGCGTTGCGGGGCTGGTGGGGCCGCTGCCGATGCCCGAGCAGATGCTGCGCTTTGACCTTTGGGTTATGCTGGCGGTGTCGCTGGCGCTTGGGCCTTTCGTGTTTCGCGGCTGGCCAATCGGGCGCCGCGTGGGCGTGGTGCTGGTGGCCACTTATGCGGCCTATGTGGCGGCCTTGGCGATGGGGGTGGGGCAATGACGGGCGCGGCGCTGGTAACCGGGGGGGCGCGGCGGTTGGGCCGGGCAATGGCAGAATACCTTGCGGCGCGCGGGTTTGCCGTGGCGATCCACCACCACAGTTCGGGGGCCGAGGCCGAAGCTCTGGCGGCGCAGCTTTGCGCCAAAGGCGGGTCGGCGGTGGCGTTGGCCGCCGACTTGCTCGACGAGGCCGCTACCGCCGACCTGGTGCCGCGCGCCGTGGCGGCGCTTGGCATGCCACTGACGCTTTTGGTCAACAACGCCTCGATCTTTGAGTATGACACGATCCAAACGGCCACCCGCGAAAGCTGGGACCGCCACATCGGTTCGAACCTGCGTGCACCATTCGTGCTGACACAAGCCTTCGCCGCGCAGGCGCCAAAGGCCGACCGAAGCGGAGCGGAGCCGCGCGCCCGCGCGCTGATCGTGAACATGCTCGACCAGCGGGTTCTCAAGCTCACGCCCGAGTTCGCAACCTATACGCTCGCCAAAATGGGGCTTTGGGCGCTGACACGCACCGCGGCGCAAGGCCTTGCGCCCGACATCCGCGTTAACGCCATCGGCCCTGGCCCCACCTTGCAGGGCGGCCGACAGAGCGCCACACATTTCACCCGCCAGCGCGCCGCAACCCCGCTGGGGCGGGGCGCGGGCCCTGAAGACATCTGCGCGGCACTGGGCTATCTGCTCGATGCGCCCGCCGTGACAGGGCAGTTGATCTGCGTCGATGGTGGCCAACATCTGGCCTGGCAAACACCAGATATTCTTGGTTTGGAATAGCGGGTTGACACCGTGTCGCAGCCTACGCCGCTTGACTTGTGCACTATCGACGATCGGGTCACGAAGCTGTTACGATTCTGTTAATGTATTCATGGCGTTGTCGTGCAGACAAAAATCTTTCGTTTGTTTTCAATCGCTTGCGATGTTGCCTAAAAAATAGGCAGCGCGATGAAGCGGGCCAAAAATAAGGAATTTTCGGCCCCAGGCAAAAACTTCCAACAGAGTTATCCACAGATTCCGTGGACAGCTTTTCTCTTGCGCGATGTCGCGTAAGGTTGCAGCAACGCGAAGGAATCAGGGCCACCCATGATCGACACCCCACCCCCCGCCGAGGCCACGCAAACTGGCCACGCGCTCATTCAAGGCCTGCTGAAGTCGCTCGATGGCTCGCCCGGCGTTTACCGCATGCTCAATGCAGCCGGTGAGGTGCTTTATGTCGGCAAGGCACGCAATTTGCGCGCGCGGGTCTCCAACTACGCGCGACCAATGGGCCATTCGGGGCGCATTGCGCGGATGATCTTTGAAACCGCCTCGATGATGTTTCTGACCACGCGCACCGAAACCGAGGCGCTGCTGCTGGAACAGAACCTGATCAAGCAGCTCAAGCCGCGCTACAACGTGCTGTTGCGTGACGACAAGAGCTTTCCCAACATCCTCGTTTCCAAAACTCACGCTTTTCCCCAGATCAAGAAACACCGAGGCGCCAAGACCGAAAAGGGCGACTATTACGGCCCCTTTGCCAGCGCGGGCGCGGTGAACCGCTCGCTGAACCAGTTGCAACGGGTTTTCGGCTTGCGCACCTGCACCGATGCGGTGTTCGAGGCCCGCACCCGCCCCTGCCTGCTTTACCAGATCAAGCGCTGCGCCGGCCCCTGCGTGGGCAAGATCGGGCAGGCCGATTACACCGCGCTGGTGGCCGATGCCGAGCGCTTCCTGCAAGGCAAGAGCACGCGGATTCAGGAGGATCTGGCGCGCGACATGGGCGCCGCCGCCGAAGCGATGGAATATGAACGCGCGGCGGCGCTGCGCGACCGTATTCGCGCGCTGACGCAGGTGCAGCAATCGCAAGGCATCAACCCGCAGGGCGTGGCCGAGGCCGATGTGGTGGCGCTGCACATGGAAGGCGGGCAGGCCTGTGTGCAGGTGTTCTTCATCCGCGCCAACCAAAGCTGGGGCAACCGCGATTTCTACCCGCGCACCGGATCGGGGGCCGAGGCACCCGAGGTGCTCGAAGCTTTCCTCGCGCAGTTCTATGACGACAAGACGCCGCCGCGACTGATCCTGCTCAGCCACGCCATCGAAGACGCCGACCTGATGGTGCAGCTTCTCTCTGACCGCGCCGGGCGCAAGGTCGAGCTTGCGGTGCCGCAACGGGGCGAAAAGGCCGAGCTGGTGGAAAATGCCGCCCGCAACGCCCGCGAAAGCCTTGCCCGCAAGATGAGCGAAAGCGCCGCGCAGGGCCGCCTGCTGGCCGGGCTGGCCGAGGCCTTCGGGCTTGAGGCACCGCCAAAACGCATCGAGGTTTACGACAACAGCCACATTCAGGGCACCCATGCGGTGGGCGGCATGGTCGTGGCTGGCCCCGAGGGGTTTCTGAAAAGCCAGTATCGCAAGTTCAACATCAAGGGCACCGAGCTGACCCCCGGCGACGATTTCGGCATGATGAAAGAGGTGCTCAGCCGCCGCTTTGCCCGCCTGCTAAAGGAAGACCCCGACCGCGAACACGGTCTCTGGCCCGATCTGATCCTGATCGACGGCGGCGCCGGGCAGGTTTCGGCGGTGGCGGGCATCATGGCCGAATTGGGGGTGGATGACATCGCGATGGTCGGCGTTGCAAAGGGCATCGACCGCGATCTGGGGCGCGAAGAGTTTCACCGCCCCGGCCAGCGCCCCTTTGCGCTGCGCACCGGCGACCCCGTGCTCTACTTCGTGCAACGTCTGCGCGACGAGGCGCACCGCTGGGCAATCGGCGCGCACCGCGCAAAGCGGTCAAAGGCGATCTCGGCCACTCCACTTGATGAAATCCCCGGCGTGGGGGCGGCGCGCAAACGCGCGCTCTTGGCGCATTTCGGTTCGGCCAAGGCAGTCAGCCGCGCCGGACTGCCAGACCTGCAAGCGGTCCCCGGCATTTCCGAGGCCATGGCGCAGGCGATCCACGGGTTTTTCAACGCCAAGGGCTAGCCGCCAAAACCGGCGCCAAAACAAGCTATTGCCACGCATATTGCGACATTTTGTCGCAGATGATAAGGTCTCGCATCCGGCTCGCATCCGGGCCGGAGCCATTTGGCACATCAGAGGAGGGTTGCCATGCGTGGTGTATCATTCTGGTTTGTTGCTACCGGTTCGGTTTTTGTCACCCTGGGAATGCTTGGCGGTATTGCGATGTCGATCAGCGGCGATCACTCGCTCGCCCCGGCCCACGCCCACCTGAACCTTGTGGGCTGGGTCACGATGGCGCTGTTTGGCGTCTACTATCACCTCGTTCCGGCCGCCGCCGACACCACCCTGGCGCGCGCGCATTTTGCGATTGCCGCGGCAGGCGTGGTCATCATGGTTCCCGGCATCATGCTTGCCATAACCGACCGCGGCGAGTCGCTGGCGGCAACAGGTTCGCTGCTGACGCTGGCATCGATGCTGATCTTCGTGGTCACGGTCTTGCGCAACCGCACCTGACCGCAGATCAGCCAATGCCCCCAAAGCGCAGGTGACAATTGGCTTGCGCTGCTGATTCGTGCCCCGCGCGCAAAATGTTGCCGGTTTGGTCGGCCGCAATCCGCGGCAATCCGCCGCCCGAAAAGCATCGGCAAAACGCCGCGTAAACCTGATGGCATAGCTGCCTAAGCCGGGGGTCCGGAACCCCCGGCCTAAACCCGTTGCCGATAGCCTGCACCCTCATCACCGGGCAAACGGGGCCGGTCCCCGGCATGGTGTCGGGACCTGACCCAACGGAGATACACGATGCCTATTTCGGCGTCGCGTGGGTCGAAAAGGCGCACAGGGCGCTGGTCAACGGCCTGCTGGCGCTGGTGGCGCTGCACCTTGGCGGCGTAATTACCGCGAGCCTGCGGCACCGCGAAAACCTCGTGCTGGCGATGATCACGGGTGAAAAAGACGCGGACCAGCCGCACGGCCGACTCTGAGCGACGGCGCGACGGCGCCCCCTGCGGTTTGTCACGCGCCGAGCAGCCTCTTTGCGGGGCGTTTCGTGTGCGACCCCCGCAAAGCAGCGCTGCAATCCCCCTTCCCCAAACCGCCCGGAATGGGCTATCCATCAGCAATGAAACTCAACCTGCCCAACGTGCTTACGGTTGGCCGCCTGATCGCCGCGCCCGGTGTGGCGGTGATGTTTCTCTATTTCCACCGCCCCTGGGCCGACTGGTTCGCGCTGACCCTGTTCGTCACCGCCGCCATCACCGACTATTTCGATGGCTACCTTGCGCGGCTCTGGAAACAGGAAAGCCGCTTTGGCGCCATGCTCGACCCGATCGCCGACAAGGCGATGGTGGTGATCGCGCTGGTCATTCTGACCGGCTATTCCGGCATGAACCCCTGGCTGATCCTGCCCGCAACCGTGATCTTGTTTCGCGAAGTGTTCGTGTCTGGCCTGCGCGAATTTCTCGGCGCCGAAGCCAGGCTGTTGAAGGTGACCAAACTCGCCAAATGGAAGACCACGACCCAGATGGTCGCCATCGCCATTCTGTTTCTGGGAACCGGGCTCGAATATCTTGAGGGTATCGCGCGCCGAGGGCTGACCGCCGAGCAATACGCCGATGCCGTGTCCCGCGGCCTTGCCGATCCGGTGCGCAGCTGCGGCGCACGGGGCTGCTCGTCGCTGGCCACCGATGTTGGCCTCACGCTGATCTGGCTGGCGGCAGCACTGACGCTTGTCACCGGTATCGATTACTTCCGCAAGGCGCTACCCTATTTGCGCGGCCCCAAACCATGATCGAGGTGCTCTACTTCGCCTGGGTGCGCGAGCGCATAGGTCTGGCGCGCGAAACCGTTGAAACCAGCGCCGCCACCCCGGCCGCCCTCGTGGCCGAACTTGCCGCGCGCGAACCGCGCTATGCCGCCGCCTTCGCCGATACATCCGCCTTGCGGGTGGCGCTCGACCAGACGCTCGCCAGTTTCGACGCGCCGCTGGCGGGGGTGCGCGAGGTCGCCTTCTTTCCCCCTATGACCGGGGGCTAGCGATGCGCGTGCAGGTTCAGACCGCCCCGTTCGACCCTGCAACCGAACTCGCCGGCTTCGCCAGGGGGCGCCACGACATCGGCGCCACGGTCAGCTTCACCGGCCTTGTGCGTGATGACACCGGGCAGCTTGTCGCCCTCGACATCGAACATTACCCCGGCATGACCGAGGCCGCGATCACCGCGATGGTCGATGAGGCCGTCGCCCGCTGGCAACTTGTAGATTGCCGCGTCATCCACCGCTTTGGCCACCTCACACCCGGCGAACCGATCATGATGGTCGCCACCGCCGCGCGCCACCGCGCCGAGGCCTTCGCGGCGGCCGAGTTTCTGATGGACTATCTCAAATCCCGGGCGCCGTTCTGGAAAAAGGAAATCACCGATCAGGGCGGCGATTGGGTCAAGGCAAAGGACTCGGATGAAGACGCATTGACCCGCTGGTAGTCATCTTCAATGCGCAAATACCCCGGGGGTGCGGGGGCGGCGCCCCCGCGCTCAAACGCAGTCCTCAACCCGGAAACCAGCGGGAATCGCGTCGCGCCCCTCCAGCAGCAGATCGGCCATCACTTCAGCCACCTTGGGCGCCATGCCAAAGCCGATCTTGAAGCCGCCATTGGCCACATAGTGCCCGGTGCGCCCCGGCCACGCGCCCAATACCGGCGCCATTGTCGCTGCACGCGGGCGCACCCCGGCCCAGCGCTCCAGCACAGGTGCGTCGGCCAGATCGGGGCAAAGCGCCCTGGCGCGGGCAAGCACAGCGTCAAGCTGTTCGTCGGTGGTGTCGGGCGCGTCATAGCGCTTTTCGGCGGTTGATCCTACCGCGACGGTGCCGTTGGCGTGCGGCACGATCAGCAGACCGTCGGCAAAGACCTGCGGCACCGTGCCTGCGTCAAAGCCCAGAATCGCCGCTTGGCCTTTTACCCCGTTACCAACCTGCTTGCCGAACGCTGCCGAAAGCGCGCCCAGCCCGTCAATTCCGGTGGCCCATACCACCGCGCCCTCATCCGGGCCCTCACCAATGACGATCTCGCCGCCCTTGGCGCGGATTGCCGCGACCAGCGCGGGGCCAAGCAGGCGCGGGTTGGCGCGCGCGCTCAGCGTGTCGTGCACGACAAGCCCGGTCGGGCTGACCGGCGCCAGCACGCCGAACTCGGCCACCGGCGCTACGCGCCAGATGCCCTGCCCCTGCCAATGCTCGGCGGCGCCTGCCACCCGCCCCTCGGCCAGTGCCGCGGCCGCCGCATCGGCCAATGGCTGTAACCGGCCAACGCGCGCGAATCCGGTCTGGGCGCCGCCCGCCTCGGTCACCCCGCCCCAGAAATCGCCCGCCATCACCAGGCTTTCAAACTGGAATTGCTTCTTGGCGTTCCACTGTTCGGGCACATGCGGCGCCAGCGCCCCCACGACGCCGCCACTTGCCCCGGCGCCAATGCGCGTAGTCTCGATCAACCGCACCCGCGCGCCGCGCCGCGCGCATTCCCACGCCACCGAAAGCCCGAAAACACCGCCGCCGCGCACCGTCACATCAACCGTTGCCATTGCCCATGCCCTTCGCCACTGTCGCGCCGCGAGGGGTAGACCAGATGCAGAACCGAGACCAGAGCGGGCTTGAATGGCGCGCGGGCGACCTGCCCGTTTCAACGCGCTTCGACGACCCCTATTTCAGCATTGAAAACGGCCTTGCCGAATGCCGCCATGTGTTTTTGGCGGGCAATGACCTGCCGGTGCGGCTGCGGCCCGGCTTTCATGTGGCCGAGCTTGGCTTTGGCACCGGGCTGAACATGCTGGCTCTGGCGCTTGCCTGCCAAGGCGACTGCCCCGGCCCGGTGCAGTTCACCAGTTTCGAGGCCTTCCCGCTGGCCGCACCCGATATCGCCCGCGCGCTTGGCGCCTTCCCCGAGGCTTTCGCTGTCGCCGGACCCTTCCTTGCGGCATGGGCCAATGGCGAAAGGCACTTCACGCTTGGCGCGCTGGCGGTCGAGGTCATCGTCGGCGATGCGCGCGAAACCCTGCCGCGCTGGCGGGGCGCTGCTGATGCGTGGTTTCTTGATGGCTTCTCGCCCGCCCGCAACCCCGAGCTGTGGTCACCCGAACTGATGGCCGAGGTCGCCCGCCACACCGCACCGGGTGGCACCTTTGCCACCTATACGGCGGCTGGCCATGTGCGGCGCGCCTTGCAGGCGGCGGGGTTTGCGGTTACGCGCCTGCCGGGACACGGCCGCAAGCGACATATGGCCGCAGGCCGGCTGGAGACCCGGGCATGACCCCACAAAACACCCGTAAGGGCGTGGCAATGATGATCGGCGCAACGCTGATCTTCGCGCTGCAAGACGGCATCTCGCGCCACCTCGCGGGCACTTACAACGTCTATATGGTGGTGATGATCCGTTACTGGGCATTCGCGCTTTTCGTGGTGGCACTGGCAGCGCGCCAGCCCGGCGGCATGCGCGCCGCCGCGCGCAGCGCGCAGCCGCTGGTGCAAGCGGGGCGCGCGCTGCTGCTCATCTTCGAGGTGATCGTGACGGTGCAGGCCTTCGTCATTCTCGGCCTTGTTGAAACCCACGCGGTTTTTGTCAGCTACCCGTTGCTGGTCGCCGCCCTGTCTGGCCCGGTGTTGGGCGAGCGCGTGGGCTGGCGGCGGTGGGTGGCAATCGGCATCGGCTTTGCGGGGGTGCTGATCATCCTGCAACCCGGCATCAAGGTGTTCTCGCCCGCCGCCCTGATCCCGCTGCTCGCGGCCTTCATGTTCGCGCTTTACAGCCTGCTTACCCGCTATGTGGCGCGCAAAGACAGCGCGGCAGTATCGTTTTTCTGGACCGGCACAGTCGGCGCGCTGGCCGCGACAGCAGCGGGCATCTGGTTCTGGGAACCGATGCGCGTGCCCGATTGGGGCTGGATGGGCCTGCTTTGCATCACCGCAATCACCGCGCACTGGCTGCTGATCAAGGCCTACGAAGCAGCCGAGGCAAGCGCCATTCAGCCCTTTGCCTACCTGCAACTGGTTTTCATCGCCGTGCTGGGCATCACCGTTTTCCATGAGGTGTTGCGCCCCGAAGTGGCGGTGGGCGCGGTGGTGGTGGTGGGCGCGGGCCTGTTCACGCTTTGGCGCGCGCGGGTGGTGGCGCAAAAGAGCTGACGGATCAGCGGCCTTTAAGCATGTCGGTCATCTTCACCGGGCCTGAAACGCCCGCCAGCCGCGCGCGATAGACCGCCACGCTTTCCGATACCCGCATGACGTAGTTGCGGGTTTCGGCAAAGGGGATCATTTCGACCCAGTCTATCACATCCACCGAATCAAGGCGCGGGTCGCCGCGCTCGCCCATCCAGCGGCGTGGCCGCCCCGGGCCGGCATTATACCCCGCCGTCACCAGCGCCAGCGCCGGACCAAACTCGGCGCGCAGCCCCGCAATGTAGGCCGAGGCGAGCCGCGAGTTGTATTCACCGTCGGCCAGCAAGCGGTCGAGCGTGAAAGGCAGCCCGATCTTGGCCGCCGTCTCGCGCCCGGTGGCTGGCATCACCTGCATAAGACCGCGCGCGCCGGCACTGGAAATGACGCTCGGGTTGAATTCGCTTTCGCGCCGGGTGATGGCCAACAGAAGGTCAGGCGGAATGCCAAGGTCGAGCTTCTCCATCCCCGAAAGCGGGTAATAGGCCGGCACCAGTTCAATGCCCCGGTCAGCGGCGGCCTTGGCAATGACCAGTGCAAGATGCGCATCTTTCCATTCCAGCATGAGGCTTGCCAGCCGCGCCAGGTCATCATCCGAAAGGCTTTCGCCGAGGTGCAGGAAAAAGCGCTTGGCAAGGATATCGGCCCCCGCCGCGCGCAACAGCACCGCCGCCTGAAACACCGACGATCCGGTGAACGCCGCATTGCGCCAGTCGGGCAGGGTTTGGGTACCCGCCAGCGCAGGGTCGGGCGGCAGCCCGGCGCGTTCGGCAGCCAGCAATCCGTAATACGACGTTTGATAGCGCGCGCCCATCGCGTAGGCCGCCCGGGCTGCTTCGGCGTTGCCCGCAGCCTCGTGCGCGCGGCCCTGCCAATAGCCCGCGCGCCCCATGCTGATCGGGCTTTTCACCGCCGCCTCTAGCGCCTTGAAATGCCCAAGTGCCGCCCCCGCGTCGCCAAGCTTCAGCGCGGCATAGCCCGCGAGCCATTCAAGATCGGCATAGTCGCCACCCGCGCTCATGCGGTTGCGCGAAGCGAGGCGGTAGGCACGGGTGTAGTTACCCGCGCGCAGATCATCGCGCACAATGCGCGCGCGCATATCCGCCCAAAGTTCGGGCGTTCCAAGCGACTCGGCGTTTGCAGACCGTTCCAGAATCAGGTCGGCGGCACCATCTGGGTTGCCTTTGCGCAACCGCCACGCCGCCCTGTCACGCGCGAGGCCAGACGAACCTGCCATCGCGGGTGGAACCGCCGCGATCAGCGCGTCAACACCGTTCTCGTTGGCCTGCAATGCGATGCGCGCCTTTGCCACCGCGCGGGTGTTCGCGCTGACCAGATCAAGCATCCAGCGCGCCTGATCAAGCAGCCCGCTGTCAAGCAGCATCTGCATGCGCCCGCCGTGATGGTCGGCCAGTGCCTGCCCATGCGCGGCAAGAAATGCGGCGTGTTCGGCCGCGGTCAAAGAAAGGTTGCGCCACGCGCGCACGACCTCGGCCACGTCACCGCCCGCTGCGACCAGCGCCAGCGCCCCGGTGCCGGTCTGTGGCGCAAGCGGCCTGAACCATGCCCTGATCTCGGCGGCGGCGGCCCCGCCCAGCTTCGCCTCGCCTGCCTTGCGCAGCAAGGGCATGCCGGGCCAATCGGCATTCCGGGCCGCAAACGAGGCATATTCGGGAAACGTGCCCTCGCCCGCGCGCAGCCGGTGCCATTCGACGATATCGCGCGACAACGGGCCCGCAGCAGACCCTTCAAGTTGCGCCTTGGCCCAATCCTTTGCGTCGATCGCCGCCATTGCGCGCGCCAACGCTGGTGCATCCTCTGCATTCGCGGGGTTTGGCGCCACGACTACGGCGGCGGAAACGGCAAAAAGCGCGGCGAAAAACCAGGTGCGTGCGAACATTGGGCCTCGGCTCGATCTATTTTCTTCCTAACTGCCTGCCATGAGCGCCTCGCGCAAGACACAAACTTGGCAAACGCCCCCGGCTCGGCTAGGGTCCGCGCCGGTTTCATCCGGGCGCAACCGCCCAAATCCAGAAGGAGCGTGTCATGTTCAAAGGGTCGATCCCTGCACTGGTCACGCCGTTCACCAAGGGCGGCGCACTGGATCTGGACGCTTTGAAGAAGCTGGTGGAATGGCACATTGATGAAGGAAGCCACGCGTTGGTGCCCTGCGGCACCACCGGCGAAAGCCCGACACTCAGCCATGACGAACACGTAAAAGTCGTGGCCGAGGTGGTAAAGGCCGCCGCCGGGCGTATCCCGGTGATCGCGGGCGCGGGGTCAAATGCCACCGCCCACGCAGTTGGCCTGATCCGCGAGATGCAGGCAGTTGGGGCCGACGCCGCGCTGGTGGTGACGCCCTATTACAACAAGCCCACACAGCGCGGCATGGTCGCGCATTTCGCCGCCATGCATGATGCCTGCACCTTGCCGATCATCATCTACAATATCCCCGGCCGCTCGGTTGTGGACATGACACCCGAGACGATGGGCGAATTGGCGCGTCTGCCCCGCATCGTGGGGGTGAAAGACGCCACCGGCAAGATCGAGCGCGTCAGCATGCAGCGCCAGACCTGCGGGCCCGATTTCATCCAGCTTTCGGGCGAAGACGCCACCGCGCTTGCCTTCAATGCGCATGGCGGCGTGGGCTGTATTTCGGTCACCGCAAACGTGGCGCCGCGGCTTTGCGCCGAGTTTCAGGTGGCAATGCTCGCGGGGGATTACGCCAAGGCGCTGGAGTATCAGGACAAACTTATGCCGCTGCACACCGCGATCTTCATTGAACCGGGGCTGGTGGGGGCGAAATACGCGCTTTCGAAGCTCGGGCTTTGCGGTGAAACGGTGCGGTTGCCGCTGACCACGCTGCTTGATGGCACCAGGGCCGCAATCGACGCCGCGATGCGCCACGCCGGGCTGATCTGACGCGCAGGCGTCAGATCGGCTCCTCAAGCCGCGCGCGCAACTCGCGCAGTACCGGCAGCACCGCGCGCACCTTTTCGGGGCCGATGCCGCGCACGAGGTCGGCAATGACCGGCATGAAGGCCGCAACCGCGGCATCGCGCGCGGCGCGGCCTGCCGGGCTGATCGACACGAACTTGCGCCGCGCATCATCCCAATCGGGGCGAATATGCACATGCCCGGCCCAGACAAGCTTGGTCAGGGTGTTGGTCATGGCACCACGGGTGATGTGAAAGGTGGCAGCAAGCTGCGCCGGGGTGCGTTCCTCGGGGCTGTGGGCAAGGTGGTTGAGAACCGAGAAATGCGAAATTTCCATGCCCTTGGGCAACGCCCGCGAAACCCTGCTGCGCGCGAGTTGGTCGGTCATGAAGACTTCGGAAAAAAGCGCTGCGGCAAGCGTGTCGGTGGTGTCGCTCATGCCTTTTGCACCTCGAATGGCCGGTCGTGGGTCAGCGAGGGCACGCGCGCACGGGCGCGGGCAACCTCGGCCAGATCAAGCGTGACAAGGTGCACCCCCGGCTCGGTGCCGCCATCTGCCAGCACCTCGCCCCAAGGCGCCACGGCAAGGCTGTGGCCATGGGTGCGCCTTGGCCGCCCGCCGTGCGCGGCGTGGCTGCCGCATTGCGCAGGCGCCAGCACATAGGCGCCGTTTTCAATGGCACGGGCGCGCAAAAGCGGCTCCCAATGCGCCTGCCCGGTGGTGTCGTTGAAGGCGGCGGGCACGGTGAGCACCTCGGCCCCGGCATGGGCAAGTGCGCGGTAAAGGTAGGGAAAGCGCAGATCATAGCAGACCGACAGGCCCAGCCGTGCGAACGGCGTTGGCGCCACCACCGCAACCGCGCCGGGGCGGTAACCTTCTGATTCGCGATAGCTTTCTGTCGCGCTTACATCCACGTCGAACATGTGAATCTTGTCATACCGCGCCGCAATGCCGCCATCGGGCGCAATCAGAAAGCTGCGGTTGGCAAAGCGGCCATCCGCCGCGGTGGTTTTCAGCGCCAGCGATCCGATCAGCAGCCAGACCCCCGCCGCCGCCGCCTCGGCGCGCAACGCCGCCAGCGTGGGGTCTGTTGCCTCGGGGTGCAACACCGCCCGCTGATGCGCGCGGTCAGAGCTGAGAATATTGGTGGCCTCGGGCGTCAGCACAAAGCCTGCCCCTGCCGCCACCGCCTCGCGCACGAAACCCAGCGTCACCGGCAGGTTTGCTGCCGGGTCATCGCTGACAGACAGCTGGATCAGTGCGGCCTTCACGCCCTAGCCCGCCAGCAGCTTGTCAAGTTTGCCAAGGTGGTCGAGCGCGTGGATGTCATCGCAACCGCCAACGTGCTGGCCAGCAATAAAAATCTGCGGCACCGAGCGCTTGCCACCTGCGCGCTTGGTCATCGCCATGCGCAGGTTGGGGTCGGCGCCCACATCGGTTTCTTCGAACTTCACGCCCTTGCGGGTCAGAAGCGACTTGGCGGCAAGGCAGTAGGGGCACGACCGGGTGGTGTAGATTTCGACGCGCTGCATGGGCAAATCCTTCTCTTGGCTGCGACTATGCGAGATTTAGGTATCCTTCGCAACGCGCGCCAGAGCCAGCACGGAAACGTTTTCGGCGCCTGCGGCAAGGCAGGCATCGGCACAAGCGGCAAAAGTGGCGCCCGAGGTCATCACGTCATCGACCAGCAGCACATGCCGCCCCGCCAGCGCCGCCGCGCGCCGCGGGTTCACCCGCACCGCGCCCGCAAGGTTGGCAAAACGATCATCGCGGTGCAGACCCTCTTGGCTTGGCGTGGCGCGGGTGCGCTGCAAAAGGTCGGGCGCGTGCGCCAGCCCCGCCGCCTTCGCCACCGCCCCCGATAGCAGCGCCGACTGGTTGTAGCGGCGTTTGAGCAACCGCCGCCGGTGCAGCGGCACCGGCACCACCAGCATGCCGGGCGCCAGAATTGGCACCGCCGCGCGCCCCATCCAGCCCGCCAGCGGGCGCAAAAGGTCAAGCCGGTCGCCATGCTTGAAGGCCAGCACCATGCGCCGCGCCGTGTCTTTGTAGATCAACGCCGCGCGGCCGCGCTGCCAAGGGCGCGCCAGCGTCAGGCAATCGTCGCAAAACTCGGGTTTGCCGTCATCGGTGCCCGGCAGCGGCACCCCGCATTTGTCGCACACCAGCCCGGTGGCAAAGGGCGTGTCGCGCCAGCAGGTGCCGCAAAGCCCGAAATCGGTGCCGACACCCTCGCCGCAGGCGATGCACCGGGGCGGAAACATCAGGTGCAGCGCCCCTAGCGCCGCGCGCCGAAGCCCCGTAAAGTCGCGCCCCATGACCACGCCGCCCCCCCTTACTGACCGCGCCGCGCTGCTGCGCAACCGTGCCCGCGCCCTGGCCGCTGGCCCCGCGCTGTTCTTGCACGAAGATGCCGCCGCCGAGATCGAGGAAAGGCTCAACGAGGTTAACAGAAGGTTTACGGCACCCGCCGTAGTGACGGGTTTTGCCGACCCTTGGGCAAGAATACTGCCGCAAGCCAAAATCGTGCCCGATGCCGAGGTGCTCGACCTCGAACCCGGCGCGCATGATCTGGTCGTTCACGCACTGGCGCTGCACTGGGCCAATGATCCCGTGGGGCAACTGGTGCAATGCCGCCGCGCGCTGGCACCCGATGGGCTGCTGCTTGCGGTGATGTTCGGCGGCCAGACGCTGGCCGAATTGCGCGCTGTGCTGGCCGAGGCCGAGGCGAAGCTGAGCGGCGGCCTCAGCCCCCGTGTGCTGCCAATGGCCGAAATTCGTGACCTTGGCGGGCTGCTGCAACGCGCCGGTTTTGCGCTGCCGGTGGCCGATGTCGCCGCCCGCCCGGTCAGCTACCGCGACATGGGGCACCTGATGGCCGATCTGCGCGCCATGGGCGAGGGCAACGCGCTGGCCGCGCGCCGCCGCGCGCCCACCCCCCGCGCGCTTTTTGCCCAAGCCGCGCGGCTTTATGACGAGACCTTCGGCGATGGCAACGGCCGCATCACCGCCACTTTCGAGCTGATCTACCTCACCGGCTGGGCGCCGCACGAAAGCCAGCAAAAGCCGCTACGCCCCGGTTCGGCCACGCACAGCCTTGCAGCCGTGTTGGCCGCGATTCCGCCCCGCAAGGATTGACGCCTACCAGCCCGCCGCTATCTGGGGGCAAAGCCAACAGGAACCACCATGACCGAGATCGAGACCCGCCCCGGCAAAGGCCGCCTTGCCCATGCCCCCGCAGACCACCCGCCTGTCAAGCCTGCCCGGATCGGTGTGCTGGTGGCCAACCTCGGCACCCCCGATGCCACCGACTACTGGTCGATGCGGCGATATCTGAACGAGTTCCTTTCCGACAAGCGGGTGATCGACATTCCAAACTGGAAATGGCAACCGCTGCTGCAACTGATCATCCTGAGCAAGCGCCCCTTTACCTCGGGCGCCAACTACAAGCTGATCTGGAACAAAGAGGCGAACGAAAGCCCGCTGATGACGATCACCAAACAGCAGGTGGCCAAACTGCGCGCCGCCGCCGCCGAAACTTGGGGCGACGGCGTGCAGGTCGAATTCTGCATGCGCTATGGCAACCCCTCTACACGCTCGGTGGTCGCGCGAATGGTGGCCGATGGATGCGAAAAGATCCTGTTCCTGCCGCTTTACCCGCAATATTCGGGCGCCACCTCGGCCACCGCCAACGACGCTTTCTTCAAGGCGCTGATGTCGGTGAAACGGCAGCCTACAGCGCGCGTAGCTGCGGAATATTTCGAGCAGCCAAGCTACATCGACGCGCTGGCACAATCGGTCGAACGCGCCTACAGCGGCCTTCCCACCCGCCCCGATGTGCTGGTGGCCAGCTACCACGGCATGCCCAAGCGCTATCTGATGGAAGGCGACCCCTACCACTGCCAATGCCAAAAAACCTCGCGCCTGCTGCGCGAACGGTTGGGCTGGGCGCCGGGCAGCATCGACACCTCGTTCCAGTCGGTGTTCGGGCGCGAAGAGTGGTTGAAGCCCTACACGGTCGAGCACGTCGCGGCGCTGGCACGCGCGGGCAAAAAGAACATCGCCGTCATCTCGCCCGCCTTCGCGGCCGATTGCATCGAAACGCTGGAAGAGATCAAGGGCGAGATCCGCCATGCCTTCGAGGCGGCGGGGGGCGAAACCTTCACCTACATTCCCTGCCTCAACGACGATGATGCGCATATAGCCGCGCTGATGGAGGTGGTGGCAGACAATCTTGCGGGCTGGATAAAATGAAAACGGCGGCCGCATCGGCCGCCGCAATCGCAGTCGGGGCGATGCTCCTGCGTCAGATCAGCAGAACCTGCGTGCCGTTCCGGGTCAGCTCGAAAAGCTGCGCGATATGCTCGTTATAAAGCCCGATGCAGCCGTTCGAAGACTTGCGCCCGATCTTGCGCGTGTCATGCGTGCCGTGAATGCGGTAATACTGCCAGCTCAGGTAAAGCGCGTGGGTGCCGAGCGGGTTATCTGGCCCCGCCGGCACGAAATCGGGCCATTCCGGATTGCGGATCTTCATCGCCGGGGTCGGCGACCAGGTCGGCCCCACCACCTTGCGCACGACTTCGGTGCGGCCGCGCCGGGTCAGGTCATCGCTGACCGGAACCGAGGTCGGGTAGAGTTTGTAGATGCTCAGATCTTCAGACCAGAAGTGCAGCGCACGCGATGTGATATCGACCAGAATCGCGCCCTTCTTGGTGTTCGAGAAATACGGCCGCCAATCTAGCGTGCGGAACGACGAGATGTTGCGGCGCATGTTGGTATAAGCGCTGTCCTCGTGCACCTCGCCCGCGTCAAAGGCGGTCTGCGCCAGCGCGGGGGTCGCAAGGCCCGCGCCGATCAGCGCCGCGCCGCCCAGAAAGCCGCGGCGGCTGGGGGTAGAGAAACGAGTGTTCGACATGCATCAGCTCCCGTCTGCCACTGCAAAAACGCGCAGGCAACGGCGGCTACATATTGCGACTTTCCGCCCGGCGCAAATCAAACTCCTGTCACTCGGCGGTTTCACGCAGAGTTGCGTTTGCCCTTGACGCGCCAAAGCGGTAAAGCTGCGCCCTGTAATTGAACGGATGCCCAAGATGAACTTTTCCAAAGGCCTGCTCTTCCTGTCGGTTCTGGCGCTTGCCGCCTGCGAGGCCGAGCCGCCCGCACTTGGCCCCGATGGCAAGCCGCTGCCGCAGCTTTACAAGATCTCTGCGTCGGATACCTCGCGCATCACTTTCGGCATTCTCGATTCAGTCAACGCGCTCCGCGCGGCCTCCGGTGCGGTTGCATTGGCGCTTAGCCCCGAGCTTAACGCCGCCGCCGCCACCCATTCGCGCGACATGGCGGTGCAGAACCGCCCGTGGCATTTCGGGTCAGATGGCTCGTCACCGCTCGACCGTGGTCAGCGCGCCGGATATGCGGGCAAGGTGCTGGGCGAGAATATCTCGGAGACCTACGAGACCGAGACCGAAACCCTGTCGGCGTGGATGGCCGTGCCTGACACCCGCGAAGTGGTGCTGAACCCCGCCGCGCGCACCCTCGGCTTTGCCTGGTATCAAGAGCCTTCCGGCAAGATCTGGTGGACGCTGGTCACCGGCGACTGAACGAAGCTCAGGCGAACAGGAAAATCGGGGTGCCGACGCGCACCATTGCAAAAATCTCTTCAATCTCGCGGTCTTTCACGGCAATGCAGCCAGCCGTCCAGTCGCGCCGGAACCACGGCAGAATGGCGCCACCGCCGCCGCCATGAATGAAGATGTCGCCACCCGGCTTGCGCCCCATGGCCTTGGCCTGTGCCACGTCCTGTTCGTTCGGGTAGGAAATCCGCAGGCTCAGGTGGAACGCGCTGTTGGCATTCCGGAAGTCGATCATATAGGCGCCCTCGGGCGTGCGCCCGTCGCCTTCCCATTGCTTGCGGCCTTCGGTGTTGCCGCCGAGTGCAATGCGGTAGGTCTTGACCACCTCTTGCCCCGAAATCAGGTAGAGCTTGCGCTCGGCCTTGAACACCTGAAGCTGGGTGATCGGCGGGCCGTTGTAGCTGCGGATCTTGGTCGGCTGCGCGTCCGCGCCGCGCGCCGCCAGAAGTGAGGCCAGCGAAAGGCCAAGGATGGAACGGCGTGAATGCATGTTACTGCCCGTATCTGCCACGCGCTTTGCGCGCCTTTTGCGGTGTCATACCTCAAAACGCGGCTTTTGCCTAGCGTCCGAAATGCGGCGCTTCAGCGCTGCGGCAGAGACCTGCTGAAACGCGCCACCAGTTCGACATGCGCCGACCAGCGGAATTGATCGACGACATCGAGCCAATCGAGCGTGAAGCCCGCGCCCAGCAGCACCCGCGCATCGCGCGCGAACGTGACCGGGTTGCACGAGACATAGGCGACGGTGCGCACAGCCGATTCCGCCAGCATCGCAACCTGCGCCTCGGCACCGGCGCGCGGCGGGTCAAGCACAACGGAATCAAAGCGCGCCAACTCGTCGGGCAGCAAAGGGCGGCGGAACAGATCGCGCGCCTCGGCGCTGACCCGCTTGAGGCCCGATGCCACGCGCGCCCCTGCAAGCAAGGCAGCAACCATCGCGGTATCACCCTCAACCGCGTGCACCTCGGCCTGCGATGCAAGCGGCAGCGCAAAGGTGCCGCAACCCGCAAAAAGGTCGGCCAGCCGCGCGGCACCATTCACCGCCTCGCGCACACCCGTCAACAGCGCCGCCTCACCCGCGCGCGTGGCTTGCAGGAAGGCGCCGGGGGGCGGAACCACCCGAGCCGAACCAAAGGATTGCTGCGCCGGGCGGCGCACGGCCACCGGGGCGCCATTCCAGACCAGCCGTGCAAGGTCGTGCGTCTCTGCCAGTTGCGCAAGGGCTTGCAGCAAGGCGGCATCGGCCTCTTTACCGCCCGTGGCCGCCACATCAACGCCGGCATCGGAAAGACAAAGCGTAAAGGCCACCTCTGCCTTGCGGCTGGCGCCCAAGATGGTCGCTTCGAAAAGGCAGGGCAGAGCCGCCAGCAGCTCGGGCCGCAGCACCGCGCAATGCGGCACCTCGACCAAGGTGCCCGAGGCGCGGGCATGAAAGCCGACCAGTGCCCCGGCCTTGGTTCGCCGCCCCGCCAGCGTGGCCCGGCGGCGCGAAGCAGCGGGCGAGGTATGCACCGCGCGAATTGGCGCGGTCAGACCCTGCCCCGACAAGGCGCCGCGCACCACCTCCGACTTCCAGCCCGCTACGAAGGCGTCGGACGCGTGTTGCAGATCACAGCCACCGCAGGTGCGGTAATGCGGGCAGGGCGGGCGCACCCGGTCGGGGCTGGGGGCGATGATCGCTGGCGCCCCCATGCGCCCCGCCACCACCTCGCCCTCGACCACTTCGCCCGGCAGCGCGCGGGCCACATAGACCGCGCCCCCCGGCGCCTCGGCCAACGCATCGCCCAAGTGGCCCAGCCGCGCAATCGTCAGCCTCATTCAGCGGCCTCGGTGCCGATAAAGCCGCCCGACTGGCGGCTCCAATAGCGCGCGTAAAGGCCGCGCTGCGCCAAAAGCTGGGTGTGTGTGCCAACTTCGACAATCCGTCCGGCATCAAGCACAACGATGCGGTCCATCTGCTGAATTGTTGAGAGCCGGTGCGCGATGGCAAGCACGGTCTTGCCCTGCATCACCCGCACCAATGCGCCTTGAATCGCCGCCTCAACCTCACTGTCAAGCGCGCTTGTGGCCTCATCCAGCACCAGGATCGGCGCGTCTTTGAGAAAGGCGCGGGCAAGCGCGATGCGTTGCCGCTGGCCGCCCGACAGCTTCACCCCGCGCTCGCCCAAAGCGGCGTCATAGCCTTTGCGGCCCAGGTGGTCTTGCAGGCCCAGGATGAAATCATGTGCCTCGGCGGCGCGTGCGGCCGCCTCTACCTCGGCTTCGGATGCGTCGGGGCGGCCGTAAAGGATGTTCTCGCGCGCACTGCGGTTGAACATCGCGGTTTCCTGCGTGACCATGCCGATCTGGCGGCGCAGGCTTTCCTGTGTCACGCCCCGAATATCCTGCCCGTCGATCAACAGCCGGCCACCTTCAACATCGTAAAGCCTGAGCAACAGCGCCACGAGGGTCGATTTTCCCGCCCCCGAGGCGCCGACAATACCCAACCGCTCGCCGGGGCGAATGGTCAGGTCGATGTCTTCCACCCCGCCCGTGGCGCGGCCATAGGCAAACCGTACGCCGTCAAAACGCACCTCGCCCGCCACGCGCGGCAGGTCCACCGCGCCGGGTGCGTCGGTCAGGGTATAGGGAGGGGTCAGCGTGCGCATGCCATCCTCGACCTCGCCCACCGAGCCCCAAATGCCCATCAGCGACATGCTGACCCAGCCGGTCATCTGCGCAATGCGAATGGATATGGCACCCGAGGCGGCAATATCGCCAGCGCTGGCCTGCCCGGCCTGCCACAAAACCAGCGTGCCGCCCACCAGCAGCACCGGCAGCGCCCCTGCCAGTGTCATCAGCGAAAAGCGGAACCACGCCGACACAACGCCGAAATCGAGCGCACGTTCGCGGAACCCCGCCATCGCCGCCAGTGCGGCGCGGTCTTCATGCGCCGCGTGGGCAAACAGTTTCACTGTCTTGATGTTGGTGATCGTATCGACCACCTGCCCGGTTACCATGGCCCGCGCCGAAGCGCGCGCGGCGGAACGCCCGCGCACGCGTGGCAGGAACCAGCGGATCAGACCGAGGTAGGATACCAGCCACAGCGTCAGCCCCAGTGCCGCCCAGCCATCAATCACCAGCAAAAACGCGGCTGAAGCGATGATCGAGGCCAGCGCAAAAAACACCGTGTTGATGATTTCGGTCGCGACATCGGTGACCGCCCGCGCCGTCTGCATCTGTTTTTGCGCGATGCGCCCGGCAAAGTCGTTGTCGAAAAAGGTGACCGCGTGGCCCATCGTCCAGCGATGCAGGCGCGACAGCACCAGCGGCAACACGTTGGGTGCCACGATCACGTTGGCGGTCATCGACGAAAGCCCGAACACCACGGGCCGGAGCACCAGATAGAACCCCGCGAAAGCCGCAATCAGCACCCAGTTGTCGGCAAAAAGGCGCCCGGGCTCTGCCGCGAGTGCCGCGTCGATCACCCAGCCGAGCAGCATCGCCGAAACCACTTCAAGCGTGCCGGCTGCCGCCGACAGCCCGCCCGAAACCCAAAGCGCCGGCCACGCGCCCTTCAACGTCCAGCGCATGAAGGCAAACAGCCGCTGCGGCGGGTTGCCCTCGGCGGGGCGGAATGCGTCGATCGTCGGTGAAAATCGGGGCTTGCTCATGCGCCCCATATAGGCCGCTTCATCGGGCAGTGAAACCCGCGTTCACGCCAACAACGCATCGCGGCCAAGGGCAAAGCCCGAGGCCACCCAGCGTGCCTCAAGCTCTTTCAGCCGCGCGCCGAGGGCCGGGCCAGAGTAGTGCGGCGCGAGGTCGGCGGCGCTGAGCGGAAACTTTGCGACAGCGCCCCGCGCGACATCGGCCTGCCAATTTGCGGGCAAAGCAGCGCCCACCAACGCGGCGTGGGCCAGCACCGCGCTTGCTCCGACATCGGCCCCAAGTGTGTAGCCCAGTTCCAAAGCAGGTGCGGGGCCTGCCGCCGCATCGCGCATTGCCGCAAGCACGCGCGCATCAGCGCGGGCAAGGCGAAGTGCCTCGGCCGCCCCTTCGCCCCCCAGTACCGCCAGCCGCCGCCGCCAGTCGGGCGGCCTGCCTGCCTCAAGATGCACCAGCACCGCCAAAGCCCGAGCGTCGGCCCCCGGCAACACATGCGCCAGCACGCCCGCGGCCTGCATCGCAGCCATCGCGGGCGCGGGGTCGGCGGCGGACAAGAGCTTGCGCATCTCGGCGCCGACCCGTTCGCGAGACAGGCTTTCGACCCCTTGGGCGTGTTCGGCGCAGGCGGCGAGTGCTTCGGCATCGGGCCCTGCCTCAGGCGCGCCATACCAGGCGGTAAAACGGAAAAAGCGCAAGATGCGCAAATAGTCTTCGCGGATGCGGTCTTGCGGCGCCCCGACAAAACGCACGCGCCGGGCCGCAAGATCAGCAAGACCTTCGCCCAGAGGGTCGATCACTTTGCCGCTCGCATCTGCATATAGCGCGTTCATGGTGAAATCGCGCCGGGCCGCATCTTCCTCAATGGTGTCGGCATAGGCCACTACCGCATGGCGGCCAAAGGTTTCCACATCGCGGCGGAAGGTGGTGACCTCGTGCCCCACGCCCGCCACGACCACGGTGATGGTGCCATGGTCAATACCGGTTGGCACCGCGCGCAAGCCTGCCATCGCGCACAGTTCCTGCACCCGCTGAGGCCGCGCGTCGGTGGCGATGTCGATGTCCGCAACCGCCTGCCCCAACAGCGCGTTGCGCACCGCGCCGCCGACCAGCAGCGCCCGGTGACCGCCGCCATCCAGCATCGCCAGAACTGCTTGCAGCCCCGGCTCGCTCAGCCACAGCCCGAATACCTGCATCACCCCGCCATCCTGTCTGCCAATGCGCGCAGAATACGCGCGGTCGCACCCCAGACATAGTAGGGGCCATAGGGCACCACATAATAGCGCCGCAGCTGCCCGCGCCAGCGCCGCCCCTCGATGCGAAAGTTTCCGACATCGGCGAAATGTGCCAGCGGCACGGTAAAGATTTCCTCGACCTCGCCCGCCTCGGGGCGCGGCGTGAAGGGCGCCACGATCCGCCCGACCACCGGAGTGATCAGAAACCCCGTAACCGTTTCATGCGCATCCATCGCGCCCAGCAGGGCTACATTGCCACGCGGCAGACCAACCTCTTCCTCGGCCTCGCGCAGAGCGGCAGCAGCGGCATCGGTATCGGTGGCATCAACCTTGCCACCCGGAAAGGCGATCTGGCCGGGGTGGTTGCGCAGGTGCGAGGCGCGCTTGGTCAGCAGCACCTGCAAGCCCGCAGCCCCTTCCTCAACCCCGATCAATACCCCTGCGGGACGCAGAACCCGCCCCTCTGGCAATACTGTTCCGGGATTCAGGTCGAAGTCTGACGAGGGCCGCCCCGGCCGCGAAAGTGCGGCGCGCAGGGGGGCAAAGGCATCAGCCATGTGCCGCCCCCGATAGCGGCGAGCCATCTTCGGTCTCAGTTGCCTCAAATCCAAGCGAGGCCGGGTTGAAGCGATAATGCGCCCCGCAGAACTGGCAATCGGCGGTCACGATGCCCTCGGGCGTGGTCATCGTGCGGATGTCCTTGGCCGAATAGATCGACAGCGTCTGGCGCACCTTGTCGGGCGAGCAGGTGCAGCCAAAGTTCACCGGTTGCGCCGGAAAGACACGCGGGCGCTCCTCGTGGAACAGCCGCAGCAGGAGTTCGGTCGGCGAGACTGTCGGGCCGATCAGCTCCAGTGCCTCGACGGTATCGAGCAGCATGCCCACGCGCGCCCAGTTCTCGCCCGGTTGGCTTTCATGCAACGCCTTGTCCTCGGGCATGGTCACGAAAGGCGAGGCTTCGGGCATGTGCTGCACCATCACCCCGCCCGCACGCCAGCGCGGCCCCTGCCCCGGCATTTGCGACTGCCCGAACGACAACGCAAAGCGCGTGGGCAACTGTTCGGACTGCGCGAAATAAGCTTCGGCGCAACTTGCAAGCGAGCCACCGGCAAGCGACGTGATGCCGTTATAGGGCGCGCTGCCCTCACCCTGATCGATCAGCACGGCAAAATAGCCCTCGCCGATCTGACTGAACGGGTCTGCCGCAGGATCGAGCCTTTCGGCGTCGAAACTCGCCCAGCCGCGAATGCGTGCGGGTTCGCCCGCTGCGCCGGGGCCGTAGTAATCGGTGGCGATAATGCGGATCGGGCCTTTGCCGCGGATTTGCAGGCTGAGCTTCCATCGCAATTTTATGGCCTGACCGATCAGCGCGGTCAAAAGCACCGCCTCCGCCACCAAAGCCTCGATCGCGGGCGGGTACGCATGCTGCGCCAACACCGCCTGCAACACGCCGTCAAGCCGCGCCACGCGACCGCGCACATCGGCGTGGTCAAGCTGAAAAGGCAGGACAGTGTCGTCCCATTCGGTCGGCAATTGCGTGATCATGTGAGGGCCTCGGGGGTTTCATTGCACGCCAAGGGCTGGCATACCGCGCCTATATGGGGGCTGACGCCGCGCTGCCAAGGGGAAATGCATGATCCGCAGATTTGGCGAGCCGGTCCGGCGCGGGCAAATCTATCGGTTGCGGGCCGGCGCCTATGCGGTGCTCTTGCTTGGTAACCGCGTCTTGCTGACACATCAGGCCGAGCCGCGCGCAGAGTATCAATTGCCGGGCGGCGGCATCGACCCGGGCGAGAGCCCGCTGCGCGCGCTTCGCCGCGAGGTGTTCGAAGAAACTGGCTGGGGTATTGCCGCCCCCCGCCGCATTGGCGCCTTCCGCCGTTTTGCCTACATGCCCGAATACGACCGCTGGGCGGAAAAGATCTGCACAATCTACCTTGCCCGCCCGACCCGCCGCCTGGCGCAGCCGAGCGAGCCGGGCCATCGCGCGGTCTGGCTAAGGGCCGATGCCGCCGCCGCAATACTCGGCAACGCCGGTGACCGGCACTTTATGCAAGTGGCCCTTGGGCAGGTCTGAACACTTTGCAGCGCGTGTCTGTCTGGGATGACACCCCGCGCAGGGGCCTGCTAACCCACGTTTTCCTTAGCGCCATCATACTCGAAGAACACCGCCGAGACATCGTCGCCCAAGTCCCCTCCGGCGAACGCGTTCAGGTCCCACATCAGGCTCTCGAGAAATGCTTCGCCTCGCAGCGCTGCGCTGCGCACCATGATTTCGCGCAATCCGGTTTCGCCAAGAAGCGTGCCGCGCTGGTCTTCTGCCTCGGTGATACCGTCCGACATCAGAAACAGCCGGTCGCCGGGCTGAAGCGTCGTGAAAAAACTGTCAAACTCCGCGCCCTCGATAAGCCCCACGGGCAAGCCGCCCCGACCCAGATATTCGACCGTCCCATCCGCGCGCTGCACGGCCGGGTGCGGGTGCCCGGCCTGCACCATCTCGACCTTGCCGTTGATCAGATCGACATCGGCGTAGATCAACGTGAAATAACTTTCGGTCTGCATTTCCTCTAGCACGAGAGAGTTCAGATAGGCGGCAAGTTCATGCGGCGGCCGGGCGTCATAGATGCCGTATTCGGTCTGCACCAGCGCGATATTCTGTTCGGGAGACGAGCCTGAAAGATAGCCTGCCAACCGTGCCGTCATCAGCGCCGAAGTTATTCCGTGGCCGGAAACGTCGATGCCAAACAGGCCGACGCGCCGCGCGTTGATCGGGAAATACCCGACCAGATCGCCGCCGACATGGCCCGAAGGGCGCAGCAAAAGCGACACCTCGGCACTGCCAAAGCTGCGGTGGCGTTCCTTTAAAAGGCTTTGCTGAAGTTTCTGCGCTTCGCACAGGTCGCGGCCGACGGAATCGTAGACGCGCTGCAGTTCATCCAGCGTGGCGCTGACCAAACGGTTCTTTGCCTTGAGTTCCGCTTCCATGCGCAAGATGCGCTCGCCTGCCGCCAGGCGGGCGCGAAGCTCATCGCCGTTGACGGGTTTGGCGAGAAAATCGTCAGCGCCGCTTTGCAGGCCTTGCGCCACCTCGCCCTTTTCGGTCTTGGACGTGAGTAGAATGAAATAGCCGTAGCCATCACGCGGCATGGCGCGGAAAGCCCGGCAGAAATCGAGGCCCGACATGCCGGGCATGACCCAATCTGACAGGATCAGATCGACCGGGGCGCTGGCGCATATCTGCATCGCCTCTTCGCCGGTCGCGGCTTCAAGCACCTTGTAGCCCGCCCGCGCCAGTTGCGCGGCCAGAATGCGGCGCTGCATCCGGCTGTCATCGACAACCAGAACCCGGCGGCCCTGGGTTTCCAGCGCGGCGCCCGGCAGCCCCGGCGCACTGTTCGGCGTTTGCGGCAAGAAATCACCCTGAACTCTGCAACGCACCGACGCTAACCCTGCGGCACTTAACGTGTGGTGAACTTCCGACAAATTCGCCGTTTAAGCATTCGGCAAGGTATCGCGTCTAGCGTCGCATGCGGTGAAGGTTTTCGGTTGGTGGAGATTGCGATGATTGACTGGGCACGCATAACGGAACTGCGCGACGAGATCGGCGAAGATGGCTTTGCGGAGGTGCTGGAGCTGTTTCTTGACGAGGTCGAAGCAGTGGTGATGCGCCTCGGCGCCCAGCCCGAAAAGCTTGAAGACGCCCTGCATTTTCTCAAGGGCAGCGCGTGGAACCTTGGGTTTGTCGCCTTCGGCGCTGCCTGTCAGGAAGGCGAGCGCAAAGCTGCTGCGGGGCGGGGCGCGGAGGTGAATGTAACAGAAGTGATCGCCATCTATGGCGCCTCGAAAGAGGCATTCATGGCACGGGTGGGCGAGTTCTGTGCGCTTGGCGGCAGCCGCGTTGCCTAAACCAGAAACTCGGCCAGCGCCTCGTCATCGGTAATGTCGCGGTAACTGAAACCGGCCGAGTCGAGTTGCCTGGTCAGCGCGATGAAATTCTCCGCGGCCTTGGTTTCGATGCCGATCAGCGCCGATCCAAAGTTGCGCGCTGATTTCTTGAGGTACTCGAACCGGGCAATATCATCTTCGGGGCCAAGCATGGCCAAAAACTCGCGCAGCGCTCCGGGGCGCTGCGGCATGCGCAGAATGAAGTATTTCTTCAACCCGGCAAATCGTTGCGCGCGCTCTTTGACTTCGGGCAACCGTTCAAAATCAAAGTTTCCCCCCGAAGTGACGCAGACCACGGTCTTGCCAACGATTTCTGCCGCAAGTTCGGGCAGTACATCGACCGAGAGCGCGCCGGCGGGTTCAAGCACGATGCCCTCGACGTTCAGCATTTCCAGCATGGTGATGCAAATGCGGTCCTCGGGCGCAAGCAGCACCTGATCAGGGCGCACCCAAGCAAGGCGCGAAAACGGCAATGCACCGATCCGGGCGACGGCGGCACCATCAACGAAACTGTTGACCTTCTTTAGCGTCACCGGTGCACCCGCTGCCAGGGCTGCCGCAAGGCTTGCGCCGCCCAGAGGTTCGACAAAGCGGAAATCGACCGCGGGCGCCGCCTCGCGCAAATAGCCTGTCACCCCAGCCGCAAGCCCGCCCCCGCCAACCGGCAAGATCACCAGATCGGGTGCGCGGCCAAGTTGGTCCAGCATTTCCACGGCCACCGAGGCCTGCCCCTCAATCACGTCCGCATCATCGAACGGCGAAAGATACTGCGCACCCACGTCGGCACAGAACCGCTGGCTCGCAGCAAGGGTTTGGTCGAAGTAGTCGCCTGTCAGCACGATTTCGATGGCATCGCCACCAAAGGTGCGGGTTTTGTCAATCTTCTGCTGTGGCGTGGTGACCGGCATGAAGATGGTCCCCCGCACCCCGAAATGACGGCAGGCAAAGGCCACGCCCTGCGCATGGTTTCCGGCACTCGCGCAGACAAAATGCCCCTGCCCAGGGTTTGCTGCGCGCACCTTGCGCATCGCATTGAAAGCGCCACGAAGCTTGTAGCTGCGCACGGGGGCAAGGTCTTCACGCTTCAGCCAGATCTCGGCACCATAGCGCGCCGACAAATGGTCGTTGCGCTGCAACGGCGTGGGGTCGAACACTGCACGCAGCGCGGCGGTTGCGGCAAGCGCTGCATCTGAAAAACGGGTCATGGCGCGATCCTGTCTGGGTGCAGCCCTTGCGCCAGTTTCAGGCCCGGCTGTCAAGCGGCGCGCGCGGCGGTTCTTCGCCTGCACGAAAAAGAATGGGTGCCCTTTGCCACAGTTCTGCCCCAGAGATGCTGCATGAAAGACGCCGAGCGGCCGCGCCGCCGGATGAAAAACCTTATGGGGGTTTGTAATGAAGCTTGTCTTAGCCAGATTTTCGATTGCCGCCGCAGTTGCGGCGCTCATGATGATGCCAACGTTGCCCGGCACTGTGTTCGGCGCCGGCCCTGCATTTGCCAAAAATGAAAAAAGCGAGGCGAAAGGCGACAATGGCGCAGATCGGGGCAACCGGCCCGAGCGCGAGGAACCCACCGGTGCACAAGGGAACAGTGGCGACAACGGCAACCGAGGCGGCAATGGCGCCGCTGAGGACAGAGGCAACAGCGGCAACCGTGGCGGCAAGTCCGACACCGGGGCAATGGCCTCGGAACTCAAGGGGCTAAATGCCTATCATGCCAGCGCCCAGGCCTTTGCCAACGCCGCCCCCAAAAGCCAGGTAGGCCGGATCGAATCCTATCGGGTCGCGGTTGGCGAAGCGCTGGCCGTTGCAGCTTTGGCCGGCAAAACTGCCGCCAATGCCGCGGATGCCGAGGCCGCGTTGCTGCTGCTGCAAGCTGAACGCCAGGCGTTGCTCGATACCTACGCGGGCCGCACCTCGGCTGCCATCGAAGCCGATATCAACGCGCTTGATTCGGCCTCGTTGACCTATGCGGAAGATCTTGCGGCGCTCACCGCCGAACTTTCCGACGCCCTTGGGCACGAAGAAGCAATTGCCACGCTGGCGGATCAGATTCTGGCCGCCGACGCCGCGGCAATTGCCGCAGCAGACGCTGCGGCGCAAGCAGCCGCCGCGCAAGCGGCCGCCGAGGCTGCCGAGGCCGAGGCCCTTCTTGCCGCCACCAATGGGCGCGCGCTTTCGCCCGAAGCCCTTGCATTCCTGCGTGCGCAACTGGGCCTCGTCGAGGCCGAGGCAGCCGGGTCGGGCGAAGGCCTGCCGCCGGCAGTTACCTACTGATCGCTGGCCGGGGCGGCGCTGGGTGCCGCCCCGGCACGCACCCTTGCCGCCCTGCGCAAAACCCAATAAACCGACCCGAAATCGGAACCCTTTGCGCAGAGGCCCCCATGTCCGCACCCAAAAAAGTTGTGCTCGCCTACTCGGGCGGCCTAGACACCTCTATCATCCTGAAATGGCTGCAAACCGAATATGGCTGCGAGGTGGTGACCTTTACCGCCGACCTTGGTCAGGGCGAGGAACTGGAACCGGCGCGGGCGAAAGCGCTGCTTTTGGGCATCAAGCCCGAGAACATCCACATCATCGACGTGCGCGAAGAATTCGTGCGCGATTTCGTGTTTCCGATGTTCCGCGCCAATGCCCTTTATGAGGGGCTCTACCTGCTCGGCACTTCAATTGCGCGCCCGCTTATTTCCAAGCATCTTGTGCGCATCGCCGAAGAATGCGGCGCCGATGCGGTGGCGCACGGCGCAACTGGCAAAGGCAATGATCAGGTGCGCTTTGAGCTCTGCGCCTATGCGCTCAACCCGCATATTCAGGTCATCGCCCCTTGGCGGCTTTGGGATCTGACCTCGCGCACCAAGTTGTTGCAGTTTGCCGAAGCGAACCAGATTCCGATCGCAAAGGACAAACGCGGTGAGGCCCCCTTTTCGGTCGATGCGAATCTGCTGCACACCTCGTCTGAGGGCAAGGCGCTGGAAAACCCGGCGAACGAGGCGCCCGATTATGTGTATCAGCGCACGGTAAACCCGGAAGACGCACCCGATACGCCCGAGATGGTAGAGATCACCTTTGAGCGGGGCGACGCGGTGGCAATCGACGGCAAGGCGATGTCGCCCGCCACCATTCTGACTAGGCTGAACGAGCTTGGCGGCAAGCATGGTGTCGGCCGACTTGATCTGGTCGAAAACCGCTTCGTCGGTATGAAATCGCGGGGCATCTACGAAACCCCCGGCGGCACGATCCTGCTTGAGGCGCACCGCGGTATCGAGCAGATAACCCTTGATGCAGGCTCGGGGCATCTCAAGGATTCGATCATGCCGCGCTATGCCGAACTCATCTACAACGGCTTTTGGTATTCGCCTGAACGCGAAATGCTGCAAGCGCTGATCGACAAGAGCCAGGAACATGTCAGCGGCACCGTGCGGGTCAAGCTTTACAAAGGCGCCGCGCGCACCGTTGCGCGCTGGTCCGAAAACAGCCTGTACTCCGAGGCCCATGTGACCTTTGAAGACGACGCCGGCGCCTATGACCAGAAAGACGCCGCAGGCTTTATCCATCTCAACGCGCTGCGCCTGAAATTGATCGCCACGCGCAACGCGCGGGTAAAGAAATGACGGCGCGGGCCGCAATTGTCACCGTTTCCGACCGCGCCAGCCGCGGTGAATACGAGGACAAGGGCGGCCCGGCAGCTGAAGCCTGGCTAGGCGGTGTGGTGACTTCGCCTTTGTCCATCACCCGCGACATCATCCCCGATGGCCGCGCCAGCGTCGCCGCGACGCTGCGCCGACTTGTTGCCGAGGGTGCCGATCTGATTCTTGTCACCGGCGGCACCGGCCCCGCACCCCGCGACGAAACCCCCGAGGGAGTTGCAGACGTGGTTGAAAAGGAGCTCGCCGGTTTTGGCGAAGAAATGCGCCGCGCAAGCTTGCGCGAAGTACCGACCGCCATCCTGTCTCGCCAGAGCGCTGGCATCGCGGGCAAAAGCCTGATCATCACGCTTCCCGGCAAACCCGCGGCCATCGCCACCTGTCTTGATGCCGTTTTCGCCGCTGTGCCCTATTGCCTCGATCTGATCGGCGCAGGCCGCATCGATACCGACCCGGCGCGCATCAAGGCCTTCCGACCGAAAGCCTGATCGGCTTCTTCTTTGAAAGGCACCCTCGGGTGAACGGGCCAAGGGCCAGAATGGGGCGGAAAGCGCCCTATCTTTTTCGAATTGTGTCGCCCGGTTGCAGCACCGGCGTAAGTTCCACCACCTCGCCGCCGATTTGCCCCGAATGGCTGCGCCCGGCGATGATCTCAGCGGCCCTGATGCCGATCTCATGGCGGCAGGCATCCATTGTCGCCAGTCTGCGCGGCAAACCGTCGAGCAGATCAACCCCGTTGAACCCCGCCAGCCCCAATTTGCCCGGCACATCGTAGCCATTTTCAAGGCACCACAGCAGCCCGCCCGCGCCGATCATGTCATTGGAGTAATACAGAAAATCAATTTCCGGATGGCGCTTCAGAACCGCCTTTGTCATCTCGCGCCCCTTCAAGAGCGCTGACCCACCGGAATAAAAGACTGAATCCACCAGCTCCAGACCCGCTTTCGCCAGACCTTCGATAAACCCTTCCAGCCGTTTTCGGGCACGGTGGTCATCTGGCATCTTGGTGCCAAGAAATGCGATCCGCTTGTAGCCCGCAGCCACGATCGCGGCCGCCATCTCGCGCCCGGCGCGGCGGTGCGAGATACCCACCACCGAATCTACACCCTTGCCATCGGAATCCATGATCTCGACAATCGGGATGCCAGCGTTTTCCAGCATCGAGCGCGCAGCGGGCGTGTGTTCAAGCCCCGCGATAATGACGCCCGAGGGACGCCACGAAAGCATTTCGTACAGAATCGATTCTTCGCGTTGCGGCGAATACTTCGTCACCCCGACAACCGGTTGCAGCCCGGTATCCTCCAGCACCTCGGAAATGCCGCCGAGAACGTCGGGAAAAACGAGGTTCGAAAGCGATGGGATGATGACCGCAACCAAGTTGACGCGCTGGCTGGCCAGCGCGCCCGCGATCTTGTTCGGCACATAGCCAAGCCTCTGCGCGGCCTCGAGCACTTTTGCGCGGGTGGCATCAGACACGTCGCCACGGTTGCGAAGCACCCGGCTGACGGTCATTTCCGAAACGCCCGAGGCTTCGGATACGTCGCGCAGCGTAAGTGGTCGGCGGGGGTCGAGCGGGGTGCGAGTCACGCGGCGAACCTTTCAAGCTGGGGTTTCTTCATGCTTAGCGCCAAAGCTTTCGCCAGTGCAAGTATCTGCGTCCCATGATGTTATCGCTAACGCGGAAAGAATGGTAACCGCGGCATCATATTGCGCAACTTTCTTGCTTGGTAAAAACCCGCAACCCTGCTTGCGCGCAGCGCCGATTGCCCGCATTAAGGCGCAATTGGCCCCGTAGCTCAGGGGATAGAGCGGCCGCCTCCTAAGCGGCAGGTCGATGGTTCGAATCCATCCGGGGTCACCAGCCCGCTGTCAGGTCATCCGGATCGCGGATTTGTCGACGGCGAGCATGTACCCCTTGCGGGTAATGTTGCGCACAAGAAGTTCGGTCACCAACTGGTTGCCCAAGGCATCGCGCAGCCGTTTGATGCGCGTGGCACCTGCCGATTCGTCGCAATCGGCGGCGGAGCGACCCGAAATCACTGCCTCGATCTCGGCCCCCGAAAGCACGTCGTCATCCATCCGCGCCTCGGCCAGCACCGCCAGCGTTTCGATCGCGGCCGGGGTTAGGGTAAATGCCATGTCGTTCAGGATCACCGCGTTTTCGGCGCGCGCGATGGTCAGGCTGCGCACCTCGATACCGGCGCGCTGAATCTCGACCATTCGGCGGTTGAGCGCCACGATCATCAACAGAAACACCAGCGCCGCGATAAGCAGCGCTGCGGCGAAAAGCAACAGAATGAAGATGATGATACGGTAGCTGGACAACACCTCGGAAAACGAGGTGCCAGATTGCGCCAGCACCTCGAGCAACCGCACCTCGCCTGCGCCGGTAAGCGCGTCGTTTTCCATGAAGATGCGCTCAACACGTGCGTTGAAGGCATTTGCATCGGGAAGCGACAGGAACAGGCCCACCGCCGCAGCGGCGAGTATGGCCACAACGGCGCCAATGCCCCAGACCACCGCGCGGCTGCCGCTGCGCAGGCTGTCAGTAACGGAGGTAATTCGACCCGGCACTGTCTTTCCTCTGCTCCAGCCCTTCGGGTCCGAAGATGGAGAGAATGTTGAGCAGCGTCCAGCCGTTTTGCGCAAGGCGGGGCGCAAGCGCCGCCGCAGCGGCCTGCGCCGACCCGCAGGCGGCGTCGGAAAGCTCGGCCACACCGTAGTGCAGCCGCAGGGGGGCGTCCTGCTTGGCCTTGTAATCGGCATAACAGGCAGCATGGGCGGGGCTGGCGGCTGCCACCAGCAATGCGAGGGCGATGAGCGTTTTCATAGTTGCGAGATTGCGCCAAAGCCGGGTTGATATTCAATAGCACCTTCATCGCAACCGGCGCTGCCAGCCAGACGCCCCCACGAGGAACCGCAGATATGAAACGTATGATCGCCCTGACCACCGCCGCCGCCATCGCGCTGACCGGCATCACCGCATCCCCTGCCGCCGCGCTTGACAAGAACGGGCGCGAGTTTCTGGGTGTGCTGCTCGGCATGGCGGTGCTTGGCGCGGTCATCAATGACGCCAACAAGGGCAACGCACGCCCGCAGCCGCAACCGCAACCGCAACCACGCCGCGCGCCGCCGCCCAGCAACAACTGGGGCAACAACGGCTGGAACGGCCATGGCAACAACGGTTGGGAAAACCGCACCACCTGGTTGCCGGGCTCCTGCCTGCGCTCCGTGCGCCTGAATTCCGGCAACCGCGAAGTGGTTTCGGCACAATGCCTGCGCGACGAAGGGTTCACCGCCCGCCTGCCCTCGAACTGCGCCTTTGACATCCGCACCGATTGGGGCACCCAGCGCGTTTACGGCACCGCGTGCCTTGCGGATGCCGGTTTCAAGGTGGCGCGCCGCTAACGGTTTCCAACGCCGCGTGTTGTTGAGCAGTGCGCCTGCGGCGGGCGGGGGCGGGGGCGATGCCCCCGCCTTTTTGCGTTGCGCTGACGTCGCCTTTGCGGCTTTCATCGTCACATGAAAACCAAGCCCGATTATGCATTCGAAGCCGCGGCGCAAGCGCGCGGCCTGTTCCGCATCGCCGGGGTCGATGAGGTCGGCCGCGGCCCCCTTTGCGGCCCGGTCACCGCCGCCGCCGTAGTGCTGAACCCGGGCAACATTCCCCCCGGACTGAACGACAGCAAGGCGCTCAGCGCTTCAAGGCGCGAAGCGCTGGCTGCCGAGATCTGGGCCAGCGCCGATTGCGCGGTGGCGCATGCGAGCGTCGAAGAGATCGATGCGCTCAACATCCTGCGGGCTTCGCATTTGGCAATGCGCCGGGCGCTGTCGGCGCTTGCGCTTGCCCCCGACCATGCCCTGATCGACGGCAACCGGATGCCTGGCGGCCTGGCAGCCAGCGCCGAATGTATTGTGCGGGGCGACACGCGCAGCCTTTCGATTGCCGCCGCTTCGATCATCGCGAAGGTGGCGCGCGACGCGCTGATGGTGGATTTGGCGCAACAATTCCCCGGCTATGGTTGGGAAAAAAACGCAGGCTATCCCACGCCCGACCATCTCACGGCGCTGCGAAATCTGGGCGTCACCCCACACCATAGGCGTTCATTCAAGCCGGTGCACAACATCTTGTATCAAGATATTTCTCTAACCCATTGATTCAAAAAGCGTTTGACGGCGAATCACCTTTGACTCATTCTGTTGCAAAGAAAACGGCGCAAATGCCGGGGACAGAGGCAGCAGATGACCAAGACCCTTACGCGGCCAGCGCCAGCCACGCTGCCGCTGAACCAGATCCTTGCGGGTGACTGCATCGAGGTAATGAATTCGCTGCCCGAGGGCAGCATTGATCTGATTTTCGCCGACCCCCCCTACAATTTGCAGCTCAAGGGTGACCTGCACCGACCCGACAATTCCAAGGTCGATGCGGTCGATGACGCCTGGGACCAATTTGCCAGCTTCGCCACCTACGACCGCTTTACCAAGCTTTGGCTCGCCGCCGCCCGGCGCCTGCTGAAACCCAATGGTGCGATCTGGGTGATCGGTTCCTATCACAACGTCTTTCGTATGGGCGCCGAGTTGCAGAATCAGGGCTTCTGGATCCTCAACGATGTGGTTTGGCGCAAATCGAACCCGATGCCCAACTTTCGCGGCAAGCGGCTGACCAACGCGCATGAAACGCTGATCTGGGCAAGCAAGGAAGAGGCCAGCAAATACACCTTCAACTACGAAGCACTTAAGGCGCTCAATGACGGCGTGCAGATGCGGTCAGACTGGGTGCTGCCAATTTGCACCGGGCATGAGCGCGAAAAGGATGCCGCGGGCGACAAGGCGCACCCCACGCAAAAGCCCGAAAGCCTGCTGCACCGGGTGCTGGTCGGCACCACCAACCCCGGCGACGTGGTGCTTGACCCGTTCTTCGGCACCGGCACCACCGGCGCGGTGGCCAAGATGCTGGGGCGTGATTTCATCGGTATCGAGCGCGAAGCCGCCTACCGCGAAGTGGCCGAGCGCCGCCTTGCCCGCATCCGCCGGTTCGACCGCGAGGCGCTGGAAACCACCGGCTCGAAACGCGCCGAACCGCGCGTGCCCTTCGGTCAGGTGGTTGAACGCGGCATGCTGCGGCCGGGTGAGGAGCTTTACTCGCTCGGCAACCGCTTCAAGGCCAAGGTCCGCGCCGATGGCACCCTTATCGGCAATGATGTGAAAGGTTCGATCCATCAGGTCGGCGCGCATCTGGAAGGAGCGCCCTCGTGCAACGGCTGGACCTACTGGCACTTCAAACGCGAGGGCAAGATGGTGCCGATCGACATTCTGCGCCAGCAGATTCGCGCCGAAATGGACGCACCCGACACCTGATACCTACCCGAAATCGCCAGTGCTGCGCGGCCCGCCCGCTGGCACCGCCTTGCCCCGCCGTGAAGAACGGCGGGGTTTTTTCTTCCGCTCAGTTCATGACCACGCGGAGGCTTTTGCCATCGGCGACACGCACCAGCCTGACCAGCCGATTGCCCTCGGGGGCGAAGCCCTGACCGCGAACGAATTGCACGACGGTCATGACATAGTAGTCGCCATTGGCTACCCCGGCGAATTCGAAGTTGCCCGAGGCATCGCAGACTGTCGTGCGCCGCATCGTCGCGTATTCAGACGGCGCGCTTATGCTGGGCATCGGCTGCGAAACGGACATGGTCCCGCCGCCGACATTGCCGTAGATCGCCGCAATACGTTCTTTGGCATACTGACCAGCGGGCACCAGCTCCGCCTTGGTGCCGGCGCAGGTGATCACGGCACCGTTGGACAGACGCGTGAAGCCCTGACCGCTTACCTTTGCCGGTCCGCTCTGATTGATATAGGCAACTTCGGCCGCATTGAACGGCACCGCCACCTCTGCTGTCGTCGCGCAACCCGCAACAATTGCGGCAACCGCAAGTGTCGCCATCAATTTCCCGAACATCCGCACCTCCTCGCGAAGAAGAGAATTCGCGGCGCCGGCATTCGGCGCCGCGAGCAAATTCTACGCCTTTCGCGCGGGTCATTCCACGCGACTCAACGGCGCGGCTTCCGGGTTCAGACCGACCCCGCAGGCATCGGGTTGGTGCCCTTGTTGTAGGCCGACCAGTCGGTGATCTCGGGGTAGTACTTCTTGCGCCACGCACGCACGCGCGGGTTCATCCGTCGCCGCCACAGCGGCGGAATCATCGCCAGCGTGGTCATGACCGGGTAGCCATAAGGCAATTGGGGGGCTTCCTCATCGGTGTAGGTTTGCAGCAAGGGAAAGCGGCGGTCGGGTTTGTAGTGGTGGTCGGAATGGCGTTGCAGGTTGATCAGCAGCCAGTTCGAGGCCATGTGGCTGGCGTTCCAGCTATGGCGCGGCAACACATGTTCATACTTGCCCTCGCCCTTGTGTTCGCGCGTCAGGCCGTAATGCTCAACGTAGTTGGTCAACTCAAGCTGCCAGATTGCAATGAAGCCCTGAAAGGCGAACAGCGCCAGCCCCACCCAGCCGCCGAGGTAGATCGCCAGCGCAATCATCACCAGTTGCAGCGCGCCGTAGCGCCAGAACGGGTTGGAACGGTGCCACATGCTGCGCCCGGCGCGCGCCAGCATCAGCTTTTCGGCATGCCACGCCGAGCGCGGGCAATCGCGCAGCACCCGCCAGAAAAAGCGATGGAACCCCTCGTTATAGCGCGCGGTCGCGGCATCACGCGGGGTGCCAACATACCAGTGGTGCACAAGCAGGTGCTCGGTATGAAAGTGCCCGTAGAACACGGTCGAAAGCAGCAGATCGCCCAACCCGATTTCCAGCTTGTTCTTCTGGTGAAACAGCTCGTGGCTGTAGACAATGCCCACCGTGCCCGAAATCACGCCGACGCCGAAGAACAGCACGATGGTTTCCAGCGCGTTCAGGTGGTCGGTATGGGTCACCCACCAGATCATGCCGAAGATCGTGACAAACTGCACAGGAAACCAGATCATGGTGATCAGGCGATACCAGAACAGGTCTGCCTCGGGGGTTTCCACATCGGGGTTGTCTTCGTTGCGCCCCAGGATCGCGTCGAGCACCGTCACCGCCACCCAGCCATAGACCGGCAGCAAGATCACGGTCCAGCCGCCGACAGTGGCGCCAAGAATGGCCAGCGGCACCATGCCAAGCGACAGCCAGAATGGCAAAGCGCGGGCGGGGCGGCGGATTTCTTCGCGGGTAGACATCGGTCCCTCCGGGGTAGCGAAAACGCGCGGATGATAGCCGAGCGACGATCAGACGCAATTGACATGACCTGCGGCAGATGCGCCCGGGTTATCGAGCCGCAAGGGTGGCTTGCGCGTGGCGCCAGACCTTGCGCATCAGTGTTGGCAGGGCGCCAGGGTCAAACTCGGCTGGCGGGGTGAAGTGACCACGTTCCGGGTTGCCACCCGTGGCCACCTCGGCCAGCCAGACCCGCAGGCGCAAATGGAAATGCGTGAAGGTGTGGCGCACCTCGCCCGGCACCTCGCGCCAATCAGCGGCAAGGGGCGGCGCAGCCGCCGGGTTATCACCCCAATCCGACCCCGGCCAGCCAAGCATGCCGCCCAATAGCCCGCGCGGCGGACGCCGTTCCAGCAGCAGTGCGCCATCTTCGCGGCGGGCAACGTATGCGATGCCGAGGCGTGTGGGTTTGGCCGGTTTTTCAGCCTTGAATGGCAGTGCCGCAGCAACGCCCTTGGCGCGCGCCACGCAAAACACGGCGATCGGACAAGCCTCGCAATTGGGCGCCCGGGGGGTGCAAATCGTGGCGCCGAGGTCCATCATCGCCTGTGCATGGTCACCGGGGCGGCGCGCGGGCGTCAGGCGCGCGGCAAGCACGGTCAGCGCGGGTTTGGCCGCGGGCAGCGGCGTTTGCACTGCAAAAATCCGCGACACCACACGCTCGACATTGGCATCGACCACGGTCGCGGGTTCATCAAAGGCAATCGCGGCAATCGCGGCGGCAGTGTAGGGGCCAATGCCTGGTAACCTGCGCATCCCGGCACTGGTGGCCGGGAAGCGGCCACCGTGGTCAGCCACAACCGCCCGCGCGCAAGCCAGCAGATTGCGCGCGCGGGCGTAATAGCCAAGCCCCGCCCACGCGGCCATCACCTCGGCATCCGGGGCGGCGGCCAGCGCTGCCACATCTGGCCAGACGGCGGTGAAGCGCGCAAAATGGCCGCGCACGGCGGCGACGGTGGTTTGCTGCAGCATCACCTCGGAAAGCCAGACCTGATAGGGGTCTGGTTGCGCGCCCGCGGCACGCGCCGCCGGCGCAACACGCCACGGCAAAATACGGGCATGGCGATCATACCACGCCAGCAACGCCTGCCCGAGTTCCGCCTCTGCTCCGTCACGCAATCTTTATGGCTCCCCGCGGCAATGGGCTGGCAAAACCGCGTAACCTGCCTAGAATGACCGCGCAAAAAGGGAAAGCCCGCGATGACACTTTCGCCCCACAAGCGCCGGATGCGCGGCTTCGAGCCGACCGGCAGTTTGGTGCGCGAACCCGTGCGCAAGGCAGGCGAAACGCGCGGCTTCACCGTGGCGCGCTTGTTGACGCATTGGCCCGAGGTGGTGGGCGAAGAAATTGCAGCGCATACGCGCCCTGTCAAAGTAGGTTACGGCAAGGGTGGTCTTGGTGCCACGCTGACGCTGCTGACGATTGGCCCTTTGGCGCCGGTGGTGCAGATGCAGCTGGATCATATCCGCGAGCGTGTGAACGCCTGCTATGGCTATAACGCGATTTCCCGCATCTTGCTGACTCAGACCGCACCCATCGGCTTTGCCGAGGGGCAGGCGGCTTTTGGCCCCGCCCCTAAACCCGAGCCGCCCGCCCCCGACCCAGTGGCGGTTCGCCGCGCAGAGGCGGCCGTATCGGCGGTTTCCGACCCCAACCTGCGCGCCGCCCTTGCGATGCTGGGGCAGAACGTATTATCCCGCGCCAAGCAAGTGCCGCGCCGCGGCCAAACCGATTCCAACCCTCAGAAAGGCTGACCCATGGCAAAAGCTACCCCGATCATGATGCTGGGCGTTGCCGCCGCCGCCGCCGTGGCGGCTGGCGGGTGGTGGCTGGCCCAGCCTTCCGCATCCAACTCCGAGTTTTCGCTCGCCGCCGTCGCCCAAACAACCGGCACCGCATCGACAGAACTTCTGCCCGACGTGATCTTGGGCAATGAGCAGGCCAAGGTAACGCTGATCGAGTACGCCTCGTACACCTGCCCGCATTGCGCCAACTTTCATGACACGGTTTTTGGCCAGCTCAAGGCCAACTACATCGACACCGGTCTGGTGAAGTTCATCCACCGCGAAGTGTATTTCGACCGCTTTGGTCTGATGGCCGCGATGGTAGCCAATTGCGACGGGCCTGCGAAATATTACCCGGTCACCGACGTGATCTATGAAACCCAGCGCGACTGGATCGGCGATGGCGCCGACGCGACGGTTGCGGCCAACCTGATCAAGATCGGGCTCAGGGCTGGCATGACGCAAGAGGCGCTTAACGTGTGCCTTACCGACAATGCGCGCGCCGAACAGATGGTTGCCACCTTCCAGACCCGCGCCACCACCGATGACGTGAACGCCACGCCAACGCTATTTGTCAACGGCGTGAAGTATTCGAACATGGGCTATGACGCGCTCAAGGTCATCCTTGACGCGGAACTGGCGAAATAGGCATGACGCCACTTGCCGGGCTGAAGGTGCTTGAACTTGCGCGGATTCTGGCCGGCCCTTGGGCCGGGCAGATGCTGGCCGACCTTGGCGCCGATGTGATCAAGGTCGAGGCGCCCGAGGGCGATGATACCCGCCGGTGGGGGCCACCTTTCATCACCCGCGAGGGCGAGAAGGCAGCGGCCTATTTTCACGCCACCAACCGGGGCAAGCGCTCGGTCGTTTGTGATTTTCGCACGCCCGAGGGCCAAGCGTTCGTGCGCGATCTGGTGGCGCGCGCCGATGTGGTGATCGAAAACTTCAAGGTCGGGGGCCTTACGAAATACGGGCTTGATTATGCAAGCCTTCGCGCGTTGAACCCGCGGCTGATCTACTGCTCGATCACCGGTTTTGGGCAGGATGGCCCCTACGCCGAGCGGGCAGGGTATGACTACGTCATCCAGGGCATGTCGGGGCTGATGAGCGTGACCGGCGAGCCTGACGGCCAGCCTCAAAAGGTGGGCGTGGCGGTGGTGGATGTGTTCACCGGCGTTTATGCGAGCACTGCGATTCTGGCGGCACTGCACCAGCGGGCGGCGACCGGCGAGGGCCAGCACATCGACATGGCGCTGTTTGATGTGGCGGCGGCAGTGATGGCGAATCAGGCGATGAATTACCTCGCCACCGGCGATGCACCGCAGCGGCTCGGCAACGCGCACCCGAACCTTGTGCCCTATGCGGTGTTCCCCTGCGCCGACGGACACCTGATCCTCGCTACCGGAAATGACGCGCAATATCAGCGGCTTTGCAAACTCTTGAATCTACCGGAATTGGCGCTCGCACCCGAATACATCACCAATTCCGACCGTATCAAGAACCGCGGCGATCTAACCAAGCGGATTTCATCGGTAACGCAAATCTGGACGAAATCGGACCTGCTGGCAGCTTGCGAGGCCGAAGGCGTTCCCGCCGGGCCAATAAACGACATGGCCGAGGTTTTTGCCGACCCGCAAATCGTCGCACGCGGCATGCAGATTACGCCGGGCGGAGTGCCGGGCGTTCGGCTGCCGGTGCGGTTTTCGGGGGCCGAACTGGCGCTCGTCCGCCCCTCGCCCACCTTGGGCGAGCACGACGCCGAAGTGCGCGCCGAACTCGGGCGTTAAAGACCCAGCCGCAACAGTGCGGCGTCAAGTGGCGCTGTGTCGTCCATCTGCAAGCGCACCGGCAGAACCAGCACTTTGGGCCGGAAGGTTGCGGGAAGCCGCACCGCGTCTTTTTCGGTCGTCACCATCTGCGCGCCCAGCGAACGCGCTTCGACCTCCAGACGGGTCAGCAGCGCGTGGCTGAACGGCTGGTGGTCCTCCAGCGCTTCGCCGCGCAACAATTCGGCACCCAGCAAGCGCAAGGTGGAAAAGAACTTTTGCGGGTGCCCGATGCCCGCGAAAGCAAGCACGCGCAGCCCTTGCCAATCCATGCCGGTTTCCAAAGGCTCCAGCGCTCCGGTCAGGCGGGGGACCGCGATATTCTTGCCCCAAACTGTCGAAAAGCCTGCCTGCGCTGCGGCGGAACCGACAGAGAGAAGCAGATCGGCGCGGGCCAGACCCACCGGCACCGGCTCGCGCAACGGCCCCGCCGGCAGGCAGCGGCCATTGCCAAAACCTCGCGCAGCATCGACCACCACCAGCGACAGGTCTTTGTGAAGGCCCGGATTCTGGTGCCCATCGTCAAGCACGATTGCCTGCGCCCCAGCCGCCACCGCCGCCGCGGCGCCCGCCGCGCGATCACGCGCCACCCATGTCGGAGCAAACGCCGCAAGCAGCAGCGGCTCGTCGCCAACATCGACCGCCGAATGCGCACGTTCGCAAACCTGCACCGGCCCGGTCAACTGCCCACCGTGGCCACGGCTTACCACATGTGCCGTCACCCCGCGTTCCGCCAGAAGTTGCACCAGCGCAATCACCGTTGGCGTTTTACCGGTGCCACCTGCATTCAGATTGCCGACGCAGATCACCGGAACCCCCGGCACAAAACCCGCGCCGCCGCGTCGAAGCCGCCTTGCTGTCGCCGCCGCGTAAACCGCACCAAGCGGCGCGAGAAGACGCGCAGCCAGCGCCGGTCGGTCTGGCGGGGTAAACCAGAAAAGCGGCGCGCGTATCATGCGCGCACCCCGGCATGCGCTGCGGCTTCATCCATATCTGCAAGCACCTGCCGCGCCATTTGTTCGGCCACGCCCGCATCACCTGAAATCATCTGCCATGCATTGTGAGCCAATGCAGCCACCCTGTCGGGCGCGATCAGCTCGACCACGACATCGGCCAGCGCTGCGGGTGTGCCCGTTACGCGGCTTGCGCCTGCTTCGGCGAGCCTGGCATAGTCAGCGCCATGCGCAGCGATGGCAGGGCCGTGCACGATGGCGGACCCGAGCGCTGCAGGTTCCAGGGGCGAGCGCGATGTTTCGCCCGGAATCATGGTGCCACCCATCCATGTAACAGGCGCCAGCCGATACCAGAGCCCAAGCTCGCTTTCATCTTCAACAACAAGCACCTGAACATCGTCTTCGGGTTCTTCCTCAAGCGTGCGACGCGCCGCTCTGTGCCCCCTCGCTTCGACTGCCGCGGCAATCTGCTCGGCACGATCGGGCGTTTTTGGTAACAAGATCAGAAGCATCCTATGCGCGCGCATAAGCGCCTTTTCGTGTGCATCGAGCACCGTCGCCTCTTCGGCCTCGGGAACAGCTACCGCAAACCAGACCGGTCGCGAATGCAGCTGCCGGGCGAGCGCCGAACGTTCGGCCTCGGTGCAAGGAAGGGGTTCTACTGGTTCGCGGATGCTGCCCGATGTGTGAACACGATCAAGTGCTGCCCCGAGCCGCGCGAGCCACGCAGCGCTCGCCTGATCGGGCACCAGAATGCGTTGAAAGCACGCCAACTGCGCGCGCAGTACCGCGCGCGGCCAGAACCACGGCAGCCGCGCACCGCCCGGCGCAGCGAAACGCGACTCGACAAGCAATAGCGGCACATTCTGCGCCGCTGCCTCGATCAACAACGCAGTAGGCATTGTTTTCGGCTTCGGCGCCCCCACGAGAAGCACCAAATCGGGGCTCCAGGCAGCCAGAAATGCGCGCGCCGCCGATATTGTTCCCGCTGGCGCGCACGTCGCCATGACACCTGCGGGTAAGGCAACGCCCGAGTTTGCCCCTGTCACGACAATACCAATGCCCGGCCGCAGGCGCAGGATTGCGCGCACCAGAAACAGCGCAGCGGGCTGTGCCTCCAGCGCAGCAATATGGACGCAGATCATAGCGCCCGCCGGTCGCGTTACTTGCGGCAACGACACGTCATCCGCCTGCGGCACAGCTTCGCGGTGCGTCAGCAAATGCAGCCAAAGGGCAAGTGAGCGAGGCATGATCGGTAGCGCTTAGCCACCCAACTCCTCGGTGGGGCTTGCCGCTTCGGTCTCGTCGCGCAGGCGATGCAGATGCGCGAGAAAGTAGCGGGTATGCGCATCGTCAACGGTGCGTTGGGCGTTGGCCTTCCAGGCCACATAGGCGCTGGCGTAATCGGGGAAAACACCCACGACATGGATCTTGCTGACGTCCTTGAACTCGGTATGTACGGGGTCGACCAATTCGCCGCCGAATACGAGGTGAAGTCGCTGGGTCATCTGATCTCCGTGAAAGGTTGCGGTGACGGCGCGAACCTATGCGATGCGAGCGGGGTTCTCAAGGCGCGCAGGCCGCGCTATCGGAGGCGCATGAGACAAAGTCTGACCGAAATTTATGATGGAAAAGTGGCGGCAGGCGAATTGCGCGCCGATCCCGCACAGCGCGCCGCTTTGCCGCTGCTTGAAACGGTGCGGCAGGCGCTCGAGTCGCCGCCACGTCGCATTGCGGGGTTGCGCGGCCTTTTGGGGCGCGCAACCGTGGTTCAACCTGAAAAAGGCGTCTATCTCTGGGGCGGGGTCGGGCGCGGCAAGTCGATGCTGATGGACCTTTTCTTTGCCCATGTCGCCGCTCCGGCCAAACGGCGCGTGCACTTTCATAGCTTCATGCAAGAGGTCCAGGGCCGCCTGCACGAGCTTCGAAAGACCGAGGTGCAAGATGCGATCCGCCCGATGGCCGAGTCAATCGCGGCACAGGTCCGGCTGTTATGTCTGGACGAAATGCAGATCAGCGACATCGCCGATGCAATGGTTGTGGGGCGATTGTTCCAATACCTGACAGATCTGGGTGTGGTGGTGGTGACAACCTCGAACCGGGCACCCGAAGACCTCTATCTCAACGGGCTGAACCGCGCGCTTTTTCTACCCTTCATCGCACTGCTGCGCGCGCGGCTGGCGGTGTGCGAGCTGGAAGCCGAGACCGATTATCGACAGCATCGGCTGGCCGGGGCGCAGGTTTACTTCACCCCGGCAGATGCGGCGGCCGAGCGGGCCATGCAGGCTATGTGGGATGATTTGACCGGTGCCGACCCCGGCACCGCGCTGCGGCTGCCACTTTTGGGGCGCGAACTGGTGCTGGAGCGTCACCACGCCGGCGTTGTCCGGGCGAGTTTCTGGGAACTTTGCACGCGTCCTCTCGGGCCAGCCGATTTTCTGGCGCTGACAGGTGCCGTTCGGGTATTGATGATCGATGAAATCCCGCTTCTGTCAGCGGCCAATTTCAACGAGGCCAAGCGTTTTGTCACGCTGATCGACGCGGTCTATGAGGCAAAGCTACGCCTGATCTGTTCGGCGGCGGATGTTCCGGAACGACTTTATGTTGAGGGTGAAGGAACCTTCGAGTTTGCCCGCACCGCCAGCCGCTTGCGCGAGATTCAGGCGGCTGACTGGGCCATGGAACGCTAACCGTTTTCGCGCAGTACCCCACCTGCGAGATAGAGCGAACCACAGATGAGGATGCGGGCACGTGGCTCGGTGGCGGTTATCATTTTGACTGCGGCAAGCACGGATTCAGCGGTGCTGGCGGCGATTCCGGCTGCGCGCGCGGCGGCCTGCGTCTGCTCGGCGGTGAGCGTGTTGGCCTCGCCCGGTATCGAGACGGCGGTCAGGGTTGCGGCCTGCGCCACAAGGGGGCGCAGGTAGCCTGCAATGTCCTTGGTGTTGAGCATGCCGACGATCAGATGGGTTGGCCGCCGCGGCATTCGTGCCAGCGTGGCGGCAAGTGCCTGCCCGCCCGCGGGGTTGTGGCCACCATCAAGCCAGAGCTCGGCGTCTGGCGCGGCCTCGGCCAACTGGCCCTGGCGGAGGCGCTGCATCCGGGCGGGCCAGTCGGCGCGGGTGACAGCCGCTTCGCAAGCGGCACTGTCAAAGCCAAGGTGGCGAAGTGCTGCAAGGGCAGCGCCTGCATTCTGAATTTGGTGCGGACCGGGAAGGTTGGGCAGCGGCAGATCAAGCAGGCCGGTTTCGTCCTGAAAGATCAGTCGCCCGCGCTCTTCGAAAACCTGCCAGTGTTGAGCGTGCACAAGGAGCGGGGCACCGAGACGTGTTGCCCGCGCGGTGATCACTTCAAGCGCGTCATTTTCTTGCGGGCCAACCACGCAGGGGACGCCACGCTTGAGAATACCCGCCTTTTCAGCTGCGATTTCGGGCAACGTGTCGCCCAGATATTGCTGATGGTCGATCGAGACCGGCGTGATGATGGTGAGCCTTGGACGGGGCAGCACATTGGTGGCGTCGAGCCTGCCACCGAGACCGACTTCGAGCAAAGTGAAGTCGGCGGGGGTGCGGGCGAAGCCGAGGAAGGCGGCGCAGGTAGTGATTTCAAAAAAGGTAATGGGATGCGCAAGATTGACCTGTTCGCACTCTTCCAGAAGCGACGCCAACTGCGGCTCTGGGATAATCTCGCCCGCAAGGCGGATACGTTCGTGAAATCGCGCGAGATGGGGCGAGGTATAGGCATGCACGCGTCTACCCGCCGCCTCCATTCCCGCGCGCAGCATTGCCTGCGTCGAGCCCTTGCCGTTGGTGCCCGCGATGTGGACGACCGGGGGCAAAGAAAGCTCGGGGTGGCCGAGCGCGGCAAGCAAACGCTCCACCCGGTCAAGTGTCAGGTCGATTATCTTCGGATGCAGCGCCAGAAGCCGGGTCAGGATTTCGTCGGATGGCTGGGGCATTGCGGCGGCTCCGGCTGAAAAAGGGGGGGCGTCTGCCCCCCTCTTGCGCTGACGCGCAATTCACCCCCCGAGGATATTTGGACCAAGGCAGTTTCAGGGGGTGGTGGGGCTGGGGGCGGGCAGGTCGGCCACGATTGCGGGGGACTGTAGCATGAGCATGCGCAGGATCGTTGTCAGTTCTTCGCGCAGCTTCTTACGGTGGGTGACCCGATCGAGCATACCGTGATCGAGAAGGTATTCCGCACGCTGAAAGCCCTCGGGCAATTTCTCGCGGATGGTTTGCTCGATTACGCGCGGGCCAGCGAAACAGATGAGCGCGTTGGGCTCGGCGATCTGCACGTCTCCCAGCATGGCATAGGATGCGGTCACGCCACCGGTCGTTGGGTGGGTCAGAACCACTATATAGGGCAGGCTTGCCTCTTTCAGCATCTGCACCGCAACCGTTGTGCGCGGCATCTGCATAAGGCTGAGGATGCCTTCTTGCATGCGCGCGCCACCCGCTGCTGAAAACAGCACGAGCGGGCGCTTGAGCTTGATTGCGCGTTCGGCGGCGGCGATGATGGCGTTGCCGACATACATGCCCATCGAGCCGCCCATGAAGGCGAAATCCTGTGCGGCGGCGATGATCGGGGTGCGGCCAATTTCGCCCTCGGCCACCAGCATCGCCTCGGGCTCGGCGGTGGCCTTTTGCGCCGCTTTCAACCGGTCGGGGTATTTCTTCTGGTCGCGAAAGGCGAGCGGATCGGGAACCGGCAACGGCACCTCAACCTCGGAGAAGATACCGCCATCAAACAGCGCCGCGAAACGTTCGCGCGGGGTGATTGGCATATGGTGTTCGCAAGAGGTGCAAACGTTGAGGTTGTCGCTCAGCTCGCGGTGAAACAGCATGGTGCCGCACTCGGGGCACTTGGACCAGAGATTCTCGGGCACCTCGCGGCGTGAAAACAACGAGTTGATCTTGGGTCGGACGTAGTTCGAGATCCAGTTCATGGTCAGTGCCCCTTACCGCCGCGCCGGGTTGAAATAGCCCCGCGGCGGGCGAAATGCAATTGCATCACAAAAAGAGCGCGAGCAGTGGCGGCGCGATCAGCGCGGTCAGCACCGCGTTCAGCCCCATGCCGATGCCAGCAAAGCTGCCTGCGGTCTCGTTCACCTGAAAGGCACGCGCCGTGCCGATGCCGTGTGCCGCAACACCGGTGGCAAAACCGCGGGCGCGCCAATCCGTTATGCGCAGCAGGTTGAGCAACGGCGTAGCCACCACGGCGCCGATGATGCCGGTGGTCAGAACCAGCACCGCCGCAAGGGTTGGTGAACCGCCCATGCGCTCGGCAATGCCGATTGCGACGGGGGCGGTAGCGGACTTTGGCGCAAGCGCTGAAAGCACCGAGGCGTCTACCCCAAGTGCGCGCGCAATCGCCAATGCCGAAAGAATTGCCGTCAGCGACCCGGCCAGAAGTGCCGCAAGCATGGGAAAGGCGGCGCGGCGCACCTGGGCGAGGTTTGTATAAAGCGGAAGTGCAAGCGCGACGGTCGCCGGGCCAAGCATGAAGTGCACAAACTGCGCCCCTTCGAAATAGGTTGCGTAGGGGGTTCCCGTTCCTTTCAGCACCAATGCAAGTGCTGCAACCGCAATCAGCACAGGGTTGACGTAGGGCTTGCGGCCGCTGGCACGAAACGCCGCGTCGCCCACCCAATAGGCGATCAGCGTGGCGGTGAGCCACAGGAGCGGCTCGCGCGTCAGGTAGCTCCAGATCAGGGCCGCATCAGCCATTCTTGCGCCCCTCGGCAAGGCGGGCCACCGCAGTAAATGTGAGGGCGCCCACCGCAATTGCGGCCACAGTTGAGACGATCAACGCCAGCATCAGCGCCGCGCCTTCCTGGCGCAGCACACCCAGATGCGCCACGACACCTACCCCGGCGGGAACAAACAGGAGCGACAGATGCGCAAGCAACCCTTGCGCAGTCGGCCGCACCGCAGCCGCGAGTTTCGGGAAAGCAAGCATTGTCAGCACCAGTGCAACCATGCCAAGCACCGGGCCGGGCAGTGGCAGGCCAAGGCCGCGTGTGACCACTTCGCCGAAAAGTTGAAACACCAGAAGGGTTACAAGTGCGGGGATCATGCAATGCTCCTGCGGCATGGGTTGCGCGAGCCTAGCGCCGATCCTTCGCCGCGCAAGCCCGACGAATCGGGAGTCGGTGGAATAGCTGACATCAGAACCGGCGCACACATATCTTGTGGATATCCGCCCGGCTACCTCCATATCTCGCGTCTGGCGGTTGACAGGCGCGCCCATCGCGCGAAAGATTTCGTGCCGGAGACTCACTCCGGGGCAAGGGGTATCTGTTTGCGGTTCACTCGGCTTCGCCTCAACGGTTTCAAGAGCTTTGTCGACCCGACCGACCTCGTCATTCATGACGGGCTGACCGGTGTTGTCGGGCCAAACGGCTGCGGCAAGTCGAACCTGCTGGAAGCGCTGCGTTGGGTGATGGGCGAGACGCGCCCGACCGTGATGCGCGGCGAGGGCATGGAGGATGTGATCTTTGCGGGGGCCGCATCGCGCGGGGCTAGGGCATTTGCTGAGGTTTCGCTTGCTATCGATAATAGCGAACGGCTGGCGCCTTCCGGGTTCAATGAAGCTGACACGATCGAAATCGTGCGGCGCATCACCCGCGATTCGGGTTCGGCCTATCGCGTCAATGCGCGCGAGGTACGCGCGCGTGACGTACAGATGTTGTTCGCCGACGCGTCAACCGGGGCGCATTCACCCGCGCTTGTGCGCCAGGGGCAGATCGCAGAGCTGATCAACGCAAGGCCCAAGGCACGGCGGCGGATATTGGAAGAGGCCGCGGGTATTTCCGGGCTGTATCAGCGCCGACATGAAGCCGAACTGAAGCTGAGCGCCGCCGAGTCGAACCTGTTGCGGGTTGATGACGTGGTTGAGCAACTCGCGCAGCAACTCGCAGCGCTACAGCGGCAAAGCCGCGCGGCTGCGCGCTACCGCGAGATAGGGGCCGAGTTGCGCCGCGCCGAGGGAGCGTTGCTTTATATTCGCTGGCGCGATGCCGAGGCGCTGCGTGCTGAAACGGATGCGGCCCTTGCTGCCGATAACCTCGCGGCCGGGCGCGCCGAAGCTGCTGCGCGCGGGGCGGTGCGCGCCCGAGCCGCGCGCGAGGAGGCTTTGCCACCTTTGCGCGAAGCCGCGACGGTCGCGGGTGCCATTCTGCAACGCCTGATGATCGAGCGCGATGCGTTGGGGGCGCAGGAGGCCGAAGCGCAAGCGCGCATAGCCGAACTCAGGGCGCAGATCGAACGGTTGACGCAAGATGCCGAGCGCGAGGATGGGTTGAACCGCGACGCGCTCGAAACCATCGCGCAACTGGAGTGGGAGCAAGGTCAGATCGTCAAGGCTGGCGACGGCCAAGAGGCCCACCTTGCGGCGGCGGCAGTTAGGGCAGCAGAGGCCGCGCAGGCGTTGCAGGCGCGCGAGGCGGATCTGGCAGAGTTAACCGAGGACGCAGCACGACTTGCGGCGCGCCACCAATCGGGCGAGCGCTTGTTGACCGACCTCCACGCTGCGGCTGCGCGCGGCGAGGCCGAAGCCGCCCGCGCCACGGCCGCGGCAATGGATGCCCGGGCGGCGCTGGCCCGCGCCGGGCATGATCACGCCCAGGCCGAAGCAGAGCGCCGCGAAGCGGAGGCGCGCGCTCACACCGCCGAAGCAGCGCTGCTTGCCGCCGAAGATACCCGCGCCGCAGTTCAGGAGCGCGAGTCGCGCGCCCGCGCTGCCCGAGCGGAGGCCGAGGGCGAAGCGGGCGCGCTGCGGGCGCAGGTAGCTGCGCTGGCGCGGCTGGTCGAACGCGAGGCCGGAAGCGGCAAACAGGTTCTTGACCGGATGCAGGTGAACAAGGGCTACGAACTGGCGCTGGGTGCGGCGCTTTCAGATGACCTGCGCGCCCCCGAGGCCACAGGCGATTCGGGCACAGGTTGGGCCGCGTTGCCCGACTATCCGCAGCCGCAACCGCTACCCGAGGGGGCGTTACCGCTGGCAGCGCAGGTGCGCGTGCCCGAACTGCTTGCACGGAGAATTGCACAGATCGGCATGGTGCCTGACCGCGCCACCGGGCGGCAATTGCAGCCGTTGTTGGCACCAGGGCAACGGCTCGTCTCGCTTCAGGGCGACCTCTGGCGATGGGATGGGCTGCGCGCGGCGGCTGAAGACGCGCCCTCGGCAACAGCGCTGCGTTTGCAGCAGCTCAACCGGCTGGTTGAATTGAAGCGCGATCTGGAGGACGTCGCCGCGCGCGCGATTGGCGCCGGGCAGGCACATGAGGCGCTGACACACGCACTAGCCGAAGCGAGCCGCGCCGACGCAGCCGCACGTGAGGCGCGCCGCGAGGCCGACCGCGCGCTGGCCGAGGCAAGCCGCGCACTTAGCCGCGCCGAGGCGGACCGCTCGATTGCGGGCAGCAGGCTGGAATCGGCCGAACAGGCGCAGTCGCGCCACGCGCAAGAGGCCATGGCGGCACGCGAACGTCAGGGGCAAGCCGAGGCGGCGCTGGCGGCGCTGCCCGATCTTGGGTTGGCGCGTGGTGCGGTTGAACGCGCCAAACTTTCGGTTGAAGCGGCGCGGGTCAGCATGCTCGCCGCACGTTCTACGCATGAGGATTTGCGGCGCGAGGGCGAGGCGCGGTTGCGCCGCAGGCAAGAAATCGTCAAGGAGATGTCCGGTTGGCGGCTTCGGCTCGACACCGCCGAAAAGCGTGGCGCCGAGCTTGCCGCGCGTCGGTCCGAAGCCGAAGCGGCGTTGGTGGGTGCTATCGCGCTTCCTTCGGAGCTTGCCGCCCGGCGCGCGCAACTCGCCGAAGCGGTCAGCGCGGCCGAGGCGCGCAGGGCGCAGGCTTCCGACGTATTGGCTGCCGCTGATGCCGCGTTGCGTGCTGCCTCTGAGACCGAACGCGATGCCGAGCGAGCAGCAAGCGAGGCACGAGAAACACGCGCCGCCGCCGCCGCCCGTCGCGATGCCGCGCTTGCGGCAGTCGCCTCCGCAGAAGCACGCATTCACGACGAGACCGACCTATCGCCTGCGGCTTTGCTGAACAGTCTTGGCGCCGATGTTGCAAGGCTGCCCGATGCCGAAGCGCTTGAAACCGATGTCGCGCGGCTGCGCCGCCAGCGCGAAGCGCTTGGCGCGGTGAACCTTCTTGCCGAAGACGACGCGCGTGCCGTTCAGGCCGAGCACGATTCGCTGGTGCAAGAGAAAGCCGATCTGGAACAAGCGATCCGCAAATTGCGCGCGGGGATCGGTAGCCTTAATCGCGAGGGGCGCGAGCGGCTTTTGACCGCATTCGAGCAGGTGAACGAAAGCTTTCGGCTGCTTTTCACGCATCTTTTTGGCGGTGGCGAAGCCAATCTGCTGCTCGTCGAATCGGACGACCCGCTTGAGGCGGGGCTTGAAATCATGTGCCAACCGCCCGGCAAGAAACTCTCGACGCTCAGCCTGTTGTCGGGTGGCGAGCAGACATTGACCGCGATGGCGCTGATCTTCGCCGTGTTCCTTGCAAACCCGGCACCGATCTGCGTGCTCGACGAAGTTGATGCCCCGCTTGATGACGCGAACGTGACGCGCTTTTGCGACCTGCTGGACGAAATGGCCCGCCGCACCGATACCCGCTTCTTGATCATTACGCATCACGCGGTGACGATGGCGCGTATGGACAGGCTGTTTGGCGTGACCATGGTAGAGCAGGGCGTGAGCCAACTGGTGAGCGTTGATCTTAAGCGGGCCGAGGCGATGATTGCTTGATTTCGCTGCGTTGCGGCATGACGTTTCGTTTGAAATGCTGCGCAGCAAGGCGTGGCGAGAGATACCCGGAGAACTGATATGAGCGGAAAGATCGAGGCGCGGCTTGACGAGCTTGGCATCCTGTTGCCGACGGCGCCGGCACCTGCAGCCAACTATGTGCCTTACGTATTGAGTGGAAATCTTCTGTTCATCTCGGGGCAGATCAGCCAGAGTCTTGATGGATTGATCACGGGTCGTCTTGGCGAATCCCTGAGCGTTGCCGAGGGTACCTTGGCCGCGCGGCAATGCGGGCTTGCGCTGCTGGCACAGGCGCGCGCCGCCTGCGGCGGCGATCTCGACCGGGTTCTGAGGGTCGTCAAGCTTGTCGGTTTCGTGAACTCCACCTCCGATTTCACAAATCAGCCCGAAGTGGTGAACGGTTGCTCGAACCTGATGGTCGAAGTGTTTGGCGAGGCCGGAAGGCACGCGCGCGCCGCAGTCTCGGCACCGTCGCTGCCGCGCGGAGTGGCGGTGGAAATCGACGCTGTTTTCGAGGTTGCATGATGCCTGCGCTTCACCCCGATTTCCTGCGCATTCCGCTGGCGCACCGGGCCTATCACAATCGCGGCGAGGGTCGCCCCGAAAACTCGATCGAGGCTGTCCGTGCAGCGATTAATGCAGGTTATGGCATTGAATTGGACATTCAACCGTCGGCGGATGGGGTGCCAATGGTGTTTCATGACTATGCGTTGGAGCGGTTGACGGGAAAGACCGGCAAGATCACTGACCTGAGCGCCAAAGCGTTGGCGGACCTGCCGCTGCTGGGCGGGCGTGAGGGGGTGCCCTCGCTTGCGCGCGTGCTGGCCGAGGTTGCGGGTCGCGTGCCAATGCTTATCGAGATCAAGGATCAGAGCGGGGCCAACGGGCCGGAAGTTGGCGCGCTGGAAACTGCGGTGGCCGCGGCGCTGCGCGGTTACGCGGGGCCGGTGGCGGTAATGTCATTCAACCCCCATTCGGTCGCAGCTTTTCGCGCGGCGGCGCCAGATGTTGCGGTGGGGCTGACAACTGCTGCGTATCTGCCGGAGGACTACCCAGAATTGCTTGGCGCGGTCTGCGACCACCTGCGCGACATCCGCGATTACGACCGGGTCGGTGCCTCGTTCATTTCGCATGAAGCCGCAGATCTGGCACGGCCGCGGGTGGCAGAGTTGAAAGCCAGAGGCGCGGCGGTGCTGTGTTGGACAATCCGCTCGCCCGAGGCCGAAGCACAGGCACGACGGGTCGCCGACAACATTACCTTCGAAGGTTATGCTGCGGCGAAGCATGCGTAGCCGCGCAGGAATCAGATATGTCTGAGGTGACCATACTTTCGTCAGTTTCGGAAATTTCTGAAGATGAGTGGAATAGTTGCGCCTGCCCGGAAACTGCGACCGGAGGGCAACCCGTTGACCCTTTCACCACGCATCGGTTTCTCGCCCTGCTTGAATCCTCCGGGTCTGTCGGCGGTGGTACAGGCTGGCAGCCGCGCCCGCTGATTCTGCGTGACGAGGGAAATACCCTGGCCGTTGCACCCCTTTATGTTAAAGGCCACTCGCAGGGCGAATACATCTTCGACCACGGATGGGCCGATGCGCTTGAACGCGCAGGTGGGCACTATTACCCGAAACTACAGGTTGCGGTGCCGTTCACCCCGGTGACGGGGCGGCGGTTACTGGCCAGGCCTGGGCAGGAGGCCGCCGGGCGCGCGGGCATTCTTGAGGCGCTTAGGGTGCTGGCCGAAAGATCGGGGCTTTCGTCGGCGCATGTGACGTTTTGCACCGCGCCGGAAGCGGCCGCGGGCGCCGACGCGGGCTACCTGAGCAGGCTCACGACGCAATACCACTGGAGCAACCGCGGCTACAGCCATTATTCCGACTTTCTGGACGATCTCACGTCACGCAAGCGCAAGGCGCTGCGCCGGGAGCGCGCCGAGGCTGCGTCCTTTGGGGGCGAAATAGTAGCCCTGACAGGCGACGATATCTTGCCCGAGCATTGGAACGCGATGTGGGCGTTTTACCAGCATACCGGGGCGCGCAAATGGGGCAGGCCATATCTGACCCATGCGTTTTTCAGTGCTGCAATGGCGCTCAATGCCGATGTGCTGATGGTGCTCGCGCGACGGGAGGGGCGTTGGGTTGCCGGGGCGCTTAACTTCATCGGGCGCGACGCGCTGTACGGGCGCTATTGGGGTGCGATCGAGGAACACCCGAGCCTGCATTTTGAACTTTGTTACCATCAAGCAATAGACTGGGCGATTGCGCACGGGCTCAGCCGTGTCGAGGCCGGGGCGCAGGGCGAGCACAAACTTGCGCGGGGCTATCTGCCAGCGGCTGTGCATTCACTGCATTGGTTAGCAGACCCAGGCTTTGGCAGGGCGGTTGCGCACTTTCTGGAGCAAGAACGCCGCGATACTGAGCGCGAGATCGCAGCGCTGACCGCGCTAGGCCCGTTTCGGCAGCGGAAAAAATCTGACTGATGCTGCGCAGCATTTCTATGCTGCATCGCAGCAATCCGGCGGGCGCGTTGACGGCGAAGGTTTCCGCTAGATCAAATCCGCAGTGCCACAAGCAAATGCACATCAAATGCCAGAAGGCCCAGAAGGGGACGCGCCGCTGTCAAAGCGGCCTATGGCGCGACCATGCGCCTGCCCGAATTCCTTGTGCCGAACCCAAAGCGCAAAGTGCCGCACTGGCGGACGGCGGACGGCGGACGGCGCGCCCGGGCTACAGGCGCGCCATTGGCAAGGTCTAGATTTCCGCCAGCAGGGCTTCGCCGCCCGAAATCTCGCAGGTACCACCCTTCACCTCGCGCCGTAGCACCTTGACCACGCCATCTTCGACCAACATCGAATAGCGTTGCGAGCGGTTGAGCAAACCGGTGGCGGGGTTGGAAAAGCTCAGACCCAGCGCCTGCGCAAAGCTACCGTCTGCATCGGAAAGCATGGTCAGCCCCGCAGCCGCTGCGCCAGTGCTTTCACCCCAAGCCTTCATCACGAACGGGTCGTTGGCCGCAACACAGATGATCTCGGATACGCCCTTTGCTTCGAACAACGGTTTTGTACGGATAAAGCTGGGCACATGTGCATTGGTGCAGGTGCCTGAAAACGCTGCGGGAACTGCAAAGATCACGACCTTTTTCCCGGCCAGGCGCGGCGCCAGATCAACCGGCTCGGGGCCAGCGGAACCCATTTGCAGGAATGTGGCGGCGGGCAAAGTGTCGCCTACGGAAATCGTCATGGTGCATCCTCTCGCGTTGCGTTTTTGTCATCCCCAGATATAGGGTCCGGACCGGAATTGACCAGTGGGAGCAGAGCAATGGCTGGCGTGGTGATTGTTGGCGCAGGCCAGGCGGCCGCATCTTTGGCTGCCAAGCTGCGCATATCGGGCTACGATGCCGCAATCACGATACTGGGGGAAGAGCCAATTGCCCCCTATCAGCGGCCACCACTTTCAAAGGCCTATCTGCTTGGCCAAATGCCGCTTGAGAGGCTGCTGCTGCGTTCGCCCGAATTCTGGGCCGAACAGCGGATTGAGCTGCGGCTGGGCGCACGCGTCGAGGCCATTGATCGCGCCGCCAGGGCCGTGCGGTTTGGCGGTGAGACGGTGCCCTATGACAATCTCGTTTTGGCCACCGGGGCGGCCCCGCGCCGCTTGTCAGCCAGCATTGGTGGCGAGCTTTCGGGCGTGCATGTCGTGCGCAATCTCGCCAACATCGATGCCATAGCGCCTGCGCTTCAGCACGATGCGCGACTGGTGGTGGTGGGCGGCGGCTATATCGGGCTGGAGGCCGCCGCAGTTGCGCGCAAGTTGGGGCTTTCGGTCGTGCTCGTCGAGGCCACCCCACGCATTTTGGGCCGCGTTGCAAGCGCCGAGACCGCCGACGCGATCCGAGCCCTGCATGTGGCGCATGGGGTCAGTATCATCGAAGGCGTCGGCATTACCAGAATCGCAGGCCAAGGATCAGTGCATTCGGTCGAGCTTGCGGACGGGCGCAGTTTGCCCGCCGATCTGGTGATCGTCGGAATTGGTGTTAGCCCGGAAACGGGGCTCGCCGAAGCCGCTGGTCTGGCAATCGACAATGGCATCGCGGTTGACACCCGTGGCCGCACTTCCGACCCCTTCATCTGGGCTGCGGGCGATTGCGCCTCGTTCCCCTACGCGGGCGGGCGGCTGCGGCTGGAAAGTGTGGGCAACGCGATTGACATGGCCGAATGTGTGGCAACCAATATCTTGGATGCCGGGCGCGCCTATGTGCCAAAACCGTGGTTCTGGTCGGATCAATACGACATGAAGCTGCAGATTGCGGGGCTTAGCGCCGGTTACGATCACATCATAACCCGCCGCGCCGAAGGATACTCGGTCTGGTATTTCCGCGGTGAATCCCTGCTTGCGGTAGACGCATTGAACGACGCGCGTGCCTATATGGTCGGAAAGCGGCTAATCGAATCCGGCCGCAGCCCGGCGGCGCAAGCTGTGGCCGACCCCGCAACCGATCTCAAGGCACTGCTGTGAGGATCATCGGGGGCGCGTTTCGTGGACTGAAGCTAGCCGAAGTTGGCGAGGGCGATGCCGAAGCGCAGTTGCGGCCCACCTCGGACCGGGTGCGCGAAAGCATCTTCAATCTGCTGATCAATGGCACCCACGGAAACCCCATTCCAGGCGCTCGGGTGCTTGATCTTTTCGCGGGCACCGGGGCGCTCGGGCTTGAGGCTTTGTCGCGCGGTTCGGCTGAGGCGGTGTTTGTCGATAACGGCTTTGCGGCGCTAACGCTGCTCAAGCGCAATGTCGGGTTGATGCGCGCGGCCGAAACCACCAAGACCTTGCGGCACGATGCCCGAAACATGGGGGCAAACCACGGTGCGCCCTTCGGGCTCGTATTTCTCGATCCGCCCTACGGCAAGGGGCTGGGGGAACTGGCGCTTGCGTCATGCCGCGCAGGCGGCTGGCTGGCACCGGGTGCTTTCGTGGTTTGGGAGGAAGCTGCGTCCCCGGCGCCACCCGTGGGCTTCGCGCTTCTCGATCAGCGCCGCTATGGCAGCACCACGATCACCCTTCTGCGCGCGCAGGGCTAGGCGTGGCGGCGCCGGTGCGGTCAGAAGTAACTTCGCACCAAGGCCCCGGAAACCAGTGTCCAGCCATCGGCCACCACAAAGAAAGCGAGCTTGAAGGGAAGCGCCACCACAGCAGGAGGCACCATCATCATGCCCATCGACATGAGAACGGCCGAAACCACCAAATCTATGATCAGGAATGGAAGATAAAGCAAAAACCCGATCTCGAAGGCGCGCGAAACTTCGGAAAGCATGAATGACGGCACGAGCACTGACAAAGGCGCCTGCTCGATCGCGCCGTCATACGCAGGTTCGGGGCGCAGCGCGAGCAACGCGGTGAATGTATCCGGGTCGATACGCTGCGCCATGAAGCCGCGAAACGGCACCGCTCCCAGATCGAAGGCGGTGGGGATGTCGATGGTCCCGTCAATCAGCGGTGCGGCAGCGTTAACCCAGGCATCTGTAAGCACCGGCTCCATGATGAACCATGTAAGAAACATTGCCAGGCTGACGATCAGCATGTTCGGCGGCGATTGCTGCAACCCGATCGCCTGCCGAAGGATCGATAACACCGTGACGATGAACGGAAAGCACGTCACCATGATCGCGAGACCGGGCGCGAGGCTCAGAACGGTCAGAAGCGCGATGGTAAGCATGGTGCGGCCGGCAAGGCTGTCGCCTTCGCCAAGCGAAAGTGTGATTTCCTGCGCCCCGGCAGGCAGCGCCAGCAGCAAGAGCGGCAGGAGCAGCGCGCAGCGCATTCAGAGGCCGTTCTGCAGGTCGGCGACTTCGGTCAGGCGCACCGCGAGCTGGCCCGCCTGATCACCGGTCAGCTCGGTCAACTCGCCCCGCGCAATCAGCTTGTCGCCAACATAGAGTTCCACCGGGTCATCGACCCGCCGGTCGAGCGGCAGGATCGCGTCTCGCTTCAGCCGCAAGAGTTCGCGGACCAGCGGCCGCGCCTTGCCGACCGAAATCGTGATCTCGATGGGAACCTGCGTGAAGGGGTTTGCAGACGGCGTGCCGGGCCCGGATAGGTTATCCATCTTTTATCTCCACATTCTCAAGATCAAAAAACGCCGAAATGGCGCCTGCGATTGCGGAGATGACACCATCCAGATCAATACGCGTCTCTGATTCTCCAAAACGCAGATAGACCTGTCCATCGCTGAGCGACGGCTCCTCGTTGAACTGGATGGGGAAGGCCACATGTGCGCGCAACATCGCCTCGACCGTTTCCCGGCTGTGCGGATTGACCACCACGGTCATCGGCGCGTCCGCAATCTGCTGGGCCATGGGCAGAAGATGCTCCAGCGCCACCGCCGCCACGCTTTCCCGCGCGGCAGTCGGCAGCACCTTGACCACCATGTCACGCAAAAGCGGCTCAAGCGCGCGCAGCACATGGCCGCGCGCCTCATGATAGGTGAACGACAGCGCCTGCAAATTGCGCCCGAGTTCGCCGCGCATCTTGGCCGTCTCGCCCTCCTGCGCGGCCACGGCGTCTTCCCAACCGGCGCTATATCCCTTTTCGAAGGCCGCGAGTTTTGCTTCTTCGAGGTCGGTGAGGTTCATCTGCACCGCTTCGTCGGCTGATTCACCGGTGTCGAAGGCCTCGAGCTTGAACGGCAGCGCCATCAGACATGCTCTCCGTGATCTTCCATCCAGCTACGCAGAATCTCGACCGACTCGTCCTGCCGCTCGGCGATCAGTTTCTTCAGCCGCGCCACCGGATCGTTGGAATCCGATGCGCCGCCGAAATCGCCGCTGGCCATCGGCATTGCCATGTCAAATCCGGAAATGACCGGCAGGTCGCTCGGCAGATAGCTTTCATCGTCGATGACGCCAGTCAGTGCGCGCGCCGGGTCTGCACCAGCTCCGCGCGCTGGCGCAGGAAGTTCGACCACGCGCGACGGCAATGGCCGGGTGAAGATCGGACGCAGGACGAACAGACCCAGTACCAGCGCGACGACCGCCAGAACAGCCATCTGGACAATCGCCATCACATCAATGGCGAGGGTCGATAGGAAACCCGCCTCGATCGATTCACCCACCCGCGCCACAGGCTGAAAAGGCAACGACTTGAGCGTGATGACGTCGCCGCGCGCAGCATCGAAGCCGACAGCCGAAGCGACCAGATCGCGCAAGGCTGCAAGTTCTTCTTCGGCGCGCGGCTCGGTGCTTGGGGCGCCATCGGCCGCAGTCATCTGCACCGCATCCACCAGCACAGCCACACTCAACCTCTTGATAGCGCCGGGGGTACGCAGCACCTCACGGGTGGTTTCGGACACTTCGAAGTTGATGCGTTCACTGGTTTCGCTCTGCTGACTTTGCGAGGTATCGCCGGCAGCCCCCGCGCCTGACGGAAGGTTCGAGGCGACAGTCACCGCGCCTTTGCCCGAATCGGACGTGGAATTGCTGCGCTCCTGCGTCTCTGTCGAAATCGCCACGCGGCTTGTCGGGTCGAAAGTGCGTTCGGTGATTGCCTCACGCTCGGTCACGGTTTCGACCGAAACCTCGACCACCGCGTTGCCATATCCAACCCGCGCCTCAAGCAGCCGCTCGACATTCCTTTTCAGTTCCAGCGCGCGCGTATCGCCGCCAGGGCCCGAGGCAGGCTCTTCGCCCGAGGCAATCAGGCCGCCAATCGCATCAATCACCGCAACATCGTCGGGCGTCATTCCAGATACCGCAGAAGAGACGAGATATTTCAGTGCTTTGGCCTGAGATGGTGAAAGCCCGCCTGCCACGGTTGTGACGATCACAGATGCGCTGGGATGCAGCTCTTTTCGGAAAGGTTGCGCGGTCGGGTTGGCAATATGCACGCGCGCCGAGCGGATCAGCGGGCTCGTCGAAATCGTCCGTGACAATTCTCCCTCTTTCGCGCGCCAGTAGGCGGCGTCGAACATCTGCGATGTCGTCCCGAATCCCGACAGCGAATCAAGAAGCTCGTATCCGGCGCCGCCAGTTGCGGGCAGGCCTTCGCCCGCCAGCATCATGCGCAACTCGTCACGTCTGGCTGATTCAACATAGATCGCGTCACCCCGCACCTCGTATGCGGCACCGCGCTGATCGAGTGCGGCCACAACGTCGCCCGCCTGGGTACCTTCAAGCCGAGCGTAGAGCAGTGCCATCGTTGGTTTCGCGGCAAGCCCGGACAGCCCCAAAACTGCAGCAAACACCGCAAGCGTCGCCACCGAAACGATGACGCGGCGGCGCATATCAAGCGCCATCCAGAGGCCAATCAAAGGCTGCAACACGCACCTCCAGTTGCGCGGGCTTCTGCCCGTCGTCCCCCGATCAATGCCCGATTGCGCTTAACAATCGGTTAGTGAGCTTGGGTCTATATCTGGCAAACCGAATGTGCGGGGATGCCATGGCCGAGAATGACCCCGCGGCGCAAGCCGCACCTGCAAGGAAGTCGAAAATGCCGTTGTTTGCCGGGCTTGGCGCAATGCTGCTGCTCGGCGCCGGAGGGTTTTTTGCCGCCTATTCGGGGCTGATTCTTACCGCTCCGGACTCGGCGCCAGTTGCCCCTGAAAGCGTCGTGGTCGCGACCCTGCCCGACATCGCCTTCGTGCCGATGGAACCGCTGGTAATCCAGCTTGGAACAGGAACGGGCGCACGGCACCTGCTGTTTCGGGCGCAGCTTGAGGTTGCAAAGCCCTATCAAGCCGAAGTGATCTTGCTGCTGCCGCGCGTCATGGATGTGCTGAACGGGTACCTGCGTGCCGTCGAGGTTGCCGAGCTGGAAGACAGAAGTGCGCTGATCCGCTTGCGCGCGCAAATGCTGAGACGGGTTCAGATTGTCACTGGCGAGGGGCGCGTGCGTGACCTGTTGGTGACAGAATTCGTGGTAAACTGAGGAGGCTGCGGCATGGAACTCATTGCAGACATTCTTCTGGGTGCTGGCGCCATTGGGGCGATGGCCTACTGTCTGGTGCTGGCGCAGCGGCTCAGCCGGTTCAACCAACTTGAAACAGGCATGGGTGGTGCAATCGCAGTCCTTTCGGCGCAGGTCGATGACATGACCAAGGCGCTGCAAAAGGCGCAAAGTACAGCCGGTGCATCGGCCGAAACGCTTACGGCGCTTACTGAACGCTCCGAAAGCGCAGCGGAGCGTCTGGAGTTGCTGCTCGCGTCCATGCACGATCTGCCTGATCCCGGCCAAGGCGCCCGGCGGCTCCGGGTGGTGCGACGTCGTATACACCACGAAGATCTGGAGGCTGCGGAATGAGCGGTGCTGGCGCAGCTGTGGTGGCTCCCGACCGCACACCGGCCAGGCGCGCACAAAAATGGGGCAGGCCGGGCGCCTTGTGGGTCATCATAGTTCTTCTGGCCTCGTCGGGCATGATCCGGATTGGCGAAACCGCGGGCCAGGCCTTTGCCGTTTCCGTCACATCAACAGCCCCTGCGCCCACCACAACCTGTGAGCCACCGCCCGAATCGGCAGCACTGCTTGCGGCACTGCGCAGCCGAGAAATGGCGCTCGCCAAGCGCGAAGAGGCACTTGCGAGCCGCGCGCAAACGGTTGCCCTTGCGCAGACACAGCTCGATCTTAAACTGGCCGAGCTGATCGCCGCCGAGGATAGGCTTGCAACGACACTTGCCATTGCTGATGGCGCTGCCGAGGGCGATGTTACCCGGCTGGTGACGCTTTATGAAAACATGAAACCAAAGGATGCCGCCGCTCTCTTTTCGGAAATGGCGCCTGAATTCGCCGCCGGGTTCCTTTCGCGGATGCGGCCTGACGCCGCGGCGCAGGTACTCGCCGGGCTCGACCCAAAGGCCGCTTACGCGATCAGCGTGCTGATCGCCGGGCGCAACGCGAATGCGCCGGTTCAGTGATGTGCACAGCTATTGTTAACGCCGATCTGCAAAGCTTCGGGTCATGACGGAGGCAAGCGCATGATCGGCATCATAGGCATTATCGTCATCTTCGTGATGGTCTTTGGTGGCTTTGTGCTGGCGGGCGGGCACCTTGAAATCGTGCTGCATTCCTTGCCCTACGAAATGATCATTATCGGCGGCTCGTCGGTCGGCGCTTTCGTAATTTCGAGCGACTTCGCCACGATCAAGCACACGCTCAAAGATGTCCTGAAAGTTTTCGGGGGCACAAAATGGAAGCCCGCCGATTTTCGCGATCTGCTGTGCCTGCTGTTTGAACTGATCCGGCTTGCGCGGCAGAACCCGGTCGCGATTGAGGAACACATTGAATCGCCCGAGATCTCGGCCATTTTTGGCAAGTACCCGAAAATCCTCAAGGATCATGAGGCCGTCGGGCTGATTTGTGACACCTTGCGCTCCGCCTCGATGAACTACGACGACCCGCATCAGGTGGAAGAGGTGCTGGAAAAGCAGCTCGAGGCCAATCTTCATCACGCATTGCTGGGCAGCCATGCGCTTCAGGCGATTGCCGACGCCCTGCCAGCGCTCGGCATCGTTGCGGCCGTGCTTGGTGTGATCAAGACCATGGGTTCGATTGACCAGCCGCCAGAGATTCTGGGCGAGATGATTGGTGGCGCGCTGGTCGGCACCTTCCTCGGCGTCTTCATGGCTTACGGCTTTGCCGGGCCCTTCGCGCAAAAGGTCAAATCGGTGGTGGAGGAAGACAGCCATTTCTACAAGTTGATCCGCGAAGTGCTCGTTGCCAACCTGCACAACCACGCCACCAACATTTGCATCGAGGTTGGCCGCCAGAACACCCCGCACCACATCCGGCCGAGCTTTTCCGAGCTTGAAGAGGCTCTGAAGGCAATCAAGCAGGAAGCAGCATGAATCTGATCTTGCACCTTGCGGCAGCTCTCATGCTGTTAACGGCGCCCGCGCAGGCCGAAACGGTGCTGGTCAAATCGGGAGAGCACGCGACGTTTTCGCGGTTGGTGCTGAATTTGGAGGCGCCGACAGATTGGCGGATGGGCCGAACCGAAAACGGCTACTCTCTTCAACTCGCCCGTCCCGAAATTGTCTTCGACCTCGCGCGCGTATTCGATCTCATTCCGCGCCGTCGGATTCTTGATGTCACGGCTCCGGCCGCTGCAACATTGGCTCTGAAGGTTGCGTCTGGAACCTACGCCTCCGCGTTTGAAATCAAACCCGGTACGATCGTGCTGGACGTGGTATCGGGCACAGCGCCTGTCGGGTCGCGTTTTGAGGCACCGCTCAGCCCCGAATCGCCGGGCGCGCAAGATCCTTTGAACAACCCTGCGCGCCGCCCCTCGTTGCCGCTCCGCCTGCCGACCCGCTCACCTTTTATCGACACTTTTCTCGGTAACTATTGGCAGAGCTCCGCACCGCCACTGACGGCCGAAACCAGCGCCGCAGATCACGTGGCATCCGAAAGTGCGGCATCAATCCGGGACCCGCGCGTCACCGAAGCTGAGGGGCACCTGCTCACACAGCTCAGCCGAGCGGCAAGCCAAGGTTTGGTCACGATCACATTGCCCGGCGACCTCTCTGAGCCCGTCGCCGAGTTGGCTTCCACAACGACGCCCCAGAACGACGCGCCGCACGAAGCGACGCCGAATAGGCCCGAGGACCATATCGCGCTGCGTTCCGAAACCGTATTCGACCGCGATGCAAAAGGCGGCCCGCCCGCCCAGCAGCTCAATCCCGTCGGTCTGGTCTGCCTGCCCGCTGCCGCCGTCGATGTCGGCGCCTGGGCAAGTGATCACCCGGCCGCGCTGCAAATCGGATCTGCGCAGACGGCCTTGTTGGGCGAGTTCGACAAGCCATCTCCCGATGCCGTTCTGGCGCTTGCGCGCCTGTATCTTGCACTCGGCATGGGCGCCGAGGTTGCTGCTCTGCTCGACGGGTTCGCGGTTGATCCCGTCGACAGCGACGTTCTGCGCGCGATGGCTGCCGTGATCGATGACAGGGCGGTTGCAACCGGCGCCCGACTGACGCAGATGGCCGATTGCGATTCGCCCGCCGCTCTTTGGGCGATTCTTTCAAACCGCGAGCTGAAACCCGGTGATGCCCGGAACACTGATGCCGTTTTGCGCGGCTTCTCGCTGCTGCCTCTGAATTTGCGGCTACTGCTAGGGCCGCGTCTGGCTGAGCGACTTATCACCTTGGGCGCAGAATCGGCTGCCCGCACCGTGCGCGATGCCATCACCCGTGCGCCCGGAAACCACGAGTCTACGACTGGCCTGATCGACGCCGATATTGACATGGCACGCGGCGCGCACACGCAAGCGGCAGCAGCGCTCGGCCCGATCATTGCCGAGAACGGACCAGACGCTCCGCGCGCGTTGGCGCTATATGTCGACTCGCTTCTCGCTTCGGGTGCCTCGATTGATCTTGCCTTGGTTGAGGCGGTGGCGGCGCTTGCTTTCGAGCATCGCGAAGCGCCTGACGGTGCCACCCTGGCCCGCGCGCACATCTTGGCCGCCGGCGCATCTGGGCTATTCGTGCGTGCCTTTGATGCGTTGGGGCGTATGCCCAAGGGCGCGTCGCCCGAGTTCATCGCGCAAACCACCGCCGAACTGCTGCGCCAGCTTGCTTCAACACCCGACGAAGTGACCTTTGTAACCGAGTATTTTCGCAGCAAATCAATGATCTTGCAGCAGAACGACTGGCCGCTGCAGTTGCAGACCGCCGAACGCCTTCTGGTCCTTGGTTTTCCCGCCGAGGCGCGCCAAGTGCTCGGCCCCAAGGCTGTCCGGTTCGATGCCGGGCGCCTGCTGCGCGCACGCGCCGCGATCATGCAGCAAGATGGCGCTGCGGCGCTTGCCGAAATCGCCGGCCTTTCTGGTACCGAGGCCGCCCGGGCGCGGGCCGATGCATTGCGGCTGACCGGCGACCACGATGCTGCGCGGCGCGCATATTTGCTGTTGGAGGCATTGGATCTGGCAGGTGCCGAGGCTTGGAGCGCGGGCGACTGGTCAGAGGTAATGCGGCTCGGAACTCCACCACAAATGGCCCTGGTCAAAGCCCTTGGCCTTGCCGCAACCGAAGCCCGCGATGCGGCCGACGCGCCAGGGTCACTCGCAGCCACAAGAACGCTCCTCGCCGAAAGCCGCAACGCACGCGCCGCGCTCGATCTTGCGCTCGCCGAAAATGCTGATCGCTGAGCTTTGCCAGGGTTGGTTACCAAATCTCAATGCCTGCGAGCGTAGCTTTCGACTGGGCGCAACATGCGCCTGAAGGCAAGGGAAGAATCCCGATGGTGCGTATCTCGGCAATGGTTTTGTCTGCGATCCTGCTAGTCGCACACCCTGCCGCGGCAAATTTCGCGAATAGCGAGATTTGTGAGCAAGTCACCCAAATCGCGTCGCGGCAAAGTGGCGTCCCGATTGCGGTGATGCGCGCAATATCGTTGACCGAAACCGGCCGCACCCTCGAGGGAGCCTTTCGCGCCTGGCCCTGGGCGGTCAATATGGAGGGTGACGACGCTTGGTTCGACACCCGCGACGAGGCTACGGCCTATGCACTCGCCGCGTTTGGCCGTGGCGCCCGAAGCTTCGACGTTGGATGTTTTCAGATCAACTACAAGTGGCACGGTCAGAATTTCGGCTCGATCGAGCAAATGTTCGACCCGCTCGTGAACGCACAATACGCCGCGCGTCTGCTCGCCGAACTTTATGCCGAAAAGGGAAATTGGAGCGCGGCGGCGGGCGCCTACCATTCCCGCACGCCGGAATACGCTGATCGCTACACGGCACGTTTCGAACGCATCCTGGCAAATCTGACGAGCACAACGCCGCCACCACCGGGACTGGGCATTTCCGCGCCTCTGGATATCCCGGACATCGTGCTTGCGGCATACGGCGCGCAAGCACCGGACGCGCCGCGCGTTAACCGCTTTCCGTTGCTTCAGCCCGGTAATCCGGGTGGCCTTGGTTCACTGGTGCCGCGCGGCGCAGCTGGCCACGGCGGGCTGCTGACCGCGGCCGCCGCACCGATGGTGGACTGATGCCGTTGCTTACGCTCCAGAGCATCTTCCGCCCCACCATCTTGCTTGCCCTGGCGCTGATGGCGGTGATCGTGATGATGATCCTGCCAATGCCGGCATGGGTACTCGATGTCGGGCTCGCCACCTCTTTCGCGCTCGCCATCCTGATCTTCACGGTCACGCTGTTCATCGAGAGACCGCTGGATTTCTCTGCTTTCCCAACGATCTTGCTCGCCTCGCTGATGCTGCGGCTGTCGCTCAACATCTCCTCGACCAAGCTCATAATCGGCCAAGGCCACACCGGAACAAGCGCCGCGGGCGAGGTGATCGAGGGGTTTGCCAATTTCATCATGGGTGGCTCTGTCCTGATCGGGCTCGTGGTGTTCGGCGTCATCCTGATCGTCAACTTCATCGTCATCACCAAAGGCGCGGGGCGCATGGCCGAAGTGGGCGCGCGCTTTGCGCTCGATGCGATGCCAGGAAAACAACTTGCGATCGACAGCGACATGAACGCCGGCGCCATTGATCACACCGAAGCAAAGTCACGCCGCGAACGCGAACAGGCGGAGACAACCTTTTTCGGTTCTCTCGACGGCGCGTCAAAGTTCGTCAAGGGCGACGCGGTGGCAGGGCTTCTGATCACCATGCTCAATCTGGTGATGGGGTTGATCATCGGGGTAACCGTACACGGTATGCCGCTTGGCCGCGCACTTGATACCTACTCGATCCTGACCGTGGGCGACGGGCTGGTTAGCCAGATCCCGGCGGTCATTATTTCGATTGCCTCTGCATTGCTGCTTTCGCGCGGTGGGGCGCGGGGCGCAGCCGATATCGAATTGTTTCGACAGTTGGGCAAGTACCCGGCGGCGTTGACGACGGTCGCCGTCCTGATGGCGCTCTTTGCGCTGGTGCCCGGCCTGCCGTTTCTGCCCTTCATAGCGGGTGCGGCGGGGTTGGGGGTAACTGCGGCACTGGTTGACCGGACGGCGCGCCGACTTGCCGCACGCGAGGCAATGAAGATGCCGCTGCCCGATACAACACCACGCCGCCGCTCGTTGGGCGACGTGCTCGACATTGATGAAATCCATGTCGAATTCGCACCCAATCTGGTGGCGATGGCGCTTGATCCTGCAACCGGGCTCGATGCTCGCATTGCCAACATGCGCAATCATGTCGCCGCAAGCTTCGGGCTGATTCTGCCCGAAATCCGGCTGACCGACGACAGCACGCTTGATCCTGGGCAGTACCGCATTCGCATTCAGGGCGTGGAGCAGGCGTGCGACAGGCTGCTGCCCGACCGAGTTCTTGCGTTGATCGCCGACAACCGCGACCTTCTGCCACCCGGTGACGACGTGCGCGAACCGGTCTATGGCGCCGCCGCACGCTGGGTGGCGCCCGCGATGCAGGAAGAGGCGGCAATGGCAGGCTCAACCGTGGTCGGTGCCACCGAAGTTCTGGCAACGCATCTGCTTGAGGTCATCAAGCGCAACTTCAGCCGTCTTCTCAGCCTGCGCGCGCTGCGCCGGTTGCTGGATGAAGCGGTGAACCTGTCCGATCCATTCCGCGCAGAAACCACGCGCAAACTGTTTGACGAATTGATCCCCGACAAGGTGCCGGTCGATCTTCTGCTGACCGTGCTGCGTCTGCTGCTTGAAGAACGGGTCTCGATCCGCAACTTGCCGCTGATCCTCGAAGCAATCGCCGAAGCGCGTGGGCTGCAAAACGCCGAAGCTATCTGCGAACATGTGCGTCAACGACTGGGGTTTCAGCTGGTGGCCGAACTTCGGCGTGCCGATGGCTCCATCCCGCTGCTACAGCTCGCGCCCGAGTGGGAGGACATGTTCGCGACTTACCAACTGCCCACCGATAGGGGACCGGGCGACATCGCGCTGCCGCCGGACAAGTTCAATCGGCTTGCGATGAACGTCGCTGACCGGCTTGCGCGCGTCGCGGAAAACGGGGTCTTTCCCGGTGTCGTGACGTCGGCGCGTCGGCGCCGCTTCGTCAAGACCGTGCTGGGTGCAAAGGGGGTTGCGGCGCCCGTGTTGAGTTTCGAGGAAATCGGAACGGATGCGCGCCCGGCGCTGGTCGGAATGGTCTCCGCGTGAACGAATTACTATACGATCTAATAGGGTTAGGTGCGGAAAGCCTGCTTGCCGGCTTCATCGTGTTTCTGCGCGTTGGCGCCGCAATGGCGCTTTTGCCCGCTTTCGGTGAAACCGCAATTCCCGCGCGGGTGCGGTTGGTCGTTGCGCTTGCCTTCACCTTGATAGTGCTTCCCGCAGTGCGCGCCGACATCGCACCGATGCTCGCCAAAGGTACGGTGCCGGGGGTGGTCATCGCCAGCGAGCCGCTCGCCGGGTTGGCGCTTGGGGCAATTTTGCGCTTGATGGTACTGGCACTTCAGATCGCGGGGACAATCGCAGCACAGGCGACGTCGCTCGCCCAGCTTTTTGGCGGCGGCACGGGCGAGCCGCAGCCAGCAATCGGCCATTTGCTGACTTGGGGTGGGCTTGCTCTCGCGGTCATGCTGGGGTTGCACATCTCGCTCGCGGCCGCGCTCATCGGGTCGTATGAAGCGATGCCCGCGGGCCAATTTCCAGGCGGCGAGAGCATTCGGTATTGGGGTGTAGAGGGCGTTGCCCAGGGATTTGCGCTCGCCTTTACGCTTGCAGCGCCCTTTGTCCTGGCGGGGCTGGTCTATAATGTCGCGCTCGGCGCCATCAACCGTGCCATGCCACAACTGATGGTGGCGTTCGTCGGCGCACCGGCCCTGACTGCGGGCGGGCTTATGTTGCTTGCGCTTTGCGTTCCCGCGGGGCTGGCACTTTGGCATCATGATCTGTCGAGGATCCTTGCCAACCCATTCGAGGTAGCACCGTGAGCCAGGACAGCGACACCGAGCGCGAACACGAGCCAACGGAACGAAAACTCGCCGAGGCGCGCAAGCGGGGCGAGTTGGTGCGCTCCGCCGAGGTCAATGTTGCGGCGGCCTATGGCGGCCTGCTGATCGCTGCTGCAGGGACTGGGCTGTTCAGCCTTCGCGGTCTTGGAACAGAGGCCATGGTTCTGCTGGATCAGGCCGACAGCATTGCGCCTTTGCTCCTCGGCGGGCAGTCCTCACCACTGGGGGGGCTTTTGACGGGGATATTATGGCATATCGCGCCCTGGTTTTTGCTGCCGACGGCGCTTGTGTTTGCCGCGCTGGTGGCGCAGCAAGCTATTGTATTCGCACCTGAAAAGCTGATGCCAAAGCTTAGCCGAATCAGTCCGCTGGGAAATGCAAAACAAAAGTTCGGTCGCGGCGGACTATTCGAGTTTGGCAAAAGCTTCGTGAAGCTTTCGGTGATCTCACTCATCCTCGGGGTCTTCCTTTATGACCGAATGCCGCGAATTGTGATGTCGCAAGCGGTGTCGCCGGGCATGGCGGTATCGGAGCTAGGCAGTCTGGTCGTCGAGTTCCTTTTTCTTATGCTGCTGACCGCCGCCTGTATCGGGGCCATCGACTACCTCTGGCAACGCGCCGAACATCTGCGCCGCCACCGCATGACTCGGCAGGAACTGCTGGACGAGCTCAAGCAATCTGACGGCGATCCGCACATGAAGGGCCAGCGACGACGCCGCGCAATCGACATTGCAACGAACCGGATGCTTTCGGACGTGGCAAAGGCCGATGTCGTGATCGTCAACCCCACCCACTACGCCGTCGCGCTTATGTGGAAGCGCGGCAGCCGGAATGCGCCGCTGTGCGTCGCGAAGGGCGTTGACGAGATTGCGGCACGCATCCGCGAACGAGCCGCAGAGGCTGCGATTCCTGTCCACTCCGACCCCCCCACGGCGCGGGCGATCTATGCGACGATTGAAATCGGCCATGCGATCCGGCCCGAGCATTTCAAGGCAGTCGCCGCCGCCATCCGTTTTGCCGAGCGCATCCGCCAGCGCGCCCGCGAAAGGCGCGGCACATGACCCAGAACCAAAAACTCACCACGCTGCAGGCTATCGCCGCGATCCGGCGTGATGCCGCGCTGCAGGATCTTGCCATCGCAACACGACGCGAACGGTCGATCCGCACTGTTCTTGCCAATTTGGCCGCAACCCGGCTGGTCAACATGGCCACCGCCGAGCCATCCGACTTCGCGCAGCTGGATCGCTATTGCCAATGGACCGAAGCGCGGCGCGGTGCGATCGAGAGCGATCTGGCCGAGGCGGCAAAGGTGGCCGAAACCTGCCGGGCACGCGCGGTATTCGCGCTCGGTCGCACCAACGCACTGGAGAAAATCGATCTTTCCCTCACCGCGAAGCTGCGGGCCGCGCGCGCGCGACGGGTGTGATCAGGCGTTGTCCTGCCGCACGATATCGGCGATCAAGACATTCGTTACGGTCGCGCCAAGGGTCTTTTTGGCCGCTTCCAGCAACGCTTTTCGAAGCGCGTCCATGTTGCCAGACTCGGTGAAGGCGCCACGAAAGCCCCCGGTATTGGCGTGGTTGAACAGCACTTGCAGCAATGCATCACGCAACCGGGGCTCGACCGCGTAGACCTCCTCGCTGCCCCCTGCCTTTATTTCGAGGGTAAGTGACACAATCACGAGCGCCGCGACGCGCCCCGACTCGACCACCGGAATCACGAACTGGTTGGCGAGCTTTACATAATTGCGCGCGCCGAGGTCGGAACTCTCCGCATGCGAATTTGCGGCAGCGGCAGACTCAGGCGCCTCACATGGGTTCAAAACAACGGTTTCGCCGGAGTGCGGCCGCAGCAGGAAGCCGCCGCCAAGCCCGGCGCCTAGTCCGATCAGCGCAAGCAGTGCGGGAAGTATCTTACCCATGGTGCGCCTCAGAACGGCAGGATGATGTCAGAGATCTGTTGTCCGTACCTGGGCTGCTGCACATCGCTAATCTGGCCGCGACCACCATAGGAAATGCGCGCGCCGGCGATCTTGTCATAGGTAATCTCGTTTTGGCGGCTGATGTCTTCGGGACGCACGAAACCGGTAACGATCAGCTCGCGCAACTCGAAGTTGACCCGCACCTCTTGACTGCCCTGAATGCGCAGTACGCCGTTTGGCAAGCGCTCGATGACCGTCACCGCGACGCGCAGTGTCAGTTTTTCCTTGCGCGAGACAGAGCCGTTGCCGCTGAAAGTCGATGTCGAATCGGTCGAAACCGCCGGGTTCAGGTCGATTCCGTTTGGCAGGATCTCGTTCAACCGCTCTGGCAGCCCCAACAGCGCTGAGATGCCCATTGATTGGGCTCCGTTTCGGGATCGGCCGGAGCTGTTCGAAATTTCTGCCTTGTCATCAATTTCAATCACTACAGTCATGATGTCGCCCGCCCGACTGGCACGTCGGTCACCCAGTAGAGATCCGCGCGACCCGGACCAGAGCGAGGCCTCGCTGTTCGGCGCGCCGCGTTCAGTATGCGTGGGAAGTGACGCGGTGGTCATGGCGCGGAATTCGTCACTCGACTCGATCGGGCTGAGCGCGGGGGCACGGCCAACCTCTTCAAGGTTGCCGCAAGCGGCGACGGGCAGGATCGAAATCAACATCAGGGCGCAGCGCATGAGAACCTCATTCATGGGTAAAAACGGTAAGTGTGCCATCAGGCGCAACCAGCCCGGTAACGGTTGCCCGCGACGCAATGTTGATGACACGCACGCTGTCGCCGACACCGCCGCGACCCAGCGCCCGGCCCTCAGCCAGGATCGATAGCGGGCCACGGCGGTAGACCAGCGACACGATCTGGTTGCGCTCGATCAGGGCGGGAGGTCCGATGTCGTCAACGCGGATTGCGCGGCCCGCGTAGATCGCGGTGCGGGTTTCCTGGCCGATCGCCTCATCGAGCGCGATCAACGCGCCCGCGACCGTGCTGGCGGCAAGGGCCACATCTTCGGCGCCGATTACGGTCTGGGCCCGAAGAGTCCGCGTGGCGACAACCGTTTCGGCCCTGCCCGACCCCGCGAGTGCGAGGAAAAGCAAAGTCAGAACCCAGAATTCACGACCCAGCATCAGCGCACCTGTGTGGTTGCCGCGAGCATCTGATCGGCGGCGGTTATGACTTTGGCGTTCAGCTCATAGCCACGCTGCGCTTTGATCAACTCAGTGATTTCGCGCACCGGATCGACCGAACTTTCCTCCAGATAGCCCTGGCGCAAGGTGCCCACACCATCTTCGCCGGGGTTCGAGATCTGCGGCGCGCCCGAGCCGGAGGTTTCAAGAAAGAGGTTTGAGCCGATCGCTTCCAGCCCCTTGTCATTGCTGAAATTCGCCAAGCTGAACTGGCCAAGAAGCTCGGGCTGTATGCGATCGGCAAAATAGGCGTAGACCTCACCGGCCGCGTTGATTGCAAGTGTGCTCGCGTCGGCGGGAATGGTGATGCCGGGCGCAACAGGATAGCCATCCGATGTGACGATTTCGCCATCGGGCGAACGCTTGAGCGCGCCGTCTCGGGTGTACCCCGAGGCACCTGACGGCATCGTGACCTCCAGATAGCCCGCCCCATCAATGGCGATGTCGAGATCCCCCCCCGAGGCGGAAAGCGTGCCCTGCGCAAGGTTGACCGTCACCGCCGAGGGCCGCACGCCAAGGCCCATCTGCACGCCGGTCGGCACCACAGTGCCATCATTCGCGGTAATCGTGCCAGGGCGGGTAAGTTGCTGATAATGCAGGTCGGCAAACTCGGCGCGGCGCGCGTTGTAGCCGGTGGTCGACATGTTGGCGAGGTTGTTCGAAATGACCTCGACCCGCATCTGCTGAGCGCTCATTCCGGTCGCGGCAATTTGCAGGGCGCGCATGGCAGCCTCCTATCGGGAAAGGGTTGAAATGACGCCGCGGATGCGTTCATCTTCGCGGTCAAGGAAGGTCTGGCCCATTTCGTAGGCGCGCTGCACTGTAATCATACGGGCGATTTCAGAGACCGGGTCGACATTGGATTCTTCCAGAAATCCCTGCAGCATCACCGCGGTCTCGACCGGTTCAACCCCCGCGTAAGCAGCGAAACGGGTGCCGCCGACATGCACAAGGCCGTTCGGATCGGTGGGCATGAACAGCCCGATTTCGGCCAATGGCCGCCCCTCAGCCGAAAGCGTGCCGTCTTGTGCCAGCGTGACGCCGCGTGCATCGGCAGGCACAAAAACCGGCGCGCCGCCCGCATCCAGCAGGCGGTGCCCCTCAAGCGAGAGCAGCTCGCCTTCGGGCGATGGCGTAAAGCTACCGGCGCGGGTCAGATGCTGGCCCTGCGGTGTATCGACAAGAAAAAACCCTTCGCCCTCAATGGCAAAGTCGAATGTGCCGCCAGTCTGTGCCAAGGGACCCTGCGCCTGGTTGACCACGCGCCCGAGCGCATCTGCCATCGAAAGCGACGGCTCGGCGCCGCCCAATGCGACCACATGTTCGGAAAATATCACGCCCTCCTTGCGGAAACCATTGGTCGAGACATTGGCGATGTTGTTTGCAACCGCCTGCATTTCGCGCATCAGGCCGGATTGACGCGTGAGGGTGGCGTAAATTGCGTTGTCCATAGCTCAGCCCCCCCCGATCAGTGGAATGATCTGAAGCCGAAAAAAGGCCACCAGTGACTCCGACATGAATGACATCGAAACCCAGAAAACGGCGAGCATTGCGCCCACTTTGGGTACGAAGGTCAGGGTCATTTCCTGGACGGAGGTCAGCGCCTGAAAAAGACCAATCGAGACCCCGGCGACCAACGCAACCGCCAGCATGGGCGCCGCTATCATCACGGCGATCCACAGCCCCTGGCGCAGCGTGTCGAAAAACATCGCCTGCTCCATCGCTACACCGGCATCCGCAGAATTTCCTGATAGGCTTCGACAACCCTGTCACGCACCGTAACCGCTGTTTCGACAGCAAGTTCTGTGGCGGCCAGCGCCTGCACCAGCGCATGCGGATCGGCGCCCCCGGTCATCGCGGCGCGGGCGGTGTTTTCGCCCTCGCGCAAGACCGATGCAAAGTCGTTCGCAAGGGTTCCAAGCGTGCTCTGACCAGACCCGCCAGCGGCGGGACGCGGCGCCGTCGCGGGGCGGGCCTGGGCATAGCTTTGCGCGGCAAGAGAGGTTCGCACGTCCATTCTGGACCTCCTCTATTCATCGGCGCAGGAGATCGAGCAGTGCTGACGACATTTGCCGTGCCTGATCGAACATCCTGAGATTCGCCTCGTAGCTGCGTTGCGCTTCGCGCGCGTCAGCGATTTCGACCACCAGATCGACATTCGAGCCGTCGTAGTAGCCGCCTTCATCGGCCAGCGGGTGCCCGGGATCGTAGATCCGCGTCAGCTCGCTCCGGTCGAGTTTCACGGGGCCAAGTTCAACCCGCCCGGTGCGTTGTCCCGCTGCAATCACCTCCTCAAAGGTGGCGGTCTTGCGGTGGTAGCCGGGGGTGTCAGCGTTGGCGATATTTTCTGAAACATGGCGAAGCCGCTGCGCCTGCGCCGCCATGCCCGAGGCGGAAAGTGCCAGAGTGCTGATGAAATCGGCCATATTCGCCCCCTACCTGCGACCGAGGCCACTACGCAGAACGCCGAGCGACGTCTTGTAGATGGCAAGCGCGAGGTCGTGCTGGCGCTTGACCTCAACCGCCTTCACCATCTCGCCCTCGAGCGAAACAGAATTGCCGTTGGGCGACGGGGTGCCGGCTTCGCTGCGAAGCGAGACTGCTGCGCGCGCAGCGCCCGCAGACGCCAGATGTTCGGGGCGGGTGGCGCGCATCGCCGCGCCTGTGGCGGCCGCATAAGCTTCGGCAAAGGGGGCGATATCCCGCGCGGCATAGCCGGGGGTATCGGCGTTGGCGATGTTCTGCGAAATGGCACCCTGGCGCTGCGCGGCATGCGAGGCCATCGCCTGTGCGATCTGCAGAATAGCAACTTTTTCAAACATCGGGGTTTCTCCTCCGAGCCATAAACCAAGGCTTAAGGGCGAATCATTTAGAAAACGTTGCATGAACAAGGGTGGCCAGAATGGTATTCGCCGAATTCGATCTGTTGCGCGCCGAGATTGCGGGGCTGGGCCCGGCGCATCCGGTCGGGCGGGTTTGCGACGTCAGCGGCGGCACCATCTTGGTTACCGGGCTATCGACGCGCGCGGCATTGGGCGATCGGGTGACGCTGCACACGCAAGGCGCGCGGCTGCTTGGCGGCGAAGTGCTGGCTCTGCATTCGGGGCACGTCGCCGTTCTGGCAGACGGCGCGGCCGATGGAATCGCCATTGGCGACCGGGTTGAGCTTGTCGGTCAGGCAGGTATCGCCCCGGACCCAAGCTGGATTGGCCGCATCATCGACCCGTTCGGTCAGCCGCTCGACGGCCGCCCCATCCTTCGCGGTCAACAAGAGCGGCCGCTGCGCGCGAGCCCGCCGCCGGCAGCGCAGCGTCGTCGCCTCGGCGAACGGCTGGAAACCGGCATCCGTGCCTTCAATACCGTTTTGCCACTGGTCCGCGGCCAGCGCATCGGCCTGTTTTCAGGGTCCGGTGTCGGCAAGTCGTCGCTACTGGCCAAGCTCGCGCGCGGTGTCGCGGCCGACGTTGTCGTGATCGCGCTGGTGGGCGAACGCGGGCGCGAGTTGCGCGAATTCGTAGAGGGCGTGCTCGGGCCCGAGGGCATGGCGCGCGCGGTCGTGGTGGCTGCCACCTCGGACCTCTCACCGCTGGTGCGCCGACGTTGCGCTTGGGCGGCGATGGCCGTGGCCGAATATTTCCGCGATCGGGGCAGTCATGTCCTCTACCTCGCCGATTCGGTCACGCGCTTCGCCGAGGCGCACCGTGAGGTGGCGCTGGCCGGTGGCGAGCCACCGAGCTTGCGCGGCTATCCACCATCAACGGCACACCAGATCATGGCGTTGGGCGAGCGCGCGGGGCCGGGGCTGGAGGGCTCTGGTGACATTACAGCTGTCTTTTCGGTTCTGGTCGCCGGCTCCGACATGGAAGAGCCGATTGCCGATATTCTGCGCGGGGTGCTTGATGGCCACATCGTGCTCGATCGCTCTATCGCCGAGCGCGGCCGCTTTCCGGCGGTCGATCTGCTTCGGTCGGTGTCGCGGTCACTGCCTATGGCTGCGACCGCGACTGAAAACGCCCTTATCACCCGAGCGCGGCGGCTTTTGGGCGCCTATGACCGAGCCGAAATGATGATTCAGGCGGGGCTTTATTCCGAGGGTTCAGACCCGCAGATCGATGCCGCCCTGCGGGTCTGGACTGCACTCGACGGGTTTCTGGCGGAAGATGAGCCGGGCACCTCAACCGAGAGTTTCGTGCGCCTGGCCGAGTGCCTCGCCCCTGCAGGCTAAAGTCGGATCGACAGCGCGCTCTGCGCGGATGCTGCCGATTGCAGCAACTGTAGCGCGGCTGATTGTGGCGTGGCGGAACTGCCCAAAGACTGTGCGCGAAGCAGGTACATCTTCACCAACTTATCCATGTTCGCAGGGTCGCTGAAAACCTTGGGGTCCGAACTGCCGAACATCGCCTCAGACTTGCGGCGCAGGTTGGCAACCTGGGCGTCGACATTCGACGCGCTGAAGCTCGCCGGCAGGCCAAAGGCTGTGCGCACCACCTCGGCAAGTGGCTTGGACCCGATCACAGTGAACCATTTGGTCATTTCGCTGCTGGTTTTTGCGGCGAGCTTTGGAAGTTCGCGCTGTGCGTTTAGCGCCAGCCGCATGCTGTTGTCGGCCACACCAACGGCTGCCTCAAACTGGCGCTGACTATAGGCGGCAAGAATTTCGTCGGGGAAATCCGAAAGCACGGTGCGCGGCACCGCATAATCCCCAAAACCGAAAGCGCGGGAGAAATCGGCATAGCTTTTGTTGGAAAGCTTGTTGGCAAGGTCCGAGGTATCGAGCGTACCTTCCTCAAGCACCTTGCGAATGAAGAAGCGATTGCCAATGTCAGTATCGAGACCGAAGGCTCCAAGCGCAATCTTCAGCAGGCGCCGATCCGCCACCAGATCTTCGGCGGTCTTGATGCTGCCGATCTTCTGCCGGAAATAGGCTTCTTCGCGTTTATGTGTCGCAGAGGCGGCAAAAGCCGCCTGTTGCGCTTGCATGCTCCGGCCAAGGAACTTCCACCCGGCGTAGCCAGAGAAAGGGATGACCGGCGAAAAGCTCATGCGTGGCCCGCGGCGGCCATCAGCCGCTCTTCACGGGGCAAAAGGCTTCGCAGCGCCTTCAACGCCTGGTAGTGCTGATTGTCGAGCACCGCTGCGGTGGCGAGCGTGAGTTGTGCGCGACTGTCGTGGTCGGTCAGCACCTGGCTGAGTTGCTCGATGCCGCGCAGAAGCTGCATGTGCGCCTCGTCAGATGCAGCGTCCCCCGAGAGCACGAGTTGCGCGATGTAGCAGACGCGCCTGACCGGCGTGTTGACCTCTTCGGGGTGGATCGCATCACGCAGGCGTAAAATATGGGCGTTGGGCGTCATGATGGCCAGGCGTGATCGGCGTTCGCCGTTTTCGATCACCGCTCCATTGATCAACACACGCTCTTTTGGCGCGAGTTTGAGCACGAGACCGGTCATGACTCTCCTCCTTCCTGCCGGAGGCCACGCATGATCGCGGTGTTGATGTCGACCAGCACTTCGGCGCCCGAACCGCCTGCCAATACCTTTCGCGAATGCTGGGTGGTGAATTCTGCAAGGTAGAATATGCGCGCGCGCAGGGGTGCTGGAAGTTGGTTTCCAGGGTCTGCAACATCAGCGGCAAGTGTGGTCCAGAGTTTGCGGTTGTCGTGCAATGCGCGGGCGAGCGTACTGAAACCCGCGTCGCCAAGCGCCGCAGCTGCCTTGAGCCGGTGCGTGATGCGGGCAAAAAGCTCGTATTCTGTGCCGCGCGCGGTGCGGGTGGGCTGGCCAGGCGCGGAATAGGCCGTTTTGGCCAAAGTGGTCGCGTTCACGGGAAATCCTTCCGGTGCATTGGTGCTTCAGATCACGGCTTTGCCGTGCGTGGGGTTGGGGGCGCCACTTTGGGCGCCCCCTGCGGTGTCACCGGAACAGCGCAAGGATGTTCTGCGGTTGCTGGTTGGCAATCGACAGCGCCTGAATACCAAGCTGTTGCTGCGTTTGCAGCGCTTGCAGCCGGGCCGAGGCCTCTTCCATGTCGGCGTCAACCAGTGCGCCGATCCCTGCCCTCATCGAGTCGGACAGATTCGAGATGAATTCAGCCTGAATCCCGATGCGACCCTCAACCGAACCAAAGGAAGCTGCCGCGTCAACCGCCGTGCCGATCAATGTTTCGATCGTGCCAAGCGCTGTGGTCGCGTTAGCGCTGCTTGAAACGTCGATGCTGGCGAGAGCTCCAAGACCGCCCGACGAGGCGTTGGCATATTGGCCGCTGACGGTCAGGTCAGCGGTGCCGTCGTTGGTAAAGACCAGTTGCCCCGGATTGGCGCTGTCAAAATCAACCGTCAGGCCGCTGATGCCCAAAGCATCAATCGAGTTCTTCATGCCCACCGCGATCAGGTCGGCGACAGTGTTGGCGCCGCTGGCAACGTCATTGGTCGAAACCGTGTAGGACGCGGTCTTGTCGCCGATCCGCATGGTAATCTTGTCACCGGCCGCCCAGGCGTTGGTGCCATCGGCGATGGTAATGTCATCCGAGCCGCCACCCTGATCGAGCGCCAGAACGAATGTGTCGGCGTCAGTCGAGATCGTGCCCCCGGTCGAAGCCGAGAAAACGTCGTTGGTCACGTAACTGCCGGTGGAAAGGTTCTGGGCAGTGACCGTGATCGAGGATGCGGTAACAGTGCCCGACGAATTTCGATCCAGTGAGGCGAGGATGTCAGCGCTTGAAATCGCGCCATCGACCAGGTTCAGGCCGTTGAACTGCGCCGCGCCAACGACAGATGTGATCTGCTTGACCAACGCATCGACGTCGGTTTGCAGTTTTTCGCGGTCAACGTTGTCTTCCTGTGCTGCAACGATCTTGCCTTTCATCTTGGTCAGCAAGTCGGTGATGGTTTCCGAAGCCTTGCGGGCCACGGCAACGGTCGATTCGCCCAGCGCGAGACTGTCGGAGATTCCTTTGAAACCTTGCACATCCGACTCCATGACTTTGGAGATTGCCCAGACGGCGGCGTTATCCTTGGCGGAAGCCACCGATTTGCCGGTCGAAATTTCGGCCTGGGTCTTGGCAAGGCCCGAGTTGATACCCTTCAGGGTTTGCAGCGCAACCATGGCGCTGGTGTTCGTCAGAATGCTTGACATGACATGTCCTTTACAGTCGGCGCTTTGCGCCGGGTTACACTAGCCCCGGGTCTGGGGCGCTCTTGGCTTTCTGACCGGTGCGGATCGGGGCTTTGCCCAAGCGCCGCGCCATCCTTCGGGATGTGGGGCGAACTTGCGCCGCAAGTTCTAAGAACTCGCTAAGCCAGGCATGCAAGATGGCCGATATTCGCCAAAATTTTCATCAAACCCGTCATGCGCGACGCTCGACCTTGGGGCCACCCGAGGCAACGGTGCGTGCCCGCCCAAGCGCATCATAACTGCTCAGGCTGCGGCTTGCGCGGGTGATCAAATCAAGGCGGCGCTGCGCTGCGCGCACGCCCTTCAGCGCGGCGGCAAGCAGGCGTTGATTACCTTGGGCGCGCGCGCGAAGCCGCTCCAATGCTTCTGCCGGGGCGCCTTCAAGGCCGTCTGCCAGCTCTTCCTTTCGGGCCGCAAGGTCAGTCAGTGCGGCAAAGACCCCGGTGCGAATTGCGTGACGCTCCAGGTCAAACAGACGCTCAAGCAGCTCGACTGTCTTGAGGGCATCATTCATCGCGCGCGCCCCGCGCCATGGCGGCAAACATTGCCTCTGCGAGCCCGACACCGCCTGCGCGTGCCATCTGGCCCGCTTGCTCTTGCCGCAAGAACGACCCGAACTGCTCCTCACCCACGCCGCCGCCAAAACCTTCGCGTGCCTCACCCAGGCCGGCGCCTTCCAGCATTTGTGAAAGAAACACCGCCTCCAGCTCGGTCAGTGCCTTATGCAGCGCCGCGTTTCGCGAAGCGGCAGGCGATTCGCCACGAAGGGCGGGCGAGATCGGCAAAAGCTCGGGCATCGAAAAGCTCCTAATTTGGCGATTTTGGTGAATATGGTCAGAAACCGGTAAAGAAGCGGTAACCTCCTGCTGCCATGGTCACGGCATCAACGGCAGAAGGTCGTGCAGATCATGGACGCGCTCGCAGGAAGCGATTTCCACGCAGTAATGCCACAGACTGCTGTTGGGCCAACGGATGTCAGCCTGAACGCAGACGGTGCATTTTCCTCGCTTCTCGCGTTGCGCGCGCAAGAGGGCGCAGCGGCGTCAGAGCCTGCTGCGCGCGGCGATAACACCGCCGAAAGGCTCTTGCCGCGACCGGCTGAGGTATTTCGGGCCAAAGCTGGCAAGACCGATGTCGCAGCTACACACGCCCCGCCCGTAATTGCTGCCCCACACCCAGACAGCCCGGCGCTACGGTTTGCCGCACTTGCCGGGCCCTGGCTGATTGATGGCGCCGAGGCATCGCCAGATCTACCCGCACAAGCAGACCTATCCGCAAATGGCGTTTCCGCGCCGGCTTTAGCGGAGCACGAGGGTAATTCTGATTTCCCGGATGCGCGTTCTGGTGCGGCAGCCCCCGAAATGCTTGCGGGCTTGCCGCAGCATTGGGCCAGCACCCCACCCTACGGTGCGCGTGATGGCCAGCCGCCCGCGGTGCCCCCTGCGAACCCGTTTGCCGCGGCGGAAAGCGCGTCCGACCGGGCGCCGGCCCCCAGCGGCACCGAGGTTGCACTAGCGTCGGCATTTCATGATCGTGCCGTCGCGCCAGACACACCCGCCAACCCGGGTGCACCGCTTGGCCAAGTGGTCGATCCGGTCGCAAGAAACGCGAATGCTCCGTCATCGACTGAGCTTGCCGCGCCGACTGGCGAGCCTGGGCCCCTCGCCGTAGCGCCACGCAATTTACCGCCTGACGCCACCGCGCCCTCGCTCACGCACAAACGGCCAGATGGCATGCCCAAACCCAGCCCAAGCGAAGGCCCGTTGCGGTTCGCGAGCACCGATCAGATCATCGCAACGACGCCGCCGCGTGCGGCGATCGCGCCGGGCAACGAGCAGGGTGCGGGTGCCCCGCCACCGACCGGCAACCACACAGGTTGGCAGTTGCATTCCGCAAGCGCCCTTTGGCAACAGCACAGCGACACTGCGGGCGATACGCATACGCCCACAAAAGCTGGAGTTCCGCCTGACCTGCCCCTGACTGAAACCAATGCGGAAGTGCCGCTCCGGCGCGCACGTTTTGCGCCTGGCGAGGCTCCGCCGCAGACTGGCAACGCCCCGCTTCGCGTGCGCGTTTCCAATGGGGCCGTCGCGCCCGGGCCGCAGCACCCCGAGCATCCCGCAAGGCCGGCGCAGCCAACTGGCGCAAGCGCGCCCACCGGGCAGCCCCTGTCAGACCCTGCCGCGCGCGATCACGCACCCGTTGCCGCGCGCACCCTGACCGAATCGGCGGCGCCGTTGGTTGCTACGCCAACCCGCCCGGACGCCGATCAGCCCGCGCGCAAATCTTCAGCCACAGCACCTTCGCCCAGCATTTCGGCCGCTGTTCTTGCATCTGACCCAGCTACCGACCCGCCACACAGCACGTCGCTTCGCCCTCGTGCGGCGCAGGCAGACGCTGCGATTGGCGCGGCACCGGTTGCGAGCGCAACACCAGATCCCGAGTTGTTCCCCACAGGGTTCGACGACGCGCCCCCCATACAGGCAGCGCATTCCTTTGCAAGTGATCGCGGCACAACCGCGCCCCTCGCCCAGCCGGGCCACAGCGCCGAAACCGCCGCTTCGGTACTCCGGCAGCTCTCCGAGGTGGTCATGCGCCTTCCTGATCGCCCGGTGGAGCTGACGTTGGCGCCCGAAGAACTCGGGCGCGTCCGGCTGACGCTTGCCACGACCGAACACGGCGTTTCCGTTTCGGTGCTAGCCGAGCGGTCCGAAACGCTGGAGCTTATCCGGCGCAACATCGACCACCTCGCCCGCGATTTTCGCGAACTGGGCTATTCCAGCATTGCCTTCAGCTTTGGCGATCGCTCGCAGCAGGGTCACCCCGACCCCCAAGCGCAGGTATCCGATGCTGAGGCCGAAGTGATAGTCACCGCCGCTCCTGCCGCCCCCGGTCGGGCGCAAACACCCCAATGGTCAACCGCCCCCACGGCGGGTGGACTTGACCTCCGGCTCTGAAAGGAAAACCCCATGGTGAATGCCATATCCGGCCAAACCTCTGGCACGGCCACCGCCGCCGGGCAGGCCGCCGATAGCGCCGCAATGATCAGCAGCGATTTCCAGACCTTCCTGCTGATGTTGACCACACAAATGCAGAACCAGGACCCGCTGAACCCGATCGAAAGCTCGGATTATGCGGTGCAGTTGGCCACCTTTTCGGGCGTCGAACAGCAGGTCAAAAGCAACCAGATTCTGGAAAGCCTCTCGGCGCAGATGGGTCTGCTTGGCATGGCACAATTCGCAAGCTGGGTCGGCATGGAGGCGCGCGCGGCCGCGCCGGTGCTTTATGATGGCGCAACGCCCGTAACGCTTTCGCCAAACCCGCCGCAAAGTGCCAGCCGCGCAGTGCTTGTTACCGTGAATGCGCTAGGCCAAGAGGCTGAGCGCCGCAACGTGGCGGTTTCTTCCGACCCGATCACCTGGACCGGCACCACCAGCACCGGCGCCGCATTCATGCCGGGGAAATACAGCTTCTACCTTGAAAGCTACGATGCCAACGGCACCTTGCTCAGTAACGAAATGGTTGAAACCTACAGCACCATCACCGAGGCACGCGGCGGCGTGGGTGGCACCGCACTGGTTCTGGCAGGCGGCGCTACGGTGGGCACCGATGCGGTAACGGCCTTGCGCGCGCCGCGAAACGCACCCTAGAAAAGCGCGGCCAGCAGCACCCCCGCCCCCACCAGCGCACCCCCGGCAAGGAATGCAACCAGATCGCGCCGGCGCCGCGGCGCCGGCAGTTCCGGTGGCGCTGCCACCTGCTGTCGAAGCAGGTTCTCCACGATCTCTGGCAGTTTTGGCCCGAACCGTCCCAGCACCCTTGCGGTGCGCACGAGATCGCGCACCATCGAACGCGGCCCAAGGTTCTGGCGGATGTAGGTGCCGACCACGGGCTTTGCCACTTCCCACATGTTCAGCGCCGGGTTGAGCGAGCGCGAAACCCCCTCGACCACCACCATCGTGCGCTGCAACAGGATGAGTTCGGTGCGGGTCTGCATGCCGAACCGTTCCGTCACCTCGAACAGATAGGCCAGCAGGCGGGCCATTGAGATGTGGCTTGCGTCCATGCCGAAGATCGGCTCGCCCACGGCCCGCAGGGCGCGTGCGAAATCTTCCACCGAACGATCGCGCGGCACATAACCCGCCTCGAAATGCACTTCGGCCACGCGGCGATAATCCTTGCGGATGAAGCCCATCAGGATCTCGGCATAAACCCGGCGGGTGTATTCGTCGATCTGCCCCATGATGCCAAAGTCATAGGCGACGATGTCGCCGTTGGCCGCCACCTTCAGGTTGCCCTGATGCATGTCGGCGTGAAAATAGCCGTCGCGCAGCGCGTGGCTTAGGAACAGTTGCAGCACCCGCTCGCTTAGCCGCACCAGATCATGCCCGGCCGCCTGCAGCGCCTCGATATCGCCCAGCGCGATGCCATCGACCCAATCGAGCGTCATCACGCGGCGCGCCGACAAATCCCAGTGCGGGCGCGGCGCGGCAAAACCTGCATCATTCGCGGTATTTGCGCAAAACTCGAGCGCCGCAGACGCCTCCATCCGCAAATCCAACTCGCCCAGCACCACGCTTTCGAAATGCGCAATCACATCCGAAGGGCGCAGGCGGCGCGACGAAGGCGAGACCAACTCGATCAACCGCGCGGCAAAGTGAAAAGCGTCGAGGTCTTTCTGAAAAGCCCGCTCGATGCCGGGGCGCAGCACCTTGACCGCAACCTTTGCGCCGGTGTCGATACGACGCGCCGAATGCACCTGCGCGATCGAGGCGGCAGCGACGGGCTCGGAAAATTCGGTAAACATCGCGTCAACCGGCTGGCCCAGCGCCGCCGCAACCGAAGCCTTGGCCTCAGCCACCGAAAACGGCGGCAGGCGGTCTTGCAGCACGGTCAACTGTTCGGCAAGCTCAATCCCCACCACATCGGGCCGCGTCGAAAGCACTTGGCCGAACTTGATGTAGGCCGGGCCAAGTGCGGTCAGCGCCCGTGTCACCGGCGGCAAGGCCGGGTCGCCTTTCAGCCCCAGCCAAGCGAAGGGCCAGCCCAACACCCGGGCCACAAGCCGCAGCCTCGGCGGCACGTCCATCGCTTCAAGTGCCACCTTCATGGCGCCCGAGCGTTCAAACGTGGCGCCGGTGATGATCAGCCGCCAGAGGTTGTGCGGGCCGCGCATCTCAGACTTTCCAGCCCGAATGCAGCGCCGCAATGCCCATGCTCAGGTTGCGGTATTTCACCTGCCCAAAGCCTGCCGCACGGATCATCCGCGCAAAGCTTTCCTGATCGGGAAACTTGCGGATCGATTCGACAAGGTATTGGTAGCTGTCACGGTCGTTCGCGACCAGCGCGCCCAAGGGCGGAATCACATTGAACGAATAGCGGTCATAAAGCCATTGCAGCGCCGGGTTCGGCAGCTGGCTGAATTCGAGCACCATCAACCGCCCGCCGGGGCGCAGCACGCGAAACGCCTCGGTCAGCACATCGGCAATGCGTGTCACGTTGCGGATGCCAAAGCTCATGGTGAAAACGTCATAGGAATTGTCGGCAAAGGGCAGCGCCATCGCATCGGCCACCACCCATTCCAGACGGCTCGCAAGGTTTTCGGCCTCGGCGCGCTTCTGCCCCTCGGTCAGCATGCTTTCGGTCATGTCGCAGACGGTTGCGGTGGCCCCCGGCGCCCGGCCCAGAAAACGGAATGCCACATCGCCGGTGCCGCCCGCCATGTCCAAAAGCCGCTGGCCGGGCCGTGGCGCCAGCCAATCCATCATCGCGTCTTTCCAGAGCCGGTGAATACCGAGGCTCATCAGATCGTTCATGATGTCGTATTTCGAGGCAACGCGGGTGAATACCCCGTGCACCATGCCGGCCTTTTCGCCCTCGTTCACGGTCTGAAAGCCGAAATGCGTGGTGTTTCGTGTGCTATCGGTCATGGGCCTTGCCGTTCCTGAATGGTGCCCCCCTTATAGGCGGCGCAGCGGCCATGACAATGCGACAACAGCAAGGAGAGACGCGTGCCCGAACTGCCCGAGGTGGAAACCGTGCGCAGGGGTCTTGCCCCGGCAATGGAGCGGCATGTGATCGCGCGCGCCGAGGTCAACCGCCCCGATCTGCGCTGGCCGCTGCCCGAGGGCATGGCCGCGCGGCTGACCGGGGCGCGTGTTTTGGGCCTGCGTCGGCGGTCAAAATACCTGCTGGCCGACCTTTCCACAGGCGAATCGCTGCTGATTCATCTTGGCATGTCGGGGCGGATGCTGGTTTCCGGCGCGATACCGGGCGCCTTTCACTACCCACACCCCGCGCTACAAAAACATGACCATGTGGTGCTGCATATGGACGCAGGCGCGCGCATCACTTTCAACGACGCGCGCCGCTTTGGCGCGATGGACCTGGTGCCCACCGATGCAGCCGAGAGCCACTGGCTGCTGCGCGATCTTGGCCCCGAGCCTTTCGGTAACGATTTCCATGAAGATTACCTCGCCGCGCGCCTGCATGGCCGCGCCACGCCGATCAAATCGGCGCTACTTGATCAGCGCATCGTGGCGGGACTTGGCAATATCTACGTCAGCGAAGTGCTTCACCGCGCAGGTATTGACCCCCGTCGCAAGGCCGGGCGCATCAGTGCGGCGCGGGCAGCGGCGCTGGTGCCGGTCATCCGGCAGGTTCTCACCGAAGCGATCGAGGCAGGCGGCTCGTCCTTGCGCGACCACCGCCAGCCCGATGGTGAGCTGGGCTATTTTCAACATGCTTTCCGCGTATATGACCGCGCGGGCGCGCCCTGCCCGCGCCCCGGTTGCACCGGCACCATTGCGCGCATCGCCCAAGCCGGGCGGTCAAGCTTCTACTGCCCCGCCTGCCAGAGATGACTTGATAATCGCCCGCCGAGTGCTAGGACTCGCCCCCGGAATTCTGGAAAGGATCGCACATGGCATATCAAACCCTGATCGTCGAGATCGAAGACTATGTCGCCCTGATCCGGCTCAACCGCCCCGAAGCGCTCAACGCCCTCAATTCGCAACTGTTGGGCGAACTCGCAGACGCGCTGAAAGCCGCCGATGAAAATGACAAGGTGCGCTCGATCGTCATCACCGGGTCGGAAAAGGCCTTCGCTGCGGGCGCCGACATCAAGGAAATGGCCGACAAGACCTTTGTAGACATGTTCACCTCGGACTATTTCGGCACTGAAGCCGATGCCATCCTGCGCGTGCGCAAGCCGATCATTGCCGCCGTTTCGGGCTACGCGCTCGGCGGCGGCTGCGAGCTTGCGATGATGTGCGATTTCATCATCGCGTCTGAAACCGCCAAGTTCGGACAGCCCGAAATCAACCTCGGCGTGGTCGCGGGCATTGGGGGCACCCAACGGCTAACCCGATTCGTCGGCAAGTCAAAGTCGATGGACATGCACCTGACCGGCCGCTTCATGGATGCCGCCGAGGCAGAACGCTCGGGCCTTGTCAGCCGCGTGGTGCCGGTCGGCAAGCTGATTCCCGAAGCAATGGAAGCCGCCCGCAAGATCGCTGCAAAATCAGCACTGAGCGCGATGGTGGTCAAGGAAGCTGTCAACCGCGCCTATGAAACCACGCTGCGTGAAGGCGTGCTGTTTGAACGCCGGATATTCCACGCGCTTTTCTCGACCGACGACCAGAAAGAAGGCATGAGCGCCTTTCTCGAAAAACGGCAGCCGCAGTTCCGCGACCGCTAGGGGTTTTTCTTGGTGCCGCCCCGTTGACTTGGCCTCGAGTCGCGCATAGAAGCGCGGCTTCAGGATTACCCTACCGAAATCGGAAGAACGACTCATGGCCAATACGCCCCAATCCAAGAAGCGCGCACGCCAGAACGAGCGCCGCAATGATGTAAACAAAGCGCGCCGTTCGCGTATCCGCACCTTCCTGCGCAAGGTCGAAGAAGCACTGTCCTCGGGCAGCGCCGATACCGCGACTGCCGCGCTGCGTGCCGCCCAGCCTGAGCTGGCGCGCGGCGTGACCAAAGGTGTTCTTCACAAGAACACCGTGGCGCGCAAAATGTCGCGCCTGGCTGCCCGCGTAAAGGCGCTGGCTGTCTGATCTGAAAGCATTTTCCGGCTGGAACAGGGCGCGCCTGCGGGTAGCGCCCTTTTCTGTTTTTAACTGAAATCAATGGCTTAGCGCCTCTGTTGCTGTTGCGCCAGATTCGCTGCGGTATATCGGAGTCAAGCGTGAAGATTGGTTGCGAAGGCCGCTTTCATCTTGCTAGCGTGATCGGGCGATTCACGTCGTCTGGGGGACATGACGCATTGCTGCGCGACTCGGCAGATTTCGCCGGGGCGCGTTTGAACTGCCAGGCTGCAAGGCAGCGCGATGCGATGGGTAGGCCGGGCCGCAGGGCTGGTCAGCCGTAACGGCTTTTGGCTGCCGGATATTTCTGGCTCCAAAGCGTCATGTCTTTTGTCAAGCCGCCGCATTGGCGGGAAAGGTTTGGGGTGCTGGCCCTGATGCAACCTTCCCCGCTGCGGTGTTGTTTGCCGATTCCCGACGGTGCTGAGGTCGCAGGTGTGGCGCGGCGGGGACGGCGGATATGCAGAGCGAATACTGGGACAAGGCGCGTGGCGAGCTTTTCCGGGTTTTGGGTACGAACAACTTTTCTTGCTGGATAGAACCTCTTGCGCTGACAGAATTGCGCGATGGTGCTGCAATCATCGAAACGCCGACCCGCTTCATGCGCGACTGGGTTTCGCGCAATTATGCCGACCAGATCCTGCGCGAGCTGAACACCGCCGG
>PHEE01000013.1:75717-141908 GCA_002842855.1 Alphaproteobacteria bacterium HGW-Alphaproteobacteria-4 | reverse complement strand
AGATCACGGGCGTCGCGCAGAAGCTGCGCACCGGTCAGCCCCTCATCCTCCAAAAGCCCCTTGAGGCGCTCGCGCGCGCCTTCGGAAAACGAGGCTATCACCACCGTATCACGCGCATTGCGCGCGGTAATATGGTCTTTCAACGCCCCGAAAAGACTGACGTTTTCCAGCTGACGTTCGGCTGAAAAATTGCGCCCCAAGCGGCCCTTGGCATCAAGCACCCCCGGCCCGGTGGGCTGCGGCAGCACCGATAGCTGCACGGTTCGGTGGTCTGCCAGCGCCAAGCCCCAGGCGGCGTCATCGAGGTAAAGCAACCCGGCGGGCGCCGGTTTGTAGACCGAATCGATCCGGTCGCGGCGGGTCATCGCCTCGCGCCGGGTATCGTATTGGTCGGAGATGCCTTCCCAGCGGCTGATCCGCTGCGCCTCAAGCTGATCGTCGAGCATCACTGCGGCATCGGGCAGGTAGTCAAAGAGCGTCTCCAGCCGGTCGTGGAAGAACCCCAGCCAGTGTTCCATGCCCGCGTGTTTGCGCCCGGCGCTGACCGCCTCGTAAAGCGGGTCATCGGCGCCGCCCGCGCCAAACTCGACCCGGTAATTCTGCCTGAAACGGCTGATCGCGGCTTCATCGAGGATCACCTCGGAAACCGGCGCCAGTTCCACCGTATCAAGTTTTTGTGTGGTGCGTTGGGTGATGGGGTCAAAGCGGCGAGCGCCATCGAGCACATCGCCAAAGAGGTCAAGCCGCACCGGGCCACCCTCGCCGGGGGGGAAGATGTCGATGATGCCGCCGCGCACCGCATAATCGCCGGGTTCCGAAACCGAAGATGCAGGCGAAAACCCCATCCGAGCCAGAAAATTGCGCAGCGCGGCTTCGTCGATGCGACCGCCCACGCGGGCCGTGAAACTCGCGTCGCGCAAAAGCGCGCGCGCAGGCACGCGCTGCATCGCCGCCGATAGCGTTGTCAGCAACACGAACGGAACCGGCACGGCACCGCGTGCGATCGCCGCCAGTGTCGCCATGCGGGCGGCCGAAATGGCGGGGTTGGGCGAAACGCGGTCATAGGGCAGGCAATCCCAGGCGGGGAAGTTGAACACCACGGCCTCGGGCGCGAAGAACCCGAGCGCGGTGCGCATTGCCTCCATCCGGCGATCATCGCGCGCGACATGCACCACCGTTTGCCCGCGCGCCAGTTCGCGCGCCAAAAGCCGCGCGTCAAAGCCCTCGGGCGCCCCGGACAGGGTGATATGGGCGGGTTTTTCCAAGGCTAGTTCAGGATCGAGATGTTGAGGTTTTGCACCATACCCCAGAACGCGGTTCCGGTCAGCGCGACAATACCGATCAACTGCACATGCAGGCGGTGGCGCGACAGCACGCGGATCAGCACCTCGGTGCTTGGCACGCCCTCGGCAAGCGCTGCCTCATAGTGCTGTGCCACGCGCAGGCTGAGCCACGCCACCAGCGCCATCGGTGCCGCGATCAAAGACAGTGCCTGACAGAACTCGACCTTGTAGACAAAGCCCAGAAGCAACAGAACGGTCATCAGAAACGAGCCCAGCACGGTCGCGGCCAGGCCACCTTCGCGCGCCATCAGCAGATAGCGCGCGACATTAAGCTGCATCAGCGCGTGCAGTTGCTCGGCATGGGCGCCGCCGCGCCTGCGCGCGCGGATCACCAGATCCCACGGCACCCCCAGCACCCACCGCGAGGCCGATGACCACGCCACCGCGAGCGCGATCCAATACCAGAGGTTCGAGAACGAGCGCATGTCGATCAGGTCGGTCAGGGTCTGCAACATGTTCACGGTCAGTCTCCGGCTGGCTCGGCGCGACACTAATGCAAGTCTTGGCCGAGCGAAACCACCCGCAGCAGCCCCTTGAGGTGACGCGCTTTCCGTGCGACGCAAAGGTGCCACCAGCGAAAGGCCCCCGACATGACCCCGATTCAGGCCCCCTTCCCCGCCGCCCGCCTGCGTCGCCTGCGCCGCACAGCAGCGCTGCGCGACCTCGCGCAGGAAAACCACCTTTCAGTGAAAGACCTGATCTGGCCGGTGTTCGTGACCGACGTGCCCGGCGCCGATGTCGAGATTGCCTCGATGCCGGGGGTGGTGCGGCGCACCTTGGATGGCACCGTCGCGGCGGCGGAAGAAGCTGCACACCTTGGTATTCCGGCCATTTGCCTCTTTCCCTACACCGACCCCGCGCTGAAGACCGAAGCCTGCGAGATCGCCTGGGATGCGGGCAACCTTGTGAACCGCACGATCCGCGCGATCAAGGCACGGGTGCCCGAAGTCGCGATCATGACCGATGTGGCGCTCGACCCCTACAACGCCAACGGGCACGACGGGCTGGTGCGCGACGGCATCATTCTGAACGATGAGACCAACGCGGCGCTGGTGAAAATGGCATTGGCGCAGGCCGACGCGGGGGCCGACATTCTTGGCCCCTCGGACATGATGGACGGGCGGATCGGCGCGATGCGGGCGGCGCTGGAAGCCGCAGGCCACAAGGATGTGGCGATCCTGTCTTACGCCGCGAAATACGCCAGCGCCTTTTATGGCCCGTTCCGCGATGCAGTGGGGGCGTCGGGCGCGCTCAGGGGCGACAAGAAGACCTATCAGATGAACCCCGCCAATTCCGACGAGGCGCTGCGGCTGGTGGCGCGCGATCTGGCCGAGGGCGCCGACATGGTGATGGTGAAGCCGGGCATGCCTTACCTCGACATCGTGCGGCGGGTAAAAGACGCCTTTGGCGCGCCGACCTATGCCTATCAGGTGTCGGGCGAATACGCGATGATCGAGGGCGCGGCGCGGGCCGGCTGGGTCAATGGCGACGCCGTGATGCTGGAAAGCCTGATGGCCTTTCGCCGTGCCGGATGCGACGGCGTGCTGAGCTATTTTGCGCCGCGCGTGGCGCGCGTGCTGGCGCGCTGAAGCGGCAAAGCCTTGCCGGGCCAGCACAAGCCACAGTGACAGGCTTTGCAAATGCGTCTATACTTGGTGGCAACGGGCCGCATAAGGCCCGATCATGCGAGCGAGCGGAGCCCCAGATGACCCAGATTTCACGGCGCAGTCTTATTCTTGTCGGGGGCGCGGGCCTTGGCCTTGCTGCCTGCGGCAACGGCATCGGCAGTTCGGGCGCCGCCGCGCTTGATGCGCGCGTCGATGAGACCCGCGCTTTTCTTCTGTCGCGCTACCCTGGCACGCAGGATCTGATGAACAAGTCGGCGGGTGTGCTTTACATGCCGCTGATGACCGAGGCGGGGTTCTGGTTCGGTGGCGCCTTTGGGCGCGGCGCGCTGCGGATCAACAACGCGACGGTCGATTACTACGCCGCCGCCGAGGCGAGCATTGGTCCGCAGATCGGGATCCAGCAGTATTCGCACGCGCTGTTTTTCATGACGCAAGAAGCGTTGAACGGCTTCCGGCGAAGCGACGGCTGGGCGTTGGGTGCCGATGCACGCTACGCAACCCCCGATGGTGGTGGCTCGATCGGCACCGACACCACGACCACGCTGGCACCGGTGGTTGCGCTGGTGTTCGGCCAGTCGGGGTTGATCGCCGGGGCATCGCTGGCGGGGATCAAATACACCCGAATCATTCCCTGAGGCGTGGGCCTCAGCTGCCCAGAATGGCTTTGACGTAGGATTTGGTTTCCTCGTAGGGCGGGATGCCGCCATGTTCGACCACCGCCTCGGGGCCCGCGTTATAGGCCGCGAGCGCCAGCCGCCAACTGCCGAAGCGGTCGTATTGCGTGCGCAGGTAGCGCGCGCCGCCATCAAGGTTCTGCGCCGGGTCTACCGGATCGACACCCAGCCGCGCGGCGGTATCGGGCATCAGTTGCGCCAGTCCGACCGCGCCCTTGGGCGAGACAGCGCCGGTGTTCCAGCCGCTTTCCTGCTGCACGAGGCGCAAAAACAGCTCTTCCGGCACACCATGCTGGCGCGCGGCGCTGCGCGCGGTTTGCAGATGCTCGCCGCGATAGGTGCCGCGCCAGGCGGGGATCGCGCCATCATCGTTTTCCGACGTTGGCCGCAGCCGCACCGAGTTTTCATACTGCCCCGCAAGGCGGCTATCCATGAGCCGACTTTGCGCCGCAAAGGCAGCCCGGCGGTTGGGCGGGGGCTCGGCACCAAGCCGCAAGCCCTGCGCCGCCGCGCCAAGCGGAAGCGCAGCCATCAGTGCCACCAGAACGACCACACGCCGCGACTGCATTGCCCCTCGCACCCAAGTCCGGCGCCGAGTATAGCCGCAGAGCGCGCAGCTGGCCAGCACGCCGCACCCCGCCCCGGCTGGTTCTTGCCGGGGTTGCGGGTTACAATTCAGCTTTCCTTAACCATCTTCGGGTGGTCTAAGGCGGCAAATGCAGCGGATTCGGGCGGAGGATGTTCATGGCGGGTTCGGTCAACAAGGTCATTCTGATCGGCAATCTCGGGCGCGACCCGGAAGTGCGGTCGTTCCCCTCGGGCGGCAAGGTGGCGAACCTGCGCATCGCCACCTCGGAAACCTGGCGCGACAAGACCTCGGGCGAGCGCAAGGAAAAGACCGAGTGGCACTCGGTCGCGATCTATTCCGAGCCGCTGGTGCGGGTGGCCGAGCAATACCTGCGCAAGGGCTCCAAGGTCTATCTCGAGGGCCAGCTTGAAACCCGCAAGTGGCAAGACAAGGACGGCGCCGACCGCTACACCACCGAAGTGGCGCTGCGCCCGTTCCGCAGCGAGCTGACAATGCTTGATGGCCGTGGCGAAGCCGGCGGCAGCGGCGGCGGCGGCCACGACCAGGGCGGGTTTGGCGGCGGCGATGAACGTTCCAGCGGCCCGCGCGGCGGCGGCGGCGGTGGCGGGCGCGCCGACTTTGACGACGAAATCCCGTTCTGAGGCACCGCTATGGCGGGCCATCGCGCGCCGTCGCCAACTGGCGCGCTACCTGACGCCGTGAAAAATCGCGCCGTTTCACGCCCGGTGACCGATGTCAAAGGCCTGATCGGCCATGGCCTTGCCGCAGCCGGCGCGGCAGCCGAACTGGCGGCCGTCGCGCGTGATTTTCAAATCCGGATCACCCCCGCGATGCTGGCGGCGATCGGCGCGGCCGGTGATCCGGTCACCCGGCAATTTGTGCCCAGTACGGAAGAGCTTGTGGCGGGCGCCGATGCTCTGCCTGACCCGATCGGTGACGGCGCGCACCAACCCGCCCCCGGCCTGACGCACCGCTACCCCGACCGGGTGATTTTGCATGTCACCCGCACCTGTGATGTCTATTGTCGCTTTTGTTTTCGTCGCGAGGTGGTGGGCGAAAGCGGCCCGTTGCCCGAGGCTGATCTGGCGGCAGCGCTTGCCTACATCCGCGCCACCCCCGCCATCCGCGAAGTGATCCTGACCGGGGGCGACCCGCTGACGCTTTCGTCGCGCCGCCTTGCGGCGCTTTGCGGGCGGATCGGCGCGATTGGCCATGTCGAGGTGATCCGCATCCACAGCCGCGGCCCGGTGGTGGCACCCGAGCGCATCGACGCCGCCCTGATTGCGGCACTTAAGGCGGTGCCGGTGGTGTATCTGGTGGTCCACGCCAACCACGCCAATGAGTTGACCGCTGCCGCCCGCGCCGCGCTGGCGCGGCTGGCTGATGCCGGGGTGCCGCTTTTGGCGCAAACCGTTCTGCTGCGGGGCGTCAACGACAGTGCCGGGGTGCTGGCCGACCTTTTCCGGGCGCTCGTGCGCCTGCGTGTGACGCCCTATTACCTGCACCACTGCGACCTTGCGCGCGGCACCAGCCATTTTCGCACCACCATCGCCGAGGGCCAGCAGATCATGGCCGAGCTGCGCGGCAGGCTTTCGGGGCTGTGCCTGCCCACATATGTGCTCGACATACCCGGCGGCTTTGGCAAGGTGCCGGTGCTGCCCGGATACGTTACCGACACTGGCAAGGGGAACTACGTCTTGCGCGACCATCAAGGCCGGGTGCATCCCTACCGCGACCCTGTGCGCTGAGGCCCTCGCCCCCTTGCACGGGCTGCGTTTGCGCCCTAAACGCTGGCCATGACCCAGCATCAGCGCCTTCTCATCATCGACTTCGGCAGCCAGGTGACGCAGCTTATCGCGCGGCGCCTGCGCGAGCTGAACGTCTATTGCGAAATCCACCCGTTCAACAAGGTGGACGACGCCTTTCTGGCCGCCTTCGCGCCCAAAGCCGTGATCCTTTCAGGTGGCCCGGCCAGCGTGTTTGCCGAAGGTGCGCCGATGCCGCCCGCTGGCGTGTTCACGCTCGGGGTGCCGGTTTTGGGCATCTGCTACGGCCAGCAGGTGATGATGCACCTGCTTGGCGGCAAGGTCGAACGCGGCCATGGCACCGCCGAATTCGGCCGCGCCTTCGTAACCCCCGCCGGGGCGCCGCTGGCGCTGCTGGAGGGCTGGTTCGGCGCGGGCCGCGAGCAGGTCTGGATGAGCCACGGCGACCATGTAAGCCGCCTTGCACCGGGGTTCGAGGTATTCGGCACTTCGCCCAACGCGCCCTTTGCCATCACCGCCGACGAGGCCCGGCGATTCTATGCGGTGCAGTTTCACCCCGAGGTGCACCACACCCCGAAGGGCGCCAAGCTTTACGAAAACTTCGTGCGGCTGGCCGGGTTCACCGGCGACTGGACGATGGGCGCCTACCGCGCCGACGCGATTGCCAAGATCCGCGCGCAGGTGGGCGATGCCAAGGTGATCTGCGGGCTTTCCGGCGGGGTGGATTCGTCGGTGGCGGCAGTGCTGATCCACGAGGCGATCGGCGACCAGTTGACCTGCGTCTTCGTGGACCACGGCCTGCTGCGCCAGGGCGAGGCGGAACAGGTGGTTGCGATGTTCCGCGACCATTACAACATGCCGCTGATCCATGCCGACGAAACCGAGCTGTTCTTGTCGGCGCTCGACGGGATGTCGGACCCCGAGCAAAAGCGCAAGACCATCGGGCGGCTGTTCATCGACGTGTTCCAGAAACACGCGCATGCGGTGGGTGGGGCGAAGTTTCTGGCGCAGGGCACGCTTTACCCCGACGTGATCGAATCGGTCTCGTTTTCGGGCGGGCCCTCAGTGACGATCAAATCGCACCACAACGTCGGCGGCCTGCCCGAAAAGATGGGGCTGAAGCTGGTCGAGCCCCTGCGCGAACTTTTCAAGGATGAGGTGCGCGCGCTCGGCCGCGAACTTGGCCTGCCCGCGAGTTTCATCGGGCGCCACCCCTTTCCCGGCCCCGGCCTTGCCATACGCTGCCCCGGCGAGATCACCCGTGAAAAGCTGGAGATCCTGCGCAAAGCCGATGCGGTGTTCATCGACCAGATCCGGCGCCACGGGCTTTATGATGAAATCTGGCAAGCTTTCGTCGCGATTCTGCCGGTCCGCACGGTGGGGGTGATGGGCGATGGGCGCACCTATGATTTTGCCTGTGCCTTGCGCGCGGTGACCTCGGTCGATGGCATGACCGCCGACTATTACCCCTTCAGCCACGAGTTCCTTGGCGAAACCGCAACGCGGATCATCAACGAAGTGGCGGGCATCAACCGGGTGACCTACGACATCACCAGCAAGCCCCCGGGCACCATCGAGTGGGAATAAGATGAGCTTTCACCTCTCAGGCCGGCTGATCTGCGCATCGTCTGCCGAGGCGGCGCGGGTGCGCGCGCATCTGCCCGAGCACACCCGCCTGACCCGCGCCGAGCCGGGCTGCGTGGCATTCGAGGTGCGGCCAACCGAAGATCCGCTGGTCTGGGCGCTGGACGAAGAGTTCGCCAACCGCGCGGCCTTTGAGGCACATCAGGCGCGCACCGGCGCCAGTGACTGGGCGCGCGAAACCGCAGGCATCACGCGCGACTATCGCACCTGGGAAGCGTGAAGGCGCCTCCGGCGGGGGGATATTTGGCCCAAGGCAATTTCAAAGCGGCAGGAGCGTGGTCGATTTGATCTCTTCCATCGACAAGAGCGCCGTGACGTTGTGGATTCTGACCTCGGAAATCAGCGCCTGATAGAACTGGTCGTAGGCGCGCGCGTTTTTCACACGCACTTTCAGAATATAGTCGATATCGCCTGCAAGCCGGTGCGCCTCAAGCACCTCGGGGCGGGCGCGCAGCGCGCCAAGAAAGCGGCGCTGCCATTCGGCTTCGTGTTCGGAGGTGCGGATCAGCACGAAGAAGCAGGCTTCGAGCCCGAGCGCCTCGGCATCGAGCAGCACCGTCTGGCGTCCGATCACGCCAAGCTCTTTCATCTTGCGGATGCGATTCCAGACCGGGGTCTTGGAAGAGCCCACTTTGCGCGCGATCTCGTCGAGCGACTGGCTTGCATCGTCTTGCAGCTGCGCAAGGATTTTCCGATCCATCTCGTCTAGCCGGACTGCCATTCGGTTTTTCCTTCTGGCGCGAAACAGGGGTTCTATGGTGGCCGCTATACAGAACGATGTTCCTTATCTGCAAGGGGGCATGGCGGATTAGGGGGACACTTTTCTATATTGGAGGCAAGAACGAGGTGCCCCATGACCGATCTTCGCCCCCACGTCTCGCCCGGTTCTGTCACCCTTGCAGGCGGCGGGCCGGGGTCTGCCGAAATGCTGACGCTGGCGGTGGCGCGCGCGCTGGAGGCGGCCGATGTGGTGTTGCATGACCGGCTGATAAGCGCCGAGGTGCTGGCGCTTGCGGGGCCCGGCGCGCTGTTGGTCGAGACCGGGAAAGAGGGTTTCGGGCCCGGTATGGCGCAGGCTGACATCTGCGCATTGATGGTGGCGTTTGCGCGCGCCGGGCGCAATGTGCTGCGGCTGAAATCGGGCGATCCGGCGGTGTTCGGGCGGCTGGATGAAGAGCTGGAGGCGCTGGATGTGGCGGCAATTGACTGGCGGATTCTGCCCGGCATCACCGCCGCCTCGGCAGCGGCGGCGGCACTGGGGCAGAGCCTGACGAAACGCGGGCGCAATGGTGAATTGCGGCTGATCACCGGACATGATGTGGCGGGCTATGCCGAGCAGGATTGGCGCGCGCTGGCCCGGCCCGGCGCGGTGGCGGCGATCTACATGGGCAAGCGCGCGGCGCGGTATTTGCAGGGCCGCCTGCTGATGCATGGGGCCGACCCCGCGACCCCGGTGGCGATTGTCGAAAACGTCTCGCGCGACGGCCAGCGGGTGATCGCGGCGCGGTTGGGTAGCCTTGTGGCCGGGCTTGGCGGTGTCGAAGGCGCCGCGGTGCTGATGCTGGGGCTGGCACCACGGGCCGCCGAGGCCGCCTTGCCGGAATTGAAAGAGGTGCTGAAATGAGCCGGGGAAGTGCTGCAAAAGTGGTTACGGGGAACGATCTGCGCCAGGGCGATGTTGTCTATCTGGCGGCGAACGGCGCCTGGGTGCGGGCCTTGCAGGAGGCCGAGCTGATCGAGGATGTGGCGATCGCCGACCTGCGGCTGCTGGAAGCGATGGCGCAAGGCGGCGACGTGGTGGGGGTATACCTTGCCGATGCTCGGCGGGGGCCGAATGGGCCCGAGCCGGTGCATTTTCGCGAAGCGTTCCGGGCGCGCGGCCCCTCGAACTACCGCCACGGCAAGCAGGAGGCGGCGCATGTATGATTACACCGATTTCGACGAGGCCTTCGTGCGCGGCCGGGTTGCGCAGTTTCGTGCGCAGGTGGCGCGGCGGCTTGACGGCAGCCTGAGCGAAGACGAGTTTCGCCCGTTTCGCCTGATGAACGGCGTCTATCTGCAACTGCACGCCTACATGCTGCGGGTGGCGATACCTTACGGCACGCTGTCGGCGCGCCAGATGCGGGCGCTGGCCGATATTGCCGACCGCTGGGACAAGGGCTACGGCCATTTCACCACGCGCCAGAACATCCAGTTCAACTGGCCAAAGCTGGGCGACATTCCCGATATACTGGGCGCTTTGGCCGATGTCGGCATGCACGCGATCCAGACCAGCGGCAACACCATCCGCAATGTCACCGCCGACCATTTCGCGGCGGCGGCGGCGGATGAGATCGAAGACCCGCGCCCGGTGGCCGAGCTGATCCGGCAATGGTCGACCGATCACCCCGAGTTTCAGTTTCTGCCGCGCAAGTTCAAGATCGCCATAACTGGCAGCCCCAATGACCGCGCGGTGACGCGGGCGCATGACATTGGCCTGCGGATGGTGCGCGCGAAGGGCCTGCCGGGGGATCGTGGCGGCCTATAACCTCGCCGGGCGGCGCGACAACAAATACAAGGCGCGGCTGAAGATTACCGTGTTCGAGGGTGGGCTCGAGGCGTTTCGCGATGCGGTCGAGGCCGAGTTCGCCCGCACCCGCGCGGCTTTCAGCGGCGTTGACCAGGCACTTCTGGCCGAGATCGAAGCGGCCTTTGCGCCCCCCGCCCTGCCCTTGCGCGACGCCGGCGCCTATCATGCGGCTTGGGCCGCCGACGCGGATTTCCGGGCTTTTGCCACGCAGAACGTGGTGGCGCACAAGGTGCCGGGTTACGGCATCGTCACCGTAAGCCTCAAGGCGCATGGGGCAACGCCCGGTGACGCGACAGCCGCGCAGATGCGGAAGCTCGCCGATCTGGCCGATGCCTATAGTGCAGGCGAATTGCGCATCAGCCACGAGCAGAATGTGATTTTGCCGCATGTGGCGCTGGCCGATCTGCCCGCGCTGCACCGCGCACTGGCGGCGGCGGGCCTTGGCACCGCCAATGCCGGCTTGATTTCCGACATCATTGCCTGCCCCGGCATGGATTACTGTGCGCTGGCCACCGCCCGCTCGATTCCGGTAGCGCAGGAACTTGCTACGCATTTCAAGGCCTTGGGGCTGGAACAGGAAATCGGCCAGATCAAGATCAAGATCTCGGGCTGCATCAACGCCTGCGGCCACCACCATGTCGGGCATATCGGCATTCTGGGGCTCGACCGGGCCGGGGTGGAAAATTACCAGATCACGCTGGGGGGCGATGCCACCGAGCGCGCGGCGATTGGCGAAAAGACCGGGCCGGGCTTTGCCTATGACGAAATCGTGCCCGCGATCGAGCGCATTCTGCGCGCTTATCTGGCGCTGCGGCAGGCGCCGGAGGAAACCTTTATCGAGACCTTCCGCCGCCTTGGTGCCGCACCTTTCAAGGCCGCACTTTATGACGAGGGCGCGCGCGATGCCGCTTGATGACGAAATTGGCGCGCGGGCGGCGGCGCTCAATGTAGCCTACCGCCACCACGGCGCAACGGCGGTGGTCGAGCGCGCGTTGCGTGACCCGGTGGTGGGCAATGTGGCGCTGGTTTCGTCATTCGGGGCCGAATCGGTGGTGTTGTTGCACATGGTTTCGGTGATCGCGCCCGGCACGCCGGTGCTGTTTGTCGACACGCAAATGCTGTTTGCCGAAACGCTGACCTACCAGCACGAGCTTGCCGAGCGGCTGCGGCTGACCGATCTGCGCACCATCCGCGCCGCCGATCGCGCGCTGGCGATGGATGACCCCGACGGCACCCTGCACCGTTTCAGCACCGACGCCTGCTGCAATCTGCGCAAGGTGGTGCCGCTGGAGGGCGCCCTGGCGGGGTTTGACGCCTGGCTTACCGGGCGCAAGCGGTATCAGGGTGCCACCCGCGCCGCGCTGGAGTTTTTCGAGGTGGAGACCTCGACCCGAATGAAGATCAACCCTCTGGCGCATTGGGGACGCGAGGATGTCGAGGAATACATGATCGAAAACCGCCTGCCCCGGCACCCGCTGGTGGCCAAGGGCTTTCCCAGCATCGGCTGCGCGCCCTGCACCAGCGCCGTGCGCCCCGGCGAAGACCCGCGCGCAGGCCGTTGGCGGGGGGCTGCCAAGACCGAATGCGGCATTCATTACATCGGCGGCAAGATCGTGCGCGGCGACAGGAGCGAGGAGAAGGTGGCATGAGCGTGATCGTGCGCGATGATGGCTTTCATGCCGAGGATTGGGCCGGGCCGGTGGTTGAAATTGCGGCCGATACCGCCCCGGATGTGCTTGTCGCCGTTGCACAGTCGGGCGCGCTGTTGCGCGTGGGTTTTGCCAACTTTGGCGACGGGCGCGGGTTTACCCTGGCGCGTCGGCTACGCGCGCAGGGCTTCGCCGGCCGGCTGCGCGCGGCGGGGCCACTGGTGGCTGATCAATACGCAATGGCGCGGCGCTCGGGCTTTGACGAGGTCGAGATTCCGGATGCCATAGCGGTGCGCCAGCCTGAACCGCAATGGATTGCACGGGCAAATTGGCGCGAAAACACCTATCAGCAGCGGCTTCGGGGTTGAAATACGTCTTTCCGCCACACGTTTAACACCCTAAAAGAGGCGCAGATGTTTGTTCGCAACCACGCCCGAGTTCCCGTGCCCGACACCCAAGCCCAAACCGCCAAGCCGCATCTGCCCGATGCCCAGACCGTAACCGCGGTGACGCACTGGAATGAGTCCCTGTTCTCGTTTCGCGTCACGCGGCCGCAAAGCCTGAGGTTTCGTTCGGGCGAATTTGTGATGATCGGGTTGCTCGATGATCGCGGCAAACCGCTGTTGCGCGCTTACTCGATCGCCTCTCCCGCCTGGGATGAGGAACTGGAGTTTTATTCGATCAAGGTGCCCGACGGCCCGCTGACCAGCCGTCTGCAACATATCAAGGTCGGGCAAGAAATCATCCTGCGCCCCAAGCCGGTGGGCACGCTGGTGCATGATGCGCTGCTGCCTGGTAAACGGATCTGGTTTCTCGCAACCGGCACCGGCATTGCGCCCTTTGCCAGCCTGATGCGCGAGCCGGAGACCTATGAGAAATATGAACAGGTGATCATGATGCACACCTGCCGAACGGTCTCGGAGCTGGAATACGGGCGGCAACTGGTGGAAAATCTAGAGGCCGACCCGCTGATTGGCGAGATGGTGGCGGGCAAGCTGCGCTACTACGCCACCACCACGCGCGAGGCTTCGCCGCGGATGGGGCGGATCACCGACAATCTTGCCAGTGGCAAGGTGTTTGCCGACCTCGGGTTGCCGCGCATGAACCCCGCCGAAGACCGCGCCATGGTCTGCGGCAGCCTTGCCTTCAATGTCGATGTGAAAGCGGTGCTCGAAAGCTTTGGCCTGCGCGAGGGGGCCAACAGCGAACCGCGCGAATATGTAGTCGAAAAGGCGTTCGTCGGCGACGGGGTTTAAGGCTTCTTGTCGAATACAAAACGCCGCGCAATGACTTGCGCGGCGTTGTTCATTTTGACGCGGGTCGAATCAGAGGCCGAGCGCGGCCTTGACCTGATCGAGCGCGGCTTGCAGCAAGGCCGGGTTGGCAGCAGCAGCATCAACCGCCGCTTTCAGGGTGGCCTTGGTCGTGTCCGCCAGGGTCGAGGCGTCAATCAACGCGTTCACCTTGACGGCGTCGAAATTGGCCGCGGTCAGCAGCGCGGCGGGGTCGAGCGCCACGGCGGCAGCGGCGGCAGCAGCAGCCTCTTCTGCGGCTTTTGCAGCGGCGGCCTCTTCTGCCGCCTTGGCCGCGGCGGCCTCTTCTGCGGCTTTGGCAGCCGCGGCATCAGCCGCGGCCTTGGCATCTGCGGCGGCTTTGGCTGCGGCTTCATCGGCCGCCTTGGCGGCGGCCTGAGCGGCCTCAACGGCAGCTTGCTGCACCGGAACGTAGCTGAACTGGTAGTACCCCAGCCCCGCCGCAACAACCACGACCGCCCCGATAATAATCGACTTGTTCATTTCGTATCTCCAAACCCCAACCCATTGGGGCACAGCCTATCATACGCTATCACGGCCAATTTGAACAGGTTTTGCTGCGGTGCGGCAAAGCGTTTGGCGCTCGACTTGCGAATGTGGTTGAAGATGCGCGCGCGCGCGTCTATTTTGCGCGCCACAAAACCAGTTTCCGTCCACCACAAAAGGAACTCGACCATAGCCCGCAGACCCCACAATGCCCCGCCGCAGCGCGACACCGGCCCCCGTATCAATGACCGCATCCGCGCCCCGGAAATACGCCTGATCGGCGCCGATGGTGAAAATGTGGGGGTGGTCACCCCGGCGCGGGCAATGGCAATGGCCGATGAGGCCGGGCTCGATCTGGTCGAAATATCGCCCACGGCGGTGCCGCCGGTCTGCAAGATCATGGACTTTGGCAAGTTCAAGTTCGAACAGCAAAAGCGCGAGGCCGAGGCGCGGCGCAAGCAGCACATCATCGAGATCAAGGAAATCAAGTTCCGCCCAGGCACCGATACGCATGATTACGAGGTCAAGATGCGCTCGGTGATGAAGTTTCTGGACGAGGGCGACAAGGTGAAGGTCACCTTGCGCTTTCGCGGCCGGGAGATGGCGCACCAGCAACTTGGGCTGGAGCTTTTGAACCGCGTCGCCGCCGATGTGGGTGAAGCCGGCAAGGTCGAATCGATGCCGCGGCTTGAGGGCCGTCAGATGGTCATGATGATCGGGCCGAAATAACACCGCTGGAGCCGTAGCAGACGATCAGCCCTTCCGCTTGCGGGAGGGTTTTTCTTTGCGCGATGCACCGCGGCGGCAAAAATAAAAGCGCTGCGGGAGGGAGGCCCGCAGCGCATTTCCGGGGCCAGGCGAGGGAGAACGCCGCTACCCCTTTTTCAGATTCCGCGCGGCGGGAGGGCCGCATCAGGGAGATCGGAACCTGTTGCAACGCTGATACGCGGCGGCGCGGCGAAAATCTTTGACTTGGGTCAACTTGGTGTCAGCAAAGGCTGCGACAAAATGGCAGGATCGAGAGCAGGGGTCGGGCCGCAACATGCAAAAACGGATTGGTCAGCGGGCGCTGACGCTGGTTGCGGCGGGTATCGGGGGCGCGGTCTTTCTGCTGCTCGGGCTGCCGCTGCCGCTATTGCTGGGGCCAATGGCGGGGTGCCTTGCATTTGCGCTCGGCGGCGCGCCACTGCGTGACATGGGGGTGTTCGGCACCTTGATGCGCACCTTTCTGGGGGCTGCGATCGGTGCCTCGGTCACGCCTGACCTTGTTGGCGCGCTGCCGCGTTATGGCGCCACGCTGGCACTGGTTCCGCTGTTCGTGCTGGTGATCGGCGCGGTGGGCTATCCGTTTTTCCGCCGCGTGATGGGGTTTGACCACCCGACCGCGTTTTATTCGGCAATGCCGGGCGGCCTGCAGGACATGCTGATCTTTGGTCAGGAGGCCGGGGGCGATGTGCGCGCGATGAGCCTTGTGCACGCAACGCGCGTGCTTGCCATTGTCACCGCACTGCCGTTTCTGATGACGCTGTTTTGGGGCATCGACCTTTCGCGCCCACCGGGGGCGCCATTGGCAAGCCTGCCGCCGCTGGAACTGGCGCTGATGCTGATCGCGGCGGTTGCTGGTTGGAAGGTCGGCGAGCGGATCGGCCTTTTTGGGGCCTCGATCCTTGGACCGCTGATCCTGACGGCTGCGCTCAGCCTTGCCGGGTTCATACACACGCGCCCGCCGGCCGAGGTGATCTGGGCGGCGCAGTTTTTCATCGGTATCGCGGTAGGGTCAAAATACGCGGGAATTACCGGGCGCGAGCTGCGGCTGTTCGTGGGCGCGGGCTTGGGGTTTTCGGCGCTGCTGGCGGTCATCTCGACGGCGTTCATCGAGCTTGCGCATCTTTTGTCGCCCGCCCCGGCGCTGGATGTCATCCTGTCGTTCCTGCCGGGCGGACAGGCGGAAATGGTGGTGATTGCAATCGTTTCGGGCGCCGATGTGGCCTTTGTCGTGACGCATCATCTGACGCGGATATTCCTTGTCATCTTTTCGGCGCCGCTGATCGGGCGCTGGCTTGGCAAGACCTAAGTGCCGCCGGCGGGGATATTTGGCCTGAGGCAGACCTATAGCGCGGCCATGCCCTGCCGGATGAAGCGATTGTCGCCACGCGCCAGCACCCAATGCCCAAGGCGACGGGCCAGTGCCGGGTGGCCCGCATCAATCGCGCGCTTGAAAAGCTCGCGCTGATAGCGCGCAAAATCGCGCCGCGCCCGCAGGCGCTGGTAGAAAGCCGCCTCGGTAAGGCTGCCATCGAGCGCCGCGAGGATGATCGGGTTGAGAATGCCCATCTGGTGCAACGACGAGCCGAGCCGGTGGCCAAGCAGCGGCGCGCGCAGCTTGACCGCGTTGGGGGCGGCAAAGCGGGCGGCGTGACCGGCATCAAGCGGCTCGTAGGGGTCATAAAGGATCGAGACCCGGCGCGCCGATTTCGAGGCTTCGGCGGCGTCGCCGTAAGGGCCGGACCAGTCGCGGTCCCAGGCGACCTTGTAACGGGTTTCCCACGGCACCAGCGCGCGCGACAGGGTCGATTGCGGGCTGATCGCCACGACATCGGCGCCCGGGCAGGCAGCGGAAAAGGCGCAGGCCGCGTAGCCGCCCATCGAGGCGCCATAGAACACCACCCGCTCGAATTGCGCAAAGAACCCGGTCGAAGCGAGTCGGTCGAACTCGGCGGCAACCCAGGGGTCGCGATACCATGTCCAGCCACCCGCCATTACACCCAGCATCGACCAGCCCTGCTTTTCGATGAAGTGAAAGCCCCAGGGGCGGCGCTCCTCGCGCTTGTTCATCGCGATGTCGAGGTTGTCGAAGGTGACCACGAGTGTGCGCCCGCGCGGGATGTAGAGGAAGGAATGGCCGCCGTTGTCGCGATAGAACCCCTGTTGCCCGGCAAGTTCGCGGGCGATTTCGGCCCAGGCCGGGTCGGTCACGGTTGCGGCGGGGGGTAGCGGGGTGAAACGCGCCCGCGTGATTTCAACGCCGCCATCGTCGCGGCTCGAAAGTTTCTCGACAGTTCCGCGCTCCTTGAGGAACGGATAGCTGCCAGAGCCTTTGCGGATGTCGAGAATCATCCGGCTTTCAGCGTGGAGGCATGCATCAAGAACAGGTGTCAGATGCTTGATCTTGTTGACATCTCCAAAGCCAGAGAGGTTGGCGACAAGGTCAGTGGGGCGCAGGTCGCGGGCTTTTGAAACAAGCCTGACCCGATCGGCGGCAACGCCATTATCGGCCAGAAAGGCGCGGTAGGGGGCGACCCAGTTCGAGGGCTTTTCGGGCCATTCTCCCTTATGGGTAAGGTCCACCAGTGCAATATCGCAATCCCATTTGGCGTGGGCGGCGAGGGCGAGGCTTTGCGCGGTGCCGCCGATGTCGGCAAATGTCGCCACCTCGGGCAGATCGACGGCATCGATCAGGCCTGCATCGAACACCCGCTTGCCGCGGCCGGTGATTGGCGCCAGATCCGGGCGAATTCCGTGCCGCTCGAGCAACATCGCCAGATAGCTGCCCACCGGCGGGATGCCACCGTACCGCAAGCCCAGTTCCCGTTTGTTCGAGGCCCAGAGGTGCAGCGCGGTGGTGCGCGGGGTAATGAGTTTTTCGGCGACCTTGCGATCTTTGAGGAACTTGGTGCGGTCGGGAAAGATCACCGGGTAAAACGCGTCGAGCGGCTGCGCCTGATCCTTGAGGCCATGCTTTTCGACGAAATGGGTGATCATCAGCGGCCCCCATACGCCCCATGGTTGCTGGGATACATGCACGGGTGTGCCCGCCGCGCGCGCCGCAAGGTATTGGGCGCGCAGATTGGGTTTCACGAATTCGGGAATCGCATGGCGGTCGGCCGTGAAATCGAGAATGTCGGCCAGAATCGCGCTGTCTGCGGGCAGGCCCAGAACCGCGTTGTTCACGCGGGCTTCGCCCGGCAACTCGAACCCCATCACATAGTCGCTGTCATACTCCATCGGGCGGTGGCAATAGACATCGGTATCCACCCAGATCAGGCCGGGGTTTTGCGCGATCATGTGGATGCGGAAGAGATCGGCAAAGAGCGCGAAGCTGTCTTTCTTTTCGTATTTGATGAAATCGGCGGTATCGAGCACCTCGCGCCCGTCGCGGCGGATGACCCCTGCCGGCACGTTGGGAATGTCTTCATAGGAAAACAGCGTGATGCGCTGGCCGGCATCAACGAAAGACTTCAGGCAAAGCTGCTCCATCCAGCTGAGCCGCCCGCCGATCCACAGCGTTCCAACCTCGCGCACGCGCCCCATGACTGCCCTCGTTACCCTTGTTTTGCCACCATATTGCGCGAAAGGCGGGGTGCTGCCAATGGGTTTGCGCGCCGCCCAGGTTTGCCCCCGCCGCCGACTGTGCTAGGAAAGTGCAAACGCGCGGTGAACGGGGCATGGGCATGGGCAAGGCCGGGGTGATGCAGAGCAGTCTCGGCGTTGAGCCGGGCGTGCTCGATGCCGTCGCCTGGCCTGAAGGCGATGGCTATGCCTTTCGCGTCTTTTTCGCGGCCCCTGCCCCGCGCGACCGCTTTACCGATGCCCCGCGCCCAGGCTGCGCCGCAGTCAGCGAGTTGCGCGAGGTGGCGGGTGGCATGATGGTGCTGGGGCACTCAGCCGCGCTGCCGCTGCGGCTGGCACTGGCCGAGGGCGCGCTTGAAATCACGCCTGACCTTCCGGACCTCGCGCCCTTTGCTGGCCTCGACACGCTCTTGGCATTGCGGCTTGAGGAACCCGCCGAGGTGGTGCTCGACTGGCTTGCCTACCACGCGGCGCACCACGGCGCGGGTGGGGCGGTCATCATCAACCGCGCCCCGCCCGACAGCGCCACTGGCGGACACGCCGAGTTTGCCGATGCGCTGGAGCGCGGCCTTGACGCCCGCGGACTGACCTTGGTGGTTGCGGTGATCGACAGCGCCGTGCCCTTGGGCAAGCCCGGCTGGGGGCCCGAAAACCACCCCTATCTGGCCCCCGATGCGCCCGGCAAAGACCGTATGGAGGTGCCCGCGCATGACCTGTGGCGGGCGCCGCTCGGGCAAAGCCTTGTCTACGAAATCGCCAAATGGCGCTATCTGGCGCGGGCCCGCGCGGTGCTGACGATCGACGTTACCGATATTCTGGCAATGCGCGCGCCCGGCACGCCGTCGGCGTTCGACCTTTGCGTGGCGGCCAAGGGCGGTGTCGTGCTGCTGGCGGGGCGGCGGATCTACCCCTGGCGGGTGCGCGCGGGGCAGCCTACCCTCTTTGCCGACCATATCTGCCAACAGTTCGACGCCCGCCGAGGCATCGCGCGCTGGGGCGTGGCGCCGGAAGCGGCGGGCCTGCAAAACACCTGGCGTGCGATCCGCGTGGCCTATGCGCGGCCCGAGCCGGGTCATGTGGTGCCGTTCTGGCGGGCAATGGCGCTGCGGGTGCCTGGGCGATCTGCTTCGGAGCTTGCGCCGAAAACCTCGTTGGTCGAAGACCCGGCGTTGCTTGACCTCGCCACCCGCGTATTTGGCCACAAACCGATCCGCCCGCCCGTTTCAGCGCCCAAATCAGCCCCCGCACATGCGACCGAAGCAGGGCGCACCTGCATTGTCACCACCATGAAGAACGAAGGGCCGTTCATTCTGGAATGGCTTGCCTATCATCGGGCCATCGGGGTGGACGATTTTCTGATCTATACCAATGACTGCACCGACGGCACCGACACCATGTTGCAGCTGTTGCAGGCCAAGGGCCTTGTGCAGCACCGCGAAAACCCGTTTCGCACCCTGAACCTGCCGCCGCAGCACGCCGCCCTGCAAGCGGCCGAGTCCGAGCCGCTGATCCAGACTTGCGGCTGGGCGATCTGCATGGATGTGGACGAGTTCATCGACATCAAGATCGGCGACGGCACCCTGCCCGCGCTTTACGCGGCGATGGGCGAGGCGAACATGATCAGCCTGACATGGCGGCTCTTTGGCAACGCGGATGTGCAGGGCTACGAGGACCGCTTTTTGCTTGAGCAGTTCACCCGCTGCGCCCCCGAAGTGGTGCGCAAGCCGCATCAGGCATGGGGCTTCAAGACGTTGTTTCGCAACATCGACATCTACAAGAAACTTGGCGTGCACCGCCCCAAGGGGTTGATCCCCGACCTCTGGGATCAGGTAAAGTGGCTCAATGGCTCGGGCCGCCCGATGCCGCGCGAGATGTTCCGCAATGGCTGGCGCAGCACGCTGGAAAGCTATGGCTATGACTGGGTGCAACTGAACCACTACGCGGTGCGCTCGGCCGAAAGTTTTCTGGTCAAGCGCGACCGGGGCCGGGTGAACCATGTCGATCGCGACCAGGGCCTGAACTACTGGTTCCGCATGAACCACAACGGCTGCGAGGACCGCTCGATCCAGCGCATGATCCCGGCGCTGACCGCCGAGTTCAACCGGCTTCTGGCCGACCCCGAAATCGCCGCCGCCCACGCATATTCGGTTGCCTGCCACCGCGCCAAGATCGCCGAATTGCGCGCTCAGGCGCAGCCAGCCGCCTTTTATGGCGAACTGACCGGCGAGCGGCTGGAGCGGCTGAGCCGGATGCTGCACATGTTCGGTTCGGCGGTGTTCAACGCCGGACCCGAGGCGATTCCGCGCGATCTGCACCTGCGCGACCTGCCGCCCGGTTTCTTCTTCACGGTCGAGCACTCGGGCGAGGCCGGGCATTGACACGGGCAGCGGCCCTTGCGGCGCGGTCTCCGGTGGGGCAAACCTGACCCATGCGGTTTCTGGCGATCCTGACGATCAAGAACGAAGGCGGCTTTCTGCTCGACTGGCTCGCGCATCACCGCGCCGCCGGGGTCACCGACGTGCTGGCGATTTCCAACGATTGTTCCGACGGCACCGATGCGATGCTCGACCGGCTGGCGGCGCTTGGCTGGGTCACGCATCTGCGCAACCCCGGCCCGCACCCGAAGGGGCCGCAGTGGTCGGCGCTGAGACTGGCCGAAAAACACCCGTTGCTGGCCGCCGCCGACTGGGTGATGACGCTCGACATCGACGAGTTTCTCAACATCCATATGGGTGATCGCACCCTGCCCGCGCTTATCGCGGCATGCCCCGAGGCCGATGCGCTGGCGCTCAGCTGGCGGATGTTCGGCAATTGCGGCGTGGTAGAGTACATCGACCGCCCGGTGCCCGAGCAATTCTTGCGCGCGGCGCCCGCCGAAATGCTTTGGCCGTGGCGCGCGCAAATGATCAAGACGCTTTGGCGCAATGATGGCATCTGGGCCAAACCCGGAGTGCACCGCCCGCGCGGGCCAGACCCGGGCCGGTTGGCCGGGCAGCGCTGGTGTGACGGGTCTGGGCGTGCGCTGCCCGAGGCCTACCGCAAGGGGCGGTTGTTCGCGCCATTGGGGCAGATGAACTGGGGGCTGGCGCAGATCAACCATTACCCGCTGGGTTCGATGCAAGGCTACATTGTAAAATGCGATCGCGGGCGCGCCAACCGCGAGGCTTCGGCGTTTGATATGTCGTACTGGGTCGAACGCAACTTTTGCGCGGTGGAGGACCGCTCCATACTGGCAATGGCGCCGGCGGCGACATCCTGGCGGGCGAACCTTGCGGCCGATGCGGCGCTTGCAGCGCTGCACGCCCGCGCGGTGGAATGGCGGACCGCGCGATTCGCAGCGCTGATGCTGGACGAGCCATTTCGCGCGCTCTTTGGCCGTTTGCTGCTTACACCGCCCAGCCAGCCATTGACGCCCGAGGCGGCGGCAACCATGCTGGCGTGGGCGCGACGTGCAGTTGCGGCGCAGGTGGAACCAATGGCGCGCGACCGGGCCGATTGAATCTTTCTGCGGGACAGTTTGCCACAATTCTGCGTGCGCCGCCCTTTTGTCGAACCTTTTGGGTGATAACATTGCCACGCGGACTCCGCATTTACGGAGCTCAGGAAAACCGGAAATCAGATGCAAGCCGAAACCGACAGCAGCACCGACCTTGCGGCCCTCAGCCCTGCCGAATGGGCAACGCGGTTGGAAGATGTGGGCGAAGAAGCAGGCTACTTTGAGAACCTTGGCAAACGGCACAGTGTGTTCTTTTCCGATCAGGGGCCGGTATTGCTGGTCACTTTTGAAACCGTTGCCGATATCCGGGCGCGCCAGCCTGACCAGTTGCCGTTGGGCTATGGCATTGCATTGGCGCGAGGCTGGTCAAGCCTGACGGTCATCGCAGATGGCGATACCTGGTTTCGTGACCGTGCGGTTTATGGGTATTTTGACCGACTGGTGGATGATGCCTTCTTCGAAGACTTTGACCGCGTTGTGTTTTTTGGTGCGGGCATGGCAGGATACGCGGCATCGGCCTATGCGGTGGCTGCCCCCGGTGCCACGGTTATTGCGTTGGCGCCGCAAGCGACACTCGACCCCCGGATTGCCGGGTGGGACCATCGCTTCGTGCAGATGCGCCGCACCTCATTCAGCGATCGCTACGGTTTTGCCCCCGATATGCTGGAAGGCGCAGGCGAGGCTTTCGTGGTCTATGACCCGCTTGAAGCGATGGATGCGATGCATGCGGCGTTGTTTCGCCGCCCGTGGGTCACCGCCCTGCCCTGCCCGACGCTTGGCGCCAACTTGCCCGCAATGATCGCCATGCTCGGGCTGGTCGAGCCAATGCTGGTGGCCGCGTGCGAGGGCCGCTTCAGCGCAGCCGCGTTCTGGCGGCTTTACCGGCAGCGGCGCAATTCGCTGCGCTACATGCGGCTGTTACTGGCACGGACAGATGCCGCAGGGCGGCCATTTCTGAGCGCACTCGTGGCGCGTAACGCGGCACGCAGGCTGCGGGCGCCACGGTTTGCCAACCGGCTGGCGCAACTGCAGGCCGTGCTGGCGGACAAAGGCATCACCCTGCCGCCCGAAAGACCTTTGTAAGATCAGGCGTTTGCCGCAGGCGGGCCGGATTCGGCATCGCTGGCGTCGTCTTCGGCACCATCGTCGGCATGCATTCGCGCCACATGAAACTGAACATGCCGCCGCCCGAGCCTGTGTTTTGCATCTGGCGCCGTGGTGTCGGTGTCAGGCGAAAAGACGGCGTTCAGCGGGGCAAGATCGGCGCCCATGGCGGCGAGCGTGGCTTCAAGCGCCGGATCGCGCTGCACGATAATGCCGGATCCGGTAAACTGGCACGCCGTAAGCCGCGCCCCGATCACCCAGGCCAGACGCGGCAAATCGCCCTGCACGATCAGCAAATCTTGCGTGCCAGACCCGGGCAGCGGGGCGTTGCGGGGTTCGTGCGTCTTGCTCATGGCGACCTCCTTGGCCGGGCGTCAATCGCCTCGCCGTCGCCAGTATCGGCTTCCGACCGCGCGCCTGCAAGCGCGCGGTGCAGGTGCGGCGATCAGTACCAGAAGCGGTCGGAAAAGACGTGGTGAACGATGCGGTCGCGGGCGATGCCCAGCTTGGCAAGCTCGTCGTCCGACAGGGCGTTCAGCCGCTCAACCTCGGCCACCCGCGAATTGCGCTCGGTATAGGCGATGATGGCATGCCCCAACCCGGTGAAAAAGCTGCGAAGCCGTTTCGGGGCAACGATCATTTGCGGTGCATGTGCGGCGGTATAGGCCATTTGATAGCTCCTTGAGGTGTTCCTGCTCCCCCATGCGGGCTATATATGGCAGTAGCGCTGCCACAACTACGGCTGATGCTGCATGACCGTCATGCAATTGCCGCAGCGCGGCAAGGCGCCGGTCTCAGGCGGGGCAGCGCCACGCCCCTGCGCGCACCTCGTAGGTCGGCTCGCCCGGTCGCGCGAGATCAAAAACCACATGTGTCGCGCCCGCTGCCCGCGCCTCGTCTTTGACCATATTGCGCGCATAGCGCAGCCCCGGCTCTGCCAGCACGGGCCCGTAAACCCCCGGAGCCATCCGGATATTGGTCAAAAGGGTGCAGCCGACGACCTCGGCGGCGGTCGCTTCGGTAACGCCGCGAACACCGGCGAGACCGGGGTTATTGCAGGCGGCAAGCCCGATCAGAACGGGCAGGGCAAACGCAAGGCGCTTCATCGACGATCCTCCGCAACGGTCAGCCCCGGCATCCTGCGCGGGCCTGACGCCACGCGCAAGCCCGCCATTGGCCGCAGTGCCCGATGCCCAAGCAACGTTGCGCCCTTCCGCACCGCGCGGCCGCTGGCCGGCGCACAACGTCGTCTCCACTGCCCCATGCTTCTTGCCATGAGATTGCGGCTTCCTGGCAAGATCAAAATGCTATATATTGTGGTTGCTGGATTCGAGCAGGCCAGCCAACGCTAAATATAGTAGAATTGGAAAAATTCAAATGCAGGCACTCTCACCCTTCCACTGGGGCGCGCGCATTGCGCCCTGTCTTGTCGCACTCGCTTTGCCGCTGGCGTCTTCCGCCGCTGCACAGTCCATTCCGGGCGTCTGGGATGGCGCCTATTGGGGGCTGTCAATCGCGCTCGCCGGGCAAGGCGATGACCGGGTCGCGGTCTCGTCTCAGCCCGGCGAGCTTGGGGCGCTTTCAATGCGCGGCGGGCTTGGCGCGGTGCAGGCGGGCTGGATGAGCCACAAGGGCACGTTTGTCTGGGGCTTTGAAGGTGATCTGCAACTTGGCCACGTCACCGACGATTTCACCGCAGCGCCCTTTTCGGCCAGTTCCAGCATTGATCTGGCCGCCAGCCTTCGGCTTCTGGCAGGCGTTCCGGCAGGGCGCCGGGGGCTGGTGTTTGTGACCGGCGGGCTTGCCGCCGCAAGGGTGGACTACGCGGTAACATCGACCGACGGGCTGAACATTGCCGATACCGCGTTTCGCGCGGGCTACGCGCTTGGCGCAGGCTATGAGCAGGCGCTTTCATCGGGCTGGAGCGCGCGATTCGAGTATCAATACGCGAACTACGGCAAGACCACGCTGGCCGATGGCCCCACAACCACCGAACAGACCCCCGATTATCATGTGCTGCGGATCGGCATGAACCACCGCTTCTGATACCCGCGCGGCGGGCGGAATGGGCACATTGCGTGCCAACCGCCCGCCAAATGCGCTGGAAATTGCGGCGCCTTTCGGGTAGCGGAGGCGCATGACCGAAAGCCTCAGCATCCCCCGCCCCGACGACTGGCACCTGCATCTGCGCGATGGCGCGATGTTGCAGGGCGTGCTGCCAGAAACCACCCGCCATTTTGCGCGCGCGCTGGTGATGCCCAATCTGGTGCCGCCGGTGGTGACCGCTGCTGATGCCCGCGCCTACCGCGAACGCATCCGCGCCGTGGTCCCGGAGGGCAGTGATTTCACGCCGCTGATGACGCTTTATCTGACCGAAAGCACCGACCCGGCCGATGTCGCGGCCGCCGCGGACGAAGGGCTGATCGCCGCGGTCAAGCTCTACCCCGCGGGCGCCACCACCAATTCGGATTCGGGCGTGCGCGATTTTGCGGCTGTGCGCGCTGTGCTGGAGCGGATGGCCGAAATCGGCCTGCCGCTCTGTGTGCACGGCGAGGTGACCGACCCCAGCGTGGATATCTTCGACCGCGAGTCGGTGTTCATCGACACCGTGCTTGAACCGTTGCGCCGCGCCACCCCCGGTCTGCGCGTGGTGATGGAGCATATCACCACCTCGCAAGGCGTGGACTATGTGCGCGCGGGCGGGCCGAACATCGCGGCCACCATTACCACCCATCACCTCATCCTCAACCGCAACCATATCCTCGCAGGCGGCATCCGGCCGCATTACTACTGCCTGCCGGTGGCCAAACGCGAAAGCCACCGCCTTGCCCTGCGCGAGGCCGCGACTTCGGGCGAGGCGCGGTTTTTTCTCGGCACCGATTCCGCCCCCCATATCGACGCGCTGAAAGAGCACGCCTGCGGCTGTGCAGGGTGCTTCACCGCCACCAACACGCTGCCGATCCTCGCGCAGGTGTTTGAAGACATGGGCGCCCTGCCCCAACTCGAAGGCTTTGTCGCGCGCCACGGTGCCGCCTTTTATCGGCTGGCGCAGAACGCAGGCACCCTAACGCTCGTGCGCCGCGCCACCCCGCTCGCATTGCCCGACAAGATCCTGACCGGCGCGGGGCCGGTTACCCTGTTTGACCCCGGCTTTCCGCTTTTCTGGCATGTCACACCCTAACCCATTGCCTTGGAGTAAAATATCCCCGCCGGAGGCTGCTGCCGACGACACCAAGAGCCTCCGGCGGGGATATTTGGTCCAAGGCAAGCCGCACGAAGGAATCCCGATGATCGCCGCCACCTTTCCGCCAAAAGACGAAATCGCCCGCCTCAGCGCCCGCATGCTGCTGGAAATCAAGGCCGTGCATTTCAATGCCGAAACGCCGTTCACCCTGGCCAGCGGTCTGCCCTCGCCCACCTATATCGACTGCCGCAAGCTGATCAGCTTTCCGCGCATCCGTTCGGTGCTGATGGATTTTCTGGCGGTGACGGTGCTGCGCGAGGCGGGGTTTGAGGCATTCACGAATATCGCGGGCGGTGAAACCGCGGGGATTCCGTTTGCGGCGCTGGTGGCCGAGCGGCTGGCGCTGCCGATGACCTATGTGCGCAAGAAGCCGAAAGGGTATGGGCGCAACGCGCGCATTGAGGGCGTGATGGGCGAGGGCGACCGCGTGCTGCTGGTCGAGGATCTGACCACCGATGGCGGCTCGAAGCTGAGCTTCGTCGATGCGATCCGCGAAACCGGCGCCAGCTGCGACCATACCGCGGTCATCTTCTACTACGGCATTTTTCCCGAAACGCTGCCGAACCTCGCAGCGCACGGTCTGGCGCTGCACCATCTGTGCACCTGGTGGGATGTGCTTGCCGAGGCGCGCGCCCAGGGCACTTTCGATGCGGCGACCCTGGCCGAAGTCGAGACTTTTCTGACAAACCCGCGCCCGTGGCAAGATGCGCGGCGCAAGACGTGACGATTCGGCCACGCTGAGCTACCATGGTTTGTAGACAACCCGGGTGCGACCACGAGATGCGGGCAGGCAGGCCTTATCCACAGGGTTTTCCCGCTGACCGTCCACCGGCTTATCCCGATTGATCCCGGGCGGTGCTTGCGCGATACCGGGAGCTTGACGAACACATGGGGGCGGCAATGAGCGATGTGCGGGTTCTGCGCGAGGTGACTGTCGGCGCCACACCCGACACGCTGCCCCATAATGTCGAGGCCGAGCAGCAATTGCTGGGCGCGATTCTGACCAACAACGACATTTACGACCGCATTTCGGCGCTGGTGAAGCCCGAGCACTTTTTCGAACCGGTGCACCAGCGGATTTTCGAGGTGGCACTGGCGCGGATTCAGAAGAACGCGCTCGCGAGCCCGGTAACGCTCAAGGCCTACCTTGAAGAGGACGAGGGGCTGAAGGCGCTTGGCGGGCCTGCCTATCTTGCGCATCTCGCGGGCACCGCGATTGCGGCCTATGCCGCGCGCGACTATGCGCAGATGATCTACGATCTGTCGGTACGCCGCGAGTTGATCCGACTGGGGCAGGATGTTGCGGCGCGCGCCTCGGAAGTGGCGGTGCATGATGACCCGCGCGACCAGATTGTGGCTGCCGAGCAGGCGCTTTACAAACTCGGCGAGCAGGGCCATGCCGAGCGCGGCTTCGTGTCGTTCCTGAAAGCCGCGCATGACGCAGTGAGTGTTGCCAACGCCGCCTATCAGCGCGGCGGCGGGCTTTCAGGCATCGGCACCGGGCTTTCTGATCTTGACCGCAAACTCGGTGGTCTGCACCCTTCTGACCTTCTGATCCTCGCCGGGCGCCCCTCGATGGGTAAAACCGCGTTGGCCACCAACATTGCCTTCAACATCGCCAAGGCGCACAGGCGCGGCCGCTTGCAGGATGGCACCGAGGGTTCGGTGCAGGGCGGCGTGGTCGGCTTTTTCAGCCTTGAGATGAGCTCGGAACAGCTTGCCGCGCGGATCCTTTCCGAAGCGTCGGAAGTGCCCTCGGAAAAGATCCGGCGCGGCGATCTGAGCGAGCCTGAATTCCGCCGCTTTGTCGAGGCGGCGAAATCGCTCGAAACCTGCCCGCTTTACATCGACGACACCCCCGCGCTTCCGATCAGTTCGCTGGCCGCGCGCGCCCGGCGGCTGAAACGCACGCATGGGCTGGATGTGCTGATCGTCGACTACCTGCAACTGGTTCGCCCCGCCACCGCCAAAGACAGCCGGGTGAATGAGGTTTCCGAAATCACCCAAGGCCTGAAAGCGATCGCCAAAGAGCTTGATATTCCGGTGATCGCGCTTTCCCAGCTGTCGCGACAGGTCGAAAACCGCGAGGACAAGCGCCCGCAGCTGAGCGACCTGCGCGAATCCGGCTCGATCGAGCAGGATGCCGACGTGGTGATGTTCGTGTTCCGCGAGGAGTATTACAAAGAGCGCGAAAAGCCGGGCGAGCATGACCTTGAGGGCACCGCCAAGTGGCAACAGGCGATGGAGCAGGTGCACGGGCGCGCCGAGGTCATCATCGGCAAGCAGCGCCACGGCCCGATCGGCTCGGTTACCCTTGCTTTCGAGGGCGAGTTCACCCGCTTCTCGAACCTCGAACAGCACCACGCACCGCGCGGCGACGAGGGATTCTGAGCGCGCGCACCAAGCCCCTTTCCCCTTGACCTTGGCCGCGCGCCTGTCACAACGGGCAATCATGGCCTCAGCGACCCTTCAGATTGATCTTGATGCGGTTCTCGCCAATTGGCGGGTGCTCGATGCGCTTTCGGGTGCCGCCTGCGAAACGGCTGCGGTGGTAAAAGCCGATGCCTATGGTCTTGGTGCCGCCCGCGTTGCGCAGGCGCTGATGCGCGCGGGGGTGCGTAAGTTTTTCGTGGCGCTGGCCGAAGAGGGCGCGGCGCTGCGGCAGGGGCTGGGCGAAGCCCCCGAGATCTATGTGCTGTCAGGCCATATGGCGGGCGACACCGAGATGATCGGAGATCTGGGCCTCACGCCGATGCTCAATTCGCTCGAACAGGTGACACGGCATTTCGAGGCGCTGCCAGACACCCCTTTTGGGGTGCAACTGGATACTGGCATGAACCGGCTGGGTATGGAGGCGGGCGAATGGGCGGCGGTGGCACCGATCGTTATCGGCGCCGGGCCGAAGCTGCTGATGAGCCACCTTGCCTGTGCCGATGAGCCGGGGCACGCAGCGAACGCGGCACAACTGGCCGAGTTTCACCATCTGACCGATGGCACCGGGGTGCCGCGGTCGTTTGCCGCAACCGGCGGTATTCTGCTGGGGCGCGCCTACACCTTCGATCTTACCCGCCCCGGCATCGGGCTATATGGCGGGGCGCCATTTGCCGCCGCGCATCCGGTGGTGCGTTTGTCGCTGCCGCTGGTGCAGGTGCGCGAGGTTCTGGCGGGCGAAACCGTGGGCTATGGCTGTGCCTGGCGCGCCGCTGCGGACAGCCGCATCGCAACCGTGGCCGCAGGCTATGCCGACGGGCTGCTGCGCGCGCTCTCGGGGCGGGCCACGCTCTATGCCAATGGCACCCCGTGCCCGCTTGTTGGCCGGGTCTCGATGGATCTGATCACGGTGGATGTAACGCATCTGGGCGACCTGCCCGATGCGCTCGACATTCTCTGCCCCGAACAGGGAATCGAGGCGCTGGCCTCGGCGGCCGGCACCATCGGCTACGAGATCTTGACCGCGCTCGGTGGCCGCTACACGCGCCGATATGGCGGGGGCACCGCATGAGCGTGACCGCCCCGCTCGCGCGGCTTGGGCGCGCGGTGCTGGGCGCCTTGGCGACCACCGGCAGGGTTGCGATTTTTGCGCTCGACACCGTCAGCCACATGGTCCGCCCTCCCTTTTACGGGCGCGAATTTCTGCTGGCAGTGCTGCAAATCGGATGGCTCAGCTTGCCGGTGGTGGGGCTGACCGCGCTTTTCACCGGGGCAGCACTGGCGCTGCAAATCTACGCTGGCGGCGCGCGCTTCAACGCCGAAAGCGTGGTGCCCTCGATCGTCGCCATCGGCATGACGCGCGAGCTTGGCCCGGTGTTGGGCGGGCTGATGGTGGCCGCACGCGTGGCGTCATCCATCGCCGCCGAAATCGGCACCATGAAGGTGACCGAACAGATCGACGCGCTGGTAACGCTTTCGACCAACCCGATGAAATACCTCGCAGCACCCCGCGTGCTGGCGGCCACTTTGACGGTGCCGGTGCTGGTGGCGGTGGGCGACAGTATCGGCATCATGGGCGGCTGGCTGGTGGGCGTGAACAGGCTTGGCTTCAATTCGGCCACCTATCTGCGCAACACCGCCGAGTTTCTCGAGGCGTGGGATGTGGGGTCCGGGCTGGCCAAGGGCGCGGTGTTCGGTTTCATCGTGGCGCTGATGGGGTGCTACCACGGCATGCATTCGGGCCGCGGCGCGATGGGTGTGGGGGCAGCGACGAAATCCGCGGTGGTCGGTGCTTCGGTGCTGATCCTTGCCGCCAACTACCTGCTGACGGAGGTGTTTTTCTCGGCATGATCGAGCTTCGTGGCGTGCACAAGGCATTCGGCAGCAATGATGTGCTGCGCGGGGTCGATCTGAAGGTGGCGCGCGGCACCTCGGTCGTGATCATTGGCGGCTCGGGCACGGGAAAGTCGGTGCTGCTCAAATGCATCCTCGGCCTCGTGCACACCGATGCAGGCGCGATTCTGGTGGCCGGCGAAGATGCAACCAGGGCCGGCCGCGAGGCTTTTCTGGCGCGATTCGGAATGTTGTTTCAGGGCGGCGCACTGTTCGACAGCCTGCCCGTCTGGCAAAACGTCGCCTTCCGCCTGCTACGCGGCGCGATGAAGCGCCCGCGCGCCGAGGCGCGCGCGATTGCGCTGGAAAAGCTGCGCCGGGTCGGGCTCGGGCCCGAGGTGGCCGATCTATACCCGGCCGAGCTTTCGGGTGGCATGCAAAAGCGCGTGGGCCTTGCCCGCGCCATCGCGGCCGAGCCCGAGATCATCTTTTTCGATGAACCCACCACCGGGCTTGATCCGATCATGGCGGGTGTGATCGATGAGCTGATCCGAGAGATCGTGGTGGAAATGGGGGCAACCGCAATGACGATCACGCATGACATGCGCACCGTTCGGGCGGTCGCCGACCAGGTCGCGATGCTGCATGAAGGGGTCATCCGCTGGACCGGGTCGGTGGCTGAAATGGATGCAACGCCAGACCCTTATGTGCATCAGTTCATCCTTGGCCTCGGCCACGGCCCGATCGCGTCGGTGCGCTGATGCGGCCTGCCTCCGGCGGGGATATTTGAACCAAGGCAAGCGCGAAGCAAGGTTTGCTTAACCAAGCCGTGCGATAGGTGTTTCGCGGTACAGGCGGGGACGCCGATGACCGCCCAAGGCAAGACGCCCCGTTGCCCCGGCCCCGGCCGGCCGCGGCGGGGCGTTTCCTGTTCTGCCTTGGCGAAATATCCCGGGGGGTGCGGGGGGCTGGCCCCCCCGCTCTTGCCCAGCCGGGCGGTTTCGGGCAGGAAAGGCGCATGGCAAAATCCCCGGCCTCTTTCATCTGTTCGCAATGCGGCGCCGTGCATCCCAAATGGGGCGGCAGGTGCGATACCTGCGGCGGCTGGAACACGCTGGTAGAAACGGCACCGCTGAGTGCCGGGCCGGGTACGCGCACGCTTGGTGCCGCGCGCGGCCAGCGCATTACGCTGTCGTCGCTGGCCGCCGAGGAAGCGCCGCCGGTGCGCGCGGTGTCGGGGATGGAGGAGTTTGACCGGGTGCTGGGTGGCGGGCTGGTGCCGGCCTCGGCGATTCTGCTCGGAGGCGACCCTGGCATCGGCAAATCGACCTTGCTGTTACAGGTCGCAGCGAGTTTTGCGCGGAGCGGGCTCAAATGCCTCTATATTTCGGGCGAAGAGGCGCCGGCGCAGGTGCGCATGCGCGCAGCCCGGCTGGGGCTGACCGATGCGCCGCTGCACCTTGGCGCCGAAACCAGCCTGCGCGACATTCTGACCACGCTCGATGCCGAGCGCCCGGCGCTGGCGGTGATCGACTCGATCCAGACGCTTTGGGCCGACATGGTTGATGCCGCCCCCGGTTCGGTCAGTCAGGTGCGCGCGGCCTGCCATGAACTGGTGAGTTTTGCCAAGAAGCGCGGCACTTCGGTCATATTGGTCGGCCATGTCACCAAGGATGGCCAGATCGCGGGGCCGCGGGTGGTCGAGCACATGGTCGATACCGTGCTTTATTTCGAGGGCGAGCGCGGGCACCAGTTCCGCATTCTGCGCGCCGTGAAAAACCGCTTTGGCCCCGCCGACGAGATCGGTGTGTTCGAGATGACCGGGGCGGGGCTTGCCGAGGTAGCAAACCCCTCGGCACTGTTCCTGTCGGAACGCGGCCAAGCGGCACCGGGGTCGGCGGTCTTTGCGGGCATGGAGGGGTCGCGCCCGGTGCTGACCGAAATTCAGGCGCTGGTGGCACCCTCGACGCTCGCCACGCCGCGGCGCACGGTGGTGGGGCTCGATTCGGGGCGGGTTTCGACCATTCTGGCGGTGTTGGAAAGCCGCTGTGCGATTCCCTTCACGGGGCTCGATGTGTTTCTCAATGTTGCGGGCGGCATGAAGGTGATCGAACCGGCCGCCGATCTGGCACTGGCGGCGGCGCTTTTGAGCGCGCGCGAAGATGTGGCTTTGCCGCCAGATCTTGTGATATTCGGTGAAATCAGCCTGTCGGGGGCGCTGCGGCCGGTGGGGCAGGCCGAAAACCGGTTGAAAGAAGCGCAAAAACTTGGTTTCTCACAGGCCATCGCGCCGGAGCGGACCAAGGCCGAACCGGGCGACGGCATGCGGCTGCGCAAGCTGCCGGATTTGGTGACTTTCGTGGGCGAGATGTTCGGGGCCGGCTGAACCCCGGGGCAGAGGGACAATATGGACGGATTTACCTTCATCGACGCCATTGTGGCAGTCATCATCCTGTTGTCGGCAATTCTCGCCTACAGCCGCGGGCTGGTCCGCGAAGGCCTTGCGATAGCCGGGTGGGTTGCGGCGGCCGTTCTGGCCTACATGTTTGCCCCGGCGGCGCGGCCGCTGGTGGCGCAGGTGCCGATCATCGACAAGTTCCTTGGCGACAGCTGTGAACTGGCGACGATTGGCGGCTTTGCTTCGGTTTTCGCGCTGGCGCTGATCGTGTTTTCGATCATCACGCCGCTGTTTGCCTCGGTGGTGCAGCGTTCGGCACTTGGCGGCATTGATCAGGGGCTGGGGTTCCTGTTCGGGGTGGCGCGCGGGGTGGTGTTGGTGGCGGTGGCGTTCGTGGTGTTCGACCGCGTGGTGGTAGACCGCACCTTCCCGGTGGTCGACGAATCGCGCAGCGCGCAAATTTTCGCCTCGGTGCAGGCGAGCCTTGATTCCGAGATGCCCACCGACGCCCCCGGCTGGGTGGTGCAGCGCTTTGAGGCGCTGGTGTCGGCCTGCCCGGCGCCGGCAAACTGAGACGGCGGCGGATACCCCGCGCATTCCGGGCCGGTTGGGCGTGACAGTGCCGCCAAATGGCACTAAACGGACCTCAACCTAACCGGAGCACGGATGCCAAAATGCAGCCATTCCTTTCGCACCCGTTTGATGCCGACAAATTGCATGAGGAATGCGGGGTGTTCGGGGTGATCGGGGTGGCAGAGGCCGCAAATTTCGTGGCGCTCGGCATGCACGCGCTGCAACACCGCGGGCAAGAGGCGGGGGGGATTGTTTCTTACGACCCGTTGGCCGGGTTCAACTCGGTTCGCCGCTTTGGCTATGTGCGCGACAATTTCACCAAGGCAAGTCTGATGGAAACGCTGCCGGGCGAGCTTGCCATCGGCCATGTGCGCTATTCCACCGCCGGGTCGAAAGGCAACACCGCAATTCGCGATGTGCAGCCCTTCTTTGGCGAGTTCTCGATGGGCGGCTGCGCGATTGCGCATAACGGCAACCTGACCAACGCCGCCAGCCTGCGCCGCGAGCTGATCGAGCGCGGCTCGATCTTTCAATCGTCGTCCGACAGCGAATGCATCATCCATCTGATGGCGCGCTCGATCCAGAAGAACCTCTCGGAACGTATCAAGGATGCGCTGCGCCGGGTCGAGGGCGCGTTTTCCATTGTCGCGATGACCCGCACCAAGCTGATCGGTGTGCGCGATGCCCTGGGCGTGCGGCCGCTGGTGTTGGGCCGGATCGGCGATAAGGGCTATGCGCTGAGCTCCGAGACCTGCGGGCTTGATATCATCGGCGCCGAATTCGTGCGCGAGATCGAACCGGGCGAAATGGTGGTGATCGCCGATGGCGTGATCGAAAGCACCCGCCCCTTCGGTGTGCCGCAAAGCCGGTTCTGCATTTTCGAACACGTCTATTTCAGCCGCCCCGACAGCATCATCGGTGGCCGGTCGGTCTATGAAACGCGCCGTCAGATCGGTGTCGAGCTTGCGCGCGAGGCGCCGGTTGAGGCAGATCTGGTTTGCCCTGTGCCCGACAGCGGCACCCCGGCGGCGATCGGCTATGCGCACGAATCGGGCATTCCCTACGGCATGGGCATCATCCGCAACCAGTACATGGGCCGCACCTTCATCGAGCCGACCGAGCAGATCCGCAATATGGGGGTGCGGCTCAAGCTCAATGTCAACCGCGCGCTGGTCAAGGGCAAACGTGTGGTGCTGGTCGACGACAGCGTGGTGCGCGGCACCACCAGCCGCAAGATCAAGGACATGATCCTGGATGCCGGCGCCGCCGAGGTGCATTTTCGCATCGCCAGCCCGCCAACTGCCTGGCCCTGTTTTTATGGCGTGGACACACCAGAGCGTGCCAAACTTCTGGCCGCGAACATGACCGAAGAAGAAATGCGCGACTGGATCGGGGTCGATAGCCTGCGCTTTGTCTCGATCGACGGGCTATACCGCGCCGCGGGCGCGCCCGAGGGCCGCAACAAAGCCAGGCCGCAATTTTGCGATGCCTGTTTCACCGGGGAATACCCGGTCGAGCCTGCCGATCAGATTGAGGCGGGGTTCAAGATGAAGGCGGCGGAATGAGCGCCACGCCCGACGCCTATCTTGCCCGCCTGCCCGCGCCGCAATGCGAGGCCTTGCAAGCATTGCGCCAGGTGATCCGGGCAGAGGTGCCCGAGGCCAGCGAGTGCATCAGCTATGCAATGCCGGGGTTTCGGATGCCGGGCGGCAAGATGGTGGCGGGGTACGCTGCCTTTTCCCGCCACCTCGGGCTTTACCCGCATTCGGGGGGTGTGATCCCTGGATTTGCCGCGGAATGCGCGGCGCTTGGCTTCAAGACTTCGAAAAGCGGCGTGCTGTTCACGCCCGAACACCCGCTTCCGGTCGATCTGGTGCGACGCATTCTTGCGGCGCGGCTGGCCGAGATCGGCTGAGCCTCAAGCGGTCAATTCACCGATTCGATCGGCCAGGGCCTCGGTTTGCGCGGCAATCTCGGCAAAGGTTTCGGTGACGATCGAAGGGATCACCGGCACTTCGACCCGCGTCGGGTTGGCCTGTGCTTCGGCCAGGGCGGCCTCGGCGGCCTCGGCGCGCGCCAGCGCTTCGCGCAGTTGATCTTCAAAGCCCGCCGTCTTGTCAGCCAGCATCAGGCCCGCCATCAAAAGCATCCGCGATTCGGGCAACCGCCCCATCTGGCCGATCAGCACATCAGCCTCGACGCCCAGCATGGCCGCCGCCGAATGCAGGAAATGCTCTTCGCCCTCCTGGCAGGCCACTTCAAAGCTTCGTCCGCCAATCTCGATCCGAACTTCAGGCATGCTCGGCCTCCTCACCTGTTTCGGGCGCCACCAGTGGTGCAAGACCGGCGATGATGTCGTCAAGCTCGGCCACTTCCGCTGCGCGTTCGGCGCGCAGCGCGGTCAGCTCGGCTTGCAGGGCGCGGTTGACCATCTCCGGGTTGGCAAGCCCCGCTTCGGCGGCATCGGCCAGTGCGCGGTTGCTGGCGACAAGATCGGCGTTGGCGCGCCTGATGCGCACCAGTTCGCGCAGGTGCTGCTCGATCTCGGCCTTGGCGGCCGCCAGTTTGCGTTCCAGCGTGCCGAGCGTGGTTTCCTGCTTTTCGCGGATCGCGCGGACCCGCTCGGAAAGCTGTGCATTGGCAAGCCGCTCGGCCTCAAGCGCCTCGCGCAGTGCCGCGTCGCCCTCGGATGCCGTCGCGGCGACCCCGCCTTGCCCCAGCCGTTCCAACCCCGCGCCGATGCGGGCCAGTGCCGCGCTGATGCGGCGCTCGTAGTCGGTCATGTCGCTCATCTGCCGCCTCCGGTGATGCGGTTGCCGGGCCTTGCGCGCGCCTGCGCTCCGAATCGGGCAGGCACCGCGCCGCAGGCTGATCTTAACGCAAACTTTGCCTTGGTGACCCCCCCTTTTGCATCAAGGGGTTGGGGGGCGTGCTTGATCTTGCGCTGCGGCCTGTTATCAGGGGGCAACCCTGCCAACCCCAGCCGAAAGGTCACGCCCTTGGATATCGCCACGCTCCGCGCCAACCACGCGCATCACTGGTCGCTTGCCACCGCCATTCGGGCGCTGGCGATGGATGCCGTGCAGGCCGCAAATTCGGGCCACCCCGGCATGCCGATGGGCATGGCCGATGTGGCCACCGTGCTTTTCCAACGGCACCTGAAGTTTGACGCTTCGGCCCCGCATTGGCCCGACCGCGACCGTTTCATTCTGTCGGCAGGGCATGGTTCGGCGCTCTTGTATGCGCTGTTGCATCTGACCGGGTATCGGCAAATGACGCTCGATCAGGTGAAAAACTTCCGGCAATGGGGCTCGATCACCGCAGGCCACCCGGAATATGGGCATGCCGAAGGGATCGAGACCACCACCGGCCCGCTGGGGCAAGGCATTGCCACCTCGGTGGGCTTTGCGATGGCGGAACAGTCGATGCAGGCGCGGTTCGGTGCCAAGCTGGTCGATCACCGCACCTGGGTGATTGCGGGCGACGGCTGCCTGATGGAAGGCCTGAGCCAGGAAGCGATCGGGCTGGCGGGGATGCAAGCCTTGAGCAACCTGATCGTGCTCTGGGACAATAACGACATCACCATCGACGGCCGCGTTTCGCTGTCGGACCGCACCGACCAGCGCGCCCGCTTTGCCGCCTCGGGCTGGACCGTGCTGCATTGTGACGGCCACGACCCCGACGATATCGACCGCGCGCTGAGCGCCGCCAAGGCCGCCAAGGGCCCGGTGCTGGTCGATTGCAAGACGATCATCGGCTTTGGCTCGCCCAAGAAGGCCGACAGCTCGGGCGCGCATGGCTCGCCGCTCGGGGCCGAAGAAATTGCGGCAACCAAGGCGGTCTATGGCTGGCCGCACGGCGCCTTCGTGATTCCCGCCGAGATCAAGGCGGAATGGGAAGCGATTGGCGCGCGCGGCAAGGCCGAACGCGCCGCCTGGGAAGCGCGCCTTGCCGCCGCGCCCGCGGGCAAACGCGCCGAATTCATCCGGCAGATGGCGGGCGAGGTGCCGAAAAAACTCGGCAGCGCAATTCGCGCCTTCAAGAAGGAAATGGCGCAAACGGCGCCCAAGGTCGCCACCCGCAAGGCCAGCGAAATGGTGCTCGGCGTGGTGAACCCGGTGGTGCCCGAAACCATCGGCGGCTCGGCCGACCTTTCAGGCTCGAACCTCACGAAAACCTCTGATCTTGGCGTGTTCACGCCCGAAAACCGCAAGGGCCGCTATGTCTATTTCGGCATCCGCGAACATGGCATGGCGGCGGCAATGAACGGCATGTGGCTGCACGGTGGCGTGCGCCCCTACGGCGGCACCTTCATGTGCTTTGTCGATTACGCCCGCGGCGCAATGCGGCTTTCGGCGCTGATGGGGCTGCCGGTGACCTATGTGATGACGCATGACAGCATTGGCCTTGGCGAAGACGGCCCGACCCACCAGCCGGTGGAACACCTCGCAATCTGCCGCGCCACCCCAAACACCCACACCTTCCGCCCCGCTGATGTGGTGGAAACCGCCGAAGCCTGGGAAATTGCGCTTTCCAGCGCCACTACGCCCTCGGTGCTTGCACTCAGCCGCCAGAACCTGCCGACGCTGCGCACCACCCATTCCAACGCCAACCTGACCGCGCGCGGTGCCTATGTGCTGGCCGAAGCTGCGGGCAAGCGCCAGGCAATCATCATGGCGACCGGGTCGGAGGTGGAAATTGCGCTGAAGGCCCGCGATCTGTTGCAGGCGCAGGCGATCGGCACCCGCGTGGTCTCGATGCCCTGCATGGAGCTGTTCGCGGCACAGGATGAAAGCTACCGCCGCAAGGTGCTGCCTGCGGGCGCGGTGCGCGTGGCCGTGGAGGCCGCCGCGCGCCAACCCTGGGATCGCTGGCTGCTGGGTGAGCGGGGCCGCGATGGCAAGGCTGATTTCGTGGGCATGGAGCATTTCGGCGCCTCGGCCCCGGCCGAGCGGCTTTACGCCGAATTCGGCATCACGCCCGAGGCGGTTGCGGCAAAGGTCAAGGCGCTGCTTTGAGCGCACGCAAAACCCGCGAGGCGGCAACGGGGGGGCTCAGGGCCCCCTCGTTCATTGCTGGCATGGCGCCGCAGACCAAGGGGATTGCGCTGTTGCTGCTGGCGCTCATGATGTTCGCGCTGATGGATGCGGCGGCCAAGACCCTTGGCGCGCGCTATCACACCGGGCAGGTGGTCTGGGCGCGCTTTGCCGTGAACGCGGTGGTGCTGGCGCTGATCTTCCGCACCCGCCTGCCGCGTCTAATAAAAAGCCGCCAGCCGGGCATGCAATTCTGGCGCGCACTGACGCAGATACTGACCGTGACGCTGTTCTTTTTGTCGATCCGCTACATCGGCCTTGCCGAAGCGGCGGCGCTGACCGATGTCAATCCGGTGCTGATCACGCTCGGGGCGGCGCTTTTTCTGGGTGAAAGGCTTGGGCCGCGACGGCTTGCGGGCATTGCGGTCGCGTTCTGCGGCGCCATGATCATTCTGCGGCCCGGCGCCGGGGTGATGCACCCGGCGGCGCTGCTGGCGCTTGCGGCGGCCTTCACCTATTCGGCGGGCGCGCTGCTGACGCGCGCGCTGCGCGGCGATTCGGTGGCAACCTCAATGCTCTGGTCGGCGCTTGTGGGCACCGCAATTTGCAGCCTCGCGCTGCCATTCCTCTGGCAGCCAATCGCGGCCGCGGACCTTTGGTTGTTCATCGGCATGGGGCTTCTGGGCACGGCGGCACAGGGCCTGCTGATCCGCGCCTTCAGCATTGCCGAGGCGGGCGCATTGGCGCCGTTCGGCTATATGGGGCTGGTGTTTTCCAGCCTCTGGGGGTTCTTGTTCTTTGGCCAGTTGCCCGACCGCTGGACCGTGCTTGGCGCGGTTGTGATCGTGGCGGCGGGGCTTTATGTCTGGCAGCGCGAGGCGCAACTGGCACGCGCCAAGGCACGGGCAGAGCGATGACGGAAACAGCACCCACAGGCAAAACGGTCGCCAACTGGCTGGTGAACCTGCTGGCGCGCGCCTTCACCGGCGCCATGCTGGCGCTGCCCTACCGCTGGCGGGTGCCGCTGGCGGGCTGGCTGATGGCGCGGGTGCTGGGGCCGCTTGCGGGCTATAACCGCCGCGCCCGCGCAAGCCTTGCGCTGGCGCTGCCGGAACTGCCCGAGGCCGAGCGGCGGCGGCTGGCGCGCGCCTCGCTCGACAATGCCGGGCGGGCGGTGATCGAATCCTACTCGGGGCCCGAATTTCTGGCGCGCTTCGCGGGCCGCCTGCCCGAAGGGCCGGGCATGGCGGCGCTGGCCGAGGCGCAAGCCGCAGGGCGCCCGGTCATCATCGTTTCGGGCCATATCGGCAATTACGATGTCTGCCGTGGCACCCTGTCGCAAGCGGGCTACCGGGTCGGGGGGCTTTACCGGCCCGCCAGCAACCCTTGGGTAAACACCCATTATGTGCGCGCGATGGGGCAGATTTCGTCACCCCTTTTCGCGCGCGGGCGCCAGGGCCTGGGCGAGATGCTGCGGTTTCTGCGCGGCGGCGGTGTGCTGGCGTTGCTGTTCGATCAGCACCCGCCCAGCGGCGCCATGCTGCGCCAGTTCGGGCGCCCCACCTTCACCACGCTTTCGGTTGCCGAGCTTGCGCTGAAATACCATGCACCGGTCATTCCGATCTACGCGCTGCGCCGCGCCGACGGGCTTGACTTCGATCTTTTCACCGAGGCGCCGGTGCCCCATTCCACCCCCGAGGCGATGATGCAGGCGCTGAACGACAGCCTTGAGCGCCAGATCCGCGCGCACCCGGGCCAATGGCTCTGGGCGCACCGGCGCTGGCGGCCGGGCGATACCGGCGCGGGGGAGGATGGCGCCGGTGACGCAACGCCCCCTGCCCCCGTCGGGCGTCGTCAGCGCTTGTGATCCGGTGCATCGGGCCCTAAACATGCTTGGGCCAATCCCGCCGGAGGAACCTTGCGCGATACCCTTTCCAACCTGGTCTTTCGCCTGCTTGTGGGCATCGCAATGGCGCTGCCCTACCGCGCGCGGGTGCGGTTTTTCGGCTGGGTGGTGGCGCATCTGATCGGCCCGATTGCCGGTTACGGGCGCCGGGTGCGCACCAATCTTGCGCTGATCCACCCTGAAATGTCGCCGCGCGAGGTGCGCGGCCTGACCCGCGCGGTTTGCGACAACATCGGGCGCACCCTGATCGAGACCTATTCGGGCGCTGAATTCAAGCGTCGTGCCGCCGCCTCGCCCACCCGTGGCGAAGGGTTCGCTGCGGTGGAGGCGGCGCAGCGCTCGGGCCGCGCGGTGGTATTTGTATCGGGTCATTTCGGCAATTATGATGTGCTGCGCTCATGGCTCGGGGCGCGCGGGCAGGCGGTCGGGGCGCTCTACCGCCCCTTTCCAAATATGCATTTCGATGCGCATTACCGCGCCGCGATTGCCGCCATCAGTGATCCGATCTTTCCGCGCGGGCGCCGCGGCCTTGCCGAAATGCTGCAGCATGTGCGCCAGGGCGGCATGGTCGGCATGTTGATTGACCAGCACAAGGAAAGTGGTGCCGTGTTGCGCTTTTTGGGCCATCCGGCAAAGACCGCCACCTCTGCCGCAGAAATGGCGATCAAATACGATGCGCTGCTGCTGCCCTTCTACGGTGTGCGCCAACCCGACGGGCTGAGTTTCGAACTGGTGATAGAAGGCCCGATACCGCCGGGCACCCCCGAAGAGATGACGCAGGCGCTGAACGACAGCCTCGAACGTCAGGTGCGCGCGCATATCGGGCAGTGGTTCTGGATCACACGGCGCTGGCGTGTCGGCGCGCGGTAGCGTCGCCGATCACTCCAGCCGGGCTGCGGCAAGGACCGGGCCCGGCAGGGTCGCGTATTTGCCGCCCTGCCGCAGCGATTGCACGATCACCGCCGCACGGTCAGACCCCGCCAGAACCGCCTCGAACCGCATCGGCGCGCGCCCGTCCCATTCGGCAACGCTCGCCCATTCCGTTACGACATTTGCATAGGCGGCGTGCCGACCGGCATTCTCGCCGCGCGAAATGACAACCTCGATCTCGGGCCGATACCGCACGATCTGCACAACCGCCCCTTCGCTCAACGGCGGCTCGGCTTCTGCCTCAATCAGCCAACCTTTCGCATCTCGGGTAATCCGCAAATGCACCTGCGCCGGGGCAATCGCATGTTCGGCAATGCGGGCAAACACCTCGCCGCGGTCAGCACCGTTCATGGCCTGCACGCCACCCACGATCATCTGCGGCGTATAAACAGCGCGCGCCCCCGCGGCATAGGCATAGGCTTTTTGCCGTGCGGTAAACGCTGGCAGTGCAAGTTCATCGACCCAACCAAGATAGTCCCAGTAATCGACATGCAGCGACAACGCGAGAATGTTCGTGTCTTGTGCGATTTCATGCAAAAGCGCATCGGCAGGCGGGCACGAGGAACACCCCTGCGAGGTGAACAGCTCAACCACCACCTGCCGCGCGGCGGTGCCAGAAATCTGGGCCGTGGCCTGCCCCGCGAGCGCAAGCCAGATGCCTAATCCCGCCCCGATCACTGCCTGTTTCATGGTCAATTCACCCTCAACTTCGCAATCTACCTAAGCGCCTCGTGCTGCCTTTGCCAATCAAGGTTTTGCGACCGGGGCGTGGGCGTGGCATGCTCACCCAAATTTGTGCACAATGGTATACAAATAGTGCACGCCCCCCTTGATTGCCGGTACCGGATGCGGCAAAAGCAGGCATCCCCATAAGCGCCTCGGGAGGCCGCCCATGACCATCGTCACCGGAAAAGATACCGCCAAGACCCGCCGCACCCTGAAAGCGGGTGGCAGAAGCATTGCGTATTACTCGATCCCCGCCGCCGAGGCCGCAGGGCTCGGCGATTTTTCGCGCCTGCCGGCCAGCCTCAAGGTGGTGCTGGAAAACATGCTGCGGTTTGAAGACGGCGGCTTTACCGTTTCGGTCGATGACATCAAGGCGTTTGCCGAATGGGGTGCCGCGGGCGGCAAGAACCCGCGCGAAATTGCCTACCGCCCTGCCCGCGTCCTGATGCAGGATTTCACCGGCGTTCCCGCCGTGGTCGACCTTGCTGCGATGCGCGACGGCATCAAGGCGCTTGGCGGCGACGCCAAGAAGATCAACCCGCTGGTGCCTTGCGATCTGGTAATCGACCACTCGGTGATGATTGACGAATTCGGCAACCCGCGCGCCTTCCAGAAAAACGTCGATCTGGAATACGAACGCAACATGGAACGCTATGTGTTCCTGAAATGGGGCCAGAACGCGTTCAACAACTTTCGCGTGGTGCCGCCCGGCACCGGCATCTGCCATCAGGTAAACCTTGAATATCTGGCGCAGACGGTCTGGACCGACACCGACCAGAGCGGCGCCGAAGTCGCCTACCCCGATACGCTGGTGGGCACCGACAGCCACACCACCATGGTCAATGGCCTTGCGGTGCTTGGCTGGGGCGTGGGCGGGATCGAGGCCGAGGCGGCGATGCTTGGGCAGCCGGTATCGATGCTGATCCCCGAAGTGGTGGGCTTCAAGCTGACCGGGGCGATGGTCGAAGGCACCACCGCCACCGATCTTGTGCTCAAGGTCGTGCAGATGCTGCGCAAGCACGGTGTCGTGGGCAAGTTCGTCGAATTCTGGGGCGAGGGGCTTGACCATCTGCCGCTGGCCGACCGCGCCACCATCGCCAACATGGCGCCCGAATATGGTGCCACCTGCGGCTTCTTCCCGATCGACAATGAAACCCTGCGGTATCTGCGCCAGACCGGGCGCGACGAAGCGCGGATTGCGCTGGTCGAAGCTTATGCCAAGGAAAACGGCATGTGGCGCGGCCCGGACTATGCGCCGATCTACACCTCGACGCTGGAACTGGACATGGGCGAGATCGTTCCCGCCATATCCGGCCCCAAGCGCCCGCAAGATTATCTGCCGCTGACCACCGCAAAGGCTTCGTTCGCCAAGGAAATGGCCGAAAACTTCAAGCGCGAGATCGGCAAGGCGGTTCCGGTCAAGGGCGAAAGCTACACGATGTCATCGGGCAAGGTGGTGATCGCCTCGATCACATCCTGCACCAACACCTCGAACCCCTATGTGCTGATCGGCGCCGGGCTGGTGGCGCGCAAGGCGCGCGCGCTTGGGCTGACCCGCAAGCCGTGGGTAAAAACCTCGCTGGCGCCCGGCTCGCAGGTCGTCAGCGAATACCTCAACGCCGCCGGCTTGCAAGAAGACCTCGACGCGATCGGCTTCAACCTTGTGGGCTACGGCTGCACCACCTGCATCGGCAACTCGGGGCCGTTGCAGCCCGAAATTTCGGCGGCCATCGCCGAAGGCGATCTGGTTGCGACGGCCGTGCTTTCGGGCAACCGCAACTTTGAAGGCCGCATCAGCCCCGACGTGCGCGCCAACTACCTTGCCAGCCCGCCGCTGGTGGTGGCCTACGCGCTGGCCGGTGACATGAACATCGACCTGACCACCGAACCGCTTGGCACCAGCAAAGACGGCAAGCCGGTGTATCTGCGTGATATCTGGCCGACCAACAAGGAAATTTCCGATCTGGTCGAGCAGACCGTGACCCGTGAGGCTTTCCTGCGCAAATACGCCGATGTGTTCAAGGGCGATGCCAAATGGCAGGGCGTGAAGGTGACCGACAGCGAAACTTACGATTGGCCGGCGTCTTCAACCTACATCCAGAACCCGCCCTATTTCCGCGGCATGGCCAAGGACGCAGGCACCATTTCCAACATCCGCGAAGCGCGGGTGCTGGCGATCCTGGGCGACATGATCACCACCGACCACATCAGCCCCGCCGGGTCATTCAAACCGACCACCCCGGCAGGCAAATACCTGACCGAGCGGCAGGTCGCGCCGAAAGACTTCAACAGCTACGGCTCGCGCCGGGGCAACCACGAGGTGATGATGCGCGGCACTTTCGCCAACATCCGCATCAAGAACGAAATGCTCGACGGGGTTGAGGGCGGCTATACGCTGGGGCCGGATGGCAAGCAGACCAGCATCTACGATGCCTCGATGGCCTATCAGGCGGCGGGCACGCCCCTGGTGATCTTTGGCGGCATCGAATACGGCGCGGGGTCCAGCCGCGACTGGGCGGCCAAGGGCACCAACCTGCTGGGTGTCAAGGCAGTGGTGGCCGAAAGCTTTGAACGCATCCACCGCTCGAACCTGATCGGCATGGGCGTGGTGCCATTCGAGTTTACCGGTGGCGAGACCCGCAAATCTTTGGGCCTGAAGGGTGATGAAGTGGTCACGATCGAAGGGCTGGAAGGCAAGATCACACCGCTCAGCCTTGTGCCCTGCACCATCCGCTATGCCGACGGGCGGGAAAAAACCATCCAGATCAAAAGCCGGATCGATACCGAGGTTGAAATCGAATACCTCGAAAACGGCGGCGTGCTGCACTATGTGCTGCGCAACCTCGCCAAGGCGTAAGCCAAGCGCCAGAAATGACGAAAGGCCCCGGAGCGATCCGGGGCCTTTTGCTGTCTGCCATGGCGCGCCTATTTCGCCGCGAAATGCTCGCGGATGCGAAACTCGACGATATTGGGTGTCAGCGCCCCGGCAAAGCGGTACAGCACCTGCCCCTGCCCGTTGATCACAAAGGTTTCCGGCACCCCGTAAACGCCCCAGTTCACGGCGGTATCAAGACCGTTGCGATCGGCCCCGATCTGCGCGTAGGGGTTGCCCAGTTCGGCCAGAAACTTTAGCGCCGCCTCGGGTTCATCCTTGTAATTGACACCGTAAACCGGAATCCCCTCGGCCGACAGCGCGGTCAGTTGCGGGTGCTCCAACCGGCAGGGCGCGCACCAGCTTGCCCAGAAGTTCACCAGCTTCACGGTGCCATCGTTCAACACGGCACTGGTCAGCGGCGGCAGATCGGCAAGCGGGGTTACCACCAGCGCGGGCGCCACCTGCCCGATCAGCGCCGAAGGCAACTGGCGCGGATCGTCGCGGCTCATGCCCCATACGAACATCCCTGCCAGCGCCGCAAACACCAACGGCGGCACGAGCATCAGCGGTGCGATTCTAGCCATTGTGCGCACCCGTTCGCTGTTCCTGTGCCTCCAGCGCGCGCCGCACCCGCGCGGCGCGCCAAAGCGACTGTGCCACGATGCCCACAAGCAGCACCACGGTCACGCCATAAGCGCTCATCACCGACACCGCGTATTTGCCAAGTTCAGGCATCATGCCAGCCTCTCCCGCGCTTCCAGCGCCTTCAGACGGCGCGAGCGCACTTCGGTGCGGGTCCGGACCAGAACCAGCACGATGAACAACAATATGAATCCGGCGATGCAAAACAGCAGCGGATACCAGTAGACGTCGGAAACGTTTTCCTGCTTGTCCACCGACAGGCTGGCGCCCTGATGCAGGCCCTGATTCCAGAAGTTCACGGCATAGCGGCTGAGCAGCGCGAAGACCGAGCCGACAAGGCACAGCACCCCGGTCAGATCGGCGGCGGTGTCGGGGTTGTCGATGGCTTGCCAGAGCGCGATATAGCCAAGGTAGAAGAGGCCAAGGATCAGAAACGAGGTCAGCCTCGGGTCCCACTCCCACCAGGTGCCCCACATCGGCTGGCCCCAGATCGCGCCGGTGAAAAGCGCAATCAGCGTCATCACCAGCCCGACCGGGGCGGCTGCCTTGGCGGCAAGCGCTGATACATGGTGGCGGCGGATCAGCCAGATCAGCGAAGTGACCAGCATCATCACCCAGATGTTGATCGCCATCATCGCGCTTGGCACGTGAATGTAGATGATCTTCACGGTGGTGCCAAAGTTGGCGGCTTCGGGGGTAAAGAAGAAGCCCCAGACAAGACCCGTCACCAGCGTGATCGCCGCCAGCCCCGTGAACCAGGGCAAGGCCCACGCCGAGGTCTGCATGAACTTCTTCGGATTGGCATATTCCCAGATCGACATGGGGCTTGGCTACCTTTCTCGTCGCGTGCGCTCAACTCACTATCACGTCACCGCAGGCAATCTCTAGCGCAGATTGACCCGAATGGCAGCGGCGGCAGCAAATGGCACCAGCGCCACCGTGGCGGCTGTAATGCCCGCCAGCATCAAAAGCGGCGTTGCGGTGGCGCCCCCCGCAGAACCGCGCGCAATCAGTTCGGCGCCGAAGATCAGGGTCGGCACATATAGCGGCAGCACCAGCAGCGACAGCAGCAGCCCGCCCCGCTTCAACCCGACCGTCAGCGCGGCGCCAAAAGCCCCGAGCACCGACAGCGCCGGGGTGCCCACCGCAAGCGAAATCACCAGCCAGAAATAGGCAGGTCCAGGCAAGTGCAAGAGCACCCCGAAAACCGGCGCCGCCAGCACCAGCGGCAGCCCTGTGGTCAGCCAATGCGCCAGCGCCTTAACGCTCACCACCGCTTCCATCGGAATCGGCGCGGTGGCCAGAAGATCAAGCGAACCATCCTCGAAATCGAGCGCGTAGATGCGGTCAAGCGACAAGAGGCAGGCCAGAAGCGCCCCGACCCAGAGAATCCCCGGCGCGATTCGTGCCAGCGTGCCGCCTTCGGGGCCAACGCCGAACGGCACCAGCACGGTGACGATCAGAAAGAATGCCAGCGACAGGCCAAAGCCGCCCCCTGCCCGCACCGCCAGCCTCAGATCCCGCAGCAAAAGCGCGATCATGCGAAAGCCTCATCAAATCCGCCCGACGCGCCGCCATCTTGCGGCGCACGCGCCTTGAGGGGCGTAAGGTCAAGCGTCACCGCCTCGGCCAGCCCGATATCGATATGGGTGGCAATCAGTGCCGCGCCGCCCAAGGCAAGATGGGCGCGCAGCGCGTTTGCGAAAAGCGCGACCGAGGCGGCATCGAGCGAAATCGTTGGCTCATCGAGCACCCAGACCGGGCGCCCGGTCACCAACAGCCGGGCGAGGCCAAGGCGGCGTTTCTGCCCGGCAGAAAGGCTCATGGCGGCGCGCTGCGCAAGCGCTTCAAGGTTCATTTCGGCAAGCGCCGACGCGACCCGGTTTGATTGACCATAAACAGCCGCCCAGAACTGAAGGTTCTCGCTTACGCTCAGCGTGGCCTTCAGCCCGTCTGCGTGCGCTGCATAGGCGATGGCATCGGGGGCCGCCTCGATACGCCCTGCAAGCGGTGGTTGCAGCCCCGCGATGGTGCGCAAAAGCGTGGTCTTGCCGCATCCGTTGGGGCCGCGCAAAACCAGTGCCTGCCCGGCGGAAAGCGAAAACTCCACCCTTTCGAGAATCGCGATGCCACCGCGCGCTACCGCCAAGGCCTCGATGGCAAGCAGTGCCGCCACGCTCAGACCCCGACTTCGGGCAGCGGCATCAAGGCTGCGGCAATACGGCGGCCTTCGGCCAGAATGTGGTTGTAACTGCGCGCGGCAACAGCGGTTCCCATTGCGTCGAACATCAGACCCGCAACTGCCAACTCGCGCTTCAACGCGGGCGGAAGCGGCGCCGCAGTGGCACCAGTGCCGATAATCACCAGATCGACGGCCTTTTTCAGATCTGCGAACGGCGCGATATCGTCAAGCCCGCCCCAAGTGGCAACGCCACCGCCATGGATCAAAATCGGGCCGCGCAGCACCTCGCCCGCGACGCGGAAGAAACCCGGCCCGATGCTGTCGATCGGCAGGCCTGTGCCAAAATCGGCCTCAGGGAACTGCATCAAAGCCCTCCGCCTCGGGGCCAGCGGCAGGTTTGCGGGGTTCGCGGTTCACGCCGAGGTAGAGAACAAGGTTCTTGGCAACAAAGACCGACGAATAGGTGCCCACCACCACGCCCCAGGTCATCGCGAACACGAAGCCGCGGATCACATCGCCACCCAGCACCAGAAGTGCTATCAGCGCGATCAGCGTGGTACCCGAAGTCATCACGGTGCGCGAAAGGGTTTCGTTGACCGAAATGTTCATCACATCGCGCAGCGGCATCACCTTGTATTTCACAAGGTTCTCGCGCAGCCGGTCGAACACCACCACGGTATCGTTGATCGAATAGCCCAGAATTGTCAGCAGCGCCGCGATGATCGACAGATCGAACTTGAGTTGCAACACGGAGAAGATACCGACCGTGACCACGACATCGTGCACCAGCGCGGCAACAGCGCCCACCGCATATTGCCACTCGAACCGCAGCCAGATGTAGAACAAAATCGCGGTTGTGGCGCCGAAAACCGCCAGCAACGCGGTCTGGATCAGCTCGCCCGAAACCTTCGGCCCAACCGATTCCACCGAGGCAAACACAACCGCCGGGTCAGCGCCCTTCAGCGCCGCTTCGACTGCCGCGACCAGTTCGGGCGTGGCACTTTCGGCGCCTTCCTGTGCCTGAACGCGGATCATTGCCACGTGCTTGTCGGCACCAAAGGTGGGGTCGAATACTTCCGTTATCGAAACATCGCCAAGGTTCAGCGGCGCAACGGCAGACCGGTAGGCCCCGACGTCGATGGCCGAGGATGTTTCTGTGCGGATCGTGGTGCCGCCCCGAAAATCGATGCCGAAATTGAGGCCCATGGTGATGATCAGCACCACCGAGACCAGCACCATCAGCACAGAAAACCCGAAGGTGCCCGCCTGCCAGCGGAAGAAATCGATCTTGGTGTGCTCGGGCACAAATTTCAGACGGAATGCCATGTGATTGCCCTTCAGACGATGATGGATTTCGGCCGGCGATGCTCAAACCAGAACAGCATGAGCAGGCGGGTCACATAGATCGCGGTGAATACCGAGGTGAGGATGCCGACCAACAGGGTGACCGCAAAACCCCGCACCGGGCCAGACCCCGCAAGGAACAGGATCACCGCGGTGATGAAGGTGGTAATGTTGGCATCCACAATCGCCGACATCGCCTTTTCGTAGCCAAGCTCGATTGCGCGCGCCGGGCCGCGCGCGGTGCGCAGTTCCTCTCGGATCCGCTCAAACACCAGCACGTTGGCATCGACCGCCATGCCGATGGTCAGCACGATGCCCGCGATGCCGGGCAGCGTCAGCGTGCCGCCGATTGCTGACAGGATCCCAAAGATCAACGACATGTTAACGCCAAGCGCAACCGTCGCAAAGACCCCGAACAGGCCGTAGCTGGCGATCATGAAAAACACCACCGCCACCATCCCGACCATTGCGGCGATGGAACCGGCGTCGATACTGTCTTGTCCGAGCTCGGGGCCGATGGTGCGTTCTTCAAGGAAGGTCATTTTCGCGGGCAAAGCGCCCGCGCGCAGCAGCACCGCAAGGTTGGTTGAGGATTCGACCGTGAAGTTGCCGGTAATGATGCCCGAACCACCCGGAATGTGGCTCTGAATCACCGGCGCCGAAATCACCTCGTGGTCCAGCACGATCGCGAACAGCTGGCCGATGTTGGCCGCCGTATAGTCGCCGAATTTGCGCGCGCCAGCGGGGTTGAAACGGAACGAGACCGCAGGCCGCCCGTTCTGGTCGAAATCGGGGCGCGCATCGGTCAGCTCTTCGCCGGTCACCACGGGCACCGCATCGAGCGTGTAGAACAGGCCCGACTCTTCAACCGAGGGGTAGATCACCTGCCCCACGCCGGGCACGGTATTGGCATTTGCGCCGCGCGCCAGAACCGGGTGAAAGCCCAGTTGCGCGGTGGTGCCGATCAGCGCCTTGAGTTCCTCGGCCGATCCGATACCGGGCACCTGAATCAGAATCCGATCGCTGCCCTGGCGCTGGATCGTCGGCTCGCGGGTGCCGACCTCGTCAACACGGCGGCGAATGATTTCAAGGCTTTGCTGCATGGTGCGGTTGTCAGTGGCAACCTTTTCGGCCTCCGAAAGCGTGACCACGATCTGGTCGCCCTCAGCGCTGATTGCCAGATCGTTCTGGCCAATCCCGGTCAGCGAAACCACCGGCGTCGCGAGTCTGGCGGCAATTTCCAGTGCCTTCGTCATTGCCGCAGGCTCGCCGATCTGCACCCGCAGCGTGCCGGGGTCCGAGGGCGCGCGGCGCACCGCGCCAACGGTTGCCCGCTCGTCAGCCAGCGCTTTGCGCAACTCGGGCCAAAGCGCGTCCATCCGTGCCTTGTAGACATCCGCCAGTTGCACCTCTGCAAGCAGATGTGCGCCGCCGCGCAGATCGAGCCCGAGGTTGACCAGCCCTGCCGGCAGCCAATCCGGCCATGCGGCGCGCGCTGCTGCCTGCGCCTCGGTTTCAAAGCCCGCTTTCGTGGCTGCGGCGATGGCGTCGTTATGCGCCTCGACCCGGCCGTAGAACAGGTTCGGCGCGGCGGAAACGATTCCGAACAGACAGACTGCCAGAATCACTATCCGCTTCCACAAGGGGATTTGCAGCATGGATCAGGTCTCAGTTCGTGTTGGCGGCGGCAGGTTCGGTTTTCGAAAGCACCTGTGCCACAGTGCCCTTGACGACGCGCACCTTGACACCGGTGGCAATTTCCACCTCAAGCTCGCCATCTTCGCGCACATGCGTGACCTTGCCGATGATGCCGCCCGAGGTCACCACCTGGTCGCCCCGGCGCAGCGCTTCGACCATCGCGCGGTGTTCCTTGGCCTTTTTCTGCTGCGGCCGGATCAGCAGGAAATACATGATCGCGAAGATCAGGATCAGCGGGATGAACTGGGTCAGCGCTGAGCCGGCGGATGCGCCACCGGCGGCCTGGGCATAGGCGGGAGTTACGAACATCGGTGTCCTCGTGTTGGAAGGGGCGCGGGCGCCCGAAAAAGCTCGGCGCACCCTATCTGTGCACCCCGGCAATGGCAAGCAAGGGGTGGCGCTAGCGCTGGAAGCGCAAAGTCAGGCGCAGCGCGTAAAATGGATCGGTCAGCGTTGCCGGCGCGGCACCAAACGGCGCGGCGGATCGGGCCGCCGCAAGCGCGGCGTCATCAAGCGCCGCGATGCCGGAGCCAGCGCTCAGCGTGACCCCGCGCAGCGCACCATCGCGGCCGACTTCCATGATCAGCGTGACCGCCCCTTCGGCGCCCAGGGCCGCCGCAGGGGTTCGCTTGCGCCGCTCAACCGCGGCGCGGACCTCGGCGCCCCAAGCCAGCAATGCGCTTTGCCGCGCCGCTTTGGCAGCGGTCGCCGCCACAGCGGCGCCACTGTCGCCCGCGCTGGCGCCTTGCCCGGCGCCCACCGCGCGCAGGGCCGGGCGCGGCGCCGGTGGCGGCGCCGCTTCCGGCGCACCGGTCGGCGGGGTTTCGCTTTTGGGCGGTGCGGCTTCGGGCGGGCTTTCGGGGGGCGGTGCTGGAAGGTCCGGCGGGGTCGGCGCCATGGTCGCGGGGCGCGCTAGCGGCGCCGGAGCGGGGGGCAGAGGCGCCACGGTCACCGCGCGCCCGGCCGCAACCGGGCGCGGGGCGGCGGGCTGTTCGGCGGGCTTCGGCGGCGCATCCCACGCCGCAACAAGTGCGGCAATGTCGCCCGGCGCCGCCTCCAGTTCCACCCGATCGGCCCCCGCCTGCCCGCCCGCACCCGATGCCCCCTGCGGCAGATCGAACCGCGCCAGCACCGCCAGATGCAGCGCCAGCGCCCCGGCGAGCGATGCCACTATTGGCGCCGCGCGGATCATGGGTTAGCGGTGACCAGTGTCACCGTGGCAAACCCCGCAGCGCCAAGTGACGCAAGCAGCTGTGCCAGCCGGTCTGCCGGGGCGGCGGCATCGGCGCGCAGCGCAAGCGATGGCGGCAGAGCGGCGCAATCATTCGCGGCGCAGTGCGCCGCCCGCGCCGCCACGAGCGCCGCCAACGCCGTGTCGCCCATGGCTTCGGCATAGCCAAGCCCACCATCTGCGCCAAGGTGCAGTGTGAAGGCAGAGCTGCCCGCCGCATCTGCCGCCGCATCGGGCAGCGCCACCGCGAAAGGCTCGGGGGGGGCGAGTTTGGCGGCGATCAGGAAGAAGATCAGCAGCAGGAAAACCACGTTGATCATCGGCAGCAGGTTCTCGGCGGGGCGGCGGCGGGGCGGGCTGGCGAAATCCATCATTCCACCAGCATCAGCCGTGTCAGCCCCGCCGCGCGCAAGCCCTCGGCCGCCGTGACCAGATCCTGTACCCGCGCGCCTTCGCGCGCCCGAAGCACCACCGCATCATCCGGCCCCTGCATCAGCGCCGCCAGCGCCCCGGCCAGTGCTTCGGGCGCAACGGCGACACCGTTCAGTGCCAGCACCCCGGCCGGGCCGACCTCGACCAGACGGGGCGGGCCGGTCCATGCCGCCGCCTCCCCCGGCACCGCCGCCGAAAGCACCACCCCGCCCTCGGCGCCAAACCGCGAGGCAAGCATGAAGAACACCAAGAGCAGAAACACCACGTCGATCATCGGCGTCAGGCTGGCCCGGCGCCGCTGCCGGGGCTGGCCGAAGGCGAACATCAGCCCTGCCCCCCCGGTGCGCGCAGAAATACCTGTGTTGCCGCGTCTTCCATGTCGTGGCGCAGACGGTCCACCACGCTTTCGAACCACGTCAGCGCCACCTGCGCCGGTATCGCCACCGCCATGCCCGCGGCGGTGGTCAAAAGCGCCTCCCAAATGCCGCCCGCCAGGGTCGCCGGGTCGGCCCGCGCGCCCGCCAGTTGCAGCGCCTGAAACGCCGCGATCATGCCCGTGATGGTGCCCAGAAGGCCAAGCAGCGGGCCGATCGTGGCGGCAAGTTCCAGCGCGCGTAGCCCGGCGCCCGCGTCCTGCAAAAGGTTGCGCGCCACCCGGCCTGTTTCGGCCTCTGCGGCGGCATGGCCAAGGCCAGGGTCGCGCGCCGCCTGCATTGCCGCGCGCGCCAGCCGCGCGCGCAGGCTGCGCCGACCGGCCAGTTCTGCCAACGCCTCGGCACCGCGCCCTTCGGCCCAATGCGCCAGCGCGCGGGCGGTGTGCCTGCCCCCCGACCATGCGCCCGCCGCCAGCAACACCCATGTTTTCCACATGATCAGCGCCAGCGTGGCCACCGAAAGCGCGGCAATCGCCCACATCGCAGCGCCGCCCATACCAAGCAGCACCTGCACCCGCGCGAGCGCGTGAAGGGCGATGGGGGCAGCATCAACTGGGGTCATCCGGGCCTCCGGCGGCGGCTTTGCGTAGCACCTCCGTTCTGGTAAGTGCGCGGCCCGGCGCTGTCAAATGCGCTCAGAGGAAAGCGTCTGGCACCGCAGCCTTCTTTTGCGCCACATAGTCGGCCAGCGCCTCGGCAATGCCGGGGTCGAGATCGGGTGCCTGATAGTCGCCCAGCATCTTTTGCACCCGCGCCCCGGCCAGCGCCACGGTATCGCGCGCGCCTTCCTCTTCCCAGGTTTCGAACGGCTTGTAATCAAGCAGGCTGGTGCGCCAGAACGCATCCTTGAAATTGGCCTGCGTGTGGGCGCAGCCAAGGAAATGCCCGCCCGGCCCGACCTCGCGGATCGCCTCCATCGCCTGACCGTTGGCGCTCATGTCGATACCGGCCGCAAGCCGGTGCAGAATGCCCAACTGGTCGGCATCCATCACATATTTTTCGTAACTGCTGACAAGCCCGCCCTCGAGCCAGCCGCAGGCGTGCAGCATGAAGTTGACGCCCGACATCAGGCCGATGTTGAGGCTGTTGGCGCTTTCATAGGCTGCCTGCGCGTCGGGCAGTTTCGAGCCGCAAAAGGCGCCTGCGCTGCGATAGGGCAACCGCAACCGCCGCGCCAGTTGCCCGGCGCCAAGTGTTATTTGCGCGGCCTCGGGCGTGCCAAAGGTCGGCGCGCCAGAGTTCATGTCGATGCTGGTGACGAACGCACCAAAGATCACCGGCGCGCCGGGGCGGATCAACTGGCTGTAGGCCACCCCGGCCAGCACTTCGGCCAGCACCTGCGTCAGGGTCCCCGCGACCGTTACCGGCGCCATCGCGCCGCCGACGATGAAGGGGCTGATGATGCAGGCCTGCCCCGCCGCCGCATAGACCTCCAAAGCGTCCATCATGATCGGATCGAACGTCAGCGGCGAGTTGATGTTGATGAGCGAGGTCATCACCGTGTTCTGATCGACAAAATCGGCGCCAAACAGAATCTTCGACATCTCGACCGAATCGACGCAGCGGCTGCGCTCGGTCACCGAGCCCATATAGGGTTTGTCGGCCAGCGTCATATGGGCGTGCAGCATATCAAGGTGGCGCTTGTTCACCGCCACATCGGTCGGTTCGCAGACCGTGCCGCCCGAGTGGTGCAGGTGTTTCGACATCTGGCCAAGGCGCACGAAATTGCGAAAATCGGCTATGGTGGCATAGCGGCGCCCGCCCTCGGCATCGCGCACGAAGGGCGGGCCATAGACCGGCGCCAGCACCAGCCCCTTGCCACCGATGGTCACGTTGCGCTCGGGGTTGCGGGCGTGCTGGATGAATTGCGCGGGTGCTGTGGCGCAAAGCGCGCGCGCGAGGCCGCGCGGCAGGCGCACCCGCTCGCCCTGCACATCTGCCCCGGCATCGCGCCAGCGTTGCAGCGCGGCCGGGTTATCGACGAAGTTGACGCCGATCTCGGCCAGCACCGTTTCGGCGTTGGCCTCGATGATCGCCAGCGCTTCCTCGTTCAGTATCTCGAGGTTGGGGATGTTGCGCTCGATAAAGCGGGTATATTCCTGCCGCACTGCCGTGCGGTCGGCGCGCCGCGCCGCCCCGCCGCCGCCCCGCGCCCTGCGCCCACCGGTTTCGTCGCTCATCAAAGCCTCCGCATCGCTTCCCCGAAGGGTTTAGCGCGGGCACCGCTGCGGCCAGCGGCGAATTGCGGCGTTTGCCGCAGGAAAGCGACATCAGCGCGCGCGCAAGGACCGGCCCTGATGAAACAGGTGCAGCTTTTCCGGGTCGGCGGTCAGCGTCACCGTGCCGTGGCGCAGATCGGCGTGAATGCCCGACAGTTTGGCGATCAACGCGTGGTGGTCGCCTTGCGGCTCGAAATACAGCAGCGTCACCTCGCCCAATGCCTCGACGATATCGACGGTGCCGGTGTAAAGCCCCTGCCCTTCGGTCGGCGCGAGGTCTTCGGGCCGCACCCCAAGGTTGACCTTCAGCCCCATGTCGGCCTCGGTGGTGGCAACCGCGACCTGCCCGACGCCGCCGCCATCCAGCTTCACCGTGGTCATTTCGCCGGTGCCGGTAATCTCGCCCGCCAGCAGGTTCATCGACGGGCTGCCGATGAACTGCGCCACGAATTCGTTTTCAGGGCGCTGGTAGAGGTCGAGCGGGGTGCCAACCTGGCTGATGCCCCGGTTTGCCAGCACCACGATGCGGCTGGCAAGGGTCATCGCCTCGACCTGATCGTGGGTGACATAGATCATCGTGCGGTCGGGCATTGCCTCTTTCAGTTGCGCAATCTCGATTCGGGTGGCAACCCGCAAGGCGGCGTCGAGGTTGGAAAGCGGCTCGTCGAACAGATACACCTTGGGGTCGCGCACAATGGCACGGCCAATGGCCACGCGCTGCCGCTGGCCACCCGACAGCGCCTTGGGCAGCCGGTCGAGGTAGGGCGTGAGTTGCAAGATGCGCGCGGCATTATCGACCGCCTTTTCGATCTCTTGCGGCGTTTTCTTGGCAATTTTCAGGGCAAAGGCCATGTTGTCGCGCACGGTCATATGCGGATAAAGCGCGTAAGACTGGAACACCATCGCAATGCCGCGCTGCGCTGGCGGCACGTCGTTGACCACGGTGCCGTCAATCTGCAATTCGCCCGCAGATATGCGCTCAAGCCCCGCGATCATCCGCAGCAGGGTCGATTTGCCACAGCCCGACGGGCCGACGAACACGATCAGCTCGCCCGCCTTGATATCGAGGTTGATGCCCTCGAGGATACTCACCTCGCCGTAGGATTTGCCAATGTCGGTCAGCTTCAGATCGGCCATGGTATTCCCCTACCCGATGTTTTTGAGAATTGCGGCCTGCCATGGCCCAAGCGAAATCTGCCCCGCCACCGGCACGGCACAGCCAAAATCAAGCGCCAGTGCCTGCCAGCGCCCCGCAGGCGCGGCGATGCTGGCCGGGCTGTCGGCAAGGTTGAAGGCCAGAAACAGCCGTTCATCGCCTTCGTTGCGCTCAAAGCTGAGCACATCGCCTGCGGCCTGCATCGCACCCTGCGCGCCCTTGCGAAGCGCAGGGTGCGCGGCGCGCAAGGCGATGGCGCGGCGGTAGTGGTGCACGAGCGTCGCAGGGTTCGCATCCTCACTGGCAACGGCCAGCGGAAGGTGCGAGGAAGGCACCGGAAGCCACGGTTTTGCTTCGGTAAATCCACCGTTGCGGTTGTCGGACTGCCAAACCATCGGGGTGCGGCAACCATCGCGGCCCTTGAACTCGGGCCAGAATTCAATGCCATAGGGGTCTTGCAGATCCGCAAAGGCAATCTCGGCCTCGGGCAGGCCCAGTTCTTCGCCTTGATAAATGCACACCGAGCCACGCAGGCACATCAAAAGCGTTGTGTAAGCCCTTGCCGAAGCATCCGAAAGTGACCATCGACTTATATGGCGCACGACATCGTGGTTGGAAAACGCCCAGCAAACCCAGCCCTCGGCCGCAACCCTGTCGACTTGCGCAAAGACATCGGCTATCCGATTGGCACGCAACGAATTACCGGACAAAAACTCGAAAGCATACGACATCTGCATGCGGTCATTGCCCCGGGTGTATTCGCCCAGAATTTCAAGGCCGCGCTGGCTGTCGCCCACCTCGCCCACGGCAGCGGCATGGAAAGGCTCCATCACTGCGCGGAGTTTCTTCAGGAAATCAATGTTTTCCGGCTGGTTCTTGTCATAAAGGTGGCGCTGGTGGTTGTAGGGGTTCACCTTGGGCGCGGTCAGGTCGTTGCGCTCTTCGACCGGTAGCGGAGGATTGTCGCGCAAGTGCTTGTCATGCACATAGAAATTGATCGTATCAAGGCGGAATCCATCGACCCCGCGCGCCAGCCAGAAGCGCGCGACATCCAAAAGCGCCGCCTGCACGGCGGGTTCGTGAAAGTTGAGGTCGGGCTGGCTGGTCAGGAAGTTGTGCAGGTAATATTGGCAGCGCCGCGCATCCCAGGCCCAGGCAGAACCGCCGAAGATTGAAAGCCAGTTGTTGGGCGGGGTGCCGTCGGGCTTGGGCTCGGCCCAGACATACCAGTTGGCGCGCGCATTATCGCGGCTCGCGCGGCTCTCGGCAAACCATGGGTGCTGGTCGGAGGTGTGCGACAGCACCAGGTCGATCATCACCTTGAGGCCAAGATCATGGGCGCGGGCCACCAGCGCATCGAAATCGGCAAGCGTGCCAAACAGCGCATCGACGCCGCAATAATCGGCAACGTCATAGCCGAAGTCTTTCATCGGGCTGGTAAAAAACGGGCTGATCCAGATCGCGTCGGCCCCCAGGCTCGCCACATGGTCGAGCCTGCGGGTAATGCCGGGCAGATCGCCCACGCCATCGCCGTTGGTATCTTGAAAGCTGCGCGGGTAGATCTGATAGATCACCGCGCCGCGCCACCACTCGGCATCTTTTTGCATTTCGTTCATTCAGCCACCCTTGACCGAGCCGGCCAGCAGGCCGCGCACGAGATATTTCTGCATCGCGAAGAAGACCACCAGCGGCACCGAGATCGACACGAAGGCCGAGGCCGCCAAAACCTCCCAGTCGCCGCCGCGCGAGCCCATCAACTCGCGCAGAACCCCGGTCATCACCAGTTGCTCGCGGGTGTTGCCAAGGAACACGGTGGCCACCAGCAGGTCATTCCAGACCCAAAGGAACTGGAAGATCGCAAAGCTGGCAAGCGCCGGAAACGACAACGGCAGGATGATGCGGCGGAAAATCTGGAAATCGGACGCGCCATCAACCCGCGCGCTTTCAATGATTTCGCGCGGCAGGCCGACCATGTAGTTACGCAAGAGATATATCGCCAGCGGCAGGCCAAAGCCGGTATGCGCCAGCCAGATGCCCATGTAACCTTTCCCAAGGCCAATATCGTTGTGAAATTTCAAGAGCGGAATCAGCGCCAGTTGCAGCGGCACCACCAGCAACCCCACCACGGCTGCAATCAGCAGCGCGCGGCCCGGAAACTCCATCCACGCCAGCGCGTAAGCCGCGAAGGCGGCTATCAGAATCGGAATCACCGTGGCGGGAATGGTCACCGTGAAGGTGTTGAGAAACGCCTGCCCCAAACCCTCGGCGCCGATCACGCGGGTATAGTTTTCAAAGGTGAACCTCGGCGGCGTCAGCGTGGTGATGAAAATCCGCATGCCGGTGGTCTGGGTAAACTGGGTCGGCGAGGTCAGCCGATAGGTGCCGTCGGCGGTAACGGTCAGGTTTTGCGCATTGGGCAGATCAACACTTAACCCCGGCGCGTAAGCGCCCGGATTGCGCGAGTTGGTGCCCCAGGCGAGCAGTTTTTCGCCCTTTGCCAGCAAATCGCCGGAAATCACCCACATCTCCCCTTCCGCCACCTGATCGGTAGCGGTGCCCGCACGCACAAAGTCGGTTTGTTCCGACGCGAACGGCGCCTTCCACCAGCCCGAGGCGGCAATCTGGTCGCGGTCGCGCAGGCTGGTGACCAAAAGGCCGAAAGTGGGGATGGTCCAGAGCAGCACCATCAGCGCGGCGGCGAGGTTGACCGCCCAGACAAGGCTCGATCGGGTTCCGGCGTGGCCTTCCATCAGCGCATCTCCCGCCTTGCGTTGCGAATGTTCCAGATCATGATCGGGGTCACCAGCAGCATGATGACAATGGCGATGGCCGAGCCGCGGCCATAATCGGGCGCGCCGCGGAACATCCAGTTATACATGAGGTTGGCCAGCACCTGCGTGCCCCATTCGCCGTTGGTCATGACAAACACGATGTCGAACACCTTGAGCACGGTGATGGTGATGGTGGTCCAGACCACGGCAATCGTGCCCCAGATCTGCGGCACCTTGATACGCATGAACACCTGCCAGGGGTTCGCGCCATCGAGAATCGCGGCCTCGATGGTTTCCTCGGGAATGCCGCGCAGCGCGGCCGAAAGGATGACCATGGCAAAGCCGGTCTGAATCCAGACCAGCACCGCCATCAGCAAAAAGCTGTTCCAGAACGGCGTGACGAGCCAGGTTTGCGGACTGCCGCCGAAATAGACCACGATGGCGTTGAGGATGCCGATCTGTTCCAGCCCCTCGCCACGGAAATCATAGATGAATTTCCAGATTACGCCGGCGCCGACAAACGAGATCGCCATCGGCATGAAGATCATGGATTTGGCAAGGTTGCCCCAGCGGATACGGTCGGTCACCTGCGCGGCGACCAGACCGAAGATCGTGGAAAGCGCGGGCACGGTAACCAGCCAGAGCATGTTGTTGGTGAGCGATTCGTGAAACTTGCCGTCGGCGAGCAGCCACTGGTAGTTCTTCAGGCCCACGAAACTCGTGCCATCGGCATCGTTGAACGACCGCCAGGCCGAGTTGAGCACCGGATAAACAAGGTAAGCCGACAAAAGCAGGATCGCGGGGCCAAGAAACAGCCACGGCCGGACCGCGGCGGCAACGCGCATGTTGTGGCCCGCCCTGTGCCCCCGCGCGGGATACACCGCATCGAGCACCATGTTCGAGCCCCAGAACCACGCAACGCAGCCAAACACCCCGGCCACGATAGTGCCTGAGGCCAGCACGAACTGCTCCATCTATCCCCTCCCCCCGCGAGACGAAAAAACCCCGCCCGAAAACCATACCGGTCTCGGGCGGGGTTGGCACCTTTTACTTCAGCGTGTCCCAAGTGGACTGAATGGCGGCGCCCACGTCGGCGGCAGATTTGCCGCCCGCGTAGTCGACCATTCCGGTCCAGAACACACCGGCACCAATGGCACCCGGCATCAGGTCGGAACCGTCAAACCGGAAGGTAGTGGCGTTCAGCAGGATGTCGCCCATCTTGCGCAGGGTCGCATCGCCGTAGACCTCGGTGTTCACGCCTTTGTAGGGCGTCAGGAACCCGGTTTGCGCCATCCAGACTTCATGCGCGATCGGCGATTCGAGGAACTTGATGAACTCGGCCGCAACCGGGTTGTCGCTCATGATCGCGAACATCGTGCCCGCGCCAAGCACCGGCTTGCCGAGGTCCTTGCCCGCGTAGGCCGGGAAGTAGAAGAAGTCGGCGTCGGTGCCGATTTCGGTTCCTTCGGGGAAGAACGAGGGAATGAAGCTCGCCTGACGGTGCATGTAGCACTGCGGCGGGCTGGCGAAGAGGCCTTTCGGGCTGTCGCGGAAGTCGGTCGAGGCAACGGCACCGGCACCGCCCGACACGAACTTGTCGTTGCGCGCGAACCAGCCGAATTCGTCGATCGCGGCCAGCACCTTCGGGTCGTTGAACTTGAGGGTGTTGGCAACCCAGGCATCGTAATCAGCCGGGGTGTTGACGCGCAGCATGAAATCTTCGACCCAGTCGGTCGCCGGCCAGCCGGTGGCACCACCCGAACCGAGCCCGATGCACCACGGCGTGCCGCCATCGGCCACGATCTTTTCAGTCAGCGCTTTCAGCTCTTCCATCGTCTGCGGCACTTCGTAGCCGACATCGGTGAAGTTTTCCGGCACATACCAGACCAGCGATTTCAGGTCGGCCTTGTAGGGGAAGGCAAACAGCGCCTTGCCGCCGTCCTTGCCCACATAGGTGCCAAGGTCGGCCCAGCTTTGCCCGGCGGCGTAGTTATCGGCCAGCCAGGCATCGGTGCCGGCGGGCAGCGGGCGCAGAAAGCCCTTGCGCGCGAGGTCGGCGGCAAGGCCCGGCTGCGGGAACACGGCGATATCGGGCGGGCTGCCCGCTTCGGCGTCGATCACGATCTGCTGCTCAAAGCTGTCAGAGCCGGAATAGTTGACCTTGGCGCCGGTGGCGGCTTCGAAATAGGCAAGAACGCTCAGAATCAGGTCCCTGTCGGGCCCGAGCCAGGGGCCAAGAATGCTGACCGACTGGCCGCGCAGGTCAACCGACTTCAGCGCGTCGTAGCTGGCCCAGTTGAAGCGCGCATCGGCGCCGGGGGCAAATTTCAAATCTTGCGCGGCAGCACTTCCTGCCAGAAGCGCCAGCACCGCGGCACTGGTGTAAAGGGTTTTCATCGTGCAGTCCTCCCGAGACTGGGGGCGGGTTCGCCCGTCAATTGTCCATGTGCGAGGGAATCGCTCCCAAAGCGCTTTGGATGTCGCAGAGTTTCCCAACGGCGCGCAAAAGTCAACTGAGCGCTCGCGCGGAAGGGGCCAAATGGTCCATGTTTGTCTGCACATTCGTTTGCGCTTGCAGCACCGATCGTGCCGCAGCTGCGAGATTGACGAGGGCGCGGGTGCTGGCTAACCTGCCCCACAATCCAAACCGCTTTGGACACAACCCTTGCCACCGATCACCCTCAAGCAACTTGCTGCCGAACTTGGGCTTTCGCCCACCACGGTCAGCCGCGCGCTGAACGGCTACCCCGAGGTGAACGAGCAAACCCGGGCCCGCGTGGCGCAGGCGGCAACGCGGCACCACTACCGCCCCAATACCCGCGCCAAAGCGCTGGCAACGGGCCGCGCGATGGCGATTGGGCATATCATCCCGATTTCTACCCAGCACGAGATCGTCAACCCGATCTTTGCCGATTTCATCGCGGGCGCAGGCGAGGTCTATTCGCGCGAAGGCTATGACATGGTGCTGTCGCTGGTGCCCGATGCCGAACAGACCCGCGCCTACCGCGAAATCCGCGCCAAGGGCACGGTTGACGGCATCATCGTGCATGGCCCGAAAGAAGATGACCCCCGGATCGCGCTTTTGGCCGAGCTTGGCATGCCGTTCGTGGTGCACGGCCGCGCCACCGGGGCCAAGGTGCCCTATTCATGGGTCGATGTGAACAACACCCGCGCCTTTCAGCGCGCCACTGAATTTCTGCTCGACCTCGGGCACCGGCGGATCGCGCTTGTGAACGGGCTCGAGTTCATGGATTTCGCCATTCGCCGGCGCCACGGCTATGAGGCGGCGCTGGCTGCACGCGGGCTGGCAACCGACCCCGCGCTGATGGTGCAAGGCGAGATGACCGAGGCGCAGGGCGCCCATGCCGCGCGCGCCATGCTGGCGCTGGCACACCCACCCACCGCCTTTCTCTGCTCGTCGCTGTTGTCGGCCATGGGGGTGCGGCGCGAGGTCGAGGCGCACGGGCTGCGGCTTGGGCGCGATGTTTCCATCGTCACCCACGACGACGAACTTGGCTATCTGCGGAATGGCGAGGCCGAGCCGATCTTCACCGCCACGCGGTCGAGCGTGCGCGAGGCCGGGCGGCGCTGCGCGCAGATGTTGCTGGGCATCATCGCAGACCCCGCCAGCGCCCCGCGCCACGAAATGCTCGAGGCGGTGCTGGTTGTTGGCCGCTCTACCGCCCCTGCCCCGACAATTGCGAGGTGACCATGCTGCCCAAGCGTTCCGATTTTCCGCCCGGTTTCCTGTTTGGCGCCGCGACCTCGGCTTATCAGATCGAGGGCCATGCTTTCGGCGGCGCAGGCAGCACGCATTGGGATACCTTTGCCGCCACCCCCGGCAACGTGGTGCGCGCTGAAAACGGCGCGCGCGCCTGCGACCATTACCACCGCTGGGGCGAAGACCTCGACCTGTTGCAGGGTGGAAATTTCGATGTCTACCGCTTTTCCACATCCTGGGCGCGGGTGATGCCCGAGGGGCGCGGCGCGGTGAACCCGGAGGGCCTCGATTTTTACGACCGGCTTGTTGACGGGATGCTGGAACGCGGGCTGAAACCCGCGCTGACGCTGTATCATTGGGAACTGCCGTCGCCGCTGGCCGATCTTGGCGGCTGGCGCAACCGTGACATTGCGGGCTGGTTTGGCGATTTCGCGCAGGTCGTGGCAGCGCGCCTTGGCGACAGGCTGTGGTCTGCCGCACCGATCAACGAGCCATGGTGCGTGGGCTGGCTGAGCCATTTTCTGGGCCATCACGCACCGGGCATGCGCGACATCCGCGCCACCGCGCGCGCCATGCACCACGTCTTGCTGGCGCATGGCACCGCGATTGGCGTGCTGCGCAGTGCGGGCGTGAAGAACCTCGGCGCGGTCTGCAATTTCGAATACGCCCAGCCAGCCGACGCCAGCCCCGAAGCCGCCGCCGCCGCCCGGTTGTATGACGCCTATTACAACCGCTTTTTCATTTCCGGACTGTTTCGCGGCGAATACCCGGCTGAACTGATGCCAGCCTTCGCGCCGCACTTGCCCGAAGGCTGGCAAGATGATTTTGCCACCATCCGCGCGCCGCTCGACTGGTTCGGGCTGAACTACTATACCCGCAAACTGATTGGCCCGACAGGCGGCCCATGGCCGGCGCATGGCGAGGTCGAAGGGCCGCTGCCCAAGACCGATATGGGCTGGGAGATATACCCCGAGGGCCTGCACCATTTCTTGCATATGGCGCGTGACTATAGCGGCGAGCTGCCGCTATTTGTCACTGAAAACGGCATGGCGGCGCCGGATCGGCTGGCGGCGGGTACCGTGCATGATGCCGACCGCATCGCCTATCTTGCCGCGCACCTGGCCGCGTGCCGGCGCGCGATTGCCGAGGGGGTGCCGCTGCACGGCTATTTCTGCTGGTCGCTGCTCGACAATTACGAATGGTCCTTGGGCTATGACAAGCGCTTTGGCCTGGTGCATGTCGATTTTGAAACCTTGCGGCGCACGCCCAAGGCATCCTATCACGCACTGGCAGCCGCATTGCAAAGGTAGGTCCATGCGCCCACGCGACCGCTATTCACTTCTGGCCGATATCGGCGGCACCAATACCCGCGTGGCGCTGGCCGAGGGCGGCAGGATGTTGCCCGAAACCATCCGCCGCTATGCCAATGCCGAGTATTCGGGGCTTGATGCCGTGCTGGCATCGTATCTTGCGGCCGAGGGCGGGGTCGATTGTGCGGGCGCCTGTGTCGCCGCGGCCGGGCCGGTGCGCGACGGCGTGGCCAGCATGACCAACCTTGACTGGACCATCGACCATGATGCCGTGGCACGGGCGACCGGGGCCGAGGTGGTGGCGGTGCTGAATGACCTTCAGGCCCAAGGCCATGCACTGGGGCATATCGCGCCCGAGGCACTGCGCCCGCTGGTGCGCGGCAGCGGCACGCCCGCGCAGGGGGCATCGCAACTGGTGGTGGGCGTCGGCACCGGGTTCAACGCAGCCCCCGTGCATGAAGCACCGGGCGGGCGGCTGGTGGTCGCATCGGAATGTGGCCATGCGAGCCTGCCGGTGCGCACCGAGGCAGACCTGAGGCTGATCCGATTCATCGAATCGGCACATGGCTTTCCGGGTGTCGAAGATGTGCTTTCGGGCCGCGGGCTGGAGCGGTTGTTCACCTGGGTCAGCACCGAAGCGGGAACCCCGCGCAAGCAGCGTGCCGCCGAAATCATGACCGCCATGGCGGCAGACGAAACCCTGGCCGTGGCAACGGGCCGGGTTTTCGTGCGCCTCTTGGGAACGGTGGTGGGCAACCTGTCGCTGATCCATCTGCCGTTTGGCGGGGTCTGGCTGATCGGCGGCGTCGCCCGCGCCTTCACACCCTACATGGAGCGATTCGGCTTTGCCGAAGCCTTCCGCGACAAGGGCCGTTTCGAAGCCTTCATGCGCGACTTCTCGGTTTCGGTGATCGAAGATGATTACGCAGCCCTGACTGGCTGCGCGCACCATCTGCAAGGCCTGATGCGAAAAATGCCGTGATGGTGTCAAGCCAATCTTAACCCGGGCGATCTAAGCCTCCTTTTGAGTGTGTATCGAAAGGGGAACACGGGTGAGCCGTTCTGTTTTCTGCCAATTGTGGTTCAAGGCATGACCGCTGCGCTGCAACTTGCTGCCCGGCTTGACCTTGGCGCGGCCAGGCCATTGCACGCGGCGCTGTTGTCGCGCCGCGGCGGCGATCTTGTGCTGGATGCCGGGCAGGTCACGCATCTGGGCGCGCTCGGGCTGCAATTGCTGCTGTCTGCAGCGCAAAGCTGGCGGCGGGCCGGACATGCGCTTGCCATCACCCCCCGCACGCGCGCATTTGACGACGCGCTCAGGCTCTATGGCGTGCCACTTGATGATTTGCAGACGGAGCCGCAACCATGACCCTTACGGTTCTTGCGGTCGATGACAGCCGCACCATCCGCGACATGCTGAAGCTCGCACTGCTCGACGCGGGGTTCACGCTGCATCTGGCCGAAGATGGTGTGCATGGGCTTGAGGTGCTGGCAGGCATCGCACCCGATGCAATCATCTCCGATATCAACATGCCAAGGCTTGATGGCTTCGGCTTTATCGAGGCGGTGCGCGCGCAGGCCAAACACCGTGCCACGCCGATTCTGGTGCTCACCACCGAAAGCGCGCCCGAGCTTAAGGCGCGCGCCCGTGCCGCCGGGGCCACCGGCTGGATCGTGAAGCCCTTTGATCCGCCGAAACTGGTCAAGGCGCTGCAAATGGTAGCTGGCTGAGGGAGCGCGGGATGGCACATGACCCAATGGCGGAAATCCGCGCCTCGTTCTTCGTCGAATGCGAGGAGCTGCTGGAAAGCCTGCAAGACGCGCTGACGGTAATGGAAGCGGGTGACCACGACAGCGAAACCATCAACGTCGTGTTCCGCGCGGTGCACTCGATCAAGGGCGGTGCCGGTGCTTTCGCGCTGAAACCGCTGGTCGCCTTTGCGCACCGTTTCGAGACGGTGCTGGATGAACTGCGCTCGGGGCGCATGGGTCTGTCACCCGAGGCGATCAAGCGGTTCTTCCAGGCAGCGGATCTGCTGCAAGACCATGTCCGCGCCGCCGGTACCGGCGCCGCCGAACCGGAAGCCGCCGACGAGGTGCTGCTTGCACTGGAAGCACTGGCCGGCACGCCAGCGGAGGCGGCAGAAGACGAGGTCACGGGCTTTCAACCGCTGGGACTGTCGCTTGACCTCGGCTTCGATCCGGCGCCCGAACCCGAGGCGGCCGCGGGCGCCCGCTGGCAGGTGCATTTCGCGCCCGAGGCGGCGCTTTACGCCTCGGGCAACGAACCGTTGAACCTTTTGCGCGCGCTGCATGCGCTTGGGCCCTGCACGGTTGCATGTGACCAGTCCGCGCTGCCGCCGCTCGAGACGCTCGACCCCGAGGCGGCCTGCCTCGCATGGACCCTGCAAATCTCGGCTGAATGCGACGACAGCGAATTGCGCGAGATCTTCGATTTCGTCGAGGACGTCTGTGCGCTCGATATCACC
>PHEE01000013.1:0-75640 GCA_002842855.1 Alphaproteobacteria bacterium HGW-Alphaproteobacteria-4 | reverse complement strand
GCGAAAGAGGCCGAGCATGCCACCGTGCGCGTCGATCTGGAGCGGATCGATCGTCTGGTGAATCTGGTGGGCGAGTTGGTCATCAACCAGGCGATGCTGGCGCAAAGCGTGGCCGAAGCTGGCCTGCCGCCCAATTCAGCCGTGATGAACGGGCTCGAGGCCTTCATGATGTTGACCCGTGATATTCAGGACAGCGTCATGATGATCCGCGCGCAGCCGGTGAAGCCGCTGTTCCAGCGCATGGCGCGAATTGTGCGCGAGGCCTCGGCCGCAGTCGGCAAGGAAGTGCGACTGCATACCGAAGGCGAAACAACCGAGATCGACAAGACCGTGATCGAACGCCTTGCCGACCCCCTCACCCACATGATCCGAAACGCCGTCGACCACGGCCTAGAGCCGCCCGAAGTGCGGCGGGCGGCGGGCAAGCCAAGCGAAGGCGTCATCACGCTTTCGGCGCTGCACCGCGCGGGCCGTGTTGTCCTTGAGATCGAGGATGACGGCGCCGGTATCAACCGCCCGAAAGTGCGCGAAATTGCTGTCAGACGCGGACTGATCGCGCCCGACGCCGTGCTTGGCGATGCCGAGACTGACGCGCTTTTGTTCCTGCCCGGATTCTCGACAGCAACCACCGTCTCGGCGCTGTCCGGGCGCGGCGTGGGAATGGACGTGGTGCGGCAGGCGATTCAATCCCTCGGAGGGCGCGTCACCATCACCTCGCAACCCGGTCGCGGTTCGAAATTCTCGATTTCGCTGCCGCTCACGCTTGCCGTGCTCGACGGCATGGTGGTGCAGGTCGCAGGCGAAACACTGGTGGTGCCGCTCTCGTCGATCCTCGAAACCGCGGCTCTGACTCACGACGATATCCGGGCCCTTGGCCCCCAGACCAACGTCATCCATGTGCGCGGTGCCTTTGTGCCCCTCTACGATCTTGGTGCCGAGCTTGGCTTCCGTCGGCCCCGCGCCAGTTATGAGGGCGGCATCGTGCTGCTCTGCGCCCAGGAAAACGGCAACCGGGCGGCCATTGTGGTCGATGCGATCATGGAACAACGCCAGGTTGTGATCAAAGGCCTGCAGCAAGCCTATGGCCGCATTCCCGGTGTCGCCGCAGCCACGATTCTCGGCGATGGCCAGATCGCCTTGATTCTGGATCCAGCCGATCTTGTGCGCACCGCAACTGGCCGCACCCGCTCATCCGAACTCGCGCTCGCAGGATAGACCCATGACCGACTCGCACCTTGCCAATGGCTCTGCCGACGTGGAACTGCTCTCGTTTCGCTTGGCCGAGCAGGAATACAGCGTCGACATCATGTCGGTGCGTGAAATCCGCGGCTGGACGCGCGCCACGCCCCTGCCCCACGCGCCCGCGCATGTACGCGGGGTCATCAACCTGCGCGGCACCGTGCTTCCGGTGGTCGATCTGTCGACCCGGCTCGGCATGGAGCCGGTTGCAGGTGATGCGCGCAATGTCATCATCGTTGTACAGGTGGGTGGGCAAAGTGCCGGGCTGCTGGTCGATGCCGTCTCCGACATTCTTGCCCTGCCGCGCTCCGAGCTTCAGCCGCCACCCGACCTTGTCGCGGATGCCGCCCACAGTTTCATCGCGGCGCTTACCATCGTCGATGGTCGGATGATCCGTGTGCTTGACCTTGCAGCGGTTCTGCCGGACGGCGCGGCGGACGCGGCATGACCCTGTCCCCTCTCCTGCCGGGCGCGTTTGCGCCCCCGAACGCCGCCGAACTGGCCGAGATTTCACGGCTTTTGCGCGAAGGTGCGGGTATCGTGATCGGCGAGGGCAAGGCAAGCATGGTGCAGTCGCGGCTGGCCAAACGGCTGCGCACGCTTGGCTTGGGCGACTACCGCAGCTATCTGGCGCTGCTCAACACCCCCGAAGGCGCCGATGAACGCGGCCGCATGTTGTCGGCGCTCACCACCAATGTAACGCATTTCTTTCGCGAAAATCACCACTTCGAGCAACTGCGCGCCAAGGTCTTGCCGCCGCTGCTCGCACGCGCGCGCGCCGGTGGCAAGGTGCGGATCTGGTCTGCCGGCTGTTCCAGCGGGCAAGAGCCGTATTCGATTGCGATGGTGCTTTGCGATCTCGCCGACGACATCGCGCGCCTCGATATTCGTATTTTGGCCACGGACATCGACCCCGAGATGACAGCACTCGGCCGTGCCGCACGCTATGATCCGGCCTCGGTAGAACCGGTGCCGGTGGCGCTGGCGCGTCGATTTCTCGCGCATGAGGATCATGCCGTCACGGTGTGCGAGCCCGCGCGCGGCCTCGTGTCTTTTCGCGAGTTGAACCTGCACAGCAACTGGCCGATGCGCGGCGGTTTCGACGTCATCTTCTGTCGCAATGTGGCTATCTACTTCGACAAGCCGTCGCAAGAAACTCTCTGGCGACGATTTGAAGCAGCATTATGCCCGGGCGGCTGGCTCTTTCTTGGGCATTCAGAGCGCTTGCCCGCCGACGCTCCCACGCGCCTCGTGACTGCGGGCATCACCAGTTATCGCCTGCCCATGGCGGGCTCGGGCACGGAGAACCCGCAATGTCGCTGAGGGACCAATTGCGCATCATGGTGGTGGATGACATGTCCACCAGCCGGGGCTTGATCATGCAAGCGCTCGATGCCATGGGCCTCCGGCAGGTCGGCTATGCCGTCGACGGACCCGGCGCCCTCACTGCAATGGCGAAAAGTCCGGTGCATCTGGTAATATCTGACTACAACATGCCCGGCATGGACGGCTTGCAGTTGCTGCACGCACTGCGCACCGACGCCCGCAGCCGCGGTGTCGGCTTCATTCTGATCACTGGCCGCGCCGACCGCGAAATCATTGATGCCGGGCGCAAGCTTGGCATGAACAATTTCCTGCGCAAACCGTTTGCGCCACAAGATCTGCGTGCCTGTATCGAGGCGGTGGTGGGCAGGCTATGACGACGGCGTTCGCCCTGCACAGACACGAAGTGCCCGAAATCGCGCTCGGCGCATTGACTGCGCGCGTCGCGCAAGAACTTGTGTGCCTCGCGTCGCTGTCAGCCGAGGTGCAGCTGGCGCTTTCCCTCTGCTCGTTTGCCAAGCACACGGACGCCGAGGCAATTCGCGGCTTGCAGGGGATTGATCGCATCACCCAGTCGCTTGACGATCTCGCGCGACTTGTCCATGCACTCGCATTACAGGTTCCCGAAGACCTGAGCGCACCCTCCGGGCCGCTGCTTTCACACCTGAGGTTGCATGAGTTGCTGGCGCGCGTCGACCCTGCCTCGTCGAAGCCCTCGCCCCCCGCACCAAACATGGAAGCCGGTGACATCTTGTGGTTCTGATCGTCGGCCCGAAAAGGCATCTGGTTTCCACCGTGCCCAGGCCTCAAAACAGCTCGACATCATTTCCGAGCGCTAAAGCCGGCGCCCGCTCCTCCACTCGCACTGCGGCCAGAACCCGTTGTCGTGCGCGCCCCGATTCCGGCCAAAACTCGACCCTGCGCGCATGCGTGCCGCCAAGCGAAGCGCCGACGCATGCGATGCCTTCGCGGCACAGGAACGCGCGAATGAATTCGCTGTTCTTGGCGCCGATGTCGGTCAAACCCGAAATCATGCGTGCGCCGCCGAATACCTTTGCCTGTAGCCGGGCCCGCACCGCGCCCTGTTTGATCAACGCGTTTATCAGGAGCTCCATCGCATTTATGCCGAAACTGGCCGCCTGCACGCCGACGGATGCCCCGTCGGGCAGCAGAAAATGATTCATCCCGCCAAGGCGCGCTTCGATGTCGAACAGGCAACTGGCAACACAAGAGCCCAGGATGGTCGAAATCGGTCCACCGCGACCGTCACCAATCAGGTATTCGCCCTGCGCGATATGCCGTGATCGTTCCTGTACGTGGGGTGGGGCAACACTCACGCCGGCGCCCCCATCCCGGGCTTTGCAGGCACGGCACTGGTCGCGGCCAGTATTCGAGCGGCCATATCGTTGAGCGGTACAGATGCACAGGCGGCGCCGAGTTCGAGCGCGGCGCGCGGCATCCCGAACACCACGCAACTCGCTTCATCCTGTGCCAGACACTCGGCACCTTCACGGCGCATGCGCAGCATGGCCGCCGAACCGTCCCGACCCATGCCGGTTAGCAAGACGCACAGGCACCGGTTCGCAATCGACAGTGCCGACTCGAAAAGTACATCAACCGACGGGCGATGACCGTTCACCTTGTCGGACGTGATCAGGCGGCAGTGCGGCGTTGCGCCCCCGCTTACCACCAGATGATGGTCGCCACCGGGCGCGAGGTAGACGCGCCCCGGTTCGATCGGCGCCCCCTCTTCAGCCAATGCCACCTGCGGCGCGAATTTTTGCGCAAGCCGCGCCGCAAAGCTGGCCAGAAAGGTCGGCGGCATGTGCTGGGTAATCAATGTAGGCGGGCATAGCGCAGGATAGCCCGACAAGACGGTTTCGATCGCGTCGACCCCGCCGGTCGACGATCCAATCAACACAAATCGCCCATTCCAGTCAAACCGCTGCGGTGGCGCAGAGACCAGCCGAACCCCGCGCCCACGCAAACTGGCCCTGGCGGCGATTGCAATCGTATCGGCGAGGCCCGAAAAACTCGTGGCGAGATCGCTGCCGCTGCCCTTTCCAATGCAGTCGACCGCGCCAAGTGAAAGTGCCTCAAGCGCCGCCGCACTGCCGCGGTGCGTCAGCGTGGACACCATCACCACAGGCATCGGCCTCAGGCGCATCAGTTTCTCGAGAAAGGCGATGCCATCCATGCGTGGCATCTCGACATCGAGCGTCAGCACGTCGGGATTGAGCGACTTGATCATTTCGCGCGCAATCAGCGGGTCCGCAGCCTCGCCTGCAACAACCATCCTCGGGTCGGCATCAATGCGCGCGCGGATCATCCGGCGGATAGTGGGAGAATCATCAACGATCAGAACTCGAATTGTCACAATATCCGCCTCTTGCGCGCAAAGGTCCTGGGTGTGTTTCGTGTCAAAACCTAAAATTCCGCCCAACTGTCTTCGGCCAAGGCGCGCTTCGCTGCCGGCAGGATGGCCCCACCACGGTTAACCGACGCAACTACACCTCGAGGCTGCGCCGCCCCGGCTGACGTGGGCGGTGCAGATCGGGACGCCGCACGCTGCGCCGCGCTGGCCCGGGTGCGAAACCTCGCGGTCGTCTCGGTCAGCGCGACCGCGCCGCGCGTCAGCGCGTGGCTCGCGGCGGTGGTCTGTTCAAACATGGCCGCGTTGTGTTGTGTTACCTGGTCTAGCTGGTTTACGGCAGTGTTGATCTCGGCAAGCCCCGCCGCCTGTTCCTGTGCGGAACCGGCAATGGCATTGACCCGCTCGGCAATATCGGAAACCGATCCTACGATGTGTTTGAGCGCGGATCCCGCCTGACCGACCAGATCGACGCCACGCCGAACCTGGCTGGTAGACACCGTAATCAGCCCGTCGATTTCGCGTGCCGCTTCCGACGAGCGCTGCGCGAGCGCGCGCACCTCGGAGGCAACAACTGCAAAACCGCGCCCCGCCTCGCCCGCGCGCGCGGCCTCGACCCCTGCGTTGAGCGCAAGCAGGTTGGTCTGAAAGGCAATGTCGTCAATCACGCTGATGATCTTCGAGATCCGGGCCGAGGATGCCGCGATTTCTCCCATCGCGCTGACCGCCTGTTCGACAATGGCACCAGACGCCTCGGCGCTCGCGCGCGCATCGGTGACATTGCGGCTTGCCTCGGACGCGCCCTGAGCCGCCGAGCGTACCGACGCCGTCAGTTCATCCAGTGCGGCTGCGGTTTGCTCCAGCGTCGCCGCCTGCTGTTCGGTGCGTCGGCTGAGGTCTTCGGCGGCCGAAGTGATTTCCTTCGCTTCGCTTTCGATCCCGCCGGCGTTCTCGACCACCGTTTGAATGGCGTCATGCAAGGCACTGGCAGCGGTGTTGAAATCGACCCGCAGCCGCTCGTAGTCAGCCTCGAAGCAGGTGTCGATCTGCGCTGTCAGATCGCCATCCGAGAGCCTGCCAAGCGCCAGGCGGAGCGCCTCCACCACGGCCTCTTGCGCTGCAAGCATGGAAAGCCGCGCGGCCTCGGCAGCCTGCAGGCGCTTTTGCGCCTCGGTCACGTCGATGGCCATCACGAGGTATTTCAAAACCGCTCCTTTGCGGTCGAGCACCGGCGTGATGCTGCCATCAATTACCACCGGCTCCGTATCAGGTCCGGCCAGCGTCATGCGTGTGGTCACGGTTTCGCCCGCGGCAAGCCGCGCGCGCATGGCGCCTTCACCCGATTCCGCCGCCACTTGCGATTGAATGAGATCGGCAAAACGCGAGCCGATTACCGCGTCGAGCGGTTTGCCAATCAATGCGAGCATGTTGGCGTTGGCGGCACTCAGACGCCAGTCAGGGTCGAAACCCGCGGTGATCTGATTGCGATCGATCGCGCTCAGCGTCGAAATGTTCATCCGCGCCACGGTGACATCGCGCCATTCGACAACATACCCGAGCGTGCCACGCCCTGGCATCGAGACCGCCGTGATTTCAAGGCCGTAGCGGCGGGTTCCAAGCGCGATGTCGGCATGATATGGCAGGTTCTTGGGGTCGGAGAGGATAGCGCGCACGCGACCGGGCAGCTTGTGGAACACGTCGATATCGCGCCCCAGAAGCTTCTCGGCATCGATATCAGGTGTCACCTTGCGAAATTCGTCGATCGCGTCTTGCACGAGCGCGATAAGCGCGGCGTTCACATAACTGATGCGGAAATCAGGGGTGGTCATCATCATCGCGGCCGAGGTGCCTTCGAATGCGGCCCCTTTCAGGTAGCCATCTTGCGCAACGACGTCGGCCGCGATCAGGGCGGTTCGGAAATCTTCAAGCGCGCGCGCAATTTCGCCCACTTCATCGCCACGGCTGCGATACGGCACTTCGGCCTCCATATCCCGCGCCGCGATGCGGCGCATCGCACCGCCCACCGCACGCAGCGGACTGGAGAGCGAGCGGGCCATGACCCAGGCAATCGCAATGAACAAAAGCGTCAGAACGCTGCCCTGCGTTGCGAGTTTGCGCCCGAGTGCCGCCGAAGGCGCAAGAAGCTCAGCCTGATCCTGCTCCAGCAAGATCGCATAACGGTTGCCCAGAAACTCCACCCGGTCATAGGAAATATGCGCAGGCGCGCCGCTTAGCCCCGCAGCCTCCACAATCGCTGCATCGGTTTGCAGGGCCTTTGCCACCAACGCAGTCTCAACCGAATGTCGCAGAATTGCCGGTTCGGGGGTCAGCCTGAGGTTCGAGCGCATGCGCCCATCGGCGGCGGCAAGATAGACCTGGCCGGTCGCGCCAAGGCCCTGGGGTCGTTGCAAGATCGCCTCAAGCCAGTCGGTCGCAACCCGAAAGGCGATCACACCGAGCTTCAGCCCCTCGGCGCTTTTCACCGGCACCGCGATAAAGGCCGCGGGAACACCGCCCGATGGCGCATAGAGTCCGAAATCCGAGGTGACAGGTCCACCGTCGGGTGCTGCAAGCGCCCTGCCGACAACTTGGCCGAGACCGGTTTCGGCACCCGCACGGGCCAACAGGTTGGTGGCGTAGTCGGGTTCCTTTTCAACCGAATACAGGACGTTCCCGGCGACATCGACAAGCAAGACGTCCTGAAAACCGCTGCTGTCGCGCACCGTGCGCAGCGCCGCGTGATAGCGCCGATGCACAATCGAATAATCGGTCAGATCGCCCGCATATTCGACCGAGTCGCGCATGCCCACAGGGGCATCGCTGCCGCTTCCATAGGCGCTGTCGAGATAGTCCTGCGGGTCGCCCTCAATCCGCCCCCATGCCGAGGCGAACTCGCGCAGCGCGCGTTGCGTGGTCATTGCCGCGGCCTCGCTGCGCGCGTCGACCATGAGCGCGCGAGAGAGGTTTTCGACCTCGTATTTTCGGGTCGCCAACGTATTTTGCAGCGCCACCATGCCGCCGTGATCAAGCACCTCGCTGGCGTCGCGGTAGGCGACCACACCCATGGCGCCAAGCCCGGCAAGGGCAACCACAGCCAGCATCAGCGGCAGTTTCACGCCCAGTTTCAGGTTGTTGAATGACAGCATCGACGGACTCCGAAACACATCGCGCGCGCGATGTTGCACGACAGGCAGACCGGTGCTGCCCAGCCGTGACCATTGACGAGAGTGCTGAAGATTCGTTTAAGACCCGCGCGCTACCAGCGCCCCGTGAATGCCGGGCGCAAGAGCCCCGCGCGGCGGGCAAATTCGGACGGCTCGAGCCGCCCGGCAGCAACCCGGTCTGGGTGCGCTGCGGCACGGCGCAGCACGCCCACGGCCAGCCAGCCCGGGAACAGCGCGGGGGCGGAAGCGCCCGGCAGGTCTGCCCGCGCCGCGCGCGCCCGCGCGATTCGCGCCAGCCCAGTGCGTGCCAGCGCAGCCGCGCTTTCGGGGCGGGCATCGGGCAAGGGTGCAAGACCATGCGCGACCAGGGCCGGAACCGCGCGCAGCCAGTTGGCCAGCCCGACGCCCCAGGCAAAATCGCGCACGACCGGCTCGGCTTTGGCAGGTGCACCCAGTGCAAGCGCTGCAGCCCACATCAGGTTGCCCGACGTGGCATCAATATGGGCGCCAAGTTCGCCCGAATCGGCAAAGCCTTCGCGCCAACACTCGCGCCGACGGGCCTCGGCCATGGCGGCAAGTGGTGGCGCAAGCGCGGGCGTCGTTGCCAGAAGCGGCGCCAGCGCCGCCATCACGTCATGCGATGCTGCGCCGCTGCCCGCCACAAGGCCCTCCAACGCATCGACCCACCATTGCAGCCGCATTTCGGCCACGATCGGCTCTTTGCTCGCCCAAGGCGCGCGCGCCAGTTCCAGATTGAGCGCATAGAGCGGCCAGAGCCGCACGCGCGCGGCAGCGGGGGCCGCGAGGGTTGCGGAAAAGCGGTCGGGGTCGTGCGCTCGGACCATTTCGGCGCAGGCGTGCAGGCTCATGCCGGTTCGACCACGAAAAGCGCATAGGCGATATCGTCTGGGCTGGCCTGCCATGCGGCGATCTCGCGGGCAGAGCTGTCAAGCACCAAGGACAGTTCGGGCGAAGGCTGCGCTGCCCGCAGCTTGGCAATTCGCGCCTCCAGCGGCGCATAATAGGCAGCCCAAGGCGCGCCGATCAACAGCCGGTGGCCAAGGCTGCGATAGCCTGCCGCCGCAATTCGGGCGATGATCCCGTCAAGGTCAGTCACGCTGCCCGGCACGTCCTGCCAGAAATCGAGCATCGCGGCGGTTGGCGGGTGCGGATAGACCGGCTCGGAAAACGCGATCCGGCCCCCTGGTGCCAGTGCACCGCGCCAGCCGCGCAGGGCCGCCTCGAGCCCCAGAAAATACGCGGCCCCCGCACACCAGACCAGATCAAACTTCCCCGGCAGGTCGGCCATGTTACCTTCCCGCACACGCACCCGGTCGCCAAACCGCGCGGCCCGCGCCCGCGCCTCGGCGGCGAGCGAGGGCGTAATGTCGATGGCGGTGATCCGGGCCCCGGGCCGGGCCTCGGCCAGCGTCACCGTATCGGCCCCCGAGCCGCACCCGGCATCGCAGATGGCGGCCGCCTCGGGGGTGCCGGCAACACCGAGCGCCCAAAGCACGTCTTCCGGCAGGCCCGGACCTTCGCGGTCAAGGCCGCTGTAGAGCGTAAAGAAGGCGTCGGGTGCTAACACGCGGGCGCCACCCTGTCGCGCAGCAGCTTCCAGACCATCGCATCCAGCAGCGCCTCGAAACTGGCATCGACGATGTTGGGGCTGACCCCGACGGTGGACCAGCGCCGCCCCTGCCCATCCTCTGAATCGATGATGACCCGCGTGACCGCCTCGGTGCCACCTTGCGTGATGCGCACCTTGAAATCGACCAGTTTCATGTCGTCGATGCAGGCCTGGTAGGGGCCAAGATCCTTGGCCAGCGCCTTGGCGAGCGCGTTGACCGGGCCACGGTCAGACCCGGCCGCATCCATGCTTTCGGAAACCGACAGCATCTTTTGCCCGCCGATCTTCACCACCACCACCGCTTCCGAAAGGCTGACCATGCGGTCATACTTGTTCTTGCGCCGCTCCACCGTCACCCGGTAGCGCTTGACCTCGAAATAGTCGGGCAGCAGGCCCAGTTCGCGCCGCGCCACCAGCTCGAAACTCGCCTGCGCGCCGTCATAGGCGTAGCCCTGATCCTCGCGCTCTTTCACCACTTCAAGGATGCGGGCAAGGCGCGGGTCGCGCGGGTCAACCTCGATGCCCGCCCCGGCAAGCTGCGCGCGCAGGTTCGATTGCCCGGCCTGATTGCTCATCGGTATCAGCCGCGCATTGCCGACCAGCACGGGGTCGATGTGTTCGTAGGTGACAGGGTCTTTCAGCACGGCGCTGGCGTGCAAGCCGCCCTTGTGCGCAAACGCGCTGGCGCCCACATAAGGCGCCGAGCGCAGCGGCACCCGGTTGAGAATGTCATCGAGCATCCGGCTAAGCCGCACCATTCCGGCCAGCGCCGCCCGGCTGATGCCGGTCTCATAGCGGCTGGCGTAGGGTTCCTTGAGCAGCAGGCTGGGGATCAGCGTCGTGAGGTTGGCGTTGCCGCAGCGCTCGCCAAGCCCGTTGAGCGTGCCCTGCACCTGCCGCGCCCCGGCGTCGATTGCCGCAAGCGTGTTGGCCACCGCATTGCCGGTATCATCGTGGCAATGAATGCCGAGGCGGTCGCCCGGCACCCCCGCCGCAATCACCTCGGCCACCACCCGCCCGACCTCGGCAGGCAAGGTGCCGCCGTTGGTGTCACACAGCACCACCCACCGAGCCCCGGCATCAAGTGCCGCCTTCAGGCAGGCCAGCGCATAGCCGGGGTCGGCGCGGTAGCCATCAAAGAAATGCTCGGCGTCAAGCATCGCCTCGCGCCCCGCCGCCACCACATGCGCGATGCTGTCGGCAATCGCGGCGCGGTTTTCGGGCAAGCTGACACCAAGCGCGGTTTCGACATGGTACGGGTGGGTCTTGCCGACCAGACACACCGCAGGTGTGCGCGCGTTCATCACCGCCGCCAGCACATCATCGTTTTCCGCCGAGCGCCCTACCCGCTTGGTCATGCCAAAGGCGGTGAATGTGGCGCGGGTTTCGGGGTGCAGATCGAAAAACTCGCTGTCGGTCGGGTTCGCCCCCGGCCAGCCGCCCTCGATGTAATCGACCCCGAGCGCATCGAGCGCCGCCGCGATCTGCAACTTTTCCGCCACCGAAAACTGCACGCCCTGCGTCTGCTGCCCGTCGCGCAGCGTGGTGTCGAAGAGGTAGAGGCGGTTCTTGGTCATGCGCGGCTCCGGCATTTCTGTTTGCACACAAGCCCTGCCCCGACAGCGCCCGAGGCGCGAAAATCAGCGCGCCAGCCCCTGCCCCTGGCCGGGCCTCTTGCCCGGGCAGCGCCCGCACCGCCCCCCCGGGGCGGGCGCTTCTCGCCCCCCCCGGCGGTCCGGGCGCTGCCCTCTGTGGTGAGCGGGGTCATTTCAGGGCCTCGAGTTTGGCGGGGTTCAAACGATGGGATGTCGTGTCTGCTTCTGCATATTGCGGTGTGACACGCAATTCCACGCCAGCTTCTAGCGCTGCCGCTTTGAGTTCGTCCGCGAGCCGGAACTCTTTCCGAAGTCTGTGCTCCTTCCAGCGCTCCAAAATCTTGAGAATAGCGGGAAGATACTCTCTGTGGCGCGGCTGACAGACAATTGCGTTCAATTCGTAGACTTCGCGAATACTGTCCGCCCATTCTGGGAGAATACCCTCCCTCATCAGCCCGAGAAATTCCAGCGATCCCCTAAGGTTTTCCAATTCGAGCGCTTGAAATTGTTGATTCACGATCTCTCGCGCACCTGCCGTGTTCAGATCGTTTGCAATTGTGGCAATGAGGTCGTCAGTTATCGCCGAGCGCTTTGCGTTGGATGCTGCACGGAGCCACCTGCGTAATTGTGCTTCATCCTCTTCCGCCTTCTCCGCCGTCCAGTCCATCGGCTTGCTGTAATGCGTCCCCAAGAGCACGAACCGGATCACTTCCCCCGGCACGCCCTTGTCCAGCAAATCCCTTACCGTAAAAAAATTGCCCAAACTCTTGGACATCTTCTTGCCCTCGACCTGCAACATCTCGTTGTGCATCCAGACTTTGGCAAACTCGGCCTCGGGGTGCACGCACATCGACTGCGCGATCTCGTTTTCGTGGTGCGGAAATTGCAGATCAATCCCGCCTGCGTGAATGTCAAAACTCGGCCCCAACAGCGCGTCGCTCATCGCCGAGCATTCGATGTGCCAGCCCGGCCGCCCCCGCCCCCAGGGGCTTTCCCAGCCCGGCAGATCATCGCTCGAGGGTTTCCAGAGCACGAAATCCATCGGGTCGCGCTTGTAGGGTGCCACCTCCACCCGCGCGCCGGCGATCATGTCATCGACCGAGCGCCCCGAAAGCGCGCCATAGTCGGGGTAAGAGCGCACATCAAAAAGCACATGCCCCTCGGCCGCATAGGCATGCCCGCGCGCAATCAGCCCTTCGATCATCGCCACCATCTGGCCGATGTATTCGGTCGCGCGCGGCTCATGCGTGGGCCTGAGCGCCCCGAGCGCGTCCATGTCGGCGTGATACCAGCCGATCGTCTCTTCGGTGCGCTCGCGGATCAACGCTTCCAGCGTGCCCGCAGCCCCCGCCTCCTTGCGCGCCAGCGCCGCGGCGTTGATCTTGTCATCGACATCGGTGAAATTGCGCACATAGGTCACATGCTCCGGCCCGTAAACATGCCGCAGCAAGCGGTAGAGCACGTCGAACACCACCACCGGGCGCGCGTTGCCCAGATGCGCGCGGTCATAAACCGTGGGGCCGCAAAGATACATCCGCACATTCGCCGGGTCGAGCGGCTGCAACACCTCCTTGCGGTGGGTTTTCGAGTTGGTCAGGCGAATTTCGGTCATCTTGGCTCTCACACGGCTTTGCCCGCGCGGTCTAACAGGTTCCGCCGCCTTTGCAAAACCCCGCGCCGTTGCTGCCCCCAAACCGGTTTCTTCATTGCCTGAAATACCCCGGGGGTGCGGGGGCAGGCCCCCGCGCCTTCAGCGAAACAGCACCAGCGCCCCCGCCGACCACGCCACCCGCGTGCGGGTGCCGATATCGAGCACCGGGCGGCCAAAGACATTGCGCATGGAAATCCGCACCACCCGGTCAACGCCGTCAAGGCGCACGTCATAATAGGTCATGTCGCCGTAGTAGACGACCTCGTCAACGGTGCCGGGGGTCTCGCGGTCCATCGCGGTCTGGCCCTCGTAAAGGATGGTCAGCGTCTCGGGGCGAAACCCCACGCTGACCGTGCCATCGGTCGCCCGCCCCGACCCCTGCGCCGCCTCGATATCAACCCGGCCCAGCCCCGCCACCTCCAATTGCACATGGCCGCCCGACTCGCCCAGAACCGACGCGGGCAAAAAGTTCATCACGCCAATGAACTCGGCCACGCGGCGCGAATTGGGGCGGCGGTAGAGCGTCTCCGGATCCGCCAATTGCAAGATCTCGCCCTCGAACATCACCGCGATGCGGTCCGACATGACCAGCGCCTCTTCCTGATCGTGGGTGACCAGCACGAAGGTAATGCCGACCTGGCGTTGCAGCTTGATCAGCTCGACCTGCATCTGCTCGCGCATCTTCTTGTCGAGCGCGCTCAAGGGTTCGTCCAGCAATAGCACCTTGGGCTTGAGTATCAGCGCCCGCGCCAGCGCCACCCGCTGCCGCTGCCCGCCCGAAAGCGCATGCGCCGCGCGCCGCCCGTAGCCCTTGAGCCCGACCATTTCGAGCGCTTCCTCGACCCGGCGCGCCTTTTCGGCAGGCGTGCCCGCCGCGCGCCGCAACCCGAAGCCCACGTTCTGCTCGACCGTCAGATGCGGAAAGATCGCGTAGCTTTGAAACACCATGTTGGTCGGGCGCTGGTTGGCGGGCACATGTTCCATGTGCTTGCCGTCGATCATCACCGCGCCCGATGAAATGTCCTCGAACCCGGCGATGGTGCGCAACAGCGTGGTCTTGCCGCAACCCGAGGGCCCGAGCAGCGAGAAAAACTCGCCTGCGCGGATGCTGGCGGTGATACCGCGCAGCGCGTGATAATCGCCATAATACTTATGCACTTCCTGAAACTCGATCATCGTCGGGCGGTTGGTCACAGGAAGCCTCCGGTATCGGTGCCGCCGGTTTTCGCGATGCCGCGGCGGCGGAAATATTCGGCAATGGTCAGAAGGATGATCGAGGCCGCCACCAGGCAGGTGCCAAGCGCCATGATCATCGGGATCTGCTTGGGGAAACGCAGCTGCGAGAAGATGTAGGTGGGCAAGGTCGGCTCGGCCCCGGCCAGAAAGAAGGCGATGATGAATTCGTCGAGCGAGATCGTGAACGACATCAGGAGCGACGAGATGATGCCCGGCATCACCAGCGGCAGCGTGATCAGCCGAAAGGTGGAAAGCTTGGTTTCGCCAAGGTCATAGGCCGCCTCTTCAAGGCTGCGGTCAAGCGCGTTGAAGGCGGTGTTGAGAATCGCGATGGCATAGGGGGTGCAGATCAGCACATGGCCCAAGATCACCGTGAAGACCGACAACTTCACCCCGATGCCCAAAAGCACCACCAACAGCGACACCGCCACGATGATCTCGGGCAGCACCAGCGGCAGCATGATCAGCCCGATGATGCCGCCCTTGCCGGGAAAGCTGAACCGGGTCGCGGCACGCGCGGCAAAGACACCAAGCGTGGTGGCGAAGATCGAGGCGGAAAGCGCGATGATCAGCGAGTTTTGCACCGCCTTGCGCAGGGTGGAATTATCCGCCATCTGGCGAAACCATTCGATCGTGAATCCCTTGAGCGGAAAGGCGATAATTGTGCCATCGTTGAAGGCGAATATCGGCAGCAGGATGATCGGCGCATAAAGAAACAGCAGATAGATGTAGGCATAGGTGCGCAGCGCGGGAAACTTCATTTCTGCACCCCGAGGAAACGACGGTTCACGAGCAGGAAGGCCAGACTGACAAGGGTGACAATCGCCATGGCCGAAACCGCAATGGCCGAACCCATCGGCTTGTTGTCAAGATCGAGCATCCGCGCCTGAATCAGGTTTGCCACCATCGGCACCTTGCCGCCGCCGATCAGTTGCGGTGTCACATAATCGCCGATGGTCGGGATGAACACGATCAGCACCGCCGCCACCACGCCGGGCATCGCCAGCGGCAGCGTGACGCGCCAGAACGTCATCAACCGCGATTCGCCAAGGTCTTGCCCGGCTTCGAGCAGCGAGCGGTCGATCTTTTCCAGCGCCACGAAAATCGGCAGAATCGCGAAGGGCGCATAGGCATGTGCCAACGTCACCACGATTGCCTGCACGTTGTTGAGCATGTTGAGCGGCTGGTCGATCAGCCCCAGGATGTCGAGACCCGAGTTGATGACGCCGTTGTAGCCAAGGATCACTTTCCACAAGAACACCCGGATCAGATAGGAGGTCCAGAACGGAATGGTGATCAGAAACAGCCAGCGCGATTTCATTTCGCGGCTGACGTTGAACGAAATGTAATAGGCAATCGGAAAGGCGATCAGCACCGTGGTCAGCGTGACCATGCCCGACACAAACAGCGACCGCAGCAGGATCGCGCGAAACACCGGGTCGGCCCAGGTATCGACATAGTTTTGCAGCGTGAATTCGCGGATGACCGTCAGATAGCCATCCTTGAAAAAGGAAAACGCGACAATCGTCGCCAGCGGTGCGGCCAGCATCAGCAGCGCGTAAAGCGCCGTCGGGCTGACCAGCGCATAGCCGGAAAACGCCTCGGACCGGGTAAACCGGCGCCATCGTGTCGCTTTTGCCATCGGCCCCCGGTCTCCCCGAACCCGCCCGCGCCGCGCGGTTACGGCAAGTTTGCACATGCTGCGCGCCATGAAAAGGGGGGCAGTCGCGGCGGCGGGCGCAGGCGGGGGTTTTGCACCCCCGCACCTCCGCAGGGTATTTGGACATTGAAGACAACGCGCTGCGTCAGACCGGCAGATCGCCCGGCGGGTTGGCCAGCAAGCGCGCAAGCGTTGCCAGCGCGCGGCCGAAGCGTTCTTCACTGACGCCACCCGCCAGCGCGATGCGCACCGCATTGGGCGCGTGGCCATCAACGAGCGCGTATTCGTCGGCGGAACGCAACAGCACTCCTTCGGCCTCGGCCATGCGGGTGAAGGTCGAGGCGCGCCAGCCGGTGGGCAGGCGCAACCAGAGGAATGTCAGGCCCGGTTGCCATGCAAGATCATGCCCTGCGAGCGCTGCCACGGTCAGTTCCTGTCTCCGGGTCATCACCGCTTGCGCTGCGGCGCGCAACCGCGCCGCCTCGCCCGAAACGATCAGGCGGGTGACAATGTCGGTGACTGGGCGCGGCAAGCCGAAATAGCTGTGCTGTGCGGCCAAGCGCCCGACTTCACCCATGCCGGTGGGGCACGCGACCATGCCAAAGCGCAGGCCCGCCGAAATCGGCTTGGAAAGGCTTGTGACATGCCATGTGCGCTCGGGCGCGAGTTCCCGCAAACCGGGCAGGCCCGACGTGGGCATCGTGTAGCAATCGTCCTCGAGGATTTGCAGATCATGCGCGCGCGCCACCGCCACGATCTCGTGCCGCCGCGCAAGGCCCATGCGCGCGGTGGTGGGGTTTTGCGCCTCGGGCGCGATGCAGACGACCTGACCGCCATGGCGACGACAGGCCGCGTCAAGCGCATCGGCGCGCATCCCCTCGCCGTCAAGCGCCACCGGCACCACCTCGGCGCGCGTCAGACGGGCGGCGTGGCGAAAGCCCGGATACGCGAGCGCCTCGGCCAGAACCACCGGGCGTTCGCCGCGCAGACAACACGACAGAACGATGTTGATGCCGTTCTGGCCACCGAGTGTCAGCACCAGATCGTCTTCGGTCAGCGGCCCGAGGCGGCAACAGGACAGCCAATCGACCACGGCGCGGCGGCAGACGCTGTCGCGGCGCAGACCGGGATATTCGAGATAGTCGCGCCCGATCTGCCCCGCCGCCTCGATCATCACCCGCGCCAGCGCCGCGGTCTGGCCGACATCTGGCAGCTGCGGGCTGCGCAGGTCAACCGGACCGGTTTCGCGGTCGAACTCGGGCAAGCGGTCGATGTGCAACGGTTCGCGCGGGCCAAGCCGCGGGCTGGACGAGGCAACAAAGGTGCCGCGCCCGACCACCGCGCGCAAGAGCCCCTCTTGCGTGCAGATCTGATAGGCGCGCGCCACGGTGCCGGGTGTGATGCCAAGCGCCCAGGCCAATTCTCGCACCGGCGGCAGCTGCGCGCCCGCAGCAAGCACCCCGGCCCGCACATCGTCGCGCAGCGCGCGGACCAAGGCCAAGTATTTTGGGCCACCTTGACCGGCCAGATCTGGCCGCCAGTTTGTATCCATGACAATGTTTCTCTGGAAGCTGCCGCATCACTATTGTACCATCGCACCTAACAGATACTTGCTCTTCGTATCAATACAAAAGGTGCATCATGTCCAGCATGTCGCTTGCCCGCCCCGCCTTCCGGCATCTGCCGACGTTGCGCGCCCGCGTTTCGGCTTGGCTGAATTTGCGCCGCAGCCGGGCGGCGCTGGCGCGGCTCGATGATCATCTTCTGGCCGATATCGGCCTTGACCGCGCCTACGCAGATCGCGAAGCGTCGCGGCCTTTCTGGCACGTTTAGGCTCCGCAGTCCCCTGACGGAACCTCTTCCTCGGCCGGGCTTGTCCCGGCCGCTTTTTTCAATGCACGATGGCTTCGATCGCAACGCCGCGACGCTTGAGTTCAGCATAGAGCGCAGGCAGAACCCGCGCCGCACCCACCGCGACCGACAGCGCATCACCCAGCATGTCTTCGCTGGCTGCCCCTTGCACGCGCCAGACCATGCGCCACGCCATCGTCATAGACGATTTCGGTGGCGCCGCTGCGGCCACGCCGCAGCCCCAGAAAATCAACCCCGCCCGAAGGCGAGTGGAAGAAGGATTGTGCCATTTCTGCCCGGCCTTGTTGTTCTGCCTCTGGGGTAAGCCTGCCTGCGCCCCCTGCCCCCGGTCAATACAAAGCCGCACAAGCCCGCATCGCTGATGCAAGCTGAGTCTTTCGCGCAACAGCCCTATCGGCGCCCGTAAAGCGCCGCCGCGCGCGCTTCGAACGCCCGCACCACGCGCCGCATCGCCTCGTCGAACACCACGCCGATCACCTTTTGCAGCACGAAATTGCGAAATTCGAAATCGACGAAGAATTCGACTTCGCAGCCCTCAGCGCGGTCGGCGAACTGCCACCAGCTTTTGAGGTAGCGAAACGGGCCGTCGAGATATTCGGTGTCTATCCGCCGCGCGGCCGGGTTCAGCACCACGCGACTGCCGAATTTTTCGCGGAAAAGCTTGAACGAGATCACCAGGTCAATCAGTTGCTCCTCGCGCCCGTCGCCAAGATTTTGGCGCGCGCGAACGCGAGCCGCCGAGTTCCACGGCAAAAACTCGGGGTAGCGCGGCACGTCGGCGACGAGTTCATACATCTCGGCCGCCGAATAGGGCATGAAGCGCTTTTCGCTGTGGCTTGGCATCCGTTCAATCCGCGTGACTTGCGCCGCCCTTTTGGGTAACCCCTTCGGGGAAATCAAGAGGTAGCCATGCCGCATCGCCCCTATGTCATCGACCGGATGATTTCTGCCAAGCGCATCGCTGCGCGGGTTGAGGCGCTGGCGCATGAGATCACCGACGCGTTTCAGGGCACCGACAAGCTGGTGGTGGTGGGGCTCTTGCGCGGCAGTTTCATTTTCATCGCCGACCTCGTGCGCGAGCTTGACCTGCCGGTGGAGGTCGATTTCATCGAAGCCTCTTCTTATGGCGACGACATGACCTCAAGCCGCGAGGTGCGGATATTGAAAGACCTGCGCTCGGGTATCGAGGGGCGCGATGTGCTGGTGGTGGAAGACATCGTCGATACCGGCCACACGCTCTTTCACGTGGTCAACATGCTGCGGGCACGCAAGCCAAAGCGGCTTGAGGTCTGTGCGCTGCTCGACAAACCCAGTCGCCGCGAGGTGCCGATCAAGGCGACCTGGACCGGGTTTGAAATACCTGATGAATTCGTGGTCGGCTACGGCATCGACTTTGCGCAACGCAACCGCAACCTGCCGCATATCGGCAAGGTGAGGTTCACGGCATGAACCCGCGCTGGATGATCCGCATGGCGCGATGGGCACACCGGCCACCAAGCTGGGGGCGGGTGAAGCTGGTGTTCGGGATCGTCGCGGCGGCGCTGCTGCTGGTGGCGGTCGAGCGCTATATTGGCTGGCCAGACTGGGCCACGCTGGAGCCGGTCAGGCGCGGCTTTCCGCTGAAACCCTAGCCGGCATTGCACCCCATCCCTTGCGCAGCTATAGTCGCGCGCATCAACATATGCGGCGGCGGGCTGCGGCGGATGAAGGCGAAGAAACGTGAATACCACCCCGGAAACCCCTGATAACGCAAACGATTCCAACGAACCGGCAAGCGTGCGCCCCAGCCATACCGGGCAAACGGTCTCGATCACCTCCGAAATGCGCACCGCCTACCTCGACTACGCGATGAGCGTGATCGTTTCGCGCGCCATTCCCGACCTGCGCGATGGCCTGAAACCCGTGCACCGGCGAATTCTGTTTGCGATGCACGAGACCGGCAACAGCCACGACAAGGCCTACCGCAAATCGGCCCGCCCGGTGGGCGATACGATGGGCAAATACCACCCGCACGGCGATGCCTCGATCTATGACGCGCTGGTGCGCATGGCGCAGCCGTTTTCGATGAGCCTCAAGCTGCTGGATGGGCAAGGCAACTTTGGCTCGATGGATGGCGATGGTGCGGCGGCGATGCGCTATACCGAAGTGCGGATGGACAAGCCCGCCGCCTTTCTGCTGGCCGACATCGAAAAGGATACCGTCGATTATCAGGATAACTACGACGGCAAGGACCGCGAACCCACGGTATTGCCGGCGCGGTTCCCCAACATGCTCGTCAACGGCGCGGGCGGCATTGCGGTGGGTATGGCGACCAACATTCCGCCCCATAACCTTGGCGAGGTCATTGCCGCCACGCTGGCGCTGATCGAGCAGCCAGACCTGACCAGCGAACAACTGATGGAGCATGTGCCCGGCCCCGATTTTCCCACCGGCGGCCAGATCATGGGCCGGGGCGGCGCCCGCAAGGCCTACATCGAAGGCCGGGGCAGTGTCATCATCCGCGCCAAGACCCGGATTGAGGAACTGCGCAAGGACCGCTTCGCGATCATTCTCGACGAGATCCCCTATCAGGTGAACAAGGCGACGATGATCGAAAAGATCGCCGACCTGGTGCGCGACAAGCGGATTGAGGGCATTGCGCATATTCAGGACGAATCCGACCGTGTCGGGGTGCGCGTGGTGATTGAACTCAAACGCGACGCCACCCCCGATGTCGTGCTCAACCAGTTGTTCCGCTTTACACCGATGCAGGTGACCTTCGGCTGCAACATGCTGGCGCTGAACGGTGGCCGCCCCGAGCAGCTGACCCTGCGCGACTTCCTGACCCATTTCATCGCCTTCCGCGAAGAGGTGGTGGCACGCCGCACGGCGTTCGAGCTGCGCCGCGCACGCGAGCGCAGCCATGTGCTTTGCGGCCTCGCGGTGGCGGTTTCCAACGTTGACGAGGTGGTGCGCACGATCCGTGCAAGCGCCGACGCCGCCGAGGCGCGCGAAAGGTTGATGACCCGCCGCTGGCCCGCGCATGAGATTGCCGAATACATCCGCCTGATCGACGACCCCGGCCACACCATGAACGACGACGGCACCTACAACCTTTCCGAGGTGCAGGCCCGCGCGATTCTCGATCTGCGGTTGCAGCGCCTGACTGCAATGGGCGTGAAAGAGGTCACCGACGAGTTGCAGGACCTCGCCGCGAAGATCCGCGATTACCTCGCCATCCTCGCCTCGCGCGAGCGGATCATGGCGATCATCGCCACCGAACTGCGTGAAGTGCGCGATGCCTTCGCGGTGCCGCGCCGCACCGAAATTGTCGATTGGGCCGGCGATCTGGACGACGAAGACCTGATCGAGCGCGAAGACATGGTGGTGACCATCACCTCGGGCGGCTACATCAAGCGCACGCCCTTGGCCGAGTTCCGCGCGCAGCGGCGCGGCGGCAAGGGCCTGTCGTCAATGGCGACCAAGGAAGATGACGTGGTGACCACGCTGTTCGTGGCCAACACCCACACCCAACTGTTGTTCTTCACCACCGACGGCATGGTCTACAGCCTCAAATGCTGGCGCCTGCCCTTGGCCGGGCGCACCGCCAAGGGCAAGGCGATTGTCAACATCCTGCCGATTCCGGTTGGGGTTTCCATCGCGGCCCTCACCCCGGTCGATGCGCCCGAGGCGGAATGGGACAGTCTGCAAGTGTTCTTCGCCACATCCGAAGGCGACGTGCGCCGCAACGCGCTTTCCGATTTCGCCAATGTCATGCGCAACGGCAAGATCGCGATGAAGCTGCCCGAGGGCGTGAGCATGGTCAACGCGCGCATCTGCGACGAGGGCGATGATGTGATGCTGGTCACCGCGATGGGGCGCGCCATCCGCTTTCCGGTGCCCGAGGTGCGGGTGTTCAAGGGCCGCGATTCGACCGGGGTGCGCGGCGTGCGGCTGGCGGCGGGCGACCGCGTGGTTTCAATGTCGATCCTGCGCCATTTCGAGGCCGACCCTGCCGAACGCGCCGCCTTCCTCAAGCGTCACCGCGCCGAAATGGGCGCTGACATCGGCGAGGAAGAGGTTCCTGACAGTGACGAGGAGGCCGTCGCCGAAGGCACGCTGGCCGAGGAGCGCTACCTCGAAATGCGCGCGGCACAGGAACATGTGCTGACCATCACCGCCGGCGGCACCGGCAAGGTTTCCTCAAGCCACGATTACCCGGTGCGCGGGCGGGGCGGCGCGGGCGTGCGCGCCACCACCGGCCGTGGCGGGGCGCTTGTGGCCTCGTTCCCGGTCTTGCCGGATGATCAGGTCATGCTTGCCACCTCAACCGGACAGTCGATCCGGGTTCCTGTCGCGGGGATCTCGTTCCGCTCGCGCAGTGCGGGTGGGGTCAAGGTGCTCGATTGCGCGGCGGGCGAAGAGGTGGTTTCGGCGGCACGCGTGGCCGATCAGGGCGACGACGACTGATCTGGCGCATGGTGGGGGCACGCTGGCGGCCGGTCAGATGCGCATATCCGGCAGGTCTGGGCGATCAGGGCCCCGCCGCCCCGCAGGCTTGTGGCGGCGCGGGAAATCGCGCAAAACGCCTGAGATTGACCGGAGACCACCATGCCCGCACCCCAGCCCGAAGCGCTGCAGTTTCTGCAAACCCGCCGCTCGCACCCTGCCAAGACTCTGCGCGCCCCCGCCCCCGACCGTGCTGCGCTGGAGCCGTTGCTGACCGCGGCCTTGCGCGTGCCCGACCACGGCAAACTGGAACCGTGGCGGCTGATCGTGCTGGCCCGGCCCGCATTGGCAGCGCTGGCCGAGGCGGCGGCGGCACATGCTGCGGCAGCAGGCATTCCCGCCGATCAGGCCGCCAAAGGCATCAGCCAGTTTGCCGACAGCCCCTTGGCCGTGGCCGTGGTGTTTTCGCCCAAAGCATCTGACAAGGTGCCCGAAATCGAGCAACTGCTCTCGGCCGGTTCGGTCGCGCTGTCGTTGCTCAATGCGGCGCTGGCGGCAGGCTGGGGGGCGGCATGGCTGACCGGATGGCCCGCACATGACGCGCGCTTTGCGGCCCCGGCCTTCGGGCTGGCAGCGGGCGAGCGGGTGGTGGGTTTCGTGCATATCGGCACCGCACTCGCCGCGTCGCCCGAACGCCCGCGCCCCGACGTGGCGGCACTGACCGAGTGGCGCGGGGTCTGATGCCGGGGGATTTTCTTGCCGCTTTGGGCGATCTGTTCCGCGCCCGCGCGCTTGGTGTGGTCGCACTGGGCGTGGCACTGTCGCTGGCGCTGCTTTTGCTGGTCTACGCGGGCTTTGTGCAACTGATCGACTGGACCACGCCCGATGTGCTGACACTGCCGTGGGTGGGCGAAGTGCACTGGGTGAAAGACCTGCTGTCATGGGGCTCGCTGCTGTTCATGCTGGGGGCGAGCTTCTTTCTGATGGTGCCGGTGGCGTCGCTGTTCACGGGGCTGTTTCTCGATGCCGTCGCCGCCGGGGTCGAGGCGCGGCACTACCCGCAGTTGCCACCCGCGCAGGGCGCGAGTTTCGTGCAGACCCTACAGGACACGCTCAACTTTCTTGCGTTGGTTGTGGTCGCCAATATCGTGGCGCTGGTGGCTTACGCAATGGTCGGCCCGGCGGCCCCGCTGTTGTTTTGGGGGATGAACGGCTACCTGCTCGGACGCGAATATTTTCAGATGGTGGCGCTGCGCAGGCTTGACCGCGCCGCCGCCAAGGCGCTGCGGCGCAAGCACCGGGGGCAGATCTGGCTGGCCGGTATCTTGATGGCGCTGCCGTTGACGGTGCCTGTGGTGAACCTCGTGGTGCCGGTGCTGGCGGCGGCCAGCTTCACGCATCTGTTCCATCGCCTGCGGGGCGAGCAGCGGCGTTAAGCCCGCTCAGGCCTCGCCCACAAATCCCGCCGCAGCGATCCCGGCCAGCGCCGCCGCCGCGTCATTGTCAGAGGTGTCGCCGGTAACACCGACCGCGCCGATCACCGCGCCAACGGCATCGCGGACCAGCACACCGCCCGGCACCGGCAGCACCTTGCCCCCGAAAACCCCGTTCACGGCGGCCATGAAGAACCCCTGCGTTTCGGCCCGCGCCATCTGCGCAGCCCCGCCCATGCCCAGCATCACCGCGCCATAGGCCTTGGCCCGCGCGATCTCGAACCTGCCGGGGCTGGCGCCATCGGCGCGCTCGAAGGCGAGAGGGTGGCCGCCCGCATCAAGCACCACCACCGACAGCGGCTTCATGCCGTGCTCGGCGCCATGCGCCAGCGCCACCGAGATGATCCGCCGCGCGGCGGAAAGGGTCAGGGTCACACCATCGCCTCCTTCAATTGCAAACGCCGGGCGTGCAGAACCGGTTCGGTATAGCCCGACGGCTGCACCCGGCCCAGAAACACCAGATCGCAGGCCGCCTGAAATGCCAGCCCGGCATAGCCCGGCGCCATCGGCACATAGGCCGCTTCGCCCGCATTTTGCCGGTCAACCACCACGGCCATCTTGCGCAGGGCGTCCATCACCTGACCTTCGCTGACAACCCCGTGGTGCAGCCAGTTTGCAATCGCCTGTGACGAGATGCGGCAGGTGGCGCGGTCCTCCATCAGGGCGACATCGTTGATGTCGGGTACTTTCGAGCAGCCCACCCCCTGTTCGACCCAACGCACGACATAGCCCAGAATGCCCTGCGCGTTGTTTTCGATTTCGGCGCGGATTTCATCGTCCGAGTAGTTCACCCCTACCGCGAGCGGGATCGTCAGCAGATCGCCCAGCCGCGCCGGGCGATGCAGCGCCGCAATCGCGCGCTGGCGGGCGAACACATCGACCCGGTGATAATGGGTGGCGTGCAGCGTGGCCGCCGTTGGGCTCGGCACCCAGGCGCAGTTGGCCCCGGCCATCGGGTGCGCGATCTTTTCGGCCAGCATCGCCGCCATGCGGTCGGGGGCCGCCCACATGCCCTTGCCGATCTGCGCGCGCCCCGAAAGGCCGCAGGCGAGGCCGATATCGACGTTGCGATCCTCGTAGGCGGAAATCCAGGGCTGGTTCTTCATCGCGCCCTTGGCCAGCATCGGCCCGGCCTCCATCGAGGTCCATATTTCGTCGCCGGTGCGGTCAAGAAAGCCGGTGTTGATGAAGGCGATGCGGTGGCGCGCGGCGCGGATACATTCCTTCAGATTCACGCTGGTGCGCCGCTCTTCATCCATGATGCCAAGCTTCACGGTGTAGCGCGGCAACCCCAGCACCGCTTCAACACGGGTAAAAATGTCATCGGCAAAGGCCACCTCATCGGGCCCGTGCATCTTGGGCTTCACCACATAGATCGAGCCGGTGACCGAGTTGCGCGGGCTTTCGACTTTTCGCAGATCGTGCAGCGCGCAAAGCGTGGTCACCAGTGCGTCCAACAGCCCTTCGCCCATTTCACGCCCCTCGGCGTCGAGCACGGCCGGGGTGGTCATCAGATGGCCCACGTTGCGCACCAGCATCAGCGCGCGCCCCTTGATCCGCAGGGTGCCGCCGTGCGGGGCTGTGTATTCGGCGTCGGGGGCGGCGCGGCGGGTAAACGTGGTGCCCGCCTTGGCCACCTCTTCAGACAGATCGCCCCGCATCAGCCCCAGCCAGTTGCGATAGGCCAGCGCCTTGTCGGCGCCATCGACCGCGGCCACGCTGTCTTCGCAATCCATGATGGACGAGAGCGCCGATTCGAGCCGCACATCGGCAATGCCCGCCGGGTCAGAGCGCCCCACCGCGTGGGCGCGATCGATCACCAGTTCGATGTAAAGCCCGTTCTGGCGCAAAAGCACCGAAGCTGGCGCCATTTCACTGCCCCGGTAGCCCGCAAATTGCCCCGGCGCGGTCAGCCCAGTGGTGCCGCGCGGCCCCTCGGCCAAAAGCGCGCCAGATTGCACGCAAAGGTGCCTGGCGTCAGCCCAGGAAAGCCCGGCCAGCGGCACCACATCATCGAGAAAGCCCTTGGCCCAGGCCACCACCGCCGCGCCGCGCGCTGCGTCATAGCCACCGGCCGGCGGCGCGCTGCCCAGCGCGTCGGTGCCATAAAGCGCATCATAAAGGCTGCCCCAGCGCGCGTTGGCGGCGTTGATCGCATAGCGCGCGTTCATCACCGGCACCACCAGTTGCGGTCCGCAAAGGTTGGCAATTTCGGGGTCGGTCGGGCCTGTCTCGATGCTGAAATCAGGGCCTTCGGGAACGATATAGCCGATTTCGCGCAAGAAATTCTCATAAGCGACAGGATCATGCGGCTGCCCGCGCCGTGCCAGGTGCCAGGCGTCGATATGTTCCTGCAACGCTTCGCGCTGTTCCAGAAGTGCACGGTTGCGGGGGCCGAAATCGGCGGCGAGCGCGGCCAGCCCGGCCCAGAACGCATCGCGGCCGACCCCCGAGCCGGGCAGCGCCTCATCGTCAATGAAAGCGGCAAGGCGGGCATCCGGCAAAAGCCCCGCGCGTTCGATTCGATCGGTCATAAGTCATCCCCCGCGGCGGCGTTCCTGCCCGCCCTGACGGCGAGAATAGGCGGAATCGTGCCCGAGGCGCTGGCGCCGGTGCGCGGCTGGCTTGACGCACAGCGCGCGCTTTGGGAAGCGCGGCTGGACCGGCTTGATGCCTATGTGGCGAAACTGATGAAGGAACCCCCGAATGGAACTTGATCCCGACCTCGACCTGGTCCTTACCCGCGAGATCGCGGCACCGCGCGAAATCCTCTGGGCCTGCTGGACCCGACCCGAACATCTGGTCAACTGGTTCGTGCCGCGGCCGCATCGGGTTACCGCCTGCCGCCTCGACCCCCGCAGCGGCGGCGCCTTCGACACCACCTTTGACGTGGATGGAACCGTGGTCGAGAACAAGGGCATCTACCTGCATGTGGTGCCGCAGGAAAAGCTCGTGTTCACCGACACCTACACCGAAGGCTGGAAGCCCGCGCCGGACCCTTTTATGACCGCGATCGTGACCTTCGAGGACATCGGCGGCGGCCGCACCCGCTACACCGCCGTGGTCCGCCACCGCATCGCCGAGGCAGCCACGACCCACCGCGAGATGGGCTTTCACGATGGGTGGGGCACTGCGGCGGCGCAGTTGGAAGCCTATGCACGGGGGCTGGCATGAGCGCCAGCGCCGCCGACCGCACGCTGCTGCTGGAACGCGAGATCAAGGCGCCGCTGGCGCGTGTCTGGTCGGTCTGGATGAACCCGGAAACGCTGACGCAGTGGTGGGGGCCTGACGGCTATTGCTGCCGCACCAAGCGGATCGACCTGCGCGCGGGCGGCGCGTGGGTGTTCGACATGATCGGGCCGGATGGCACCGTTTTTCCCAACCACCACCGCTACACCCTGGTGCAGCACGAAAAGCGCATCGAATACACGCTTCTGGCGGGCGAGAACGGGCCGAAACACGCCGATGCCCGGGTCGCCTTCGAGGATCTCGGCACCGCCACCCGGGTCAGGATGGGCATGGTGCTTGCCACCGCCGAGATCTACGCCGAGGCCAAGCGCTTTGGCGCGGTCGAGCTGGGACAGCAGACGCTGGGTAAACTGGCGCGCTTTGTCGGCGCCAGATAGCGCCATGCGGCGGTGGCCTTGAAGTAGCCGCCGCCGCACCCTAGGGTCCGGCAACGCAAGTCCGGAGAACCCCATGCACGCCGCCGCCCCGCAAGCCGTCAGACTGACCGACTACACCCCCTTTGCCTTCGCTCTGGACGATGTGGCACTGACCTTCCGGCTGGCGCCGCAGGCAACCCGGGTCAGTGCCGAAATCCGCCTGACCCCGCGCCAGCCCGGCGCTGCGCTTTACCTTGACGGCGAGCATCTGCGGCTGATCGCGGTGGCGATCGACGGCCAGGCGCTGAACGCTTCCGACTACCTGCTGACCGATACCGGGCTGACGATCCACCCCGCCGCGCTGCCCGAGGGTGCTTTCACGCTGCAAACCGAGGTGGAAATCGCGCCGGAGGGCAATACTGCCCTGCAAGGGCTATACATGTCGCGCGGCATGTATTGCACGCAGTGCGAGGCACAAGGGTTCCGCCGCATCACCTTCTACCCCGACCGCCCCGATGTGATGGCGCGGTTCCGGGTGCGGATCGAATCCGACCTGCCGGTGCTGCTCTCAAACGGCAACCCCGCCGCGCAAGGCCCCGGCTGGGCCGAGTGGGTGGACCCCTGGCCGAAGCCCGCCTACCTTTTCGCGCTTGTCGCAGGCGATCTGGTTGCCCACCCTGGCACATTCACCACGATGTCGGACCGCGAGGTCGCGCTCAACATCTGGGTGCGCAAGGGCGATGAAGACCGCTGCGACTTTGCGCTCGGTGCGCTGCAACGTTCGATGAAATGGGACGAAGAAACCTATGGTCGCGAATATGACCTCGACGTGTTCAACCTTGTCGCTGTCGATGATTTCAACATGGGCGCAATGGAGAACAAGGGGCTGAACATCTTCAACGCGAAACTGGTGCTGGCCAGCCCCGACACCACCACCGATGGCGAATACGAGCGTATTGAGGGGGTGATCGCGCATGAATACTTCCACAACTGGACCGGCAACCGCATCACCTGCCGCGACTGGTTTCAGCTGTGCCTGAAGGAAGGGCTGACAGTGTTCCGCGACCAGCAGTTCACCTCGGATATGCGGTCCGGCCCGGTCAAGCGGATCGAAGATGTGTTGACCCTGCGCGCCCGCCAGTTTCGTGAGGATCAGGGGCCGCTGGCCCATGCGGTGCGCCCCGAGGCCTATGTGGAAATCAACAACTTCTACACCGCGACGGTGTATGAAAAAGGCGCCGAAGTGATCGGCATGCTCAAGCGCCTTGTCGGCGATACGGGCTATCGCGCCGCACTCGACCTCTATTTCGACCGCCACGATGGCCAGGCGGCAACGATCGAGGACTGGTTGAAGGTGTTCGAGGATGCCACGGGCCGCGACCTCGCGCAGTTCAAACGCTGGTATTCCGATGCCGGAACGCCGCGCCTGAGCGTTGAGGAGCACTGGACTGACGGCACCTACACGCTGGATTTCACGCAACAAACGCCGCCCACGCCAGGGCAGCCCGAAAAACCGCCGCGGGTGATTCCCATCGCGGTCGGCCTGCTTTCCCCCAACGGCGATGAGGTGGTGCCGACACAGGTGCTGGAAATGACCGAGGCGCGGCAAAGCTTCAGCTTCCCCGGCCTCTCGGCGCGGCCCGTGCCCTCGATCCTGCGCGGATTTTCCGCCCCGGTGATACTGGAACGCGATGCGAACGCCGCCGAACGGGCGTTTCTGCTCGCCCATGATACCGACCCCTTCAACCGCTGGGAGGCGGGGCGTAGCCTTGCGCGCGAGGCGCTTTGCGCGATGGTGGGCGGGGCCGCGCCCGAGCCAGAACATCTTGATGCGGTGGGTGGCATGCTGCGCGATGCGGGCGCCGACCCGGCCTTTCGCGCGCTTTGCCTGCGGCTGCCCGGCGACGAAGAAATTGCCACCGCGCTTCATGCGCGCGGGCAGGTGCCCGACCCCGACGCCATTCACGCCGCGCGCGGGCAGCTTGCGCAGGCTCTGGCCGAACGCCATGCCGCACTGCTGGGCGAGATCTACAATGCCATGGCGGTGCCCGGCCCCTATGCACCCGATGCCAACGCGGCCGGGCGGCGCGCGCTGCGGCTTGCGGCGCTTGGGCTGCTGACCCGGACCGACGGCGGCGCGCGGGCGCAGGCCCTGTTCGATGCCGCGCCGAACATGACCGAAACGCTCGGCGCGCTGACCTGCCTGATCGAGGCCGACCGGGCGGCAGCACCGCTGGCCGCCTTCCGGGACCGCTGGTCATCTGACCGGCTGGTGATGGACAAGTGGTTCTCGGTGCAACTGGCCCATGCCGCCCCCGCCAGCGCCCCGGCGCTTGCCGCGCGCCTTGCTGCCGACCCGGCCTTCGAGTGGCGGAACCCCAACCGTTTCCGCGCCCTGATGGGCGGGTTCGCGGCCAACCACGCCGGGTTTCACCATGCCTCGGGCGCAGGCTACCGCTTTTACGCCGACTGGCTGATCCGGCTCGACCCGGTGAACCCGCAAATGGCGGCGCGGATGAGCACGGCGTTCGAGACCTGGCCGCGCTATGATTCCGCCCGCCGCGAAAAGGCGCAAGCCGAGCTGGCGCGGATTCGGGCGCTGCCGGGGCTCAGCCGCGATATGGGCGAAATGGTGGCACGACTCGCCGAACCGAAGGGCTGAGCGCAGGCAAATGCCACGACGATGCGGCGGGATTGGTAGCCCTTGCCCTACAATCCCGCCAAAGCGCCGGTGCTGTTTCGATATGCGCCACTTGCCCGGCAGGCCCGCCACAATTGCCTTATTTGCGCCATAATCTGATGGCGAAACAGCGGCATGCAAACCTTTGACACCTACGAATATCGATGCCAAGGCCGCCGCCCCGCCACCTACGCGGCGCTCGGGCTTGGCATGGCGCTGACCTATGTGAACCACGCAACCGACGCCCCGGTGCTGGCCTGGGCACTGGTTTCCGTTTTCGTTGCGGTGGTGCTGCGAATCCTCGCGGTCAACCGTGCGGCCGGGCTGCGGCTCGGGCATGGGCAACTGGAGGTATTTGACGGCACAGCCCGGCGCTCGGTGGCGCTGGCGCGCATTTGCGGCGCCGACATCGACCGCGGCATGTGCCGCTTGCATCTGGTCGGCGGCGCGCATCTGGCGTTGCCCCGCGCGGCACTGCCACCTGCGCGACGGCTGGCCCAAGAGTTGCGGCTTTGCGGCATTCCGGTTCAGTTTGGCACCGCGTCTGCGGCGCGGCTTGCGCCCGCGCATCGCTGAAGCCCGGCCTTCTACTGCCAGACTTCGGCGGCTACCCCGAGTGCTTCGGCATTTCCGATAATCGCCTCCACCCGCGCGGCCACCGCGCTATCGGCCCACAAGGTCAGTGTGATCCGATCCCGCGTCACGGCAAAGATGCAGTTCGGCGTGGTGCTGGTGTTCGAGCCCGCAAAAAAGGTCGCACCTGCAAGCGGCCCCCAGCTTGGGCCGAGCAAAAGCGGCGGCACCAGCGACAGCACCAGATCGTAGGGCGTATAGCCAAAAAAGCCCCTGCGGTAGAGCCAGGGCGCTATTCGCCGCGTGCGCCGGTGCCAGCCCAGCACGGCGCTTTGCCACGCCTGCACGAAAATCGGCGTCGGACCGCGCGCCGCAATGGCGGCAGCGGTAGCACGAATGCTCGCCTCTGGGGTGGCGGCCGTTTGCAGGCGAAACTCATCCATCCGCACGTTCAGAAAGCTGTCGTCGTGTTTGCGCGCCCGCGCCATGGGCAACGTCGAGTAGGCAAGGTTCAGCCGCCGCTTGCGGTTTGGGTCATGCAAGACCGCGTGCAAGACCAACCCGAACAGAAACGCGCGGTGCGTCACGCCAAGCCGCCGCACCGCCGCCGCCACCCCGGCGCGGTCAAGCGACACCCGCACAAAGCGAAACTCGTGCAACGGCCTGCGTCGCAGCCGCGCAGCAAACAGAAAACCCGACCAAAGCAGCGGAAGCATCGCCCACATTGCCAATCGCTGGACCTTGCGCAGCCGCTGGCGCGATTCCGGGCGCCCCTCGTGCTGTGCACGTCGGCCGCGCGCAAGTCTGGAAATGTCGCCGCCCTCCGTCACGCCGTGGGTGGCCTGCAAGACCATCAGCGCGCGGACCCCGCGCGCATCGGGTTCGCTCGCCGCAAGGCAGCTGGCGCGAAAGGCAGGCCGCCCGGTATCGGCCAGGGTCTCGGCCAGATCGGCCTCAAGGTCACGCAACAACAGGCCTGACCCGGGCATGGGCAGATACCGAGACACCGCCGCGGGCGCCACCATCGGCGCCACAAGGTGACCATCCTGCAAAAGGCTCTCGGACCAGGAAAGCTGCGGCGCCAGCCGCAGCATCTGCCCGACGAGATCATGGAACGTCGCGGGCGCGATATCATCCGGGCAGGCGCAGAGCAGGTGCACCCGGTTTTCGGAATGCGCCAGATACCATTGCAAATTGGAAAACCGCCGAAACGGTTGCTGCGCTTCGGACATCCGGCATTCCCCTTCCCCAAGGGAACGTCGCCGCCCGCACCGGCATTGTCAACGCATAGAGCGGTGCAACCGCCGCCAAAAGCTTGCGGGCTGCTACTTCTGCTGCCGGCGCGGCAACAAAAGCCGCATATAGGGGCCAAGCACCTTCAGCCGCGAACCGAAGGTTTCGCGTGCCGCTACGGTATCGATATGCGGCGCCACCAGCAACGGATCGCCGGGCATCCACCCGCCCGGCGCCACCAGATCGGTGTGCTCGGTGGCGCGCAACGCGTCGATCACCCGCAACACTTCTTCAATATCGCGTCCGACATTCAGCGGATAGTCAATGATCATCCGTATCCGCAATGACGGGTCGATGATGAAGCCTTTGCGCACGCACAAGACGATGTCTTCATGCGGGTGCACCATGTCGCACATTTTCGCGACAACCCCATCGGGGTCCGACAGCAGCGGAAAATCGATCGTGACACCAAACATCTTCTCGATATCGGCAAGCCATGCTTGCTGCACGTCGGGCGAATCGGTCGAAATGTTCAGTGCTTTGGCACCGCGGGCGCGCAGCTCATCCGAATGCGCGGCAACGTCTGCGATTTCGGTGGTGCAGACGGGGGTGCGCGCCAACGGGTGGCTGAAAAAATAGACCCAGGAACCTTCGGCCCAGTCGTGAAAGTGAAACTCTCCCTCGCCGTGGCGCAGCGAGAAATTCGGGAAAATATCGCCAAGATGAGGGACCCAGCGCGCATGCGTCGCATAACCGGGTGGCACCTCTATGGCCGCACCATTTCGGGGTGGGCGGCGCCCGAACACGGAGAGATTCATCGTCCGACATGTCCTTTTTCCGAGGGGAACCAAAACTGCACAGCCGGAACCAACGATTGTCGCGCAAACAGCGACAGCTAATCACTCTGGGGTTGAATTGTGGCGAGAATGCGGCAAATACGATCACAACTTGAGCGTGCGACACTCTGTCTACCTCCTCGGGCGCTCTTTTACCCACGCGGCGGCTTTGCTTGCGCAGTCCTGGCCGATGCCCTAAACCCATCGCCAGTCCAGACCAGAGGCCCGCCCGATGCTTGACCACCTCGCGTTCCGCACCCCCGACCCAAAAGTGATCCATGGCGCAACCGGCCCGTGGGAATTGGTGATTGGCCTTGAGGTGCACGCGCAGGTGGCCTCGAATGCCAAGCTGTTTTCCGGCGCCTCAACGTTGTTTGGCGCGGAACCCAACTCGAACGTCGCCTTTGTCGATGCGGCGATGCCGGGGATGCTGCCGGTGATCAACGAATTCTGCGTGGCGCAGGCGGTGCGCACCGGGCTGGCGCTGAATGCCGCGATCAACCTGACCTCGGCCTTCGACCGCAAGAACTACTTTTACCCAGACCTGCCGCAGGGCTACCAGATCAGCCAGCTTTACGCGCCGATCGTGGGCGAGGGCGAAATCATCGTCGATATGGGGCCGGGCGTGGCGCGCCGGGTGCGGGTCGAGCGTATCCACATCGAGCAGGACGCTGGCAAGAGCATCCACGACATGGACCCCAACATGAGCTTTGTCGACCTCAACCGCACCGGCGTGGCGCTGATGGAAATCGTCAGTCGCCCCGACATTCGCGGCCCCGAGGAAGCGGCGGCCTATGTGGCCAAGCTGCGCCAGATTCTGCGCTACATCGGCACCTGCGATGGCAACATGCAAAACGGCAACCTGCGCGCCGATGTGAACGTGTCGATCTGCCGCCCCGGCGACTATGAACGCTATCAGGCGACGCAGGATTTTGCGCACCTCGGCACCCGCTGCGAAATCAAGAACATGAACTCGATGCGCTTCATCCAGCAAGCGATCGAATATGAGGCACGCCGCCAGATCGCACTGGTTGAAGATGGCGGCAAAGTGGTGCAGGAAACCCGCCTTTACGACCCCGACAAGGGCGAGACGCGGTCGATGCGAAGCAAGGAAGAGGCGCATGATTACCGCTACTTCCCCTGCCCCGACCTGTTGCCGCTTGAGATTGAGCAGGCCTGGGTCGATGACATTGCCGCCACCCTGCCCGAACTGCCCGATGCCAAGGTCGCCCGCTTCGTGCGCGATTTTGGCTTGAGCGAATACGACGCCGCCGTGCTGACCGCCGAGGCCGAAAACGCCAGCTTCTTTGAAGCTGTGGCGGCAGGGCGCGATGGCAAGATGGCCGCGAACTGGGTGATCAATGAACTCTTCGGGCGGCTGAACAAGCAAGGCTTTGGCATCGCCGATAGCCCGCTCAGCGCCGCACAACTGGGGGGCGTGCTCGATCTGATCGCTTCGGGCGAGATCTCCGGCAAAATGGCAAAAGATCTGTTCGAGATCGTCTGGCTCGAGGGCGGCGACCCCGCCGCCGTGGCCGCCGCGCGCGGCATGCGGCAGGTGACCGATACCGGCGAGATTGAAAAGGCGGTAGATGCGATCATCGCCGCCAACCCGGCGCAGGTTGAAAAGGCAAAGGCCAACCCGAAACTTGCGGGCTGGTTCACGGGGCAAGTGCTGAAAGCCACCGGCGGCAAGGCCAACCCGGCGGTGGTCAACGAAATCGTGGCCCGGAAACTCGGGCTCTAAGGGGATAGCGATGCAGGAATACGAATACACCGCCATTCCCGCGCCCACGCGCGCCGAAAAGAACCGCGCGCTGAAGACCCCCGGCGAGCGCTTCGGCGCGACCATCGCCGGGGTGCTGAACCGCATGGCCACCGAGGGCTGGGAATACCTGCGCGCCGACGTGCTGCCCAGCGAAGAACGCTCGGGCCTCACCAGCCGCACCACGGTCTTTCACAACCTTCTCATCTTCCGCCGCGCGCTGGTGCAGGAACCTCACGATACCGTGTTTCTGCCCGAAGTGCCCGTGCCGCTTGATGCCCCGGCCGCGCCACCGGAATCGGTGCCGACCTTCCTGACCTCGGCCAAGCCAGCACTGTCTTCGCGCCTGAGCAGCCATGCCGAGCCCGGCTCAGCCCCCCGCCTTGGCCCCGCCACCACCGAAGACTGATCCGCGCCGCGCCGCCGCCGATTTGCCCTTTCACCGCGCGCGAAATGGCCTATTCTTCATGGCCCGACTCGAAACAGCCGGGAACAGAGGACCGCGCATGACCAGAAATGACCCCTTCGGGTTCGACATCTCCGCCGCCACCGACAAAAAGCGCCGCGCCAAGGGCAAACGCGGCATGTCCGGTGCGTTCGAGACCTCGACCCGCAGCTGCGACCATCAAGGCTGCACCGAACAGGGCCAGTACCGGGCCCCGAAATCGCCGAAGAAGCTCGACGATTATTTCTGGTTCTGCAAAGATCATGTGCGCGAATACAACCTCAACTGGAACTACTTTCAGGGCCAGTCGGAAGAAGAGTTTCAGGCCTTTCTCGACAACGCCACGGTCTGGGAACGCCCGACCAAACCCTTTGGCCGCACCTCCGAGGAAGACCGCGCCTGGGCCCGCCACGGCGTTGCCGACCCGATGGAAATTCTCGGCAGCAATGCCACGCAAAACCCCGGCCGCCAGCACGCCGGGCGCAAGCTGCCGCCGACCGAGCGCAAGGCGATCGACATCCTTGAGGCCAAAGACACCTGGACCAAGCCGGAAATCCGCAAGCAGTACAAAAGCCTGGTGAAGGATCTTCACCCAGACATGAACGGCGGCAACCGCGACGATGAAGAACGCCTGCAAGAGGTGGTCTGGGCCTGGGACCAGATCAAGGACAGCCGCAACTTTCGCGACTGACCCCGGCCCGCGCGCCCGGAACTTCGCGCGCCGCGCCTCCGGCGGGGGGATATTTTGACCAAGGCAAGCGCGAAAGACTTGCGCTTGCCTTGGTCAAATATCCTCGGGGGTGAATTGGCCCGCAGGGCCAAGAGGGGGCGGAAAGCCCCCTGCCCCGGTTCAGCCGCGCAGGACCGTGCGGCCCGCGTATTCGGCGGTTTCGCCCAGCATTTCTTCGATGCGGATCAACTGGTTGTATTTCGCCAGCCGGTCAGAGCGCGCAAGCGAGCCGGTCTTGATCTGGCCGCAGTTGGTGGCAACCGCAAGGTCGGCTATGGTGGCGTCTTCGGTCTCGCCAGAGCGATGGCTCATCACGCTCGTGAAGCGCGCGCGGTCGGCCATGCGCACCGCATCGAGCGTTTCGGTCAAGGTGCCGATCTGGTTGACCTTGACCAACAGCGAGTTGGCGCAGCCTTCCTTGATGCCGCGCGCAAGTCGCTCGGGGTTGGTCACGAACAAATCGTCGCCAACCAGTTGCACCTTGGCGCCCAGCCGGTCGGTCAACAGCTTCCAGCCCGCCCAGTCATCTTCGGCGCAGCCATCCTCGACCGACAGGATCGGGTAGTCGGCGCAAATCGACGCAAGGTATTCGACGTTTTCAGCTGAGGTCAAAGATTTGCCCTCGCCCGTCATTTCGTATTTGCCATTGCGGAAATACTCGGTCGCTGCGCAGTCAAGCGCCAGCCAGATATCCTCGCCGGGGCGATACCCCGCCTTTTCGATCGCCTTGAGGATGAAGTCGAGTGCGGCACGGCTGGAAGAGAGCGCCGGGGCAAAGCCGCCCTCGTCGCCTACCCCGGTCGCAAGCCCGGCCTTGGAAAGCTCTTTCTTCAGTGTGTGGAACACTTCCGAGCCCATCCGAACCGCTTCGCGGATGTTTGCCGCGGCCACCGGCATGATCATGAATTCCTGAATGTCGATCGGGTTGTCGGCGTGCTGACCGCCATTGATGATGTTCATCATCGGCACCGGCAGGATCCGCGCCGAGGTGCCGCCGACGTAGCGATAGAGCGGCTGGCTGCTGAAATCGGCCGCCGCCTTGGCGCAGGCGAGGCTGACGCCCAGAATGGCGTTGGCGCCAAGCCGGGCCTTGTTTGCGGTGCCGTCAAGCTCGATCATCAGACGGTCGATCGCAACCTGCTCGGTCACGTCTTCGCCCACCAGGTTCTCGGCAATCTCGCCGTTCACCGCCTGCACCGCTTCCAGCACGCCCTTGCCCATGTAGCGGGCCTTGTCGCCGTCGCGGCGCTCTACCGCCTCATGTGCGCCGGTCGAGGCGCCCGAGGGCACTGCAGCGCGGCCCATGGTGCCGTCTTCCAGCACCACATCGACCTCGACGGTCGGGTTGCCGCGACTGTCGAGAATCTCGCGGGCGTGGATGTCGATGATCGTGCTCATGGGGTCACTCCTTTGGCACCGGTGCGGAAAAATTCTGACGCGGGTTTACGCGGTTTGCAGCGGGCGGGAAAGCCCCCCGTCAGGCGCGCGCGATTTCAGCGCTCAATCCGTACATCGGCCCAGATCGGCAAATGGTCCGAGGCGCGCCGCGCGAGGCCGGAATCGAACACCCCCGCGCGCAGCACCGAAAGCCCCGGACCCGCCGCCACCCGGTCAAGCCGCCCGAACGGTGCGCGCGCGGGGTAGCTTGGCCCGGGCGTGTGCAGATGAAACCCGTGCAGCGCTTCAAGGCCCTTGGTTTCAGCCCATTCATTGAAGTCGCCGATGATCAGCGCGGGCGTCGCCGTGCCTTCGCGCAGGGCCGCGCGAATATGGGCCAGCTGCGCGCGTCGGTTGGCACGGCGCAGGCCGAGGTGCACCCCCGCCAGCCGCAGCGGGCCGCCTCCCGCGTCAAGGTCTGCAATCAGCGCGCCGCGCGGCTCAAACCCCGGCAAGGGCAGTGCGCGCAGGCCGCTCAGCGTGATGCCCTTGCGCAAGAGCAGGGTCTGCCCGTGCCAACCAAGGCTTTCCGGCCCGGTCGGGGTCAGATCGACCGGCACCAGCGCGCACCCCTCGCGCAGTTCCGCCAGAGGCAGGGCACTGGGGCGGCCGCGAAATCTGAAATCGACCTCTTGCAGCGCCAGCACGTCGGCGCCAAGGGCGTTGATCACATCGATCACGCGGCCGGGGTCAAAGCGGCCATCGCTGCCTTTGGATTTGTGGATGTTGTATGAAGCGATGCGCAGGACCATGCCCCCGATATGGGGCCTGCGGGGCGCGACAGGAAGGCCTGTTGCAACGCCTTGGTGCCGCACCTATATCGCCCGCATGCGCAAACGCCTGCAATTCAAATCCCTTTGGCGGCAGCCGCTGCCGGTATTGCTGATCTGGGCGGTGCTGGCATTCGAGTTCGGGCTGGCGCTGTGGGAACAGCAGTGGCCCGCCGCGGGCGTGGCCGCGGCCGCCTTCCTGATGACCTTGGCACCGCTGGTGCTGGTCAGCCGCCTGGGTGTGCGGCTGCCGTGGAGCTTTGTGGTTTCCATCACGGCCTTCATCTTTGCCACGATCTATCTGGGCGAGGCCGAAGGATTCTATCAGCGGTTCTGGTGGTGGGATGGTGCGCTGCATCTCGGCTCGGCGCTGGGGTTCGGAATCATCGGATTCTTGTTGGTTTTCATGCTGTTTCAGGGCGACCGTTACGCCGCACCCGCCTGGGCGCTGGCGTTCATCGCCTTTTCCTTCGCGGTCACGATCGGCGTGGTCTGGGAGATATTCGAGTTCGGCATGGACACTATCTTCGGGCTGAACATGCAGGAAAGCGGCCTGAACGACACCATGGGCGACCTTATCGTCGATGTGATCGGTGCGAGCGTGGGGGCCGGATCGGGTTGGCTATATCTGCACGGGCGCAGCATCGGCGGCAGTGCCGCCCTGTTGCAGCAGTTCATCGACCGCAATCGACGGCTTTTCCGCAAGTTTCGCAAATAGCTCAGGTGCCGCAGTAGGTGCGCGTTACCACTTCGGCCTCGGCGGGCGCGTCGGAAAGGTCGGCCCACTCGGGGCGCGCGTCGAATGGTGCTGCAAGCGCTGCGTTGAGGCGCACAAACGGCGCCATGTTGCCCGCGACTGCCGCCGTAATGACCTCGGCAATGCGGTGGTTGCGCGGAATGCGCGCGGGGTTGGCGGCGCGCATTACCGCTTGCGGGTCAGGCTCATGGCCAATCCGCGCGCGCCAATCTGCCGCCCAGCCATCAAAGGCGGCGCGGTCGGCAAATTCGTCGCGGGCGGCGCCACTGGCAAGACCATGGAATACCCGCGTAAAATCAGCTCCTTGCTGCGCCATGCGGGCAAGCAGGGTTTCAACCAGTGCGCTGTCGCCCGCCTGTGGTGAAGCAATGCCGATCTTCGCCGCAAAGCGGCGGTTCAGCGACTCGGTGAAAACAGGCCAGAAAGCATCAAGCGCTGCGGTTGCGGCCTCAATCGCCGCCTCGCCCTCGCCGATCAGCGGAAGAAGTGCCGAGGCCAGTTGCGCGAGGTTCCACAGTGCCACGTTGGGCTGTTGCGCATAGGCGTAGCGGCCGTTGCGGTCGATTGACGAAAACACCCGGTCGGGGTGGTAGGCGTCGATGAAGGCGCAGGGGCCATAATCGATGGTTTCGCCCGATACCGCCATGTTGTCGGTGTTCATCACGCCGTGAATGAAGCCAAGGCTCATCCACTGCGCCACCAGCCGCGCTTGCGCCGCAACGACACCGCCGAGAAGCCCCAGCGGCCCTTCCGCCCGCGGGTAGTGGCGGGCGCGGGCGTGTTCTGCCAGCAGCGCCAGCGCTTCGGTATCGCGCCTTGCCGCGAAGTATTCGAAGGTGCCCACCCGAAGGTGGCTGGCCGCTACCCGCGCCAGAATCGCGCCGGGCAGCGCCCCCTCGTCGCGCCAGACAACTTCGCCTGTCGCCACCGCCGCCAGTGCCCGCGTGCTGGGCACGCCAAGTGCTGCCATCGCTTCGCTGACAATATATTCGCGCAAGACCGGGCCAAGCCACGCCCGCCCGTCGCCTCCGCGCGAAAAGGGGGTGCGGCCCGAGCCCTTCAGAACAAGGTCGAACCGCGCGCCATCGGTGCTGATAAATTCGGTCAGCAGCAATGCCCGCCCGTCACCGAGCTGCGGCACGAACCCGCCGAACTGATGGCCAGCGTAGGTTTGCGCAATCGGGGTTGCCCAGTCCGGGAAGGCGTTGCCCGCAAGCATCGCAACCCCCTCTGGTGCGGCGAGCCAGTCAGCGCTTAGCCCGAGGCGCGCTGCCAGGGACGTGTTCAGCGCAAGCAACCGTGGCGCCGCCACCGGTGCGGGGCCCACGCGTGCAAAAAAGCGCCCGGGCAGGCGGGCATAACTTGGGTCGGTGTGCGGCATGATATCTCCCTGCCGCTCAAGATAGGGTGCCGCAGGCAAAGCGGAAGGGGTGAGGCGATTGACCTGGGCACCGCGGCCGCCGCAGCACGCCTCCGGCGGGGATATTCGGCCCAAGGCAAGCAGCAGCGGGCCTGCGCTTGCCTTGGGTCAAATATCCTCGGGGGTGAATTGGCCGGATGGCCAAGAGGGGGCAGAAGGCCCCCTCTCTTCGTTCCCGTTCAGCCGACCAGTTCAAGCCCCGAAAAGAAGAAGGCGATCTCGCGCGCGGCCGATTCCGGGCTGTCGGAGCCGTGCACCGAGTTCTCGCCTTTGGAAAGCGCGAAATCCTTGCGGATGGTCCCCTCGGCGGCAGCGGCCGGGTCGGTCGCGCCCATCACTTCGCGGTTCTTGGCAATCGCCGCTTCGCCCTCAAGCACCTGCACCACCACCGGCTCGGATGCCATGAAGGCGCACAGTTCGCCATAGAACGGGCGTTCCTTGTGCTCGGCGTAGAACTGGCCGGCCTGAGCGGGCGAAAGGTGGATGCGCTTGGATGCGACCACACGCAACCCGGCCTCCTCGAACCGGGCCACGATCTTGCCGGTCAGGTTGCGCTTGGTTGCGTCGGGTTTGATAATCGAAAGGGTGCGTTCGATGGCCATGTCTGCCTCATATTTCCACTGAAAAGCGCCGGGCCCCTGCCCTGCGCCGGATGCGCGCCCCCTAGCATGGGCGGCGCGGCTTGAAAACCCCGCGCGCGCGGCCAGCGATTGACGCGGGCGGCCGCATCGGGCATGGGGCGGGCATGCTGAAAATATCCGACATCACCTATTCCGTGCAGGGCCGCCCATTGTTCGAGGGCGCATCGGCAACCATTCCCGATGGCCACAAGGTGGGCCTTGTTGGCAAGAACGGCGCGGGCAAGACAACGCTTTTCCGCCTGATCCGGGGCGAGTTGGCGCTGGAGGGGGGCACCATCACCCTGCCGTCGCGTGCCCGCATCGGCGGCGTGGCGCAAGAGGTGCCGTCGTCGGCCATGTCGCTGCTCGATACCGTGCTTGAAGCCGATACCGAACGCGCCGCGCTGATGGCCGAGGCCGAACACGCGACCGACGCGCACCGCATCGCCGACATCCAGCACCGACTGGCCGATATCGACGCCTGGTCAGCCGAGGGCCGCGCCAGTGCCATTCTGCGCGGCCTTGGCTTTGATGCCGAGGCACAGCTGCGCCCCTGTTCCGATTTCTCGGGCGGCTGGCGGATGCGGGTGGCGCTTGCGGGCGTGCTTTTTGCACAACCCGACGTGCTGCTGCTGGATGAGCCGACCAACTACCTTGACCTTGAAGGCTCGCTCTGGCTTGAAAGCTACCTCGCGAAATACCCGCACACGGTCATCATCATCAGCCACGACCGTGGCCTGTTGAACCGCGCGGTGGGGGCGATTCTGCATCTGGACGAGCGCAAGCTGACGCTCTGGACCGGCAGCTACGACCAGTTCGCCCGTGCGCGCGCCGAACAGCGTGCCGTGCAGGCTGCCGAAGCGAAAAAGCAAGAGGCGCGGCGCGCGCATCTGCAAGGTTTCGTCGATCGGTTCCGCGCCCAGGCCAACAAGGCGGCGCAGGCACAAAGCCGGGTCAAGATGCTGGAAAAGATGGAGATCATCACCGCGCCCGAAGATGCCGCAAAACAGGTTTTCAGCTTTCCGGTGCCCGAACAGCTTTCGCCCCCGATTCTGGCGCTTGATGAGGTGGCGGTGGGCTATGGCGGGCCGCCCGTGCTCAAGCACCTCAGCTTGCGGATTGACCAGGATGACCGGATCGCGCTTCTGGGCCGCAACGGCGAAGGCAAATCGACCCTCGCCAAACTGCTGGCGGGCAAGCTGCCAGCGGCGATGGGCAAGCTCACGCGGTCAGGCAAACTGCGCATCGGCTATTTCGCGCAGCATCAGGTTGACGAGCTTTTCCTCGACGAAACCCCCTTGCAGCACATCCAACGCGTCTACCCGCAGGAAATGCAGCCCCGTCTGCGCGCCCGCCTTGCCGGGTTCGGCCTGATGGCCGACCAGGCCGAAACCGTGGTCGGGCAGCTTTCGGGCGGGCAGAAGGCCCGGCTGTCGCTGATGCTGGCCACCACCAGCGCGCCGCATTTGCTGATACTCGACGAGCCGACCAACCACCTTGACATGGAAAGCCGCGAAGCACTGGTTGACGCGTTGAACGACTACACCGGCGCGGTAATCCTGATCAGCCACGACATGCACCTGCTCGGCCTCGTGGCTGATCGGCTTTGGCTGGTCAAAGGGGGCCGGGTGGCGCCCTATCTGAACGACCTCGAAGCCTATCGGCGCGAGCTTCTGGCGGGCGAAGATACCGCCGCACCGGCACGCGCGGACAAGCCGCAAAAGGCACCGCGCGACCGAATTCTGGCGCTGCGATCCGACCTGCGAAAATGCGAAGAGCGGGTCTCGAAGATCGACGCGATGCTGAAGAAACTCGACGCGAAGCTGGGCGAGCAGGCGCTTTATGCCCCCCATATGGGCAAGGAGTTGCACAAGTGGACGATGAAGCGGGTCGAGGCGGTAGATGGCCTGGCGCGCGCCGAAGAACTCTGGCTGGCCGCGCATGAGGCGCTCGATGCGGCGCTCAAGGCGGAATAATACCTGATGGTATTTATCGGATATTGACCTGAGTATTTTTATCGGGTTTAAACCCCGCAGACATCAACCTGCGGAGCTGATCCAATGTCCCTGCGCCTTGCCCTTCTTGCCACCTCGCTTCTGGCCGCCGTTCCGGCGCTGGCGGATGAGGTCAACGTCTATTCGCACCGCCAACCGGAACTTGTGCAACCGCTGTTCGATGCCTTCACCAAGCAGACCGGCATCACCGTGAACGTCGCCTTTATCGGCTCGGGCATGGTCGAGCGGCTGGTGGCTGAAGGCAGCCGCAGCCCTGCCGATCTGGTGATGACGGTCGATATTGCGCGGTTGGCGCAGGTGGTCGATGCAGGTGTGACACAGGCCGTGACCTCGCCTGCGCTCGATGCCGCCATTCCGGCAGAGTTCCGCGACCCGGCGGGGCATTGGTTCGGCCTGACCAGCCGGGCCCGCGTTGTCTACGCCGCCCGTGACCGGGTGGCGGATGGTGAGGTGACAACCTACGAGGACCTCGCAAACCCGAAGTGGAAGGGCCGCGTCTGCACCCGCTCGGGCACCAACGATTACAACGTGGCACTGACCGCAGCCTTCCTTGCGCATCACGGCGAGGCCGAAACCCGCATCTGGCTTGAGGCGCTGAAAGCAAACCTTGCGCGCAAGCCCGAAGGCGGCGACCGCGATCAGGTCAAGGCGATCTGGGCGGGGCAATGCGACATCAGTTTGGGCAACACCTATTACATGGGCGAAATGTTGGCTGACCCAGAGCAAAAGCAATGGGCTGACACGGTGCGGATCGTGTTTCCCGCGTTTGAGGGAGGCGGCACGCACATGAATATCTCGGGCGTGGCGATGACCGCAGCCGCCCCCCACCACGACGCCGCGCTGAAACTGATGGAGTTTCTTGCCTCGGACGACGCACAGGCGATCTACGCGCAGACCAACCATGAGTTTCCCGTGAAGCCGGGGGTGGCGCGGTCGGATCTGGTGGCAAGCTGGGGTGAGTTTGCGCCCGATACGCTGGGGCTGATCGACGTTGCCAAACTGCGCCCGGCGGCGCTGAAACTGATCCAGGAGGTCAACTTCGACGGCTGAGGCTGGCCTCGGGCGGCGGCGCACCTGGGCGCGGTGCCGCGATCTGGCGATGACCCTGCGCAACACCGGGGGCGGCACACTCATGGCATGTGGACTTTGCCGCCCCGCCACGCCACCTTGCGCCAAACAGCCAAGGAAGATGCCATGACCCCGCGCAAGATCATCATCGACACCGACCCCGGCCAGGATGACGCCGTGGCAATCTTGCTGGCGCTGGCCAGCCCCGAACTGGATGTGCTGGGCATCACCTGTGTCGCGGGCAACGTGCCGCTGCCGCTGACCGCGCGCAACGCCCGCGTGGTGTGCGAACTTGCGGGCCGCCCGGCGGTGCCGGTGTTCGCGGGCTGCGATCGGCCCTTGGCGCGCGATCTGGTGACGGCGGAATATGTGCATGGCAAATCTGGGCTGGATGGTATCGCCCTGCCCGACCCGCAAATGCCACTGCAAACCGGCCATGCGGTCGAATTCATCATCGATACTCTGCGCGGGTTGCCCGAAGGCACCGTCACGCTCTGCCCGCTGGGGCCGTTGACCAACATCGCCACCGCGTTTCAGCGCGCCCCCGAAATTGTTTCGCGCGTGGCCGAAATTGTGTTGATGGGCGGCGGTTGTTTCGAAGGTGGAAACACCACCCCGGCCGCCGAGTTCAACATTTACGTTGACCCGGAAGCCGCTGACATCGTGTTCAAATCCGGCGTGCCGTTGGTGGTGATGCCGCTGGACGTTACGCACAAGGTGCTGACCACCCGCGCCCGGATCGAGGCGTTTCGCGCGCTTGGCACCCGCGTTGGGCACGCAGTCGCAAGCTGGACCGACTTTTTTGAACGCTTCGACATGGCGAAATACGGCTCGGATGGCGCCCCGCTGCACGACCCCTGCGTGATCGCCTACCTGCTCGCCCCCAACCTGTTCCAAGGCCGCCACATCAACGTCGAAATCGAAACCGGCAGCGCACTGACGCGCGGCATGACGGTGGCCGACTGGTGGCGCGTCACCAAGCGCCCACCGAATGCCATGTTCATGCGCGAGGTCGATGCCGACGGGTTTTTTGCCCTGCTGACCGAGCGGATCGGGCGGCTTTAGGCCTCGGCCACAAACTGCGCCGCCACCACCTGCCAGCCCTGCGCGGTGGGGCTGAGGGTTGCGGCGAACAGCGCGCCGATGCGCCCCGCATCCGTTCCGTCGGCATGCGTCAGCCCGGAAAGCACGAAGCGCTGCAATACCACCGCCGCATGCGGCCCGAGCGGGCGCAGCTTCAGCCGCCCCGTCACCAGCCGGGCGCGGGCGAAAGCTCCGGCGAACTCGGCGGCGAACAGATCGGCAATGGCCGCGCGGCCCTCGGCGGCGCCACCTGTCAGGCTGACAAAATCGGCTTCCTCCGCGAACAGGGCCGCAAGCGCCTCGGCATCGCGCGCGGCCCATGCGGCGGCAAAGGCGCGCGGCAGTTCGGCGGGGGCGGCAAGGCTCATGGCGCGGTCCGGTCCGGCACGACCTTGCCGGGGTTGAGAATGCCCATGGGGTCAAGCGCGGCCTTGATCGCGCCCATCACCTGCCAGCCCTGCCCGTGCTCGGCCTGCATATAGCCGCGCTTGCCAATGCCGATGCCATGTTCACCCGTTACCGTGCCGCCCAGTGCCAGCGCCCGCTCCGCCATCCGCCCCGATACCCGGCGCGCCCGCGCAAGCTCATCGGCATTGCCTTTTTCCAGCAGCAGAATGGCATGAAAATTGCCATCACCGACATGGCCCAGAATCGGCCCCGCCAGCCCTTCCGCCGCGATGTCGTCGCGGGTTTGCTCGACCGCTTCGGAAAGCCGCGAGATCGGCACGCAGATGTCGGTGACAAGCCCGACCGAGCCGGGGCGCGCGGCAAGGCAGGCGGGATAGGCGGCGTGGCGCATTTTCCAAAGCTTGCCGCGCGCCTCGGCCGTGGTCGCCCAACTGAAATCGGCACCGCCCATTTCTGCCACCACCTCGCCAAAGCGCCGCGCCTCTTCCGCCACGGTGGCGGGCGAGCCGTGGAACTCAACCAGCAGATGCGGCTTTTCGGGCATCTCGGCGCCGGCATAAAGGTTGAAGGCGCGCACCACCGCCGCATCGACAAACTCGATCCGCGCCATGCCGACGCCAAGCTGAATCGTCGCCATCACGGTTTCGACCGCCGCGTGCAGGCTGTCAAAGGCGCAAACCGCCGCCGAAACCGCCTCGGGTTGCCCATGCAGGCGCAAGGTCAGTTCGGTGATAATGCCAAGCGTGCCTTCGGACCCCAGCAACAGCGCCGTCAGATCATACCCCGCCGAGGTTTTCGCGGCGCGCGACCCGGTGCGGATGATGCGACCATCCGCCAGCACCACCTCCAGCGCCAGCACATTGGCGCGCATGCTGCCATAGCGCACCGTGGTGGTGCCCGAGGCGCGGGTGGCCGCCATGCCGCCAAGGCTGGCGTTGGCGCCCGGATCGACCGGAAAGAAAAGGCCGCTTGCACGCAGTTCGGTATTCAGCGCCTCGCGCGTGACGCCCGGTTGCACCACCGCCTGCATATCTGCCGAATGCACCGCAAGCACCCTGTTCATGCGGCTGGTATCGAGGCTGATGCCACCCGCAACCGCAAGCGTGTGCCCCTCAAGCGAGCTGCCCGCGCCGAACGCCACCACCGGCACCCGATGCGCCGAGCAGATCTTGAGGATTTTCGAGACTTCGGCGGTGCTTTCGGGCCAGACCACCGCCTCGGGCGGGGTCAGCGCAAACCAGGTTTCCGATTGGCCGTGTTGGTCGCGCTCGGCGCGGCTCTGGCTGAAGCGCCGCCCGAGTAGCGCGGAAAGGGCGGCAATGGCGTCAGGGGTCATCAGCAGTCCCTCATAGCTGTCGGGTCGATATAGCCGCGCCAAAGCCCGCGCGCCAAGCCGCTATCGCAGCTTGCGCCAAATGCCGCGCAGCGGCTCAGATTGGCGCGCAGGCGGCAGACAGCCATGCGAGAGCTGTAGCGCAAACGCGCGGCCCTACCTCGGCCAGCACGCGGGCGTGGTAGGCGTTCAGCCAGTCGCGCTCGGGGCCGGACAGCATTTCCGGCGCGATCAGCCGTGTATCGATCGGCACCAGTGTCAGCGTCTCGAACCCCAGCATCGCGCGCGCGTCGGCGCCCGGCAGCGGCGGCGCCTCAACCACCACCATCAGGTTCTCGATGCGAATGCCAAAGGCGCCCTCGCGGTAATAGCCCGGCTCGTTGGACAGAATCATGCCCGCCGCCAGCGGCACTTCGGACAGCCGCGACAGCCGCGCCGGCCCCTCGTGCACGCAGAGGTAAGACCCCACCCCGTGCCCGGTGCCGTGGTCGTAATCCTGCCCCGCGAGCCACAGCGGATAGCGCGCCAGCGCCTCGATATCGCGCCCGGCGAGGCCCTTTGGAAAGCGCGCGCGGCTGATCGCGATCATGCCTTGCAGGACGCGGGTATAGGGGGCGCGGGCGTCCTCGCGCGGCGGGCCCACCGGCAGGGTGCGGGTGATGTCGGTGGTGCCGTCGGCGTATTGGCCGCCCGAATCGACCAGCAACAGTTCGCCGGGCCGCACGGGGGCATTGCTGGCCTCGCTGACGCGGTAATGCACGATGGCGCCATTCGCCCCGGCGCCGCAGATGGTATCAAAGGCAATCTCGCGCAAGGCATTGGTGGCGGTGCGGAAACCCTCAAGCTGTTTCACCACGTCAATCTCGGTCAGCCCGCCCAACGGCGCCCGCGCATCAAGCCAGGCCAGAAACTCGACCATCGCGGCACCATCGCGCAGATGTGCTTCGCGCGCGCCTGCCAGTTCAACCGGGTTCTTGCAGGCCTTGGCCAGAACGCAAGGGTCGTCGGCCAGGGCCACCTCAACCCCTGCCTCTTCAAGCTCCAGCACCACCTGCCGCGGCACGCTGGCCGGATCAACCCGCACCGGGCCGACCAGCCCGCGCACGGCAGGCGCGAAAGCTGCCATCGGGCGCAACCGCACCTGCGCGCCAAAATGCACGAGCAGGTCGGCGCTGAACTTTTCGGCGGCGGCGAACAAGGTAACCTGGCCGCTATCGTGCAGCAGTGCGAAGGCCTGCACCACCGGGTTATGCGCAATATCGGCGCCACGGATATTCAAAAGCCAGGCGATCGAATCTGTCAGCGTCAGCACCGCCGCCTTGTGCCCGGCCTTGCGCAACACTTCGGCGAGGCGGGCGCGCTTGGCGCTGCTCGCCTCGCCCGCGTGTTCGATCGGGTGGATACTGGCGGGGGCGAGCACCGCGCCAGGTTGATCTGCCCAAATCGCATCAACAAGATTTCTTGTAGGCCATAGGGTTACGCCGCTTTTCTCAAGTGCCTTCTCAAGATCCGAAAACTGTTTATGGCTGTGCAGCCAGGGGTCGAACCCCACGCGCCCGCCTTGCGGCAAATGCTCGGCCAGCCAGTTGGCAGGCTTGGTTTCGGGCCAATGCACCGGCGTGAAAACCGCCAGATCAACCTCGGCGCGCACCTGCACGCGGTAGCGACCGTCGATAAAGACACCCGCCAGATCATTGAGAACAATCGCAAACCCCGCCGAACCGGTGAACCCGGTCAGCCACGCCAGCCGCTCGTCGCGCGGCACCAGATACTCGCCCTGATGCGCGTCTGTTTGCGGCACGATGTAGCCCGCGAGCCCCTCGGTGGCCATGATCGCGCGCAGCGCCGCCAGCCGCGCAGCCCCGAATACGGGTGAGGTTTCGGCGGTAAATGATTGAAACATCAACTGACTTTCCTGATTCCCAAAAAGCGGGCGCGGGCGCGGGGGTCGCTGTCAAAAAGCGCGGCGAGCTGCTCGGTCATGGCACCCGCGAGTTGCTCGACATCGGTGATTGTTACCGCATGCTGATAATACCGCGTCACATCATGGCCGATGCCGATGGCGATCAGTTCCACCGCCCGGCGACGCTCTACCATGGCGATCACGTCGCGCAGGTGTTTTTCCAGATAATTCGCGGGGTTGACAGACAAAGTTGAGTCGTCGACCGGAGCGCCGTCAGAAATCACCATCAAAATCTTGCGCGCCTCGTGCCGCGCCATCAGCCGCCGATGCGCCCATTCCAGCGCCTCGCCGTCGATGTTCTCTTTCAACAGCCCCTCTTTCATCATCAGGCCAAGGTTGTTGCGCACCCGCCGCCACGGCGCATCGGCGCCCTTGTAGATGATATGGCGCAGGTCATTCAGCCGCCCCGGTTGCTGCGCCCGCCCGCCATTCAGCCAGCGTTCGCGGCTTTGCCCGCCTTTCCAGGCGCGGGTGGTAAAGCCGAGGATCTCGACCTTGACCTGACAGCGTTCCAGCGTGCGCGCCAAAACATCGGCGCAGATCGCGGCGATGGAAATCGGCCGGCCGCGCATCGAGCCCGAATTATCCAAGAGCAACGTCACGCAAGTATCTCGAAACTCGGTATCTTTCTCAACCTTGAAGCTGAGCGGCGTGGTCGGGTTTGCCACCACCCGCGCCAGCCTCCCGGCGTCGAGCATGCCCTCTTCACGGTCAAACTCCCAGGCGCGGTTCTGCTGCGCCTGCAAGCGGCGCTGCAATTTGTTGGCAAGGCGGCTGACGGCGCCCTTCAGCGGTTCCAGCTGCTGGTCGAGGTAGGCACGCAGGCGTTCCAGTTCCGCCGGGTCGGCCAGTTCCTCGGCCTTGATTTCCTCGTCAAACTCGGTTGCGAAGGCCTTGTAGTTGGGGTCAGCGGCGGAATGGGGCGCGGGGGCTGGCGGCTCGGGCGGCGCCTCGGCCTCGGGCATCTCGGCGTCTTCGGCCATCTGCTCGTCGGCCATGTCGTCGCTGCTGACGGTGGTTTGCGTGGCGTCGTCTTGTGCTTCCTGACTGCGCTCGGAGCTGGCCTCGGACTCGTCGCTTTCGTCGCGCGCCTGATTGTCGCCCGCTTCCTCATCCTGCTCGGCGTTATCGTCGGCCTCGTCATCTTCGGCGTCGGGGTCATCGCCCAGTTCCTCGCCATAGCCAAGGTCGGCAATCACCCGCCGCGCAAGCCGCGCAAAGGCAGCCTGATCGGGCAGCGCGTCGGCCAGTCCTTCCAGCGTGCCGCCCGCCTGTTCCTCGATGAACGGGCGCCAGAGGTTGGTCATATGCGCGGCGGCGGCGGGCAGCGCGTGGTTGGTGCCCAGTTCGCGCACAAGGTAGCCCGCGGCCACCGACAAGGGCGCTTCCGACTGGTCGCGCACCTGACCATACCCCTTGCGTTCGGCCTCATGCGCGATCTTGGCGTCGATGTTGGAAAGTGTGCCGGGCATCTCACGCGCGCCCAGGGCTTCGCAGCGGGCATGCTCCATCGCCTCGTAAAGATCGCGCGCCATCTGGCCTTGCGGCGTGTAGCGCGCATAGGTGGCGTCGTCGTGGTGGCGGCGGCGCAATGCAAACGCGTCGGCCGTGCCACGCGCCAGCAGCACCTCATCACGCGTCATGCGGCGGCTGACCTGCGGCAGGCGCATGGTCTCGCCGACGTTGCCGGGCGGATCGACCGAAAACGAAACCGTCAACTCAGGCGCATCGGCCAGCGTGCGCGTGACATCGGCAAGCGCTTTCTTGAATGGGTCGGCGGGGTTGTCGCTTGGTTTCATCATGCGCCAGATTAAGCACCCCGCGCGGCTGTCGGCAAGGGTGGGCGGGCAAGCGGTGATTATGTGCATGCATGCACGATAATTGCGCGCCCGTGCCTATTGTGTGCGGTGCTTGCAGTGCCCTTATGTAACCCGAGACCAAGCATCAATGTAACCCGAGACCAAGCATCACCAGCCCGGAGGCTTTCATGACCAAACCGAAAATCGCCATCATCATCGGCTCGACCCGCGCCACCCGCATTGCCGACAAACCCGCCCAGTGGATTCTGGCGCAAGCCAATGCGCGCGGCGATCTCGACGCCGAAATCGTCGATCTGCGTGACTATGACCTGCCGTTCTTTGCCGAAATGGCCTCGAACGCCTGGATGCCAAGCCAGGACCCGAAAGCGGTTGCCTGGCAAAACAAGATCGGCGAATTCGACGGCTTCGTGTTCGTGGTGGCCGAATACAACCACTCGATCACCGCCGCGCTGAAAAACGCGCTCGATCAGGCCTACAAGGAATGGGTGCACAAGCCCGCTGGTGCCGTGGGCTATGGCGGCGTTGGGGCTGCGCGCGCAATCGAACATCTGCGCGGGATCGCGGTTGAGTTGCAGATGGCGCCGGTGCGCCATGCGGTGCACATCGGCGGCGCCGATTTCATGGCAATCTCGCCAATGGGCAAGAACGCCCCGATGAGCGAGATCGAAGCGCATATCGCGCCTTCGGCCAAGGCGCTGCTGGATGATATCGTCTGGTGGGCCAAGGCCACCAAAGCCGCGCGCGCGGCGGATGCTGCGGCGGCAAAATCTGCCTGAGACCCGCGGCCCACACGGCGGCAGAACAGGCAAAAGGCCGGGCGTGATGCCCGGCCTTTTGGGTATTTTCCGGTGCGGCCCCTATTTCATGCTCTGGCTTGCCGCACTTTCGGGCAATTCCTCGTCGAACAGCCGCTGATAGATTTCCGCCACCATCTTGCGCTCCAACTCATCGCATTTGTTCAGGAACGTCACCCGGAAGGCGTAGCCCACGTTGCGGAAGATTTCGGCGTTCTGCGCCCAGGTAATGACGGTGCGGGGCGACATGACGGTGGAAAGGTCGCCGTTCATGAAGGCGGTGCGGGTCAGGTCTGCCACATGCACCATCTGGCTGATCGTCTTGCGGCCCTTGTCGGTGTTGTAGTGCGGGTTCTTCGACAGCACGATCGCCACCTCGGCATCATGCGAAAGGTAATTGAGCGTGGCGACCAGCGACCAGCGGTCCATCTGGCCCTGGTTGATCTGCTGGGTGCCGTGGTAAAGCCCGGTGGTATCGCCAAGCCCCACCGTGTTCGAGGTCGCAAAGAGGCGGAAATAGGGGTTCGGGGTGATGATCTCGTTCTGATCGAGCAGCGTGAGCTTGCCGTCGGCCTCGAGCACGCGCTGGATCACGAACATCACATCGGCGCGCCCGGCATCGTATTCGTCAAACACGATCGCGGTGGGGTTGCGCAGCGCCCAGGGCAGGATGCCTTCGTGAAACACTGTCACCTGCTTGCCATCCACCAGTTTGATCGCATCCTTGCCGATCAGGTCGATGCGGCTGACGTGGCTATCGAGGTTGACGCGCACACAGGGCCAGTTCAACCGCGCCGCCACCTGCTCGATATGGGTCGATTTGCCGGTGCCGTGGTAGCCCTGAATCATCACCCGGCGGTTATAGGCAAAGCCCGCCAGAATCGCCAAGGTGGTGTCGGGGTCGAATTTGTAGGTCGGGTCGAACTCGGGCACCCGTTCCGAACGCTCGGCAAAGCCGCGCACCTTCATTTCGGTCTCGATGCCAAAAACCTCGCGAACCGAGATGTCTTCGCTGGGTTTTGCGTTCTGCTCAAGCATGATTTCCGCCATTCATCGGGCGCTCGTGGGCGCATCAGGGGTGTTTCATGGAACATATCGCCGGGGGCTGCAAGCGCAAGCCAAAGCGCCTCCGGCGGGGATATTTGGCCCAAGGCAAGCTCCAGGGTCAGGGGCGGCTGATCTGGCCGCCTCCGACCAGTGCCGCGACGCCGGTGGTCGAGGGGCCAGACGTGGCCAAGCCGCGCGCCACGCGCAGTGCGAGGTGCGCGAGTGCGGCGGCGGCAAGCGCATCACCGGGCAGGCCAACCGCATCAACGGTTTGCACCGGGCAGGGCAGCAAAGCGGCAAGGCGCGCGATCAGTGCCGGGTTGGCGCGGCCCTCGCCTGCAACCAGCAACCGCGCGGGCGGTGCCGGAAAGTGCTCAAAACCGCGCGCAACTGCTTCGGCGGTTGCCTCGATCCGGGTGGCCAGACTGCTTCGGCCGCGCCGTTCGAGCGCACGGACAAGTGCGGCGAGCGCACCGTCATCAAGCAGCTTCGGCGGCATTCGCAAAAAGAACGGCGCCGCCAGCATCCGCGCAAGGGCGGCCCGGTCGGGTTGGCCCGAACCTTTGCCGACAGGTGCGCAGGGGCCGGCATCAAACCCCATGCAGGCGCCGGCAGCTTCGGGGCCGGCGGTCGCTGGGTCTACCCATGAAAGCGCGGCCCGGCTGCCGAGGGTCAGAAAGGCAACAGGGCCCGCTTCGCGCTTGAACCGTGCCAGAGCGTGATGGAAAAAGGGCGAAAGCGGCCCGCCCTGCCCGCCAAGCGCACGGTCGCTCGATCGGAAATCGGAAACCACCGTCTGGCCCAGCACCTCGGCCAGCACCGCGCCAGAGCCTGCCTCGGCACCCGCAATCACCGGCCCGCGAAAGCCGATGATCTCAGCCTCGGGAAAGCCGCTGAGCAGTTCGGCCGCGGCGGTTTCGACCACCTCGGCGGCAGCCTCGGCGGGGCCCGACCGCAGCACCGCACATTCGGGCGCACTCCAGCCACGAAAGCCATGCCGCCCGAGCGCCAGCACATTTGCGCCGTCGCTTTGTACCAGTGCCGCCGCAAGGCCCGCGGGATCGGACCTTGGCACCACTGCAACCGCCCAGACCGCCCCTGCCCGCAACATGGCCTTTTCCTCACCCGCCCGCCCCGATATAGGGCAGGCAAGACACAAGGGACAAGCCGCGATGACCTACCACCCGAAATCCGATTTCATGCGCGTGATGATGATGCGCGGCTTTCTGGCCGATTGCACCGATTATCAGGGGCTCGACGAGGCGTTGGTGGCAGGGGTGGTGCCCGCCTACATCGGCTTTGACGCGACCGCACAATCGCTGCATGTGGGCAGCCTGATCCAGATCATGATGCTGCGCTGGCTGCAAAAATGCGGCCACAAGCCGATCGTGCTGATGGGCGGCGGCACCACCAAGGTGGGCGACCCCAGTTTTCGCGCCGAAGAACGCCCGCTGCTGACACCGGCGCAGATCGACGCCAATATTGCGGGCATCCGGCAGGTGTTCTCGGCCTATGTGCGCTTCGGCGCGGGTGCCGACGACGCGCTCATGGTCAACAACGCTGAATGGCTTGATGACCTCAACTACCTCGACTTCCTGCGCGACATCGGCCGGCATTTTTCGGTCAACCGAATGCTGTCGTTCGAATCGGTGAAATCGCGGCTCGACCGCGAGCAATCGCTAAGCTTCCTCGAATTCAACTACATGATCCTGCAAGCCTATGACTTTCTGGAGCTTTACCGGCGCTATGGCTGCCAGTTGCAAATGGGTGGATCAGACCAGTGGGGCAATATCGTCAACGGCATCGACCTTACCCGCCGGGTGCTCGATGCCGAAATCTGGGGCCTGACATCGCCCTTGCTCACCACCTCGGACGGCAAGAAGATGGGCAAAAGCCTTTCGGGCGCGGTCTGGCTCAATGCCGATCTGCTTTCCCCTTACGAATTCTGGCAGTTCTGGCGCAACACGACCGATGCCGATGTGGGCCGTTTCCTCAAGCTTTACACCGAGTTGCCGGTGGCCGAATGCGACCGGCTGGGGGCGCTTGAAGGCGCCGAGATCAACGCCGCCAAGATCATCCTTGCCAATGAGGTGACCGCCCTCCTGCACGGCCAAGCCGCCGCCGAGGCTGCCGAAGCCACCGCGCGCGCGGTGTTCGAACGGGGCGGCGTGGGCGATGATCTGCCCACCCTCGCGCTTTCTGCCGCCGATCTGGCTGAAGGGATCAGCCTGGCGCAACTGGTGGTGCGCTCGGGGCTTGCGAAATCAGGAAAAGACGCGAAACGGCTGATCGTTGAGGGCGGCCTGCGGGTGAATGATGAACCGGCCGCCGATCCGGGCCTGGTTTTCACTGAATCCGACCTCGCGCAGCCGCTCAAACTCACTGCGGGGCGCAAGCGCCACGCCCTTGTGACGCTCGGCTGACCGGCGTCTTCAACGCCGAAATACCCCACGGGGGGTCCGGGGGTGTGAAACCCCCGGCCTTGGGTTCACAGCACCATATCGTCGCGGTGCACCAGCGCCGCGCGGCCCGGATACCCGAGAATGGCGGCAATCTCGCCCGATTTGTGGCCGCGTATGGCGCGTGCCTCGGCGGCGGTATAGCGCACGAGGCCCTTGCCCAGGGCAACACCATCGGGGCCAACAATGGCCACCGGATCGCCGCGCCCGAATGTGCCCGAAACCGCAACCACGCCCGCAGGCAGCAATGATTTTCCCTGCATCAGCGCCGCAATCGCGCCTGCGTCCAGCCTGACCTCGCCGCGCGGTTTCATCGCCGCAATCCAGCGCTTGCGCGCCGCCTGCGGGTCGCCTTGCGCCAGGAACCAGGTGCATTTCGCCCCCGCCGCCAGCGCCGAAAGCGGCCGCGAGACCGAGCCCTCCATGATCGCCAGCGCGCAGCCCCCCGCGACCGCGGTTTTCGCGGCCAGAAGCTTGGTCTTCATGCCGCCCTTGGAGAGCCCCGAAATCGCCTCGCCAGCCATCGCCTCGATCGCAGGGGTGATCTGTTCCACCACCGCAAAGTGCCGCGCGGTGGCATCCTGCTTGGGGTTTGCGGAATAGAACCCGTCCACGTCGGACAAAAGCACCAGCTGATCGGCGCCAATGGTAACCGCGATCTGTGCCGCAAGGCGGTCATTGTCGCCAAAACGGATTTCGTCGGTGGCGACTGTATCGTTTTCGTTGACAATCGGCACCACGCCGAACCCCAGCAGCGTTTCCATCGTGGCACGGCTGTTAAGGTATCGGCGACGGTCTTCGGTGTCTTCCAGCGTGACCAGAATCTGCGCGGTCTTGACACCGTGCGGCGCCAGGACTTCCTCATAGGCGCGCGCAAGGCGGATCTGCCCGACTGCCGCCGCCGCCTGAGACTGTTCCAGCGTCAGCGTGCCGGCCGGCAGACCCAGCACGCGCCGCCCAAGCGCGATCGCACCTGAGGAAACGAGGATCACATCGGCCCCCCGCGCCCGCGCCGCCGCCACATCAAGCGCCAGAGCCGCGAGCCAGTCCGATTTCAACCCGGCGCTGTCAACAAGCAAAGCCGAGCCGATCTTCACCACCAGCCGCCTTGCGGCGGCAATATCGGGTGTCAGGGTTGCCACGGCGCATCCTCCGCAGGCACCGCACGCCCCGCCGATATCTGCGCATGCAGCGCGCGCAGCACCTCGGGCACGCCCGATTTCGACACACCTGACATCAGATGCACCGGCCCCCCGACGGCTTTTTCCAGCGCCCGGCGGCGGGTGCCAAGGGTCTTGGTATCCAGCGCGTCGATCTTGTTCAGCGCGGTGATACGGGGCTTGGCCGCAAGTTCTGGCGAATAGGCCGCAAGCTCGGCCAGAATGGTGCGGTAATCCTTGGTGATGGTTGACGAGGTGCCATCGACAAGGTGCAGCAGCACCGAGCACCGCTCGACATGGCCAAGAAAGAGATCGCCGAGGCCCTTGCCCTCGGAGGCGCCCTCGATCAGGCCAGGAATATCGGCCATGACAAATTCCTTGCCGTCGATGCCGACCACGCCAAGGTTCGGGTAAAGCGTGGTAAACGGGTAATCGGCAATCTTCGGCCGCGCATTCGAAACGGCGGCAAGAAAGGTCGATTTTCCCGCATTGGGCAGGCCCAGCAGGCCCGCATCGGCGATCAGCTTGAGCCGCAGCCAGAGCGTGCGCTCGACCCCATCCTGGCCGGGGTTGGCGCGGCTGGGGGCGCGGTTGGTCGAGCTTTTGAAATGCAGGTTGCCAAAACCGCCGTTGCCGCCGCGCGCCAGCAGCACGCGCTGGCCGGGCACGGTCAGGTCGGCGACCACGGTTTCCTCATCTTCTTCGAGGATCTCGGTGCCCACGGGCACCCGCAGCACGACATCTGCGGCGTTTGCGCCGGTCATCTGGCTGCCCATGCCGTGCTGGCCGCTTTTGGCGAAGAAATGTTGCTGATAGCGGAAATCGATCAGCGTGTTCAGACCCTCGACGGCCTCGGCCCAGACCGAGCCGCCATTGCCGCCATCGCCGCCGTCGGGGCCGCCGAATTCCACATACTTGTCGCGCCGGAACGACACGCAGCCGCCGCCACCCGAACCCGAGCGGATATAGACTTTGGTCAGATCGAGAAATCGCATCGGGCGGGCTTTCTGGTGGGGTCAGCCGCAGGCGATAGAGCCTGCCGCGCAATAGTTCAAGGGCGGTGACGGGGCCACGGCAGCGCGGGGGGCTGTCGGCCCCCCGGGCAACGGGCGCCCCGAAGGCGGGGCACCCGCCGCCTCCCCCCGAGGATATTTGGACCAAGGCAATTTCAGAGGCGCGTATAGATGCGGGCGGGGGATGGCGCCGCGCGGGCTGGCGATGTGACCGGGATGATGACGCCGGACCGGAAGCCGTTTTGCGCGAGAAGCCGCGCCGAGGCGGGGTTATCGATGAAAACCCTGGCGGTCAGCCGCGTGAGTGCGAAGCGCTCGCTAACAGCGGCGATGAAGGCGGGCAGCGCCTCGGACATCAGGCCCTGACCGTGCATGTCGGAGGCAAGGAAGTAGTAGATTTCGGGATCATCGAGCGATTTGAGACCGATGGCACCAATGAATGCGCCGTCGCGGCGCAGCGCGAGGCGAAATGGGGGCGTGCCTTGCCAGCGCCAGCTCTGGGCAAAGGCGAGCGCTTCGGCCTCGGTGAGTGTGGCGGAAAACGCAAACAGCATGGTGCCCACGCGCGGATCGGTGACGATACGACGAATTGCCGGGGCGTCAGCCTCGGTCACCGGCGACAGGGTCAGGCGCGGCGTGGCAAGGGTGAAGGGGTTGGCCAAGGCCCAGGCATCACGGGTCAGCGACATGCTGACGTGGGGCAGATCGTGGCCGCGCGGACGGCAGGGTTCGGGGCCACGGGCAGTTTCGGAAAAACCGAGCCGCGCCAGAACCCGCGCCGAGGCCGCATTACCCTCGAAATATCCCGATCTGACCGGCCCCGCCTCGGGCTGCGCAAAATGCGCGGCGAGCACTGCGCGGGCGGCTTCGGTGGCGTAGCCGCGGCCTTGCGCGCGCGGCAAGACCCAGTATCCCAGATGCGGGTTGAGCGCGACCGAGCCGCACGGGCCTTGCGCATCCTCGATCACCCAGAGCGCGCGTCCGGGTGCTGCGGCGAGGAAAGCCGCAAAATCGGCGGGCGTGTAGGGAAACGGCGGCGCCGACAGCCAACGCGCCTGCGAAAAGTCATTGAACGCGGCAAGCCATGCGCCCTCGTCGGATGCAGCAAGAGGCCGCAGGGTCAGCCGCGCGGATTTCAGGGTTGCGCGCATTATCCGTGGCTTATACGAGTTTCTTGATGTAGGTCCAGGTCGGCACACGGGCGCCGCGCGCCACCGACCACGCCTCGGCATCGCCCAGATACTCAAACCCGCAATGGCTCAGCACCCGCGCGGAACCGGGGTTATCCTGAAACACCACCGCCAGCAGCGCGCTCGATTTGTGCGGATTGGCGTGCACCAGTGCCGCCAGCGCCTCGGACGCGAAGCCCGCATTCCACATGCCGGGCGCCACCCAGAAGCCCACTTCAGACTGGCCCGGCTCGATCCGGGTCAGCGAGATCAGCCCCAGCACTTCGTCAAGCCCCTGCTCCGAGCCATCCATCGCCCAGACATCTTCGGCGCGCCCGTCAGCCATCGCCCGCGCGATGTAGGCCTCGGTGGCACCCGGCGGCAAGGGATGCGGGATCGTTCGGGTTCCCGCCGCCAGCCGTTTGTCGGCGGTAAACATGGCGATCAGCCCGGCATCCGAGCGGCGCAGCGGGCGCAGCATGAAACGTTCGGCGGTGATGACCGGCTGGGTCGGTATGGCCTCTTGCAGCATGCCTTTCCTCCTCCTGAAACGCATGGCGGGTATTTGCTACCCTTATGGACTCAACGTGGGGCGGCGCCGTTACAGCGCCAAGCCCGATGAGATCACAGCCGTGTAACCCAAATGTCTGGGGGGACCGGCCTTTCAGCCGATCCCCCCGGTATCTGTGCGGGTGTCTGGCTTACTCGGCAGCTGCCGCGGCGGCGATGACCGAAATATAGGTGCGGCCCTTGAGGCCCTTCTTGAACAGAACATGACCCATGTTCAGCGCAAAAAGGGTATGGTCGCGGCCCATGCCCACGCCAAGGCCCGGCCAGAAGGTGGTGCCGCGCTGGCGCACGATGATGTTGCCGGGGGCAACCAACTGGCCGCCATAGAGTTTCACGCCAAGGCGACGACCGGCCGAATCACGACCGTTGCGCGAAGAACCGCCTGCTTTTTTGTGTGCCATGGGGAATTACTCCTGAGCTGCAGCGGCTTTTTTGGCGCGCTTCGGTTTGGCGGGGGCTTCGACCGGGGCCGGAGCGGCTTCGGCGCCATGTGCGGCGCGCCGCGCAATGGCGGTGCCGATCGCTTCCTTGACGCCCGATTTTTCGGCGCCCGAGGCGAGCACTTCGGTGATCCGCACCAGCGTCAGTTGCTGGCGGTGGCCACGGGTGCGCTGCGATGAGTGCTTGCGGCGGCGTTTGTGGAAGGTGATGACCTTGTCGGCCTTGATCGTGTCGATCACGTCGGCCTGCACGGCCGCACCTGCCACCAGCGGCGCGCCGATCACCGGGGCATCGCCGCCGACCATCAGAATTTCGTTGAACTGGATCTTTTCGCCAGCCGAAGCGTTCAGCAATTCAACGCGCAGCACGTCACCCGCCTGCACCTTGTATTGCTTGCCGCCGGTCTTGAGGACCGCAAACATGGGTCGTTCCTTTTCTCGTATCCGCGTCTTGTGGCCCCCCGTTACCGGGTGTTTCTGGGTCGCCCCCGCCTCGGACAGCGCGCCCCCTGAAGGGACGTCATTGCAATTGATATCCGGCGAAAAGCATGTGCCTCCGCCGGATCGGGCGCTTATCGGGGATGGGGGGCGGTTAGTCAAGGGTGGTTTTAGCGTGCCGGGGCGGCCCGGCCACCCCATCGTTCAAGCACCTCATCGAGGCTAACCCGGCGTAGCGGCGAGCCCGGGCCGATGGCGCCGGGGGTGTGCGACAGGCGCGGGGCGGGGCTGGGTTGGGTAAGGCCTTCGTGCGCAGTGTAGGTGGCGCGGGCGGCGTTGTGAGGGTGGCCGGGGGCCTCGGCGATAGACAGCACCGGGGCGGCGCAGGCATCGGTGCCTTCAAGCAGCGCGGCCCATGTGTTGCGGGTCTTGCTTGCGAAAACGGCGGCAAGGCGGGCGCGGGTTTCAGGCCAGCGCGGGCGGTCGTGCTGCGCGGGCAGGGTGGCAGGGTCAAGCCCGAGGCGGGCGATGAGGTCTGCCCAGAACTTCGGCTCGATCGCGCCCACCGCGATATGGCCACCGCAGGCGCAGCGGTAGGTGGTGTAAAAGGGGGCGGCGCCATCAAGCAGGTTTGCCGCACGTTGATCGGCCCAGGCCCCCTGCCCCGCCATGCCCGAGATCATCGCCATGAGGTGCGCCGTGCCATCGCAGATCGCGGCATCGACCACCTGCCCTTGCCCGGTGGCGCGGGCATGATGGAGCGCCGCAAGCATGCCAAACGCGAGGTAGAGCGCGCCGCCGCCGAAATCTCCCAGCAGGTTCAGCGGTGGAACCGGCGCTTCAGCGGTGCCGATCGCGTGCAGCGCCCCGGACAGCGCGATATAGGTGATGTCGTGCCCCGCCGCCTGCGCCAGCGGCCCCGATTGCCCCCAGCCGGTCATGCGGCCAAAGACGAGGCCGGGATTTTGCGCAAAATCACCGGGGCCAAGCCCGAGCCGCTCCATCACCCCCGGCCGCATGCCCTCGATCAGCGCATCGGCGCGCAGGATCAGGGCGCGGGCGGCGGCGGCGCCCTCGGGCGACTTCAGGTCAAGCTCCAGCACATCGCGGCCACGGTCGAGCACGTCATAGGCAAGGCCCAGCACATGCGCCGGGGTGCCGGGGCGGGTGATGCGGATGACATCAGCGCCCATGTCGGCCATCAGCATTGCAGTGAAAGGGGTGGGGCCAAGCCCCGCGATTTCGACGATGCGCAGCCCGGCAAGCGGGCCTTGGGCGGGGGTCATGGCGGCTCCTATACGGCAAGCAAGCCGGGGGTTTTGCACCCCCGGACCCCCGCAGGGTATTTGAGCAATGAAGACGCGGAAAGGGCTATTGGTGCCCCGCGCGTTCTTCCAGTGCCAGCCATTCCGCCTCGGCGGCGTCGAGTGCGGTTTGCCGTTCGGCCAGCGCTTCGGAGGCGCGGCGAAACTTGTCGGGCGCAGTGGTGAACAGGGCGGGGTCGGACAAGAGGTCGGAAAGCTTGCCGATCTCGGCTTCCAGCCGGGCGATGACGGCGGGCAGCGCATCGAGCCGGTGGCGCTCGGTGAAGCTGAGCGCGGGCACGGGTTTGCGCGCTTGCGCGGGGCGGGCGCCGTGCGCCGTGCGCCGTGCGCCCCCGGCCGCCACAGGCGCCCCGGCGGCAGCGGCCATGCCCTCGGCCTTTTGTGCCTGATAATCGGACCAGCCGCCGGCATAGACGGTGGCGCGCCCGTCGCCTTCCATCGCGATCGTCGTGGTCGCCACCCGGTCGATGAAATCGCGATCATGGCTGACCAGCAGAACGGTGCCGTCATAGTCGCCCAGCACGTCTTGCAGAAGATCGAGCGTTTCCACGTCGAGGTCGTTGGTTGGTTCGTCAAGGATCAGCAGGTTCGAGCTTTTCGCCATGATCCGTGCCAGCAAGAGCCGCGCCCGCTCGCCGCCCGAAAGCGAGCCGATCGGGGCGCGCGCCTGGCTTTCGTCGAACAGAAAATCCTTCAGATACGCCACCACATGCCGGGGTTGGCCGCGCACCATGACCTGATCGGCGCGGCCAGACACCCGCATGTCGGGGTCGTTCACGAGGCCATCCCAAAGCGACATTGAAAAGTCGAGCGTGGCGCGGGCCTGATCGAACACCGCGATTTCAAGATTGGTGCCGTGGCTGACAGTGCCCGCGTCAGGCGCCACCTCGCCGGTGAGCATCTTGAGAACGGTGGTCTTGCCCACCCCGTTGGCGCCGACAAAGGCGATCCGGTCGCCGCGCAGCACGCGCAGATCGAAGCCTTTCACCAGCTGCTTGCCGTCATAGGCCTTGGCGAGCCCGCGTGCCTCGATCACCTTTTTGCCCGAGGTGGCGCCCACGTCGAGCGCCATTTCGGCGGTGCCCTGACGGCGGATCATCGCGCCGCGCTCGGCGCGCAGCGCGGCGAGCGCGCGCACCCGGCCCTGATTGCGCTTGCGCCGGGCCGAGATACCTTCTACCGCCCAACGCGCTTCGGCCTTGATCTTGCGGTCAAGCTTGTGGCGGGCCTCGTCTTCCTCGGCCCAGACGGTATCGCGCCAGTCCTCAAAGCCATCAAAGCCGCGCTCAAGCCGGCGCACCTGACCGCGGTCGATCCAGAGCGTGCCGCGGCTGAGGGTGCGCAGAAAGGTGCGGTCGTGGCTGATCAGCACGAAGGCGGCGCGGGTTTGGGCAAGCTCGGCCTCAAGCCAGCCGATCGCCTGAATGTCGAGGTGGTTGGTGGGCTCGTCAAGCAGCATCAGCTCGGGCGCCTCGGCCAGCAGTTTTGCCAGTGCCGCGCGCCGCCGCTCGCCGCCCGAGGCGGTGGCGACCGGGGCGGCGGGGTCGAAGTGCAGTCCCTCGGCCACCATCGCCACCCGGTAGGATTGATCGTCACCAAGCGTCGAGGCGGCAAAATCGCCCAAGGTGGCGAAGGCCGACAGGTCGGGTTCCTGTTCCATGTAGCCCACGGCGGTGCCGGGCGGCACCACGCGCGACCCTGCGTCGGGTTCGATCAGCCCGGCCATGACTTTCATCAGGGTCGATTTGCCGGATCCATTCCGCCCGACCAGCGCCAGCCGGTCGCCCGGCTGCACCGTAAGGTCGAGGTCCGCAAACAGCGGGTTGCCGCCGAAGCCAAGGCTGATGCGGGAGAGTTGCATGAGGGGTGCGCGTGCCATGGTTCGCGGGCTAGCGGGCGGCGCGCGAAAGGTCAACGGGGCTTGGCGCGGCAAAGGCGGGGGGCCGTCTGCCCCCCGCACCCCCCGAGGATATTTGGACCAAGGCAATTTGCAGCCGGGTCGGCCCGGCGTCGGATCAGGCGGGTATCCGCACCGGGGCTTCGGCGGCGAGCGCGCGCAGCAGGCGGGCGCGATCGGCCGGGATTGCGGCGATCTCGACCCCGGTAAAGACGTGCAGGGTGTTCAACTCGCGGTCCACCACCGCGTGGTCGGAAACCCAGCCGCCCATCGCAAGATAGCTGCGCAGAAGCGGCGGGATTTGCGGCGGCATCGGCGTGGCGCGCACCGCGCGCGGCGCGATGGCAAAGCGCAGCACCTCAGGCGCTTTCGGGGCGGGCATCCAGCGGGCAGGCGCAAGGTGGTGCGCGGCAAGGTGGGTAAAGGCAGGCAGATGCGGTGTAGCGTCGGTGCCCGAAAACGACGAGGCGCCAAACAGCATTGCCACGCCGCGCGTATCAACCAGTCGGGTGAGAGCGCCCCAGGCGAGGCGCAAGGTATCGGTGTCGGGGTCCCCGGGACGGATGCAGAAGCGGCCCACCTCGAGCAACGGCCCCGGATAGTTGGCAAGCCGCGCGAGGTCGTAGAACTGCGCCGCATAGCTTGTGGCGATGGCGCCGCCGTCGGCGAGCGGCAGCAGGCGGCAGCAGGCCAGAAGCGCGCCGCCGGGTGCTGCCTCTTCGACCATGAGATGCATGCAGCGGGCATCAAAGGCATCCGCATCACGCCCCTCAGTGGCCGCGTCACCCTGCGCTGGCGCGCGGAAGCTGCGCCAGCGCAGCGCCTGCGCACGCGCGAGATCGTGGGATGATTGGGCAAGGCGCGCAATCAGACGGCCCTTGCGGAGTGGCTGCATCGGCTGAACCTTACCTCTGGTGGCGGCGCGCGCACGCTCTATATTCAGCGGATGCGCCCGCGTAGCAAGCTATGCCAGCGGCGCGACAAGCGAAAGGCGGCGCCATGACCCGAACCACAGATGAGCGCGACATGGAATGGCGCGCGAAGCTTTCGCCGCTGGCCTATGCCGTCACCAGGCACGCTGCGACCGAGTCGCCGTTCAGCCACGCGGGTTTTGCGCCCGGTCCGGGCACGTTTACCTGCGTGTGTTGTGGCGCGCCGCTTTTTGCCACGGACGCCAAATTCGAATCGGGCTGCGGCTGGCCCGCGTTCAGCGCGCCGCTGCCCGAAGCGCCGGTGCAGGAACTGCGCGATGTCAGCCACGGCATGGTGCGCACCGAGGTGCGATGTGCTGAATGTGCGGCGCATCTGGGCCATGTGTTTGACGACGGGCCGGGGCCCAAGGGCCTGCGCTATTGCATCAACGGGGTGGCGCTTGAATTCAGGCCCGACAAGAGCTGAGTGGCGGGCTAGTTGAAGAACTGCCCTGGCGCAAAGTTGCCGATGTTGCCCATCATCTGGCGAATGAAGCTGACGCCCTTGATGTTGCTGTCGGTAACGCGGCGCGAAAGCGTGACGACTTCGCCCTTTTCCAGCCCGAAACGCTCAACGTTTGTAACGATGCCACGCGCGTTGAAGCTGATCGCAACCACCTGCCGCTCGACCTCTTGCGGTGCGAACGGTCCAAGGTGCTTCCAGCGGCTGCCGACATAGTACCATGCCGAACCCTGCAGCAACCCTTCGGCCGAGGGGCGCCCGACTGCGGCCGCCGCCTGTTCGCGGGTGGTCTTGCCGACCACGACCTTGGCAAGGTCTTCGTCGGTCGGCACATAGCCATGGTTTCGATAAACCGCGGCACAGCCCGCCGGAAACGCGAGCGCTGCCAGTGCAAGGACCAGCGCGCCGCGCCGTGTCACGGAACCGTTGCTCACCCGAACCCCCCTCTTGCCTTGCGGCGTCAAGCCTTTTATCCCGATTACATCAGTCGCGGCCTGCCCTCAAGGACGCAGTGACCGAATATCTCGCAGCGGCCACGCCGGGGCGCAAAAACACCGCGCAGAGCCCACCGTTTTCCCTCGCCGCAAAGGAATCTCCGATGCCAGACCTGCCGCCACCTTACACTCACCCATTGCGCCCGGCGGATCTGGCGCAGCGCAAGCCAACGCGATTTTCGCTTGCCCCTGATGCTGGCGCACGCGCGATGATCGCCGAATGGGCGGGCATCGAGGCCCTGCCGCGCCTGCGTTTTGTCGGCACGCTCACGCCACGCGGGCGGCGTGACTGGCAATTGGAGGCCGAACTTGATGCCGAAGTGGTGCAGGCCTGCGTCGTGACGCTGGCGCCTGTCCGCACCGGGCTGAAAGAGCCGGTCGAGCGTCGCTGGCTGGCCAACCTGCCCGAACCGAAGGCGGAAGAAGCCGAGATCCCCGAGGATGTCAGTGCCGAACCCTTGCCCGAGGTGATCGATCTTGGCGCGGTGATGCTGGAGGCGCTGGAGCTGGCGCTGCCACTTTATCCGCGCGCGCCGGGGGCCGAGTTCGGCGCAGCCGAAGTCACCGATGCCGGGCTTGCACCAATGCGCGACGATGCGCGGCGCCCGTTTGCGGGGCTTGCCGGGCTGCTGAAAGCCAAGACCGAGCCACCCGAATAGCGCCGCCGCAGCGGCCAAGAAAAGGCTTGCGCCCAAACAAAATCGCAGTATGTTCCCGGCCTTGTTCAGAGATTGGGCTCACACCTGCACCGCCTCAGGCGTTACGTGTCGATCCCTAGGAAATGCAGGGCGAAAAGCCCCCGAAACCCGAGGTTGAGACATGGCAGTCCCACAGAACCGCACCACCCGCTCGCGCCGCGACATGCGCCGCTCGCATGACGCGCTGGTTGCAGCGAACCCCGCCGAATGCCCGAACTGTGGCGAACTCAAGCGCCCGCACCACGTTTGCGGCGCCTGCGGCCACTATGACTCGCGCGAAGTGATCGCGCAGGTGGCCGTCGAATCCGACGACGACGCGGCGTAAGCCGCGCGGGCCCCGCCGGCCATGCCTGCAATGCAGGATCCCAGACCCGCCGTTGCCGCGCCCCTTGGGGCGGGCAGTGTTGTAATTTCTGTTGACGCGATGGGCGGCGACCGCGGACCGGCTGCGGTTGTCGCGGGAATTGCGCTGGCTGCCGCGGGCCTGCCTTCGGCGCATTTCATCGTGCACGGCCCCGAGGCCGAGCTTGCCCCGCTGTTGGCGCGCCACAAGGGGCTTGCCGGGCGCTGCGCGCTGCGCCATGCCGCCGAGGTCGTCACCATGCACGACAAACCTGGCCAGGTGATGCGTTCGGGCCAGGCCACCTCGATGTGGTCGGCAATCGAATCGGTGCGGGCGGGCGAAGCGCCGGTGGCGGTGTCTTGCGGCAATACCGGCGCGCTGATGGCGGTGGCGATGATCCGCCTGCGCCGCCTGCCCGGCGTCAACCGCCCGGCGATTGCGTGCCTGTGGCCGTCGTTCAACCCGTCAGGCTACAACGTCATGCTCGACGTCGGCGCCGATATCAAGGCCGAGGCAACCGACCTGCTGCAGTATGCCATGATGGGCGCATCCTATGCCCGCAACGGGCTTGGCCTCGCTCGACCGCGGGTGGGTTTGCTGAATGTCGGCACCGAAGAGCACAAGGGATCGCGCTGAAAACCGGCGAGGGCACCGCCAAGCTGATCAGCGCGCTTACCCGTGAAACACTGACTTCAGGCTGGCTGGCACGGCTGGGCGGGCTGCTAAGCCTTGGCGCGCTGAGGCGCCTTCAGGCCCGCATCGACCCGCGGCAGGTCAATGGCGGGGTGTTTCTGGGGCTTAACGGCACCGTGGTCAAATCGCACGGCGCGGCCGATGCCACCGGCGTTGCCGCAGCACTGCGGCTGGCCTGCCAACTGGCGCAAAGCGGCTTTCGCGAACGCATCGCAGCGCGGGTTGCCCTTGCGACACAGAGCGGGCAGGATGGCGCCAAGGGCGAGGCGGGGAGCGAGACTGCACCATGACCATCAGGGCCGTTGTGCGCGGCGTCGGGCATTATCTGCCCGCCCGCGTCATGGAAAACGCCGAGTTTGAGGCGCATCTGGAAACCTCCGACGAATGGATTCGGTCCCGCTCGGGCATCGAGAGGCGCCATATCGCCGCCGAGGGCGAAACCACCTCGCAGATGGCCACCCGCGCCGCGCTGACCGCGCTGGCGGACGCCGGAATTGCAGGCGAGGCGCTCGACGCGATCATCGTTGCCACCTCGACCCCGGACCTTACCTTTCCCTCGGTTGCGACCATGGTGCAGGCCGGCATCGGCAACACCACCGGCTTTGCCTTTGACGTGCAGGCGGTCTGCGCGGGGTTCGTGTTCGCGCTCGCCAATGCCAATGCGCTGATTCTCTCGGGCCAGGCGGCACGCGTGCTGGTGATCGGCGCCGAAACCTTCAGCCGCATCCTCGACTGGAACGACCGCGCAACCTGCGTGCTCTTTGGCGATGGCGCGGGCGCGCTGGTGCTTGAGGCCGAGGTGGCGGGCGGCACCGCCGCCGACCGCGGCATCCTTGCCACCGACCTGCACAGCGACGGGCGCCACCGCGAATTGCTTTATGTCGATGGCGGCCCCTCAAGCACCGGCACCGCCGGGCACCTGCGCATGCAGGGCAATGCCGTTTTCCGCCATGCCATTGAAAAGCTGTCATCCTCTGCCGAAACCGCGCTGGAAAAAGCAGGCCTGACCGATGGCGATATTGACTGGATCGTGCCGCATCAGGCCAATATTCGCATCATCGAGGGCACCGCCAAACGGATGCAGGTGTCGATGGATCATGTGGTGGTGACGGTGCAGGACCACGGCAACACCTCGGCCGCCTCGATTCCGCTGGCGCTTTCGGTGGGCCGCGACCGTGGCCAGATCAAGCGCGGCGATCTTTTGGTGACCGAAGCCATCGGCGGCGGCCTGGCCTGGGGCGCGGTGGTGTTGCGCTGGTAAGGCACGGCTTGGCCCCATACGGCAAGCCATTGATATTGACTCGGGATTTCAAAGCGACCATCCTGCCCGAAACGAACCTTGGGGAGTGTGAAGGCATGACTGGCAAGACCCTGACCCGCATGGACCTGTCGGAAGCCGTATTCCGCGAGGTCGGCCTGTCGCGCAACGAATGTGCGCAGCTGGTCGAAAGCGTTCTCACGCTCATGTCCGATGCGCTGGTGGGGGGCGAGACGGTCAAGATCTCGTCCTTCGGCACCTTTTCGGTGCGTGACAAGACCTCGCGCATGGGCCGCAACCCCAAAACCGGCGAAGAGGTGCCAATCAGCCCGCGCCGGGTGCTTTCGTTCCGGCCCTCGCATCTGATGAAAGACCGCGTGACGGCCGGGAACAAGGGCTGAGCAGGGGGCCGCGCGCAATGACGAAAGCGGCCGATGCCTTCCGAACAATTTCCGAAGTGGCCGAGGCGCTTGACACGCCCGCGCATGTGCTGCGTTTTTGGGAAAGCAAGTTTTCGCAGGTAAAGCCGGTGAAGCTGGCCGGTGGCCGGCGGTATTATCGGCCCTCCGATCTGGCGTTGCTGGCAGGTATAAAGGTGCTCTTGCATGAGCGCGGCCTGAGCATTCGCGGCGTTCAAAAGATCTTGCGCGAAGACGGCGTCAAACATGTGGCCGCACAGGCAAACGTGCGGCTGGGTGAAGCGGCGCAGGCGGCGCCTGCGCCCGTTGCCGCAGAACTGCCGCGCAAGCCCGTGATCGTTCGGCCTGCCAAGGTTTCTGCGCCCGCCGAACCTGCCACGACCGAACCTGCCAAGACCGCGCCGGTCGAACCCGTAGCGGTCGAACCCGTAGCGGTCGAACCCGACGTGGCGCCGGAACCGGCGGCGGCAGCCGCCGCTGCCGAAAAGCTTGCCGGTATCGCACCGATGCTGTTCGAGGCGCTGCCCGAACAGCCCGTGGCGTCGGCTCCGCGCCCTGCGCCGACACCGGCCGCCGCTACAATCACGCTCTGGTCCGAGCGCTTGCGCAATCTGGCGGCGCCCGCAGACCCGGCCGTGCTTGCGCGCCTTAACGCGCGGGCGATGGTGCTGCGCAACCGTTTGGCAGCGCTGGCGCGGACCTGATCGGCGCGATGCGTTTTGTCGCTTGCCCCCGGCGCCGACTTCGCACTATATGCGCCTCGTCGGGCCGTGGCGCAGCCTGGTTAGCGCGTCCGTCTGGGGGGCGGAAGGTCGAGAGTTCAAATCTCTCCGGCCCGACCATTACCCAAAACGCCCATCGCCCTTACCGGCGGTGGGCGTTGGCTTTTCTGGGACCAAGACTGGAAAACAACCCGTCAGAGGGGGGCGCGCGATGACCACAGGGGTGCTGCCGGACCATGCCTTGCGCGCGATGATTGCGCGGGGCGATATTGCCGCTGACCTACCCGTGTTGCCAGAACAGTTGCAGCCTGCCAGCCTCGATCTGCGGCTTGGCACCGTCGCGTACCGTGTCCGCGCCTCGTTTCTGCCGGGCAAGGGCAATCGCGTGGCAAGCCGCCTGCCCGAGTTCGAAATGCACCGGATGGACCTGGCGCAGGGTGCGGTGCTGGAAAAGGGCTGCGTCTATCTTGTGCCTTTGATGGAGCGTCTTGCGTTGCCCGCGGGGATCACCGCCGTTGCCAACGCCAAAAGCTCGACCGGGCGGCTTGATCTGCTTACCCGCCTTGTCACCGACGAGGGCGCCGAGTTCGACCGCATCGCGCCCGGCTATGAGGGGCCGCTTTACGCCGAGATCTGCCCGCGTTCCTTCTCGGTGCTGGTGCGCCCCGGAATGCGGCTCAATCAGGTCCGCTTTCGCGCCGGGCAAGCGGTGCTGACCGACGCGGAGCTTACCCGCCTGCACGCCGAAGAGCCGCTGGTTTCCGGCACCCCGTTGATCGACGGCGGCCTTGGTTTTTCGGTCGATCTGCGCCCCGAAACCGGCGACCTTCTGGGCTACCGCGCCAAACCTCATACCGGGGTGATCGACCTTGATCGAATCGCCTTTTACCCCGCGAGCGAGTTCTGGGAGGAGATCCGTTCGGCCGATGGCCGCATCATCCTCGACCCCGGCGCCTTTTACATTCTGGTCAGCCGCGAAGCGGTCACGATTCCGCCCGACCACGCCGCCGAAATGGCACCCTACCTTGCGATGGTAGGCGAGTTTCGGGTGCATTACGCGGGCTTTTTCGACCCCGGCTTCGGCCACGGCGCGGCCGGCGGTATCGGGTCGCGCGGGGTGTTGGAGGTTCGGTGCCACGAGGCGCCCTTCGTGCTCGAACACGCGCAGGTGGTGGGTCGGCTGGTGTATGAGCGGATGGCTGCGGCGCCCGAGCGACTTTATGGCGCGGGCATCGCGTCAAATTACCAGGGTCAGGGTCTGAAGCTCGCCAAACATTTCCGCGCGGGCTGAAACGGCGCGCGCCCGGCACCGCTGGCGGGCCGGGCGCGGTCTGCTCGACCCGCGGCGAGGGCAGATACGATCCGCGGGTTTATTCGGCGGGGCGAACCAGCGCGCTCAGCAAAGTGCGCTTCGGGGCTACCTGCCCCGGCGGGCGGGTGAGCTCGGTGGCAATCACCTCGGCCAGGCGCGTGGTCACCACGACCTTCGGCGTCAGCCCGCGGGCTTCCTCGGCCAGCGCACGCTCGCCACCTGCGGCGGGCGTATCGGCCACCACTTCGCGCGGGCCGTCGATGATTGCGCCGGTGCGGGCATCGCGCACGGTCAGAAGGAACTGCATCGAATAGGTGCCGCCCATCGAATACCGGGCCTTTTCTGTCAGCGCGTGAAAGCGCGTCACCTCGACATCGACCAGCACCGGCGTACCCGAAGCCATCGCTGCGGTGCCCCGTGCCAGGGCGGTGTCAAAAATGGTCCTGACTTGCGCATAGCGATCGCCGCGCGGATCACCACGCCAGACGATATCGGCAATCGGATAATACAGGTTCGCCTCGGAAACCTTCAACGTTTCCGGCACCCGCACAGTGACGCCCTTCACCGCGTAGCGGGGGGCAGCAGCGGCCGGAAGCGCCTGAATGGCGGTTCCGAGCGCTGCCGGTTCGGTGGTGCCCCGCGATGCAGGTTCCATCGTGCCGCATGCGCCGAGTGCCGCTGCAAGCGCGACCGATGTGATGAAACGGGTGATTTTCATGGCCTGTCCCTACCCTTTTTTCGTCGTTGCACCATTTTTGCGCAGCAACTGTGTCGAAATCTTGGCTAAAGATGCTCAAACTTTAGGAATGTCGCGAATGTGTGCACCAACGCGGAAGCGAATTGATCTGTTAGCGCTAACCACCTATATGACGTGCGAACCCTGACATGAGGCCCCGATGCCCCTGAACCCGACCATCGCCCGCGTTACTGACCGAATTCGCACCCGCTCCGCAGTCAGCCGCGCCGACTATCTGGCGCGGATCAGGGCGGCCGGGGCTGCGGGGCCAGCGCGCGCGCACCTCAGTTGCGGCAATCAGGCCCACGCCTATGCGGCGATGACCAGGGACAAGGGCGCGCTGGCGGCAGCCCGCGCGCCCAACATCGGCATCGTCACCGCCTACAACGACATGCTTTCGGCGCATCAGCCCTATGAGCATTACCCCGACCTGATCCGCAGCGCTGCCCGCGCCGCAGGCGCCACCGCGCAGGTGGCGGGCGGCGTGCCCGCGATGTGCGATGGCGTGACGCAGGGCCGCGAAGGCATGGAGCTGAGCCTGTTTTCGCGCGATGTGATCGCGCTTGCCGCCGGGGTGGCGCTGTCGCACAACACCTTTGACGCGGCGGTGTTTCTGGGTGTCTGCGACAAGATCGTGCCGGGTCTGGTGATGGCGGCGGCGAGTTTTGGCCACCTTCCTGCGGTGTTCCTGCCTGCGGGGCCAATGACCACCGGCCTGCCCAACGACGAGAAATCGAAGGTGCGCCAGCAGTTTGCCACCGGCGAGGTGGGGCGCGAGGCGCTGATGGCGGCCGAAATGGCCAGCTACCACGGCCCCGGCACCTGCACCTTTTACGGCACCGCCAACACCAACCAGATGCTGATGGAGTTCATGGGGCTGCACCTGCCCGGCGCCAGTTTCGTGAACCCCGGCACGCCGCTGCGCGAGGCGTTGACGCTGGCAGGCGCGCGGCGCGCCACCGAGATCACCGCCTTGGGCAATGATTACCGCCCGGCGGGCGAGATGCTCGATGAGCGGGCTTTTGTGAACGGTCTGGTCGGGCTGATGGCCACGGGCGGGTCTACCAATCTGGTGATGCACCTGCCCGCCATGGCGCGCGCTGCGGGCATTCTGCTTGATCTGGAAGATTTCGACGCGGTGTCCGATGTGGTGCCACTGCTGGCCAAGGTTTACCCCAACGGTCTGGCCGACGTGAACCATTTTCACGCGGCGGGCGGGCTTGGCTTTCTGATCGGGCAGTTGCTCGATGCCGGGCTTTTGCACGCGGATGCGCGCACCATCGCAGGCGACGGGCTGGCGCATTACCGCAAGGAACCCCGGCTGATAGACGGCGCACTGGTCTGGCAAGACGGCCCTTCGGCCAGCCTCAACGAAAAGATCGTCCGCCCCGCCGCCAAGCCGTTTGCGGCGACCGGCGGCTTGCGCCAGCTTGCGGGCAACCTTGGGCGCGGCGTCATCAAGGTTTCTTCGGTGCCCGATGATCGGCAAGTGATCGAGGCACCGGCGCGGGTATTTGCCAGCCAGAATGCGGTCAAGGCCGCCTTCCAGCGCGGCGAATTTACCGAAGATATGGTGGTGGTTGTGCGCTTTCAGGGGCCGCGCGCCAATGGCATGCCCGAACTGCACGCACTGACCCCGGTGCTTTCGGTGCTGCAAGACCGTGGTCTGCGGGTGGCATTGGTGACCGACGGGCGGATGTCGGGCGCCTCGGGCAAGGTGCCCGCCGCCATTCACGTCTGCCCCGAGGCGACCGAAGGCGGGCCGCTGGCGCGGATTGCCGATGGCGATATGCTGCGGCTGGATGTGCCCGCAGGGCGGCTTGATTGCCTGACCGCGGGTTTTGAAGGCCGGGCCCCGGTGGTGCCCGACCTTTCGGCCAATGGGCAGGGTGTCGGGCGCGAGCTGTTCGAGGTGTTCCGCCGTTCGGTCGGTGCCGCCGATTCGGGGGCGTCTGTGGTCGTCTGACCGGCGCGGGCGGGGGGCGCGACAATTAACGTCAGGCCGGGCGGCTTGTTGTGCCGCAGATGCAGGTTTACCCTGCCGCAGACTTTTCCCTAGCCTGCGAGGACATCATGAAGCTTTTCTCTCCCCTGCGCGTCGTTGCGCTGCTGGCGCTCTTGCTGCCGTTTCTGCCGATTCAGGCGACCGCGCAAACAGCGGCAGCACCCGCCAAATATGTGATGATGATTTCCAGCGGCGCCATGCCCACCGCGGGTATGGGCCTGCACCTGGCCATCACCGCCGCCAAATCGGGGCGTTCTGTCGATATTGTGCTGGCCGCATCGGGGCTAGATCTGGGCCGCAAAGGCGCGGGCAACGGGCCGGTGTTCCCCACCTATGGCGTGGATGGCCCGGCGATGCTGGCGCAGGCGATGGCGGCGGGGGCGCGGGTTTCGGCCTGCCGCACATGCCTGCTTAATCAGGGCATCGACATTGCCGACATGATCGACGGCATTGCCAAGATCAACGCCCTCAACGTGTTCGATCTGGCCGAAGCCGCTGATGTGGTGCTGAGTTTCGGCGCCCCCGACGCGGGCACTGGCATCAGCTTTGATGCCGTTCCGGCAACCGTGGCGCCGGAGGCAGCGCCCGAGGAAGAAAGCGTAATCTGCGACCCGACCACCGACAAGGACGGCTGCATGTAGCGGCCCACGCCGCGCCGCTTGCAGCGGCAGCGCCCTGATGCGATGATTGCGCTAACCGCGCCGCCGGTCATTCCGGCGGCGTTTGCCATTGCGAGAGGAAGAGCCGCCATGACCCCCGCCGAACAAAGCCGCCGCGCCGCCGAGATTTGCGCGCTTGCCCCTGTGGTGCCGGTGCTGGTGGTGCGCGATCTTGCCCATGCTGCCCCGCTGGCCCACGCGCTGGTGGCGGGCGGGCTGCCCGCGCTGGAGGTAACCCTGCGCACGCCTTGCGCGCTTGACGCGATCCGGGCGATGGCGGCAGTGCCGGGCGGCGTGGTCGGCGCGGGCACCCTGCTCACCCCCGAAGATGTGGCCGCGGCCAAGGCGGCGGGGGCGCAATTCGGCGTCGCACCCGGCGCCACCGACCGGATTTTGCGCGCCTGCGAGGAAATCGGGCTGCCGCTGCTGCCGGGTGCGGCCACCGCCTCGGAGGTGATGGCGCTGTTGGAGCGCGGCTACACGGTGCAGAAGTTCTTTCCCGCCGAATCTATCGGCGGCGCCCCGGCCGTAAAGGCGCTCGGCGGACCGTTGCCGCAGGTGCGGTTTTGCCCCACCGGTGGGATCAGCCTCAGATCCGCGCCTGATTATCTGAAATTGGCCAACGTTATGTGCGTCGGCGGCAGTTGGGTGGCGCCCGACGCATTGGTTGCTGCGGGCGACTGGGCAGGGGTAACCCGCCTTGCCGCCGAGGCGTCGGCGCTTACCCGCTGACCCCGCCACGAAATTGGCGTCGATGGCCGCAGCGTTTGGCTAGCGCCGCGCCCGCCCGGCCCAGCCGCCACGCCGCCCCTTTGGCAGGGCGACGGCGGCAAGCCCCTCGCGCAGAATGCCGCTCATCGGGTGCGCCTCCTGCCTTGCGGCATAAACCGCAAGTACCGACCGCATCGCCGCCGCAGGTTCAACCCCCAGCGCGAGGCCGAGAACCCAATCGAGAAAGATCGAGCGGCATTCGGCCGCCGTGATGCCCTCAATGCGGTAACTTTCCCGGATAAGTCCCTTCGGGTCCGCCAGTGCCAGATCCATGTTCGCGCGCGCCATCGCTACCCCCGCCCTACCCCCGCCCCGCCACGGGATCCGCCGCAAGAACCGCCTCAATGATACCCCGAACCGTTGCCGTGGTGGCATCGAGCCTCGCCGCCAGGGCTGCAAGGTCAGGCTCGCCCACCTCGCGCAGCATGAACGCCCGGCCGCCCTCGCCAATTGCCGCCATATCGAGCGGGCGGTCGGTCAGCAGCCTGCCACCCGCCTGCAACCGCCAGAAAAAGCGGTAGGCGCTGGCGAGCGCCTCGAACCCGGCCTTGTCGATCAGCGCGCCGCGCAACCCCGCGCGCAGTTGCGGTTCAACGCGCCGCGCGGGCGCGGCCATCCGCAGCGCAAAGCTCTGCGCCAATAGTTCGATGTCTTGCAGGCGGCCGGGGCCGATCTTGGCCTCCCAGGCGCCATCGGGCGCCTTGGCCGCAAAAATGCGCGCCCGCATCTCGGCCAGATCGGGCATCACCTGCGCGCCCTGCCCCTTCGCCGCCAGCACCGCAAGCCGTGCGGCCTCGACCTCGGCGGCAAGCTCGGGCGGCCCGGCCAGCACGCGCGCGCGGGTCAGCGCCAGATGCTCCCAGGTCCAGGCCTCCTCCATCTGATAGGCGCGAAAACTTTGCAGCGCGGTCGCCACCGGACCTTGGCGCCCCGAGGGGCGCAACCGCATATCGACCGCGTAAAGCCGCCCTTCGGCCATCGGAGCCGACACCGCCGTAACCAGCGCCTGTGTCAGCCGCGCGTAATAGGGCCGCGTCGCAAGCGGGCGCGGACCTTCCGAGGTTTCGACCCCCGCCGGGTCATAGATCACGATGAGATCGAGATCCGAGGCCGCGTTGAGCCGTTCAGCACCAAGGCTGCCCATGCCCAGCACCACCGCACCGCGCCCCGGGCAAGGCCCATGCTTGCGCGCAAACTCTGCCTGAACCTCGGGCCAGAGTGCGGCCAGCGCGGCCCCGGCCAGGTCGGCATACTGGCGCCCTACCTCGGCGGCATCCACCAGCCCGCGCAAATGGTGCACACCGATGCGAAAATGCCATTCCTTCACAAATGATCGCGCGGCACCCAACTTTTTCTCATAGTCCGGTTGCGCATCAAAGACCCCGGCCAAGGCCTTGTGCAAGGCCGCACCCCCCGGCCAAGGCGCAAAGAAATCGCCACCGAGCACCGCGTCAAGCACGCCGGCGTTGCGCGAAAGATACTGCGCAAGGCCGGGTGCGGTGCCGCAGATATCCACGATCAGGTCAATCAGCTGCGGGTTCGCCTCGAACAGCGAAAACAG
>PHEE01000038.1 GCA_002842855.1 Alphaproteobacteria bacterium HGW-Alphaproteobacteria-4 | reverse complement strand
CAACACACAGCTTGACCCCAGCATGAACCAAAATCCATAATCAGAGGTGGCTCACTTCTCGGTGAAAAACCCGGCTCAGTTCTGCGTGCAAATCAACAGCATGCGCCCTTACTGCATGTCGCGATTCGAAATGGGCACAATTGTGCACCTACTCCGAATGAATACTGGGCAGTTCTGAACAGGTTCGGGCGTTTTGTTGATTGCCACTGAGAATTGACCCGGCAGCAGGCCAGTCAGAATTCGGCTCGCGTTATCCGGGCGAGGAAGAAGACCTCACGCTGAAAGCCAATGCCGTCGCGCTGTGCGAAGTCGGACAACCAAGGTCGGCGCGCTCATGGAAGGAGGACAAGGGCTTGATGACCTTCCTGAAACCCTTGTGACGCGACCGCCGCCTCGCGTTGTTTTGGTCGCTACCTCTGGGATGAATCGCTTGACGTCCTGCGGTGCAATTTGAAAGCGCCGCGATGGGGGCGGGTGCGAATGGCGGCGGCGTCAGCATCAGCATCGATGTGCGCGGCGCGGTGGCGGGTGTGGCCGAGCAGATCGATGCCAAGCTGCGCGGCCCTCCCCGAGATTAGGCGCAACCGGTCGAACCGAAGTTCGCATTGCACATCGGGGGCGACGATTTGCAGCAACTGCCAGAAAGGGCGGGATTTCTGGCCCTTGGACGCAATCGACGTGAAATCCGCCATCATATAAGGGCGTCCCGGTATTCGAATTCTGTTTCGTTCATTCTACACATTTCGACGTCTTGGCCATCGAGAAGTACACTTTGCAGCGTGGCCGCACTGCGCGATTGCGCGCGGATTGCCGGGCCTTTGCCACTTTGGCGCTGCACCGGCTTCTGGCTGTTCCAGTTAGACGCTGAGACATAAGCCTTGCCGCGCCGGCTCAGCCAACGGCGCTTGGCGCGCAGGGTTCCGCCGATGCCCATAAGGTCGTGGGTGGGGTTCACCAATATGTCGAGACTGCGAAGCCAATCGCCAATCCGCGCGGAAACTGGCGTAATCTCGTTGCGCCCTCGCAGAATGTTCAACTCACCACAGATCAGTGCACCCACGCGCTGGCCGCGAAAGTTGACGGTCCGGCTGGCGAGGCACTCCTCGAGCAGCGCAACGCACTGATTGCCAGCGCCAATATCGCTACTCTGCGTGAGCAGCTGCCGCCCGATGTGGTGCAATTTGCCATCTGCCCATGCAAACATAGCACGTCGCGAGGGTTCTGGGGTGGCGATGCCACTGGTAGGCTTAGGCCACAGCGCGCTGTCGTATGACTTGACCTCGGCAAAGACCAACCCTTTCCATGCCATGCCCGCAAGCTCTTCGCCCAAGGTGGCAAGTTCGGCGTCGGTGGCCAATGAATAGCCTGCACTCAGCGGCATGTCGGGCCGAAAAGTGCGCAGGACGCGCAAGATCGCCTCGACTCGCTCTGGGCCGCTCAACACCATCTCGGCGCCACGAAGCTCGCTTGAGAGCGTTCCGATCTTCATTCTCCGCCCCCGTTAAGCCCTTGTGTCGTCCGCATGTTTCGGGCCGCGGGTTTCCCATTCTTGCGGAAAAGCATCCTCGACCTCAAGGCTGCGCACTGAAAGCAGCGCGCTGCCGCGCACGCGATTCAGGCGAAACGTAACAAAGCGTTTGGGATATTCGTCAAAGGCCAGAAACGGCATTTCGCCGCGGGCATCGCAGAGGAAGTCTTCGAGCCCTTCTGGGCTCATGTGCTGGTTCCTGATCATGCCTGGCCGACCATCGATGTGAACCTTCACGAGAACGGCGCCTTCCGCCGAGGGCGGCGCCGCAAAAAGCAGGTATTCGGGAAGTGTCAACAATCATCCACTCCTGTCGTTTTTGAGTTTAGGGACGTCGAACGAACCGTGTTGTCAGAGCCGAGACCCGCGTCGCAGAGCGACGCCGAATCCTGCGCCGGGGACCAGTAGGCCGGCGACACGCCCATGGAATCAATATCGAAAATTGCGTAATGCATGCGTCTTCTTACGCCGCCGGAATGCTATCGTCACGCAAAGATGCCATGCCGCCCAGTCTCCACACGTCCGAATTTGACGCATCCAAGTGTTACATCCTGTCCGTCAGCACGGGGGTTTCATGACGAACAGATACGAGCAGAGATACCTGATCGACCTAGCGAACAGGCTTGCCAGCCGCTTCCCGGCACGCAGCGTCGTGGCACTGGAGCTTTCAAACTGGACCGAGCAGCAAGATCCGGGGTTCCCCTGGGAACCTGATCTCGACCACTTCAAACGCAAGGGCGTTCCGGTTGCGGTTTGGGATGAACTGCGCACCCGCATCGCGCGGCAAGTCGCAATGACACCGCGCGCCCGGCCGGATGCACTTGCCCGCAACATCGCGGCTCTGGCTGCGCATATGGGGCTTGGCAACGACGAGGAGCAGATCTTCGCTCTCGCGGTCCGCGCTGCCCGCAGCGGCCCGGTCAAGTCGCTTTGCAGCGCATTGACAGACGAGGCCCGACTGCCGGTCGAAGATGTCGTCGCTAATCTGACCGGGCTTTCGCCTGCGCGCGTGCGCAAAGCGCTGGCGCATTCCGGCAGATTGATGGTTTCCGGCCTTCTGCAATTCGAGAAACTGCCAATCACCGGGCTTGGCCTTTTCCTCTCTGAACGCCTGCTGGTGGCTTTGGAGCCGCCCTCGCGTGGGCTCGAAGACATACTGGGCAAGATCTTTGCCGTCGTGGCGCCCGCCTCGGTGTCCTGGGAGGACTTCGACCACTTGGGACCGGGCCGAGACTTTGCATGCCGGTTGCTGCAGGGCGCGCTGAAACGGCGGGAAAAGGGCGTGAACATCCTGCTGCATGGTGTGCCCGGCACGGGAAAGACCGAGTTTTGCAAGGTGTTGGCAGCTCGGCTCGGCGCAAACCTGCGTGCAGTTGGCGAAGCGGACGATGACGGTGACGAGCCATCGCGGTTCGAGAGGCTGCAGCAGTTGCGGCTCGGGCAAAGGCTTCTTGCCGATCAGGGCAACAGCATCATCCTGTTCGACGAGATGGAAGACCTGTTCCCGGGGCTCGACAGCGGGCTTTTTGGCCTGTCGCTGCGACGCTCGGGTTCAAAGGTCCACACGAACCGCCTGCTAGAGGGCAACCCCGTGCCGACCCTCTGGACGACGAACGACATCAGTATCTGCGATCCCGCCTTCCTGCGTCGCATCACGTTCACGTTGGAATTGCGCACGCCCCCGGTCTCTGTTCGCGCCCGGGTGTGGCAGATGCTTGCCAAACAGCATCACATGGCGATGTCGCGAGACATCTGTCTCGAGTTGGCGCACAACATGGAGGATGCGCCAGCACTGGCCAACAGCGCGATTCGCGCCGCACGCGTCGCCCGCGGCAGCACAGATGACGTGAGACTGGCGGCGGCGGCACTATCTCGCGCCGTGCGTGGTGGGCACCTTCCTTTCAGCGTGCCGAGCGCTGGGCTATTTGATCCCGATCTGGCCAATGCAGACCACAACCTTAGCCTGATTGCCAAACGCTTCGTCGCCTGCGGCCCAGCAAACACCGGCGGGCTGTGTCTTAGCGGCCCGCCCGGCACCGGCAAAAGCGCATTTGCGCGCTACCTTGCCGAACAACTCCAGATGCCTGTTCTGGAGCGCAGGGCATCTGATCTTCTCGATCGCTACGTTGGTGGAAGCGAGCGCAACATTGCCGATGCCTTCGCCGAGGCGCGTGACACGCGCGCTTTTCTGATTTTTGACGAAGCGGATTCGCTGCTCGCGTCGCGCATTGAGACCTCGCACCGCTGGGAAATATCGCAAGTGAACGAAATGCTGACCTGGATGGAAAGCCACCCCCTGCCCTTTGCCTGCACGACAAACCTCGCCGACCAGCTTGACCCCGCCACGGCGAGGCGGTTCAGCCTTAGGATCGGTTTCCTGCCTCTCGGCATCGCGCAGCGCCAGGCGTGTTTCCGGCGGTTTTTTCAGGCCAATCCGCCTGAGGGCCTCTGCACTCTTGATCAGCTGACGCCTGGGGACTTTGCTGTCGTGGCGAAACGCAGCACCTTGCTCGGCATAACGGCCCCTGAGGCCATCTTGGCTGAACTCCGCCGCGAACAGGCGTCAAAACCCAACACCGGCAACCCGATCGGGTTTCGTGCCGCGCGGTAATTGGTGGGCGACCGATCACGGGAAAGCAGCCCCGATGGTCGGCAGCTTGCTTGAAGCACAGGCCGGTTTACGCCAGACTGCGGGAAATGGAGGCTCCCCAATGCGTTATGGCCGGTTGGCAGACCTGGTGCGGCTGGCTTTGCAGATGCAGGGCCGCGCCGATGGTCTTTCGCTCGACGATATCGGCGAGACGTATCAGGTTTCGCGCCGAACCGCGGAAAGGATGCGCGATGCCATCCGCGACGCTTTTCCGCTGACCGAAGAGATCAGCGAACCCGCGGGGCGCAAACGGTGGCGCCTTCCGCCAGGCACAACCGGGCGGCTCGCGGATCCGACCATTGAAGACATCGGGGCGCTTCACCGCGGGGCCGAACTAGCCAGACAAAGTGGCGACCTTGCGACCGCGAACCATCTGGATATGCTTTCAGACCGTTTGCGGGCACGCCTGTCGGGGCCGAGGCGCACGCGGCTCGAACCCGACATTGCCGCGCTGCTCGAGGCGGATGGTGTTGCCCTTCGCCCCGGCCCGCGCGAACGCATCCCGGTAGAAACGCTGAACAACCTACGTCAGGCCATTCTGGCCGGGGTCTGGATCGAGGCAGACCACCGTGCGCGCGCAACAGGTCTTCTGAGCCGCAGCGCAAGGCTTGGCCCTTTGGCAATGCTGCTCGGAGAAGGGCGTCAGTATCTTGCCGCCTATAGCGATTGGGCCAAGGACGTGCGACTCTTTGCGCTGGCGGGCTTCGAGAGAATAGAGTTATCCAATGAAAGCTTCGAACGCCCCGAGGACTTTGATCTTTCCACCTGGATGCAGCGTTCCTTCGGGATCTGGCAAGAGGACGTGCATGACGTTGTCTGGCGGTTCACGCCAGCCGCAGCACCCGACGCGCGGCACTACCTGTTCCACCCCACGCAGGAAATGACCGACGAGCCCGACGGCAGCCTGACGGTGCGGTTTCGCGCAGGAGGCCTGCGCGAAATGTGCTGGCATCTGTTTCGCTGGGGGGCCGAGGTAAAGATAATCGAACCCAGAGCGCTTGGCGAAATCATGCTAGCCCAGATAAAATTGGCATTGGCACACTCCGCAGGTTGAATTGTCGTCCGCAGGAGCGATCGCAGTCGCCAGGGGCAGCCCCTTCATCCAATCCAGCACGTTCTTTGTATGAGACGCACCCAGAGGAAACTCTTTAAGAAAGTTTTCGTGTTGGTCGCAGTTGCCAACGTCATGTAAACGCAGAGGCGCCCCTGTCTCGGGATCAGCCGTATGGAAGTGAAGCGCGTTGAGCTCATGGTTGCCCATGATGGCCTGGGCGCGCCCCGCATCCATCAGTTCGCGCACGATACGGATGTCGGCTCCGCTCTCCGGACCACGGTCAATAAAGTCGCCCAAGAAAACGATCTGGCGATCGGGCTCGGGATGCAGCCATGTCGTTCCATTCCGCCGCCAGCCGAGGTTCTGTAGAGCGAGACGCAACTTCTCGGCCTGACCGTGGATGTCGGGGATAATGTCAGTAACACTCATAGTGAATTTTCAATTTTAAAAAATTTCCGGATGTCTTCGCGCGTTCTAATCCGATCAAATTGAATTACCTCTCTACTAGACGCAGCTACGTTGTGCTGAAACGTACCAACGTAGCGCAAAACATTTGACCCCAAGGAGTCTCTCGCTTTAGCAAAAACAACTACACTAACAAGCCTCTCCGATGCAGCTTTCTTATTTTGCCGAAAATTATGTTCCCGAGCCTCCTCGCCCATAGCACGCTGAAAAATATGATCGCCATTAACGGAGATTTCATTATTCCAAATATAATGCGGATAAAGCCTCGGAAACCAAACCCAATCGCCGCTTCCATCGCGAATATGCCAAGTCCCTCGCCGGATTGTTTTACCGGAAAACCCAAAGCATCGCAGAGCCTCCGCCTGCAATCTGAAAGTAACGCTGTCATCTACATCGATATATCCACGCTGTATGATGGGATCGGCGGAGTAACGGTTTTCCCAGTCCCATGGGATGAACTTTCCATTTTTTTCTAACTCTTGCTTGCGCTTCTGGACAAAATCCACAAAATCATCCACCTTACGCTTAATCTGTTGCAGCGTTTTCTCTGCCCGCGACTTTTCGAATATCTTGAGGTGCTCCACTTTATGGTTAGTTTCTTGAACGATATCCATTTCGCGAAAGCGGTCCAATTCCTCGTTGGTCAAATGATGTCTTTCGTCAATCTCGAGATGCAGATCAAACTGGGGGAAGTAAAGATCGGTCAGATATCGTCGACCATCGCCCCCACGTACCAGTTGCTGCGTCACAAACTCAATATCATCATCAAGTTGATGAACGATACGAGAAATAATAAAGAACTCCCACCGCTTGTTTGAAACCTTGACTAGGCTCTTTAAGATATAGTCCGTCTTCGTCATTTTCATATTGCTTTGCCCACTTCGCCTAAGATTTCAATTTCCATCCTGTCAATCCAGTGGACCGCCACATCAGGTTGGATTGACTGATCCTGTTCCGTGAGTATGCCTCGATAGGCATCAAGCTGCGCAAAGTAACCGGCGAAGCTTCCCGCGCCACTCTTGTGATCGAGGATCAGCCGTTTCCCTTCGCCCGTCGCCAGAAGGTCGATGATGCCGTTGAACTCGGCGCCTGATGCTTCCCGCTTCTGGATCGGAACCTCGCACTTGATCTGCGTATAGCCTTTAGCCGTCAGCCATTGTTTGAGCGCGTCCGCCTGTGCTTGCAGTACATCCAGCGTCGCCTCGTCGAACCCCGTGGCCGCCGACAGACGCGGACGCAAATCCGGGCGAAGCAAGAGAACACGCATCGCCCTGTGAAGGGCAGTGCCTCGTTCGCTGGCTGTCGCCGCGAGGGACACAGCCTGTGGAGGAACGTCCAGCGTTACGACGCGCGTCTGAACCGCAGGCAACGGGTCCTGCACGATCGACGAGGGACGAACACGCCACACAGTCTTCTGAGTCTCGAGCATGGGCCGCAACTCACCAAAGGCCAACCTTTCCGAGGCATCTTCCACATTGGACGATTCCAGCATGCCTGGGGAATCGGCACTGCACATCAAGGTGCGCGCCGGGAAACTGACACCGCCAACCTTCAGGCTTCCAGCCTCCGGCTCAATGCCCGCCTCCAGCACCAGCATTTCGGCGTGGTTCGCGGGCCCATCGCTTTCGCCAACCTTCTTCAGCGCGAAATCCGGCCACTCCAGGATCAGCCGATCGCGCCCTCGGGTCAGCGCCACATAAAGCAAGCGCCGCGCGTCGGCTTCCGATGCCAACCGGCGATCGGCAATGAAGGCGTCCTTCTTCTCCTTGATCGGCAGGTCTGGCGTCCAGATCAGAAGGGCCCTTTCAAGAATGGCGCCCAGATCGCTGAAGTCTGTGAATTCGGCGCACAAGGTGCCGGGCTTTTCACCGATCTTCTTGTCGAGACCGACAACCACCGTGATCGGCCATTCCCGCCCCTTTGAGGCATGCCACGTTACAATCTCGACGCCCTGTCCGGCGCTTTGGCCGGGGTCAGGGTGGCGGTCGAAGTCGTGTTCCTCGCGACGCGCTTCAAGCCAGCCCAGGAAGACCTGCGCACTCGCGCCATGGAAGCCAGCTGCGGCCTTGAAGTCACGATGGGCTAAAACGAATTCGCTGACCTCTGCGTAGAGCCGCATCAGGTCCGCATGGGCTTGTGCTGCCTCCGGCATGCGCGCAGCCCAGTCGAGAATGCCAGCAGCGCTGAGCACCTGCGGGAGCAGAGTTTCTAACGGCATGGTCGGTGCGGTCTCGGCCAGCGCGCGCAATTCAGCAAGCTCGGCACAGGTTTCCAACTCCCCATCGGCCAGTAGGATCATTGCCTGCTGAAGAGGCACCGCCGACGGGCCTAAAGTCAGAAGAGCTAGGACCGCATGACGGTCTGTGGGGTCAACCGCGAATGCCAGCGCGTTGCGAGCCGCCATGACCGCAGGCGAGTCCAACCAACCGGAAGCACTGATCCGGACAGGCACGCCTTGCAGCTTGAGCGCGCTGGCATAGCGCGCCGCCATCGAATGGGTCGGCGCGAGGATGGCAATGTCGTGCGGCTCAACTGGGCGGAATGTCGGAGCCTTGGGATCACTTTCTCGCTCTACCACCGGCCCAGCCTCCGCGAGGATATCCGCAATGCGCGCGGCCACATGCTCCTCTGGGCGCGACTTCTTCGATCGACGCCCTTCCGAGATGCGCAGGATCTCGGTAAAGATCTGCCCTGTTTCCGGGCGCTGCGGCTGTAGCGGAATATAGGCCTCCCCGAACAACCCCACCGAAATCTCATTCACCATCTGCATCAGGCGCGGATCGGAACGCCAGTTACCCGTGAGGGGCGAGGCCGCTTCCGGGTTCTGTCGCTCGAGTGCCTCGCTCAGGCGGGGGTCTGCCCCCTGGAAGCCCATTATCGACTGCTTGGTGTCGCCAACGATCAGCACGCGCTTTGCGGATTGTGCGATCCGCCACAGCAGCGCGAACTGCACCGGGTTCGTGTCCTGGAATTCGTCGATGATGACGCAGTCGACTTCGGACAAAAGCGCATCGAGGATTTCCGGGCGCGTCCGCAGAAGGCGCTCGGCGTCGCAAATCATGTCGGCATAGTCGATGACGCCCGCTTCGCGCTTCATGTCGGCGTATTTCGTCATCACCTCCTGGGCGCCATGGATGAGCGCCGTGAGATGCGCACAGGCATCCTCCAAGGGGCCGGGGTGGACCGCGATATCGGCAGCAGCCGCAATCACCTCGTCAGACAGCGCATCATAGCCTTCCGGTGTGGGCGCCCCCCGCTTCGATTGACGCAGCTGACTCAGGGCCTTCCAGAGCCCCCAATCCCGGCGCAATTCCCCAGGGCGCTGGGCGCGCTTCAGGTTGCGAAAGCCTTTACCAAACGCCGTGCGCGCAGCCGCCGAGGTTGCATGGGCTGCGAGGTCATTGGGGAATGCAGCGAGCAGGGCGTTGATCGCCGCAAGCAGGCGCGCCTCCAGGTGCGCCCCGTCCGGCTCAACCCGACCATAAAGCCTCCGCAGGCGGGCTACAGCCGAGTCCGCCAATTGCGGATCATTGCCATTGTCGCCGAGCCCCCTCAAAAGATCGATGGTGGTCAGGATCCTGCCTCGGAAACTGTCTTCCTGGCTCTCATTCGAGAAGAAACTCGACTTGTACCCAAAGCGCGGCAGGTCGGCTTTGACAGCCTCAAGCGACTGAGCATGCGCCATGGCCTGGCGGATCAGCAGGTCTCGCTCCGCCTCGGCCAGGGCGCGCGGCTGCGGAGAGGCGCCTGCAGCGAACGCATGCTCAGACAAGATACGCAGACCCAGACCGTGGATGGTCGAGACATAGGCCTGTTCGACGGCCAGCGCTGCCTCAACCATACCCTCGGCCAAAAGGCTTGCACGGATCCTCCCCCGCAGCTCCGCGGCCGCGGCTTCGGTGAAGGTCACTGCCAGAATGCGATCAGGTGCGACAAGGTTGCCTCGCACCCATTTGGTAAGGTCCGATTTGATCCGAAAGGTCTTCCCCGAGCCTGCCCCGGCTGGAACGATAGTCAGCATCTCAATCATCGATGTCCTCCATGCTGTCATCGGCCTCGGCGCCAGGCATCATGAAGCGCGAGACAAGCGGTGAGGCATCCAGCGCATAGGGTGCGAGGTTCGCTGTTTTCTCGAAGAACTTGCGGTCGTCTTCGCTGTTGAGGCGGATCAAACCTGCCCCCACCTCGGCAAGCCGTGTGATGAGCAGGTCCATGGCCTGCCTAGAAATCTCTCCCTCCACGACGGTAACTATGCCATCGGGTGCTCGGAGTCCTTCGAGCAAGACCCCTTGGTCGTTGATTAAGTGGTACGCCACCCCGATCGTGGGGCTTCCCGCCAAGGCGGCCTCAAGCACCTCGCCCGTCTTTTCGGGACGTTTGAGCATTTCGCGGTAAAGGCCGAGCTGCAAATCCCAGCCTGCTTCAAGGCGCGCACGGCGTTTGGGCGTGCCGCTTTTCTTGTGATCCACGACCAGAAGGCTGCCGTCTTCCAGTTGGAGAAGGCAGTCAGCGCGTCCGCGCAGCAAGATGCCCAGTGCCTCGCCCTGAAGACCGATCTCATTGTCGATCACGCGGGCACCAAGGCCTTCGAGCGTGTTGCGCCAGGCATGGGCGGCCGTTCGGATATCGCGAAGTAGCCCCTCACGTTCGACCGCCCAGATCGATCGCTGCAGGAACGGAGCATATTTGCGGATGGCCGAGGACAGCAACTCCGGCACGGCAGCCTCGATCTGGTCATGGTCTGGCAGCGGCGCGTCCTTCGGAAACAGAAACTCCAGAACGTCGTGCGCGATGGTGCCAGCAACCATGACGTTAAGCCCGTCAGGGGCCCAGGTCACCGGCTCCGCTCCGAACTCGGACAGGCTCCAGGCAAGCGGGCTGACCATGAGCGTTTCCAACCGGCTGGGCGACTGAGGCCGCATCCGCCCATCATCGGCAAGGCGGCGGCGGAGCAGATCGCGGTCCAAGCGCAAGATCCCATCTTCCGGCACGGCGCGGGGCTGCGCATCTGTGGTGGCCTCAACAACCCGATGCGCAAACGGCCAGCTCTCGCGCGGGCGAGCACGCAGATCATGGATCAACGCCTCGGCATCCTCGGTGCCCTTTTCGCCATTCCCGACGGTGCGCGCCACCAGCGACAAGGCCGCCGCCGGAGCTTGACGGCTGCCATTTGGCGCGAAGACAGGGCGCAAGAGGGTCAGGGAGTCCGACGCGCAGAGCAACTGGCGGCGAAGCTTTTCGAGACGCCGGCCCAACGCATCGCCCCGCGTTTCGACATGGAGCCCGGTCTTTTCGCGCAGAAGCCGAAGTTCACCATCGAGAAAGAGCGGCGAGGCGGAAACCGCACGCGGCCAGCGATTGCCACTCATGCCCATGGCAATAAGATGCCGCGCTGGGCGCCACGGCATGGCCCCTTCCGTAAACACGCTCACGCCCTCGACAAAAGCCTCCGAAGGTGAAGGCTTGGGCGTGGCGGGTGTCGCGACACGGTAGAGCGCAGTCCAATCCAGCGACCGGCTCTGAGACAGCGCGGTGCGCATCATTCCCATCTTCGCGCGAAATGCAGCAACTGCCTCGCGTTGCTCGGCCGCTTCACTCAAGAGCTGGGCAGCCTGTTCGAGGGCTTTAAGGATGCCATCTGACGTCTGCGCAATATTGCCCCGCACCAGTTTGTAGAACCGTTGCGCGCGCCCTGTCAGGGATCTCGCCGCGTAGGGCTCGAACCGGCCCTGCATGACCTCGCGCGCGAGCTGTAGCCCCGTCTCGGACGACCAAGGCATCAAAGGCGAGATATAAAGACTGGCAAGCGCCATGGCCGGTGCTGGGGCCTGAAAGCACAAAAGCAGCTGAAGGAGGGTTTCGCCTGCAATGTCGCGGCGGTCGGGTTGCACGGGCAAGCCGGAAAGCGGAATGCCAGCGGCATCGAAGGCTCGCTGCAGCTGCGCAAAATAGCTGATCTCGTCGGGCATCAGCAGACCGATCTCGTGAGGTGAGGCGCCTTGATCGATCAGACGCTGCGCCCGCGCCGCCGCAAAATCCGCCTCCTCGGCCTCATCGCGCAGCGCGAAGAACGCCAAGCTGTCGTCGAGCGGTCCGGATTGGATGGACGCGCCCGTCAAACCCTGCTGCGCCCGCCACAAGCTCGTCCCCTCGGCCGCGCCCGTCACCAGCGGCGCACGGCGCGCTGCCCATTCCTTACGGAAAGTTTCATTGGCGATGTCGTGATGATCCAGCAAATGCACATGCAGTCGGCGCTCGATGGGTGTCGCGAACCCGCATGAATCAGCGCTCACCAACGGAAGCGGCTCAAGCGCGTCGCCAGATGTGCAGGCCAGCACATGGGCGTAAACCTGCAGATCTTCCAGCAGCGCCCCTGGGGCATTACGCCAGAGGTCACAGAGCGCGGCGAGGTGTTTGTAAAGGCGGCTGTCGCGATCGAGCGCCCCGAGCTCGACCTCATCCGGGTTCAGGCCCTGGGTCGCCAGCGCGAGGCTGCGCAAGGCCGCTGAAACTGCAGCAGCTGTTTCAAGCGGCGCAACAGCCATGCTAGCGGCCCAAGGGAATGCGTCATCTGTCAGCACTGAGTTCAGATCGACCGCCGGAGGGCGCGGCGCGAGATAGGTTTCCGCCAAAAGGTCGGATGTGATGGCCCGAAAGGCGCCCGTTCCGGGATTAACCGTCACCAGTGGCTCAAGACCATTCATCCGCACCTCCTCGCCAAGACTGGCATCGGCCTTCACCCGCTTTGTTTCGCCACACGTGGGAGTGGCGCATGCAGTCAAGGCCTCAGACTGTTCAGCGAATCGAAACGATACGTGGCCCTTTAACCCCTGCTCAAACGTAATCTTTATGGAATAGCCGCAAGTTACAACCCACCCCGGAGGCGTATACGTCCGAAATTGACGCATCCATGATCTAGTATCAAAACGATTCGAAATGAGAAGGAAACGCGATTGGTCAGAACCAGCATCACCCACCCCCCGCGCATTGATGACCTACTCCTCGGAAACGGGCGACTGGGCATCACGTTTTGCCCCAGCAAGAAAGGCAGGATCCGACACCGTATGGCTTGCGCTACTACATCGACAAGGTTCTCATGGAAATCTCGCGAAGTGGTCTTCTTGAATCGCTCGCAGTCCCTGGCCAGTAGCCGAGAAAAATCACTCCGCCGGTGCAGGTTGCGGCCGATTCTGACGTGCGCGGTTGGTAGAGTTTAACTCGGGGCATCGGTGCCTTCGAGATCCGAAAACATGCCGGAATTCGGCCGTGGGTTCCCCGAAACGACACAAACAGTGAGCAACCATGAACCGACAGAGCAAAGAAGAAGCAAAGAAGCATGCCGCCGCGCGCGTCGGCCTTTCTGCCGAGGAAATTGCCGAACTTGATGCCCGCGACGCCGCTGAGCAGGTCTTGCTGCAAAAGGCGCGCGCGTTGCATGCCGCGCTTTTCCCCGAAGAGCTCGACCATTTTTACGACGACGCATGGGATGCCGCGTTGCGTCGTCGCGGCATCAGCTCGATGAAAGACAGCTACATCGCAAAGACCAATGCGCGACGGGCCGCGCTGGGGTTTGCCGCCGAAGGTCACGACGGCCGCACCCAACAGACCGATACGCTGAGTTGGGTCACACAAAAGCTGCGCAGCGGTAAGGGCGCCGAGCTCGATGCAATTCTGCGTGAAAGAGACGCCGAGGACAGTGCGTGCGAAAGCGCGGCGCCCCGTTCTGATAGAGCAGCCGAATTCTGAACCCTTCTCGCCGCCAAAGCTCACCTCTCGCGCGCGGGCAAACCCTATGACTGGAAACGGGGGCGACGCTGATGGGCTGGATCGCCGCAATCCTCGCGAGCGGCCCGGCGCGCAGGGCGCTGGGGCTGTTGCTGGCGGCACTCACCATCGCCCTGTTCCTGCTGAACCTCCGGCGCACAGGGGAACGCTCTGGAAGAGCTGGTGGAGCGTCTGTAAGCAACGGAGAAAGTCAACGAAGTCCAACGCCAGATGCTGGAGCCAGACTTACCTGCCACTAAGAATTTCCTCCAGTTACGACTAGAGTCCGCCCCAAGGAAGGGACGGACGATGAAGCGAACGATACGAACCGAAGAACAGATCATTGGTATCCTGCATGAGCATGAGGCAGGCGCGAAGTGCGCTGATCTCTGCCGCAAGCATGGCATGTCGGAAGGCACGTTTTATGCCTGGAAGGCGAAGTATTCCGGGATGACGGTGTCGGAGGCCAAGCGGCTTAAGGCGTTGGAGGACGAGAACCTGAAGCTGAAGAAGCTCTTGGCCGAGCAGATGCTGGAGCTGGCGGCGATGCGGGAACTGGTTTCAAAAAAGTGGTGACGCCCGCCGCAAGGCGCGAAGCAGTCGCGCATCTGAAGGCTCTGTTCGGGCTGTCAGAGCGGCGGGCGTGCCAGATTGCCGGGGCGGATCGCAAGATGGTCCGCTACCAGTCGCAGCGCGCGCCGGATACTGTGTTGCGCGGGCGGTTGCGTGACTTGGCCAACGAGCGACGCCGGTTTGGCTACCGGCGGCTCTTCGTGCTGCTGCGCCGAGAGGGTGAGCCTTCGGGCATCAACCGCATCTACCGGCTCTACAGTGAAGAAGGGTTAACCGTCCGTAAACGCAAAGCACGCCGCAAGGCGATCGGCACAAGAGCCCCGATCCTGGTCGAGGCACGGGCAAACGCGCGCTGGTCGCTGGACTTCGTGCATGACCAGTTTGCCTGCGGACGGCGCTTTCGGGTGCTGAATGTGGTCGATGACGTCACGCGGGAATGCCTCGCCGCGGTTCCTGACACCTCGATCTCTGGCCGCCGCGTCGCGCGGGAACTGACGGCGCTGATCGAGCGGCGCGGCCGACCGGGCATGATTGTCTCTGACAATGGAACGGAACTGACCTCGAACGCGATCCTGAAGTGGTGCGCGGAGAACCGAATTGAGTGGCAT
>PHEE01000058.1 GCA_002842855.1 Alphaproteobacteria bacterium HGW-Alphaproteobacteria-4 | reverse complement strand
CTGGGTTATAATCGGGTTCGAGCGATCCGCAATGGCGCTGGCGCTCAGGCCCGCCAGATGATCGCTCCATCACCATCACGGAGACTCCCCCCATGAAACGCACACCGCTCTTCTGTCTTATGCTTGGTCTTGTCGCGCTCTCGTTCGTGCTGGCCGTCGCGTCACCGGCCGCGGCCGGGCCGGATGCGACGATTGTGGCTTTTTCTCCTAGCGCTACCTACACTGAAAACTTCGATACCAACGGGAATTGGGTGAATGTCACCGGCACCAGCTTGATCGCTTATGGCACGAAGGAATACGCCGATGCGGCCCACTCAGAGGTCACTTTTCGCGGCGAGGTGGCGCTCCGCGAGAGTTCCGGTACCCAGGACGGTTTCGCAAAGACCCGCAGCGGCGACTATGCCTGGCGTCTGCGAGATGCTGACGGATCCTTTTGGCAAGCGAAAGTCACCACTGGTGGAGTTGGCACTTTTTCTGTGTGGGTGCGGCGTTGGGATAGCAGTCCAGATCCCAGTTACGTCGTCGAGTATAGTATCGACAACGGCGCCAACTGGACGAGCGTCCAAACCATCAACAATGCCTGGCTAGGCTCTAGCGATTGGAAACAGGTGTCTGGGACGATCAACACATCCAATGGCGCCGGCAACTCCGACGACATTATCGTCCGCATCCGGCGCACTGCTGGCGAGCGGCTGATGGTGGATGACTTCGAGATGACCGACTACACGGGTGGCGGTGACTCCGCCCCTACCGTCACGAGCACCGACCCCACTGACGGCGCCACGGGCGTTGCCGTCGATGCGACCATCACGGTGACTTTTAGCGAGGCCGTCACGTTCAACAGCCAGGTCGAGATCAACTGCCCTGGCTCCGGCGTCCAGAACGTCACGCCTGCTGGCGGCCCCACGGCCTGGACGCTCCCGCACACCGACTTCCAGAACAGCGAAACCTGTACAGTGACCATCGATGCCGCAGACGTGAGCGACACCGACACGGAAGATCCGCCCGACAACATGGGTGCGGACACCAGTTGGAGCTTTACGACCGTGGGCGCAGGTGGCGTGGATCTGCTCATCAACGAGGTGGACGCCGACACGCCTGGCACTGACGCCGCCGAGTTTGTTGAGTTGTACGATGGCGGGGCGGGCAACACGGCGCTGGATGGTTTTGTCGTGGTCCTCTTCAACGGCAATGGAGATGTTTCCTACGCCGCCTATGACCTGGACGGCTATGTGACGGATGCCAGCGGCTATATCGTTTTGGGAAACGCCGGCGTCCCCGGCGTTGACCTGGTATTCAGCGACAACTTCCTACAGAACGGCCCCGACGCGGTGGCGCTGTACTTGGGGGATGCCACGGACTTCCCCAATGGCACGGCTGTCACCACCGCCAACCTCATCGACGCCATCGTCTACGACACGGACGATGCGGATGACGCCGGGCTGCTCGTGCTGCTCAACGCCGGGCAGCCACAGGTGAATGAAAACGGCCGGAGCAAAGTCACCGACCATTCCAGCCAACGCTGCCTCAACGGCGCTGGCGGCGCGCGCAACACGGCCAGCTACGACCAATTCTCGCCCACCCCAGGGACTGTAAACCTTTGCCCGGACTACATCCATGAAATCCAGGGCAGCGGCAGTTCATGCATCGCCGGCACCTTCACGGTCGAAGCGATCGTGGTAGGCGACTACCAGGGCGTCACCGGTGTCGACGACTACAAGCTGGACGGTTTCTTCATCCAGGAGGAAGACGCGGACGTCGACGGGGACGCGGCCACCTCCGAGGGCATCTTCGTCTACTGCGCGACCTGCCCGACCAATGTGGTCGTGGGTGACAAGGTCCAGGTCACCGGCTCGTCCAGTGAATACTTCAACATGAGCCAGTTGAACGCCACCACGGCCGGCGCGGTGGTCGTGGTCAGCAGCGGCAACACCCTGCCGACCCCGGCCGCCATCACTCTGCCGGTGCCCGGCGTCACCGCCACCGACCTGGCCGGCGCAGAGACGCAAATCAACGCCTACTATGAGCCGTTCGAGGGGATGCTGGTGCAAGTCGCCGAGCAGTTGAGTGTGACCGAGTACTTCGAGCTGTCCCGCTACGGCCAACTGGTGCTGGCCCAGGGCGGCCGCTTCCGCCAGTTCACTGATACCAACGCGCCGACGGCTGCCGGCTACACCGCGCACCAGATCGACCTGGCCCGGCGCACCATCATCCTGGACGACGACAGCAACCAGCAGAACCACGCCCTGATGGAGGACCCCGAC
>PHEE01000012.1 GCA_002842855.1 Alphaproteobacteria bacterium HGW-Alphaproteobacteria-4 | reverse complement strand
GCCGCGGTCGATCTGCTGCGCGCGGTTCACGCCGCGCGCGACCTTGCGATGCTGGTGGTCAGCCACGATCTCGCGCCGCTGCGCCGGATGGCGCACCGCATTGCGGTTCTCGATGGCGGGCAGATTGTCGAAGACCTGCCTTTGCAAAGATTTCTGGCCGAAGCGCGGCACCCGCTTTCCCGCGCCTATGTCGCGACCATGGAGGGGTGAGATGACCAGCCGAACCCAACCTTTGCCGTTGCCCATGCCCCGAACCGCAGTGCGCCGCGCCAGCCGCGTTCGGGCGGCGCGAAAGCCCGGCGACGGCTATCTTGGCGGCGTCGCGGTGGCGCTGTTGGCACTGGTTGCGCTGGCCTCGGTCTGGCTGATGCACGGCGCGCCAACCGGGCGGATGACGGCGCGCGCCACGCTGCCGCTGGCAGCCGCCGCATCGCCAGAACAATGCGTAGCGCCGCACGACTTCGGGCTGGTCCCGTCGATTTGGCCGCAGGGTGATGGCTGTGACGATCACCAGGCGGCGCAGATGGCGGCAGCGAACCCCGATCCGGCGCAGGCCCCTTGCCTTGCGGTGTCAGAAGTCGCTGCCGACTTGCCCAATACGCCGCTGCCAAAAGCCGCAACACGGCGACCGACATCCACCTTGCCGCCACGAGAGACGCCATGACCCGGCCTGACCCCGCCACGAGTTTCGAGCTGCACGTCTGCCTGACCTGCTCTGACCCCGATGTGGCGCGGCGGCGCCAGCACGAGGGCGGCGGTGCCGCGCTCCTCGCGGGCATCAAGGCCGAACTGGCAACCCGCCCCTTCGCCGCGCAGGCGGTGGTGCTGGCCTATGAATGCCTCGGCGCCTGCACCCCGCGCGGCCGTGTTTCGATTGCTGCCGAGGGGCGTTGGGGGGTGGTGTTCGGCGGGCTCGACGAGCGGCGCGACATGGCCGCGCTCGGCGATTTCATCGGGCAATGGCTTGCTCACCCCTGGGGCGAGATTCCAAAACCGCTGCGCCCGGTTTCGCTGCGCAAGAAGATCATTGGCAGGGTGCCGCCACGGCGCCACGACTTGAACTTTGCCGCCGCCGAAACCGGCGGGGCGCGCACCAGCCAGGCGATTGTGCAGGTGGCTTTGCCCGCCACCGCTGCGCCAGAGTTGCCCGAGTGACGCATCGGCGCACCCCTGCCCTGCGCCTTGCGGTGCTGGCGCTTTTTGCGCTGGCACTGGCGCTGGCGGGGCTTGGGCATCGCCTGCCAAGCGCCGATGAAGCGGCGCAGGCCGTGGCGATTTCCATTTTTCCCGGCGGTCAGATCTGCACCGACGGCCCCGCCGCACCCGCCAAAGACGGGCGCGTGCCATTTTGCGCCTTTTGCCAGATTGCCGGGGCGGCACATCTGCCCGGCCTGCCGGCGCAACCGCTGCGGCACGCTGCGCTGGCGCGCCGCAACCGGCCGCCGCTGCACCGTGCGGCAAGGCCGGGCGCCCGGCGCGGGCTGCGGCCCGCACCCCGCGCGCCACCCGCGCCGCGCGAGTTGGTCTGAACCGCCCGCAAGGGCACCATTTCGGGCGCCACTGGCGCCAATCGGAAAGCTGAAACCATGAAACGTCTGACCTCTGCGCTGGCCCTTGCCGCGCTTGCCGCCTGCCTCGGCCTGCCTGCCCTGGCCGACATCACCGTGACCGACCTGCGCGGCCGCACGGTGACCATTCCCAAACCCGCCGAAAAGGTGATGCTGGGCTTTTACTTCGAGGATTTCCTGGCGATCACCGGCCCCGGTGCCATCGACAGGGTGGTGGCCATTTCACGCCCCGTCTGGGAGGGCTGGCGACCCTTTCAGTGGAAGGAATATGTGGCGGCAATGCCGCGGCTCGATACCCTGCCCGATGTGGGCGACACCGAAACCGCGACCTTCTCGATCGAAAAGGCGATTGCCGCAGGCCCCGACCTCGCGATCCTTGCCGCCTGGCAGTTCGATGCGCTGGGCGAAAACGTGAAACAGTTCGAGGCCGCGGGCATTCCGGTGGTGGTGCTCGACTACAACGCGCAAACGCTTGAGCGGCACCTGCTTTCAACCCGCGTTCTGGGTGCCGTGATGGGCCAGCCGGAGCGCGCCGAGGCGCTGGCGGCGCTTTATGAAGCGAAAACACTCGACACCCTGGCGCGGGTGGCCAAGGCCGGACCTTCGGGCAAAAAGGTCTATGTCGAACTCGCGCAAAAAGGCCCGGCCGAGGTGGGCAACACCTATGGCAACGGCATGTGGGCGGGCATCATCGAAATGGCGGGCGGCGCCAACATCGCCAAGGGCCAGATCGAGAACTGGGGGCCGCTGGCGCCCGAATTCGTGCTGGCAGCGCAACCCGATGTCATCCTGCTGACCGGGTCGGAATGGCTGAACCGCCCGGCTTCGGTGCCGCTGGGCTTTGGTGCGACCGAGTCGCTGGCCAATGAACGCATGGCCGCCTATGCGGCGCGGCCGGGCTGGGCCGATCTGCCTGCGGTGAAGAACGGGCAGGTTTACGGCGTCTATCACGGCGGCACGCGCACGCTTTCGGACTTTGTCTATGGCCGCTACATCGCCAAGGCGCTTTACCCCGAAGCCTTCGCAGATGTCGATCCGGCGGCCGAGATTGCCGCCTATTATGCCGAATGGCTGCCGATTTCGGCGGCGGGCCTGTTCGTGGCGCATCTGCAATGAACGCAGGCGCAGAAATCTTTCGCGGCGGCTATCGCCGCGAGGGCGCGCGGCGGCTGGCGGCGGTGGCCGCCGCCGCCCTGGCGCTTGCCGCCCTGATGGTGGTCGATCTGGTCACCGGCCCTTCGGGCATGCCGCTGGCCGAGGTGCGCGATGCGCTCTTGGCCGGGCCGGACGGGCCAGACCGGCGCGCCGCCACCATCCTGTGGCTGTTGCGGATGCCGCAGACGCTGACCGGGGCGCTGGTGGGGGCCTGCCTTGGTGTCTCGGGGCTGATGATGCAGACCATCCTCGCCAATCCACTGGCCAGCCCCTACACGCTTGGCTTTTCCGCCGCGGCGGGGTTTGGCGCGGCACTGACCATTCTTTTTGGCGGCGCGCTGCCGGTGCCGCAATGGGTGCTGGTGCCTGCCGCGGCCTTTGCCAGCACCCTGGTGGCCTGCGCCATCATCTACGCCATCGCGCATTTTCGCGGTGCCTCGCCCGAGGTGCTGGTGCTGGCGGGCATTGCGGTGCTGTTCTTCTTTCAGTCGCTGCAATCGCTGTTGCAGTTCATGGCCTCGCCCGAGGTGCTGCAACAGATCGTGTTCTGGCTGTTCGGCAGCCTCTTGAAGGCAAGCTGGACCTCGGTGCAGGTGACCGGGGCGATTCTGGTGCTGTGCCTGCCGTTCGTGCTGCGCGACGCCTGGAACCTGACCGCGCTGCGGCTGGGCGATGCCAATGCGGCAAGCCTTGGGCTGAACGTCGCGGCGCTGCGCCGCCGCAGTTTCGGGCTGGTGGCGCTGCTGACGGCTGCGGCGGTCAGCTTTACCGGCACCATCGGCTTTGTCGGGCTGATCGCACCGCATGTGGGCCGCGCGCTGGTGGGCGAAGACCACCGCTTTGGCCTGCCGATGGCGGCGCTGATGGGGGCGGTCATCCTCGTTTCGGCCTCGGTGCTGGGCAAGCTGATCTCGCCCGGCGCGGTCATCCCGGTCGGCATCATCACCGCGATTGCCGGGATTCCGATGCTGATGGGCGTGATCCTGACACAAGGAGACAAGCGATGAGCGGTTTGACACTCGAGCGCGTTTCGGTGCGGCGCGGGCGTGTGCTGGTCTTGCAGGAACTGAGCGTCCGGCTGCCGCCCGGCGGTATTGTCGGCGTGGTCGGCCCCAATGGCGCGGGCAAATCAACGCTGCTGCTGGCGGTGGCGGGGCTCTTGGCGCATGGCGGCGCGGTGCGGTGGCAGGGGGCGCCGCTTGGCGGCCGCGACATCGGCTTTTTGCCACAGGCCTTTGCGGTGCGCGCCAACCTTTCGGTGCTTGAATGCGTGCTTCTGGGGCGGCGCGAGGCACTGGGCTGGCGGGTGGCCGAGACCGAAGTGACCGGCGCCGAGGCGATGCTGGAGCGCTTTGGCCTAAGCCATCTGGCCGCGCGCCCGATGACCGCGCTTTCGGGCGGGCAGCAACAACTGGTGTTGCTGGCGCAGCGGCTGTTGCGCAATCCGCGCGTGCTGGTGCTGGATGAACCCACCAGCGCGCTTGACCTGCACCACCAGCTTGACGTGTTGCGGCATTTGCAGCGCCATGCGCGCGCAACCGGGGGCCTCGTGCTGACCGCGCTGCACGACCTGACGCTTGCGGCGCGGTTCTGCGATGGGCTGCTGCTGCTGGCGGGCGGGGCGCTGGTCGGGCAAGGCACCCCGGCCGAGGTTCTGACCGAAAATCGGGTGGGCGAAACCTACCGCATCAGCCCGGAAATCCTGCAAGCGCGCGATCACTGCCCGGTGATCGTGCCGCATTGAGACGGCCCGCACCTGATCACGGCGCCTGACCCAACGCACGGACGGATCGGGCCGCGTCAACCGGCCGTCGTGGCAGCCAGCGTCACGCCCCCCCGCCCGTGGTGGTTGGCACGCGGGGCGTGACTTCGCACGCGGGGCTTGTTATTCGGGTGCTGCATTGAACCCTTGGCCGCGAGGCGATTTTCTTGGAATTGGAACCCACATCGCTTGCGGGCGTCATCATCCTGACGCCGAAGGTTTTCAGCGATGCGCGCGGAAGCTTCTGCGAATCCTGGAGCCGGGCGGCGCTCATGCGGCGCGGGCTTGTGTTTGATTTCGTGCAGGACAATCAATCGATAAGCCTTGTCGCGGGCACGCTGCGCGGATTGCACTATCAGGCGCCGCCGCACGCGCAGGACAAACTGGTGCGGGTCGGGCATGGCGCGATTCTGGATGTGGCGGTCGATGTTCGGGTGGGGTCACCCAGTTATGGCAAATGGGTGGGGGTCGAGCTTTCGGCCGAAAATGGCCGCCAGTTGCTGGTTCCCAAGGGGTTTTTGCACGGGTTCGTCACGCGCGCGCCCGGCACGCTGGTACTATACAAGACCACCGACGTTTATGCGCCCGACTGTGACGGTGCCGTGCATTTTGCCGACCCCGAACTGGGTATTGACTGGGGCATTGCGGCTGATCGGGTGCTGCTGTCAGACAAGGATGCCAAGGCGCCACGGCTTGCAGACTGGACGAGCCCCTTTGTCTACGAGGGCTGAGCCATGAAATTGCTTGTCACCGGTGGCGCTGGCTTTATCGGGTCTGCGGTGGTGCGCCGCGCGATTGCCCACGGGCACGCGGTGGTCAATGTCGATTGCCTTACCTACGCCGCCTGTCTGGAAAACGTGGCAAGCGTTGCCGATCACCCCCGCTATGCCTTCGTGCGGGCCGACATTCGCGATGCCGGAGCGATGGCGGCAGTGTTCGCAGCCCATCAGCCCGATGCGGTAATGCATCTGGCAGCAGAATCGCATGTCGATCGTTCGATTGACGGCCCCGGCGCCTTCATCGACACAAATGTGCGTGGCACATTTGTGCTGCTAGAGGCGGCGCGCGCATGGTGGGTGGCGCAGGGACGGCCCGCGCGCTTTCGCTTTCATCACGTCTCGACCGACGAGGTCTTCGGCTCGCTGGGCGCGACCGGGCAGTTCAGCGAGACCACTCCCTATGCGCCAAACTCCCCCTACGCGGCCTCGAAGGCGGCCTCTGACCATCTGGTGCGCGCCTGGGGCGAGACCTACGGGCTACCCTATGTGCTGTCCAATTGCTCCAACAACTACGGGCCATTTCAGTTTCCGGAAAAGCTGATCCCGCTGGTGATCCTGCGCGCGCTGGCCGACGAGCCGATCCCGGTATACGGGCAAGGCCTTAACGTGCGCGATTGGCTGTTTGTCGAAGACCATGCCGATGCGTTGCTGTGCGTGCTGCGCAAGGGCGAAAACCATCGCAGCTATGCCATCGGCGGCGAGAATGAGGCCCGCAACATCGACATTGTCACTCGCATCTGCACCATCCTCGATGCCAAGCGGCCCAAGGCCAGCCCCTACGCCGACCAGATCCGCCATGTATCCGACCGGCCCGGCCATGATCTGCGCTACGCGATTGATCCTGCCCGCATCCGCACCGAACTGGGGTGGCGGCCATCGGTGACGCTGGAGCAAGGGCTGGAGCGCACCGTGCAGTGGTATCTCGACAACGCGCCGTGGTGGCGCGCGTTGCAGGGACGCGACGGGATGGGTGCGCGGCTGGGGGTGCAAACGTGATACTGGTTTTCGGCAAGACCGGGCAATTGGCCAGCGCGCTGCAACGCGACGCCCGCGTGCGGGCACTGGGCCGCAGCGCCGCCGATCTTGCCGACCCCGGGGCTTGCGCCCGCGTGATCCGCGATCTTGCGCCGCGCGCGGTCATCAACGCCGCCGCCTGGACCGAGGTTGACCTTGCAGAGGATGCAGAGGCCGCCGCCACGGTGGTCAACGGCGCCGTCCCCGGCGCCATGGCGCGGGCCTGCGCCGAGCTGGACATTCCGTTTGTGCAGATCTCGACCGATTACGTCTTTGACGGCTCGGGCAACACCCCCTGGCGGCCCGACAGCCCGGTTGCGCCGCTGGGGGCCTACGGGCGCTCAAAGCTGGCGGGCGAACGGGCGGTGCGCGCGGCGGGCGGCACCTATGCCATTCTGCGCACGTCGTGGGTGTTTTCAGCACAAGGCAGAAATTTCGTGAAAACCATGCTGCGGCTTGGCGCCGAGCGCCGATCCGTGCAGGTGGTTGCCGACCAGATCGGCGGGCCGACCGCGGCGGCCGATATCGCCGCGGCCTGTTTGCATATGGCCGACGCGCTGCACACCCGGCCCGCGCTGGCCGGAGTCTACCATTTCAGCGGTGCACCCGATGTCAGCTGGGCCGATTTTGCCCGCGCGATCTTTGCGCAGGCCGGGCTGCGCTGTGCGGTTCAGGATATCGCCAGCGCCGATTACCCGCAAAAGGCGCGCCGCCCCTGCAATTCGCGGCTGGATTGCAGCACATTGCAGGGCGCCTTTGGCATTGCCCGCCCCGACTGGCGGCAAAGCCTCGACCGGGTTCTGGATGACCTGAAAGGATGCACACCATGACCGCACGCAAAGGGATCATTCTCGCCGGGGGATCGGGCACGCGGCTTTTTCCGATCACCACCGGCGTGTCGAAGCAATTGATGCCGATCTATGACAAGCCAATGATCTACTATCCGCTGTCGGTGCTGATGATGACAGGCATCCGCGAGATCGCCATTATCACCACGCCGCGCGATCAGGACCAGTTTCGCCGCGCGCTGGGCGATGGCAGCCAATGGGGGCTTACGCTCAGCTATGTGGTGCAGCCGCACCCGGGAGGGCTGGCGCAGGCCTATACCCTGACCGAAGATTTTCTGGCCGGGGCGCCGTCTTGCATGGTGCTGGGCGACAACATCTTTTTCGGCCAAGGCCTTGCGGAAATGTTGTCCGAGGCCGATGCCCGCAGCGGGGGCGGCACGATTTTCGGCTATCACGTCGCCGACCCCAAGCGCTATGGCGTGGTGGCAATGGACGCGACCGGCAAGGTGACCGGGATCGTCGAAAAACCAGAGGTGCCGCCTTCGGATTACGCCGTGACGGGCCTCTATTTTCTCGATGGCCACGCCAGCGAACGTGCACGCCTTGTGAAACCCTCGCGGCGCGGCGAGATGGAAATCGTATCGCTGCTGGAGATGTATCTTGACGAAGGCACGCTGGAGGTGAAGCGCATGGGGCGCGGCTTTGCCTGGCTGGATACCGGCACCCATGACAGCCTGCTGGATGCCGCAAATTTCGTGCGCACCTTGCAAAAGCGCCAGGGCCTGCAAACCGGCAGCCCGGACGCGATTGCGTTTCACAACGGCTGGATCAGCCGCAGCGATCTGCAGGCAATCGCGGCAACCTATGCCAACAACGACTATGGTCGGCATTTGCTTGGCCTGCTGGAGGACGGCGCAGAACTGGCGTAAGGCGCGCGCGGGCCGCAGCTGCTGCGCCCGCCCTAGTCGGGCCGCACCCGTGCCGCCGTGCCATCGGCGAACGCCGCGAGCCTGCCCCGTGCGGCGGGCTGGGTGTTGACCACGCCAGCCAGCACCGCCTCGGCGTAGGCGGCATCAAGGCCCGACATGTTCTGCATGTGGCTGATGCCCGAGCAAATGGCAAAGTTGGAAAGCGGGGTGTTGGCGGCAATGGCTTGCGCCAGGGCCTGCGCCTTGTCCATGCTCGATCCGTCAACGAGGTATTGGCAAAGGCCCACCGCCACCGCCTCGGCGCCCTTGTAGATGCGCCCGGTCAGCATCATGTCGACCAGCCGCGCCTGCCCCACAAGGCGCGCCACGCGGATCGTGGCGCCACCGCCGGTAAAAAGGCCACGGCTGCCCTCGGGCAAGGCGAAATAGGTAGAGGCGTCGGCCACCCGGATATGTGCGGCGCTTGCCAGTTCCAGGCCGCCGCCCACCACCGCGCCCCTGAGCGCCGCGATCACCGGCACGCCGCCGTATTCCATCTTGGTGAAGGCCTCGTGCCAGCGCAGACAAAGCTGCATGAAGGCGGCGGGCGAGCGATCTTCGCGGTGGTGCTCTACAAGGTCGAGCCCGGCGCAGAAATGGTCGCCCGCGGCGGCGAGCACCACAGCGCGCACGCCCGCGCGCGGGACAAGGGTGAAAACCTCGATCAGTTCTTCGATCGTGGCGGCGTCAAGCGCGTTGCGCTTGGCGGCGCGGTTGAGGGTGAGCGTGGCAACCCCCGCGCCATCTACCGCAAGCGTCAGGTTTTCGAGTTTCAGGTCGTCCAGTTGCATCGCCGGGCCTCATCTTGTTCGTGCAGCGCCAGAGTGGCGCGGGGCCGCGCGATGCGCAAATGAAAAGGCCGCGCCCGTCGGCGCGGCCCGTTCGCGGAATGTGCGAAGGCTCAGATTTCGTCAAGCGCCTCGACTGCCTTTTCAAGCTCGGCCTTCGAGATTTCCTTGTCGGTGACCTTGGCGCCGGCAACGATGAAATCAATCACCTTGTCTTCAAAGATCGGGGCGCGGAGTTGCTGCTGCATCTCGGGGGTTTTTTGCACATATTCGAAGAAGGCGCGTTCCTGGCCCGGATACTGGCGCGCTTGCGCAAGCACGGCCTGGGTCATTTCGGCGTCGGTCACTTCGATCTTCTGGTTGCGGCCAAGTTCGGCCAGCAGAAGGCCAAGGCGCACCCGGCGTTCGGCCAGCTTCTTGTGCTCGTCGGTGGGCTCGACCGCGTCGTGGTTGTGGCCGTGGTCATCGGGGTGTTCTTCGTGCCACAGCGAATGTGCGATTTGCGCGGCTTCGGCCTCGACAAGGCTCTCGGGCAGGTCGAATTTCACCTTGGCATCGAGCTGGTCGAGTAGCGCGCGTTTAAGAAGCGCGCGGGCTGCGCCCTTGTATTCGGCCTCCAGACGTTCAGCGATCTGGGTCTTGAGCGCGGCGAGGTCTTCGGCGCCGTAGCGCTTGGCCAGCGCATCGTCGATTTCGGCGGGTTTGGGGGCCTTGACCGCTTTTACCGTGCAGGCAAACACGGCATCTTTGCCCGCAAGGTGGGCCGCGCCATATTCGGACGGGAAGGTGACCTTGACCGAAACTTCGTCACCCGCCTTGACACCGACCAACTGCGCCTCGAAGCCCGGAATGAACGAGTTCGAGCCAAGCACGAGCGGGTAATCTTCGGCGGCACCGCCCTCGAAGGCTTCGCCATCGACCGAGCCCTTGAAGTCGATCACCACCTGGTCGCCGTCCTTGGCCTTGGAGCCTTTCTTGCGGTCATCGAAATTCTGCGCGTTCTTGGCGAGGTTTTCGAGCGCCTCGGCCACGGCGGCGTCATCGGCCTTGACCGTCACCCGCTCCAGCGCGATGTCGCCAAGCTCAATGCCGGGAATGGCGGGCAGCGCCTCATAGGAAACGTTGACCACGACATCCTGGCCTTCTTTCCAGGTTTCGCCATCGACCATCACCATTTTGGGCTGCATCGCCGGGCGGTCACCGGTGCTGGCGAAATGGTCCTGCATGGCGGTGTCGATGCTTTCCTGCATCGCGTCGCTGAGGATACGCACGCCGAACTGTTTGCGCAGCAGCGCCATCGGCACCTTGCCCTTGCGGAAGCCCTTCATCTCGACCTCAGGGGCGGCCTCAAGAAGCTTCTCGGTGACTTTCGCTTCCAACTCGGCGGCGGTCACGGTGAGCGTGTAGCCGCGCTTGAGGCCTTCGTTGAGGGTCTGGGTGACCTGCATGGGGGGTTCCTTCGTGCTTGGTGGCCGCCTCACGCGGCATGTGCTAAATCAGCCGCCCTTCTATTGGGCGCGCGCCTTGCTGGCAAGGCGAAAAGGCAAGCCCGTATTGCGGGCCTGCGGCGTGTTTTCAGCGGCCAAACGCGCGCGCGCGCAGCAACGCATAGCGCCCGCCCCGCATAAGTAGCCGCGTAAGCTCGAGCCAGAGCCGATAGGGCAGAACTGTAAGGTAGCGCCAGCGCGGCAGCTTCGAGGCGGCGACATCGCCCTGAATCTGCGAAACCGACTCGGTATGCTGGTTGACCGGCACCGGCACCACGAAGGCCGCGCGCAATCCCGCGAGGTATTCCAGATCGAAGGCGATATCCCACGCGAGCCGCATCGGCAGAAGGCGCTGCACGAACCACATGGCGGCGCGGCGGTTGATGACATAAGCCCCAGCACCCTTTTCGCGGAAAAGCGCCACCGCCAGATGCCGCTCTGCGGTCAGTCGGCGAAATGGCAGCATCGGGCCACCATTGACGGTGGAAAGGCGCAAAAGATCCCAGTCTTCGCCCGCGCGTATGGCCGCATCGAGCAGCGCAATCATATCTTCGGGCAGGTCGGCATCATCTTCAAGGATCAGCGCATGGCTGGCCTGACCCTGCAGCAGGCGGCGCGCACAGGCGATGTGGCTTAGGTAGCACCCGATCTCGGAAGGCACCGTGCGCCGCCCGTGCAGGAATTTGTAGGAAAGCGCACTGAACTCGGGGATCGGAAACCGCAAAGCACGGCCATCAACCGCTGCTACCCGCTCAAACGCGACACCGGCCGCCTGAAGCCGCGCGGCCATACGCGCCAGCCGATCGGGCGCGCGATCCAGATTGATCAGATACACCGCAAGCTCGGCGCCGGATTCGGGCAGTTGCATGTGACCTCCGGGGCGACAGCAGGATGAGGCAAAAGCACCCGTGCGGCACGCATGCAGCGGGCAGCGCGGCCGGATGGTGCGGATGAAGGGACTCGAACCCCCACGCCTTGCGGCGCCAGAACCTAAATCTGGTGCGTCTACCAGTTTCGCCACACCCGCAACAGTCGCCGCTTTAGCAACTAATTGTCCGCGTTGCGAGGGGGATGCCGCAAAAAAGCCTCGCTGTTAACCGCGTCTTGGCCTAATGTGCTGAAAAAAATAAGGCAGGTTATGCAGGAATACCCCATGTCAAAGATGACAACGGGGCGTGACGCGGGGCTGGCGCCCGGCGCGCGCCGGAACATGCAGGATCACACGGGTTTTGCGGCGATCGCGCAGGGCGCGTGTATCATGACGCTCGATGGGGCGTTGCCGGTCGAATACCTCAACCCGGGCGACCGGATTGTGACGCGGTCAGGTGCGGTGCGGCTGCAGGCCGTGCATGCGCAGATGGCGCAGGGGCCGATGATCCGGGTGGCGCCATCAAGCCTTGGCCACGACCGCCCCGGCCACGCGCTGCTGCTGACCCCTGACACACCCGTGCTGGTGCGCGACTGGCGCGCCAAGGTGATGTTCGGCGCGCCGCAGGCAATGGTCGCGGTGTCGCGGCTGGTCGATGGCGACTATGTAACCCGCGTTTCCGGCGAGGGGCTGCGCAGCTACACGCTCGAATTCGACACCGCGCAGGTGATCTATGTGGACGGCGTTGAAGTGGGTTGTCCCGCAGTCATGGCCGAGGCGGCCGCAGCGGTCGCCTGAAGTTTTGCCGCGCTGCGGTAGCGCGCGCTGAAACGCCCGCGAAGGCGCGCCGGTGCATGGGCCCCTGCCCGAGCTTCACACGCAAAGCCTGCGCAACACCCCCGGCAGCGCCTCGGGCAGGTCTTCGGCGATCAGGCCGGGGCCGAAGGCGCGCGCCGCCTCGACGTGCAGCCATGCGGCGGTTTCGGCGGCCGCGCAGGGCGCGGCACCTCGCGCCATCAGCCCCACGATCAGCCCCGCCAGCACATCGCCCGCCCCGGCCGTGGCCAGCCATGGCGCGGCCCGGTCGTAGGCGGCAGCGTTGAGCGCGGTGCGCCCGTCGGCGGCGGCTATAACCGTATCGGGCCCTTTCAGCAGCACTACACAGCCCGCCCGCGACGCCGCAGCGCGGGCGGCATCGAGTTTGGAATACCCCGGTTGCCCAAGGCGCGCGGCAAGGTCGGGGAAGAGCCGGGCGAATTCGCCCTGGTGCGGGGTCAGCACACAGGCGGGGTGCAGCAGCGCGAACAACGCCTCGGGGTCTTCGGCAAAGGCGCTGAGCGCGTCGGCATCGAGCACGGTGGCGCGGCGCATCGACAGTGCCACCGGCGCCATTTCGCGCGCGCGCGGCAGGCCGAGGCCGGGGCCGAGCAGCAGCGCGTTGAGGCGGGCGTCGGCAAGAATGCCGCGCAGACTATAGCCATCTGCCAGTGCCACCAGCATGACCGCATCAAGCCGCGCGGCATTCTCTGCAAGCGCCGCCTGCGGGCAGGCAAGCGTTACCAGCCCCGCGCCAACCCGCAGCGCGGCGCGTGCGGCAAGGCGGGCAGCGCCGCCCTTGCCAGCCCCTCCCGCGAGGATGAGCACATGGCCGTGGTGGTATTTGTGCGCGTTGGCAGGCTTGGCAAGCGGCACGGTAGGCGCATCGATCAGGAGGCTGCGCGGACCGGTTACGGCAGGAGCCCCGGGCGCGGGTGCTTCGGGCAAAGAAGATAACCCGATGTCCGCCACCACCAGTTTGCCGCAGGTTTCGGGCCCGCGGCCGAGGTAGTGGCCGGGTTTGGCCGCGTGGAAGGTGACGGTAAGGGCGGCGGCAAAATGCGGCGCCATGGTTGCGCCGGTATCGGCATCCAGCCCTGTGGGAAGGTCGATGGCGACCATGCGCGGGCCGCCGGGGGCGGCGCAGGCGGCAAGGAGGTCGGCGTGCTGCGGGCTGGCGGCCATCGGGCGGGTCATGCCGATGCCAAAGAGGGCGTCAATGACAAGCGCGTATTCCTGCGCGCCGGGCGAGACATCGGCATAGTCGGCGGTTGGTCCAAGCGCGCGCCAGCGGATGCGCATGGTTTCGGCGTCGGGAGGCATTTCGGCGGGGCTCGCGTATTGGAACACATCCACCCGCCAGCCCAGCCCGTGCAAGAGCCGCGCCACCACGAAGCCGTCGCCGCCGTTGTTGCCGGGGCCGCAGAGCACCAGCGCGCGCGCCGCCACCAGGCCGGGCCATTCGGCGGCAATGGCGGCGACAACGGCGGCACCTGCGCGCTCCATCAGAGCTTCCCCGGTGACAGCGCCCGAAGCGATGGCGGCGGCCTCGATGGCGCGCATTTGGGCACTTGTGACAAGTTCGGTCATGTTTTTGCCTGCAAAGTTTGCAAAATGCCCGCACCAAAGGCGCTTTGCACAAAAAATAGGCGGTTGGTTCGGAAACCGGCGCCCGCCCGTCGCCGCCTCAGCCTAGCCGATTGCCCGGCACCGGCGAAAGTGTTCAGAGGGGGCGGAACCAATTGAGGCGGGGAATCGCGACATGAAGAAGATCGAGGCGATCATCAAACCGTTCAAGCTCGACGAGGTCAAGGAGGCGCTGCAGGAAGCGGGCATACAGGGCCTGAGCGTGATCGAGGTGAAAGGTTTCGGGCGGCAGAAGGGCCATACCGAGCTTTATCGCGGCGCCGAATATGTGGTCGATTTCCTGCCCAAGGTGAAAATCGAGATGGTGCTGCCAGACGAGTTGGTCGACGCGGCGATCGAGGCAATCATCGGCGCCGCGCGCACCGAAAAAATTGGCGACGGCAAGATCTTCGTGTCGCCTGTGGAACAGGCAATCCGCATTCGCACCGGCGAAACCGGCGACGATGCACTTTAGGTTTCGGGCGGCCTGCCGCCTGTCGGAAATGCTCTAACGAAAGGGTGAACTGAAATGAGCGCTGTTACCAAGGCTCTGGCACTGATCAAGGACGAGGAGGTGGAATATGTCGATATCCGCTTCACCGACCCGCGCGGCAAATTGCAACATGTGACGCTGGTGGCTGATCTGGTCGACGAGGACTTCTTTGAAGAAGGCTTCATGTTTGACGGCTCGTCGATTGCAGGCTGGAAGTCGATTGACCAGTCGGACATGAAACTGATGCCCGATGCGGGCTCGGTCTATATCGATCCGTTCTACGCCGAGCGCACGCTTTGCGTGCATTGCAACGTGGTTGAACCGGATACTGGCGAAGCCTACAGCCGCGACCCGCGCGGCACCGCGCTGAAGGCCGAAGCCTACCTGAAATCGACCGGCATCGGCGATGTTTCGTACTTTGGCCCCGAAGCCGAATTCTTCCTGTTCGACGACGTGCGCTATTCGGTGACCCCCGCAAAGGTCGCCTATCAGATCGATGCCGACGCAGCGGCGTGGAACACCGACGCGGAATACGAGAGCGGCAACCAGGCGCACCGGGCGGGCCACAAGGGCGGCTACTTCCCGGTCAACCCGGTCGACGAGGCGCAGGACATTCGCGGCGAGATGCTGAGCACGATGAAGCGCATGGGCATCAAGGTGGACAAGCACCACCATGAAGTGGCGACCTGCCAGCACGAACTGGGCATGATCTTCGGCGGGCTGACCGAGCAGGCCGACAACATGCAGAAATACAAATACGTCATCCACAACGTGGCGCATGCCTATGGCAAGACCGCAACCTTCATGCCCAAGCCGATGAAGGGCGACAACGGCAGCGGCATGCATGTGAACATGTCGATCTGGAAAGACGGCAAGCCGCTGTTCGCCGGTGACAAGTATGCCGATCTGAGCCAAGAAGCGCTGTGGTTCATCGGTGGCATCCTCAAGCACGCCAAGGCGCTGAATGCGCTGACAAACCCCTCGACCAACAGCTACAAGCGGCTGATCCCGGGGTTCGAGGCGCCGGTGCTGCGCGCCTATTCGGCCCGTAACCGGTCAGGCTGCGTGCGGATTCCGTGGACCGAAAGCCCGAAAGCCAAGCGGGTTGAGGCCCGATTCCCGGATCCGGCCGCCAACCCCTATCTGTGCTTTGCGGCGCTGTTGATGGCCGGGCTTGACGGGATCAAGCACAAGATCGACCCCGGCCCGGCCTCGGACAAGGATCTTTATGATCTGCCCGCCGAAGAGCTCGCCTCGATCCCGACCGTTTGCGGTTCCCTGCGCGAAGCGCTTTACGAGCTGGAAAAGGATCACGACTTCCTGCTGGCGGGCGACGTGTTCACCAAGGACCAGCTTGACGGCTATGTGGCGCTGAAGTGGGAAGAGGTCTACGCCTACGAACACACGCCGCACCCGGTGGAATACCAGATGTATTACTCCTGCTGATTCCGGCAACAATATAGGTCAAGGGCGCCCCTGGGCGCCCTTTTCGTTTGTGCAACCTGGGCGCGACAATGTTCTTGAATTAACCACAATCACTTCCAACTGCGGGCATAATCGCCGGGCATACCTCCAATCAGACGAATATGGAGAGTCTCATGTCAGTCGAGCCCAGCACGACCTATGTGGCTACACTGCTGTATCGAGAAACAATGTGTAACGAGTTTTTGCAAATCGTGGCCGAGTTCAACGAAGCCTTCCGAAACCGGCCGCAATTGCCGTATTCGTTTGGCCGCCCCTACGATGACTTTGCGGTGTTCGACATCGAGGGCGCCCATATCGTGATTGCGCGTGGCGATACTGCCGACCCCGGCGCCGTGCGCCGCCCGAGTGACCGAGCGGTTATCGCGCTGGCGATAGGTGCGGCGATGGGCGATGAGCCGTCGATCGCGTCTCGGTTTCAACGATTGCTCCGCTCGATCGTGGGGCGCATTCAACGGCCCTTTCCGGCCGAGACGGTGCTTTGGTCAACCCAACAGGGCGAGTTCGACCCGGATTCTTTTGACGCTTTGATCGCTGAGGCCGCGGCGACGGGCGCCGAAGAAGTTGCTGCCGAAAGGCGCAGCGAGGCGGCGGCCCTGCCAGAGCCGCAGGTCGTGGCAGAACCCGCCGCGGCGCAAGTGCCTTCGCCGACACCACCGGCCGCAACCGATGCGCCTGCGCACCCGCCGCGGCCCACGCCAGCAGCCGAAGGCACGGCCCGCGCAAAGCGACCGCCAAACAGGTTTGAGCCAGTCGATGAGGTGGTGTGCAACATTGGCAATGCGCCGGTGGTGCCGACCCATCCGACCCAGCACACCGCAGCAGCCAAAACCGTGCTCAAGCCCAACGTCGCCAATACCGTGCCAGATATCCCGTTTCCGATGCTGACCGAGGCAGCACGCATTCGGCGCGCACTGTATCCTGACGCCGAACAGGTGTTTGACGCGCCGACGCCATTGCCGCAGCGGCTGACGATTTACACACTCAACACCGCACTTATACTGGTGGCGATGCCGGTGGGGGTGGCCGTGCTGACCTACAACGTGCTCGGGCGCGAAAGCTTGAGCGTGACCGCGCGCAGCATGGCGATATCGGGCTTCGGCGTTGCAATGGCCCATACAACCGGGTTTGGGCAAGCGTTGCTGGCGATGATCTGACCTGGGCAAGGGGTGGCAAGGCGGCTTGCCTGCCGGGGAAGTGCGGGCTAAACCGCCCGCGACCCCCGCTTGCGAAAGGCCCGCACCATGATCCCGCGTTATTCCCGCCCTAAAATGGTTGCCCTCTGGTCGCCCGAGACGCGGTTTCGCATCTGGTTCGAGATCGAGGCGCATGCCTGCGACGCGCAGGCAGCACTCGGGGTGATCCCCAAGGCCAACGCCGATGCGGTTTGGAAGGCCAGGGACGCCACCTTTGATGTGGCACGGATTGACGAGATCGAGGCTGTCACCAAGCATGACGTGATCGCGTTTCTGACCCATCTGGCCGAGATCGTGGGCTCTGATGCCGCACGTTTCGTGCATCAGGGCATGACAAGTTCGGATGTGCTCGACACCACGCTGAACGTGCAACTGGTGCGCGCGGCCGATTTGCTGCTGGTCGGGCTTGACCGGGTGTTGGCGGCGCTGAAGGCGCGGGCGTTCGAGCACAAGATGACGCTGCGGATCGGCCGCAGCCACGGCATTCATGCCGAGCCGACCACGATGGGGCTGACCTTCGCGCGCTTTTACGCTGAAATGGCGCGCAACCGGGCGCGGCTTTTGGCGGCGCGGGCCGAGGTGGCGACGGGGGCGATTTCCGGCGCGGTCGGCACCTTCGCAAATATCGACCCGGCAGTTGAAGACCATGTGTGCAAGATGCTTGGCCTGGTGCCGGAACCGATCAGCACCCAAGTCATCCCGCGCGACCGCCACGCGATGTATTTTGCGACCCTTGCGGTGATTGCCTCGGGCATCGAGAACATCGCCATTGAAATCCGCCACATGCAGCGCACCGAAGTGCTGGAGGCGGAAGAGTTTTTCAGCCCCGGTCAGAAGGGCAGTTCCGCCATGCCGCACAAGCGCAACCCGGTGTTGAGCGAAAACCTGACCGGGCTTGCACGGCTGGTGCGAATGTCGGTGGTGCCGGCGCTGGAAAACGTGGCGCTTTGGCACGAGCGCGACATCTCGCACAGCTCGGTCGAACGTGCCATCGGGCCGGATACCACCATCACCCTTGATTTCGCGCTGCACCGGCTGGCGGGGCTGGTCGAAAAACTGGTGATCTATCCCGAGAACATGTTAGCGAACCTCAACAAGTTCAAAGGCCTGGTGATGAGCCAGCGGGTGCTGCTTGCGCTGACACAAGCCGGGGTTTCACGCGAAGACAGCTACCGGCTGGTGCAACGAAACGCGATGAAGGTTTGGGAGCGGGGCGCCGATTTCAAGACCGAGCTTCTGGCCGACCCGGAAGTGACCGCAGCACTGAAACCCGCCGAGATCGAAGAGAAATTCGATACCGGCTACCACACCAAACATGTTGATGCGATTTTCGCGCGGGTATTCGGAGCCTGATCACGAGGGATTGATGCGACAATCGGTCGCACCTGTGTTGGACTGATCTCACAAGATCAACCCTCAGGAGGCCACCATGAAGACGCTTAAGATCATCGCGACACTGACGCTCGGCCTTTTCCCGGCCGCGGCGTTTGCCGAAGAATGCAACGGCGATCACGTTGCCAGCAGCCTGATCTGCCCGAGCACGTTGACCGGCGGCCCGGCCGGCGGCTGCGTGCACTCCGGTTAAGCCGGGTCGCGCTTTTGCAACAAACACTCCACCTTACTGGATCACATCAGGAGACAATCATGAAAGCCACATTCCGCCTTATCGCCGTTCTCACGCTCACGCTCACCCCGATTGCCGCATTTGCGGAATGCGGTGAGGAAACCCATGCGCAGCTGTGCGCGCCGGGCGCGTCGATGACCTACGGCTGCATCGTCAACAACGGCTGATCAGGCACGGTCGCGGGGGCCTTGGCACCTCTCGCGGCCCTCGCCGACGATGACTGCGGCGATCTGCGCAGCACGGCGACTTGCGGCATCTGGCAAACGCTCGACACCGCGTCGGGCAGCTGCATGAAGCAAGGATGAAGTAACTTCGCCTTAACCGCCGCCTGCGATGGTCGGTGTTGGTGAGTTTCGACACCGGAGGCCGTGGTGAACGCAATAGCGCCGATGAACACGGCCGGGGGGCAATCGGTCCTGTCCCCCGGCCGTGTGATTCTGACCCGGCAGCAGAAGGCTGCGGTGATTGTAAGGCTGCTCTTGGCCGAGGGGGCATCGCTGCCACTCGCGCAGCTTTCGGACGACGTGCAGACCGCGCTGACCGAACAAATGGCCACGATGAAAACCATTGACCGTGCTACCCTTTCGGAGGTGGTCGAGGAATTTTGTCAAACGCTGGAAGAGGTTGGTCTTGCATTTCACGGCGGGCTGGACGGTGCGCTTTCCATTCTCGGCGGGCATCTGTCGGCAGGCGCCGCCAACCGGCTGCGCCGGATCGCCGGTGCAAGCTCGCGGCTTGATCCTTGGGGCCGGATTTCGGGGCTTTCGGTCGAACACCTCTTGCCCGTGCTCGAAGCGGAAAGTACCGAAGTGGGCGCTGTTCTGCTTTCCAAGCTTTCGGTCGCCAAGGCAGCGGAATTGCTGGGTAAACTGCCGGGTGACAAAGCGCGGCGGATCGCATATGCGGTGTCGCTTACCGGCAATGTGGCGCCCGAAACGGTGCTGCGAATTGGCCACTCGCTTGCCGCGCAGCTTGATGCGGTGCCCACCAAGGCCTTCGATTCGGGGCCGGTGGAGCGGGTCGGTGCAATCCTCAATTTCTCCGCCGCCGCCACCCGTGACGCGGTCTTGCTGGGGCTCGAACAGGAAGACGCGGTCTTTGCCGAACAGGTGCGCAAGGCGATCTTCACCTTCACCAACATCCCCAAGCGGATCGACGCGCGCGATGTGCCGAAGATTTTGCGCAACATCGACCAGATCGTGCTGATTACAGCGCTTGCGGGTGCCAAGGGCGCGAATGCCGCCTCGGCCGAGTTCATTCTGGCCAACATCTCGCAACGTATGGCGGGCAGCCTGCGCGACGAAATGGACAACCTTACCAAGATCAAAGACAAGGATGTCGAGGATGCAATGGCTGCCGTAGTGGCCGCGATTCGGGAAATGGAGGCGGCGGGCGAAATATTCCTGGTCGCGGAAGACGATGGCTAAGGCTGCGTGCACCGCCCGCATGTTTTCGCTAACACACTGATCTGGCGGGTTTTCCGGGCTACAATACCGTGCTATTCGCGGTGTAGTGCGGCGCTTTATTGCCCCGCCCCGCCATCAGGAGAGCGCATATGACGGTGACCATTGGCATCAACGGCTTTGGCCGCATAGGGCGCTGCACCCTGTCGGCGATTTCCGAGATGGGGCGAAACGATGTTCAGGTGGTCAAGATCAACGCGACCGGCCCGATCGAAACCAACGCGCATTTGCTGAAATACGACTCGGTTCATGGCCGCTTTCCGGGCCAGATCCGGGTTGAGGGCACCACGCTTGATCTCGGGCATGGCCCTATCGACGTCATGTCGAGCTACAACCCCGAAGAGCTGAACTGGGACGGGGTCGATGTGGTGCTCGAATGTTCGGGCAAATTCAACGACCGGGACAAGGCGGCGGTGCACCTGACACGCGGCGCCAAAAGGGTGCTGGTATCGGCCCCCGCCAAGCGCGCCGACAAGACCGTCGTTTACGGCGTCAACCACCGCGACCTCAGGCCCGAGCATCTGGTGGTGTCGAACGGCTCGTGCACCACCAACTGCCTGGCACCGCTGGCCAAGGTGCTGAACGACGCGGTAGGCATCGAATCGGGCATCATGACGACGATCCACAGCTACACCGGCGACCAACCCACCATGGACCGCCGCCACAAGGATCTTTACCGCGCCCGATCGGCTGCAATGGCGATGATCCCGACCTCAACAGGCGCCGCCAAGGCCCTGGGTGAGGTGCTGCCCGAACTTGCGGGCAAACTCGACGGCACCTCGATGCGGGTGCCAACACCGAACGTGTCTGCAGTCGACCTGACCTTCGTGGCTGGCAAATCGGTGACAGTGCACGATATCAACGAAATCGTGCGCGAGGCGGCGGCCGGATATATGGGCATGGTGCTGTCGTATGACCCTGAGCCGAAAGTGTCGATCGATTTCAACCACACCACTTACTCCTCGATTTTCGCCCCGGACCAGACCAAGGTGGTTGGCGGGCGAACGGTGCGCGTGCTCGCCTGGTACGACAACGAATGGGGCTTTTCCTGCCGCATGGCCGACGTGGCCGGGGTTATGGGGCGGCTCCTCGACTGAGAGGGCGGCATGACAGATCGCATCGCACTCGGGCTCGCCCTCGCCGTTCTGGCCGCAGCCGGCATTGATGTCGCGTTGGCGGGCACCGACCACCTGCTGTATCTGGGCACCAAATTTGTCGATTTGGTAGACTACATCGCCTTTTGGCGCTAAATCTGCCCGCTCAGGGTTGACCTTTTGCGCTTTCTTCTCATGTTAGCGCTAAACGCGCTATGGGCGCGATTTTTGATGGAGGCTGCAATGGTGGTGAAGGTAGCGATCAACGGATTTGGGCGGATCGGGCGCAACATCTTGCGCGCCATTGTCGAATCGGGGCGCACCGATATCGAGGTGGTGGCCATCAACGACCTTGGCCCGGTTGAAACCAATGCCCACCTTCTGCGCTTTGATAGCGTGCACGGTCGCTTTCCCGCCGAAGTGACGACCACTGCCAACACGATCGACGTGGGCCGCGGCCCGATCGAGGTAAGCGCAATCCGCAATCCTGCCGAGCTGCCGTGGAAACATGTCGACATCGTGCTCGAATGCACCGGCATCTTCACTGACCGCGACAAGGCTGTGGTACATCTGGAAAACGGCGCCAGCCGGGTGCTGGTTTCAGCGCCGTCGAAAGGCGCCGATGCCACCATCGTCTACGGCGTCAACCACAACATCCTGAAGCCCGAACATCTGATCGTTTCGAACGCGTCGTGCACCACCAACTGCCTGGCGCCGGTGGCCTCGGTGCTGCATGGCACGGTCGGTATCGTCAAGGGTTTCATGACGACAATCCACAGCTACACCGGCGATCAGCCGACGCTCGATACCATGCACAAAGACCTCTACCGCGCCCGTGCTGCCGCGCTGAGCATGATCCCCACCTCTACCGGGGCGGCCAAAGCCGTGGGGCTTGTGTTGCCCGAACTTGCCGGGCGGCTCGACGGGGTGGCTATCCGGGTGCCGACGCCGAACGTGTCAGCGGTCGATCTGGTGTTTGAAGCGGCGCACGATACCACGGTGGAAGATATCAACGCCGCAATTCGCGCCGCCGCCGACGGGCCGCTTAAAGGTATTCTCGGCTACACCGATCAGCCCAACGTCAGCTCGGATTTCAACCATGATCCGCGCTCGTCGATTTTCCACCTCGACCAGACCAAAGTTCTGGATGGCCGCATGTGCCGGATCCTGAGCTGGTACGACAACGAATGGGGCTTTTCCAACCGCATGGCCGATACCGCGGTCGCGATGGGCAAGCTGATCTGAGGCTGCGCTCCGCGGGGGATATTTGATCCAAGGCAAGCCGCTTGCCTTGGTCAAAATATCCCCGCCGGAGGCACTTTGCCCCGCGTGCGATCAGCGGAATTTGGTATCAAGCGCCAGTTTCACCGCAGGTGGCACAAATTTCGACACATCGCCGCCAAGGCGCGCGATTTCCTTGACCAGTTTCGAAGCAATTGCCTGGCGGCGGGCATCGGCCATCAGGAACACGGTCTCGATGCTGGCATCGAGCGCGCGGTTCATGCCAACCATCTGGAATTCATATTCGAAATCGGCGACCGCGCGCAGGCCACGGATGATGACCCCGGCACCCACATCGCGCGCGCAGTCGATCAGCAGGTTCTCGAAAGGGTGTACGCGGATCTCGCCGCCGCATTTGGCGGTAATGCCGGCGCATTCGGCCTCGATCATCGCCACCCGTTCCTCAAGATTGAAAAGCGGCCCCTTGTCGCGGTTGATCGCCACGCCGATCACCAGACAATCGACCAGCGCCATCGCGCGCTGGATGATGTCAACATGGCCGAGCGTTACGGGGTCGAAAGTGCCGGGATAAAGGCCGATGCGCATGATGCCCTCCTTGCGCCGGACGTTCTACCCTTACGCAACAAGATTACGCGGCCAAATGCAAGCACGGGCATGCCGCAGCGCGGCAAAACCCGGCGTCAGTTGCCCATGATCATGCCGGTCAGCGCTTCCTTTTCCATCGCAAGTTCGGAAAGCCGCGCTTTCACCACATCGCCAATGGAAATCAGCCCGACCATTTCACCGTCTTCGATCACCGGCATATGGCGAAAGCGCCCACGGGTCATCATTTCCATCACCTGATCGGCGCTGTCGGAGCGCGCGCAGCCAACCGGCTTGGCGGTCATGATCGCCGAGACCTTGTCGGTCAGGCAGCCGCCACCACGTTTGCCAAGCTCGCGCACGATATCGCGCTCGGACAGAATGCCTTCGGCGCGCTTGCCATCGCTTGACACGATGACCGCGCCGATCTTGCGCGACGACAGCAACGCCGCCGCGTCGGCCACGGTGGCGCCGGGGGCCACCGTTACCACACCATCGGGTTTCGAATTCAGTATCTGCAAGACCTGCATCGTCTTCTCCCCTGTTGCCTGCGCTTGGCCTCAGCGTCACGCGGGTACCGCGGTCTGTCAAGTGTGGTCTTCGACAAGTTTTTCCAGCCGCGCCACCTCGCGCCGTATGCCCTGCCCCAATGCCTCGGAAAGCCGGGCGAGGCGTTCCGAGCGCTGATCGTCGGCGTGGCGGATCAGCCAGAAGGCGCGGGTCAGTGAAATCTCGTCCGTGAGGATGCGGGTCAGCTCGGGGGCAAACGGCAGCGCGAAATCATGCACGATGCCGATGCCGGCGCCTGCGCGCAGTGCCATCAGTTGCACCGGCACCGAGTTTGAAGCAAGCGCCACGGTCTCGGCACCGGTGACCCCGAGGTAGTCAAGTTCCTTGTCAAAGATCATATCCGGTATGTAACCGATCATCCGGTGGCCGGGCAGGTCAGCGCGGCGGGTGATCGGCGCGTTGTGGGAAAGGTAATCGCGGGCGGCGGCAAGGTGCAGGCGGTAATCGGTCAGCTTTTGCACCGTAAGCCGCCCGGCGGCGGGGGGCGAAACCGCAATCGCCATGTCCGCTTCGCGTTTCGAAAGGTTGAAAACGCGCGGAAGTGCAACGATCTGGATCTCAAGCCCGGGATGGGCATCGCAAAGGGCCGCGCATACTTGCGGCAGCAGGTAGTTGGCACAGCCATCGGGGGCGCCGATGCGCAATTGGCCCGAGAATTTCCCGGCCGCCCCACTCAGTTCTTCAGTGGCACCCGCCAACGCCTGTTCCGCATGCTCGGCATGGGGCAAGAGCCGCGCACCGGCATCGGCCAGCGCGTAGCCCTGCGGGCTTTTGACAAACAACTGCACGCCAAGTGCCGCCTCCAGCCGCGCAATGCGGCGTCCGACAGTTGCGGCATCGAGTTTGAGCGCCCTACCCGCGCCCGAAAGGCTTTCGCTGCGCGCCACTGCAAGGAACACCCGCAGATCATCCCAATCGGCCATGCTCCCCCCTTTGCAAAACTGCAAAACGCTTTTGCCATCCTGCCTCTTTGCGCAGCAATTTTGCAAGACTATGCTATGACCAGCATTTGTTCACGGGAGGAGACCGCGATGAAAGAGATTGGCCACTGGATCAACGGCAAGCTGGTAAAGGGCACTTCGGGGCGCACCGCCGATGTTTTCAACCCCGCCACCGGCGAGGTGCAGGCGCGCGTCGCGCTGGCCTCGAAAGCCGAGCTTGACGGCGCGGTGGCCGATGCCGCGCGCGCGCAGGTGGCGTGGGGTGCGACCAACCCGCAAAAGCGCGGTCGGGTGATGATGGAGATGGTGCGGCTGATCAACCGCGACATGGACAAGCTGGCAGCCGCGCTTTCGGCCGAGCATGGCAAGACCTTTCCCGATGCCAAGGGTGATGTGCAGCGCGGGCTTGAGGTGATCGAATACTGCATCGGCGCCGCGCAGATGCTCAAGGGCGAGTTCACCGACAGCGCCGGCCCAGGCATCGACATGTATTCGATGCGTCAGCCCTTGGGCGTGGCGGCAGGCATCACCCCCTTCAACTTCCCCGCGATGATACCGCTGTGGAAGATGGGCCCGGCGCTGAGCGCGGGCAACGCCTTCATCCTCAAACCCTCGGAACGCGACCCCTCGGTGCCCTTGATGCTGGCAGAGCTCTTCAAGGAAGCGGGGCTGCCCGACGGCGTGTTGCAGGTGGTCAACGGCGACAAGGATGCGGTCGATGCGATCCTTGATAATGAAACCGTGCAGGCGATCGGCTTTGTCGGCTCGACCCCGATCGCGCAGTACATCTATTCGCGCGGCTGCGCCAACGGCAAACGGGTGCAGTGCTTTGGCGGTGCCAAGAACCACATGATCATCATGCCCGATGCCGACCTCGACCAGGCGGCAGATGCGCTGGTGGGCGCGGGCTACGGCGCCGCGGGTGAACGCTGCATGGCAATTTCGGTGGCGGTTCCGGTGGGCGAGGCGACCGCGAACGAGTTGGTCAAGCGGCTGGTGCCGCGGATCGAAAAGCTGAAGGTGGGCCCCTGGACCGCTGGCAACGATGTCGATTATGGCCCGGTGGTAACCGCCGCCGCCAAGGCCAACATCCTGCGGCTGGTAGAATCGGGCGTCGCCGCGGGGGCAAAGCTGGTGGTCGATGGCCGCGACTTCAAGCTGCAAGGCTATGAAGACGGCTTCTTTGTAGGCCCGCACCTTTTTGACCATGTCACCGCCGATATGGAGATCTACCGCAAGGAAATCTTCGGGCCGGTGCTGTCGGTGGTGCGCTCAAACACCTATGAAGAAGCGCTGAAGCTGGCGATGGACCACGAATACGGCAACGGCACCGCGATTTTCACCCGCGACGGCGATACCGCGCGCGATTTTGCCAACCGGGTGAATGTGGGCATGATCGGCATCAACGTGCCGATCCCGGTGCCGCTGGCCTATCACACCTTTGGCGGCTGGAAGAAATCGTCGTTTGGCGATCTCAACCAGCACGGGCCCGATGCCTTCCGCTTCTACACCCGCACCAAGACCATCACCTCCCGCTGGCCGAGCGGTATCAAGGAAGGCTCGGCCTTCAATTTCAAGGCGATGGACTGAGATCAGCGGCGGCGCGCCTCCGGCGGGGGGGTATTTGGGGCGTTGAAGACGCAGTTGTTCTTCAATGCCCAAATACCCCGGGGGGAAGCGGGCCTTCTGGCCCGCGAGGGGGGCAGCGCCCCCCTGCCTCGCCGCGCGCGTGCGCTTGCAAAACTCTTGCAAGGTTTGAAAACTAAACAGACGTTCATTTCCAGCGTTTCGGGGAGGGGACCATGGATTTTGCCTTGAGCGAGGAACAGCAGGCCATTTTTGACATGGCCTATGCGTTCGGTCAGGAACACATCGCCCCGTTTGCCCGCCAGTGGGAGGCGGAAGGCACAATTCCAAAAGCACTTTGGGCCAAGGTGGCGGAACTCGGCCTTGGCGGCATCTATGTGAGCGAAGAGTATGGCGGCTCGGGCCTGACCCGGCTTGATGCGACGCTGGTGTTCGAGGCGCTGGCGATGGCCTGCCCGGCGGTGGGCAGTTTTCTGACCATCCACAACATGTGCGGCGGCATGATCGACCGCTTTGCCAGCCCCGAGGTCAAGGCGCGCTATCTGCCCGCACTTTGCAGCATGGAAAAGATCTTTTCCTACTGCCTGACCGAACCGGGGTCGGGCTCGGATGCGGCGGCCCTGCGCACGCGCGCCGAAAAGACCAATGAGGGCTACCGGCTGAACGGCACCAAGGCCTTCATTTCGGGTGGCGGCTATTCGGATGTTTACGTGGTGATGGTGCGCACCGGCGAGGATGGGCCGAAGGGCATTTCCACGGTGATCGTCGAGGCGGGCGCGGCGGGGCTCAGCTTTGGCGCGCTGGAAGACAAGATGGGCTGGCGCGCGCAGCCGACCGCACAGGTGCAGTTTGACGATTGCATGGTGCCACCGGAAAACCTGATTGGCACCGAGGGCAAGGGGTTCTCCTATGCCATGGCCGGGCTCGATGGCGGGCGGCTTAACATCGCCGCTTCTGCTCTGGGCGGCGCGCAGCGGGCACTGGATCTGACGCTGGCCTATATGGGCGAGCGCAAGGCCTTCGGGCGCACGCTCGACCAGTTTCAGGCGCTGCAATTTCGGCTGGCCGAGCAAGAGGTGCGGCTGCAATCATCGCGCATCTTTCTGCGGCAAGCGGCGTGGAAGCTCGACCAGAAGGCACCCGACGCCACCAAGTTCTGCGCCATGGCCAAGATGTATGTGACCGACGCCGCCTTTGATGTCGCCAATGCCTGCCTGCAATTGCACGGCGGCTACGGCTACCTTGCCGATTACGGCATCGAAAAGCTGGTGCGCGATCTCAGGGTGCACCAGATCCTTGAAGGCACCAATGAAATCATGCGGTTGATCATCAGCCGCGCGCTTTTGGCCGAACGCGGATGAGCGACATTTTCACCCGCACCGAGGGCCACGCCGGGCGCATCACCTTCACCCGCCCCGCAGCACTCAATGCGCTGAGCCACCCGATGGCGCTGGCAATCGAGGCGGCACTCGATGCCTGGCGGCACGACCCCGCGGTGGCGCTGGTACTGATCGACGCCGAGGGGGCCCGCGCCTTTTGCGCGGGCGGCGACATTGCGGCGATGTATCACGCCTGCCGCGCGGGCGAATTTGCCAGCTCGCGCGCCTTCTGGCGCGACGAATACCGCATGAACGCAAAAATTGCCGAATATCCAAAGCCCGTGGTGGCCTTCATGCAAGGCTTCGTGATGGGCGGCGGGGTGGGCGTGGGCGGCCACGCAAGCCAACGGATTGTCGGTGAAAGCACCCAGATTGCCATGCCCGAATGCGGTATCGGCCTCATTCCCGACGTGGGCGGCTCGCATCTTCTGGCGCGCGCGCCCGGGCACCTTGGCGAATACCTTGGCATTACCGGCGCGCGGATGGCCGCGGGGGATGCAGTTCTGGCCGGCTTTGCCGATACCTTCGTGCCCGAGGCGGGGTGGGAGGGGTTGAAGGCGCAGCTTGTGGCCACGGGCGACACGGGCGCGCTTAAAGGCACCGATGCCCCCGAGGCGAAGCTGGCGCCGCATCTGCCCGAGATTGACGCGGCCTTTGCCGCCCCAGACCTCGCGGGCATCGTGGCGCGCCTTGCTGCCTCGGACAGCACCTTTGCGCACGAAACGCTGAAGATCATCGCCCGCAACTCGGCCCTGTCGATGGCGGCAACGCTGGAACTGGTGCGCCGCGCCCGCACTGCGGGCAAACTGCGCGCGGCGCTGACGCAGGAATACCGCTTTACCTGGCGCGCGCCCGAACACGGCGAGTTTCTCGAAGGCGTGCGCGCGCAACTGATCGATAAAGACCGCAGCCCGCGCTGGCGCCACACGGTGGCCAGCCTACCGCAGGCAGAGGTCGCCGCTATGCTTGAACCACTCGGCCCCGAGGCCGCAATCTGGGAGGAAACCGCATGAAAGTCGCCGTGATCGGTCTTGGCAACATGGGCGCGCCGATGGCCGCCAACCTCGCGAAAGCCGGGCATCAGGTAACCGGGTTCGACCTTGTCGCGCCCTGCCCCGAAGGTGTCAGCCGCGCCGAAAGCGCGGCGGCGGCCGCGAAGGGGGCCGACGTGGTCATTACCATGCTGCCCAATGGCGCGATCTTGCGCAGCGTCGCGGCCGAGGTAATTCCGGCGATGCACCCCGGAGCGGTGCTTTGCGACTGCTCCACCGTCGATGTCGAAAGCGCGCGCGCGGTTGCAGCTGATGCAACAGCGGCAGGGCTCGGCGCGCTTGATGCGCCGGTTTCGGGCGGGGTTGGCGGCGCCACGGCGGGCACGCTGACCTTCATGGCGGGCGGTTCGGATGATGCCTTTGCCACGGTGAAGCCCTTGTTTGACGTGATGGGGCAAAAGGCCGTGCATTGCGGCGGCTCGGGCGCCGGACAGGCCGCGAAAATCTGCAACAACATGATCCTCGGCGTTACCATGATCGCCACCTGCGAGGCCTTCGCGCTGGCCGACAAGCTCGGGCTCGACCGGCAGAAGATGTTCGACGTGGTTTCCACCTCGTCGGGCTACAGCTGGACCATGAACGCCTATTGCCCGGCGCCGGGCGTGGGGCCCAAATCGCCCGCCGACAATGAGTACCGCCCTGGCTTTGCAGCCGAGTTGATGCTGAAGGACCTGCGCCTGAGCCAGCAGGCCGCCGAAGCCGCCGACGCCGACACCCCGATGGGTCAGCTTGCGGCAGCGCTTTATACGCAATTCGTCGAAACCGAAGGCGGCCGCGGCATGGATTTTTCCGCCATGCTGCCGCGCTTTGAAAAACGCGGTCGCGGCTGAGGCAGCAAAGCCACGCGGCCAGCCGCCGCAGGCCGCGTGGCGCGTAAACAAAGACAAGAACTTGAATATGTTCTATCCTGTCGCCAAGGGGCATTCCGCCCCCTTTGAAGGGGAAACCATGTTCAAGGAAAACGTCGGTACCATCGACCGGCTGGCGCGTATCGTGCTGGGTGTCGCGCTGCTCGCGGGCTATTACTTCAACCCCAACGGCGCCTACAGCTGGCTCTATCTGCTGGGGTTCATCCCGCTGGCGACCGGCCTTTTGAAGACCTGCCCGATCTATTCTATCTTCGGGCTTTCGACCTGCCCGATGAAAAAGTAACTGCCTTGGCGTAAATATCCCCGCCGGAGGCATTGCCAGTGCGGGGGCCCGGGCGGCCCCCGCACTGGCCCCTACTCTGCCGCCAGCCCGGCGCGGCGCAGCATTGGCGCAAGGTAGTGCCCGGTATAGCTCGCGCCCACCTTGGCCACATCTTCCGGCGTGCCGGTGGCAACGATCTGGCCGCCGCCATCGCCGCCCTCGGGGCCGATGTCGATAACCCAGTCGGCGGTTTTCACGACATCGAGGTTGTGTTCGATCACCACCACCGTATTGCCTTGATCGACCAGAGAGTGCAGCACCTCGAGCAGCTTTTTGACGTCTTCAAAATGCAGCCCGGTGGTCGGCTCATCGAGAATGTAAAGTGTTCTGCCGGTGGCGCGGCGGCTCAGCTCTTTCGACAGCTTCACCCGCTGCGCCTCGCCGCCTGAAAGCGTGGTCGCCTGCTGTCCGACCTTGATATAGCCAAGCCCCACCTCGACCAGCGCATCCATCTTTTCGCGGATCATCGGCACCGCCTTGAAAAAGGCCTGCGCGTCTTCCACTGTCATATCAAGCACATCGGCAATGCTCTTGCCCTTGAACTTGACCTCCAGTGTTTCGCGGTTGTAGCGGTGGCCCTTGCAGGTTTCGCAGGTGACATAGACATCGGGCAGAAAGTGCATCTCGATCTTGATGACGCCGTCGCCCTGGCAGGCCTCGCAGCGCCCACCCTTGACGTTGAACGAAAACCGCCCCGGTTTGTAGCCGCGCGCCGCCGCCTCGGGCAGACCCGCGAACCAGTCGCGGATCGGGCCAAACGCGCCGGTGTAGGTGGCGGGGTTGGACCGCGGCGTGCGGCCGATGGCGCGCTGGTCGATGTCGATGACTTTGTCGAGATGTTCCAGCCCCTGCACGGTTTCACACGGCGCCGGGGTCTGGCGCGCGCCGTTGAGGCGCATCGACGCGGTCTTGAACAGGGTCTCGATGGTCAGGGTCGATTTGCCGCCCCCCGAAACCCCGGTGACACAGACGAATTGCCCAAGCGGAAACTCGGCGGTCAGGTTCTTGAGGTTGTTGCCGGTGGCGCCCACCACCCGCACCACCTTGCCGGTGCCCGCGCGTCGCGCACGCGGCACCGCGATTGTGCGGGTGCCGCTGAGGTATTGCCCGGTCAGGCTGGCGGGGTCGGCGGCAATCTCGGCCGGTGTGCCCTTGGCCACCACATGGCCGCCATGCACCCCTGCCCCCGGCCCCATGTCGAACACATAGTCGGCCTCGCGGATCGCCTCTTCATCATGCTCGACCACGAGCACCGAATTGCCCTGATCGCGCAGGCTCTTGAGCGTGGTCAGAAGCCGCGCATTGTCGCGTTGGTGCAGGCCGATCGAGGGCTCATCAAGCACATAAAGCACGCCGGTAAGGCCTGACCCGATCTGGCTGGCAAGGCGGATGCGCTGGCTTTCGCCGCCCGACAGGGTGCCTGCGGCGCGCGCGAGGGTTAGATAGTCCAGCCCGACATTGACCAGAAAACCAAGCCTTTCGCGGATTTCCTTGACAATCGCGCGGGCGATTTCGCTTTTTTGCGCGGTCAGCGCCGCAGGCACGCTTTCGATCCAGGCCAACGCCTCGTGAATAGACATCTGCACCACCTGGCCGATGTGCAACCCGCCAATCTTGACTGCCAGCGGTTCGGGCTTCAGCCGGTAGCCGCCGCAGGCACCACAAGCGCGGTTGTTCTGGTAGCGCTCCATTTCCTCGCGCGACCATGCGCTTTCGGTTTCGCGGTAGCGGCGCTCCATGTTGGGAATGATACCCTCGAAGGTGCGCGCAACCTCATAAACGCGGCCGCCCTCATCAAAGCGAAACTTGATCTCATCGGTGCCCGATCCGTAGAGAAAGAGCTTTTGCACCGATTCCGGCAGCGCCTTCCACGCGCTGCGCTTGTCAAAGCCGTAGTGGCGGGCAAGCGCGTCGATGGTCTGGGTGAAATAGGGGCTTTTCGATTTGGCCCAAGGCGCCAATGCGCCTTGCGCTACCGACAGCGTGACATCGGGCACCACCAGACGTTCATCAAAAAACAGCTCCTTGCCAAGGCCATCGCAAACCGGGCAAGCGCCGAACGGGGCGTTGAACGAGAACATTCGCGGCTCAATCTCGGCAATGGTGAAACCTGATACCGGGCAGGCAAAGTTTTCGCTGAAGGTGATGCGCTCGGGGGTTTCGCCCTCGGCCACGGCGGTTTCCAGCACCGCAATACCATCGGCAAGGTCAAGCGCCGTGCGAAAACTGTCGGCCAACCGTGTTTCCAGCCCCGCCCGCACCACGATCCGGTCCACCACCACGTCGATGTCGTGGCGCAGTTTCTTGTCAAGCACCGGCGGGGTTTCCAGATCGTGATAAACGCCGTTCACCTTCACCCGCTGGAACCCCTGCTTGCGCAGGTCGAGCAGTTCCTTGCGGTATTCGCCCTTACGGTCGCGGATGATCGGGGCAAGCAGAAAGGCGCGGGTGCCCTCGGGCAGCGCCATCACCCGGTCAACCATGTCCTGCACCTGCTGCGCTTCGATCGGCAGGCCGGTGGCGGGGCTGTAGGGGGTGCCGGCACGGGCGAACAAAAGCCGCAGGTAATCATAGATTTCGGTGACGGTGCCGACGGTCGAGCGCGGGTTTTTCGAGGTGGTCTTCTGCTCGATCGAGATTGCCGGGCTAAGGCCCGAGATGTGGTCGACATCGGGCTTGCCCATCTGGTCGAGAAACTGGCGGGCATAGGCCGACAGGCTTTCGACATAGCGCCGCTGGCCCTCGGCATAGATCGTATCGAACGCCAACGACGATTTGCCCGAACCTGAAAGCCCGGTGATGACCACGAACTGATCGCGCGGAATATCAAGATCGACACCTTTGAGGTTGTGCTCGCGCGCGCCGCGCACCTCGATGAACTTCTGTTCCGCCATGACCGCCCCCGTTGGTCCCCCCTAGATAGGGTATCGGCGCAGAGTCTCCAACCGAAATATGCGAACGAAGGTGGAACAAAGCGCCTCTTTGCTGATGGCTTGCAGGGGGGATTGCATCACATTCTATGTTATGAATATAACTCGCGCGACTCAACGAAAGGATTCTCGGAATGTTCGGATTTCTGCGTCAAGGCGGTGCGGGCGGTGCGCGGGTCGAGCGCATGGCCGCGAAAGATGCAATTGCCAAGGTAGCTGCGGGTGAAATGGTGCTGATAGACGTGCGCGAGGGCATGGAGCTGCGGTCTTCTGGCAAGGCGCAGGGCGCGCTGCATGTGCCGCTGGCCATGTTGCGGATGAAATGCGATCCTTCCAGCCCGGAATGCCTTAAGGAATTCAAGCAGGGCAAGCCGATCGGCATCTACTGTGCCTCGGGGGCGCGGTCCTCGGGGGCTGGGCAGATGCTGTTGAAGCTTGGGCACGCCTCGGTTTTCAACCTTGGCAGCCTTTACGAATGGCAGGCAGCAGGCGGCAAGGTGGTGCGCTAGGCGCGCCGCGCGCGCTGCCAGCCGTGCACGCCGATCCCGGCAAGCGCCAGCGGCAATGCGAACCACGTCACGGACGCGGGGCCAAACGCCCCGGACATCGCCAGCAGAACCGGCGTGCCCAGCGTGGTGCCGACATTGCCCAGCTGCGCAATCGCACCTGCCGCCATCGCGCGGTCTTCGCGGCTGGCGTTAAGCGCGGGAATGGCCGCGAAACTCGCGCCCTGCACCAGCCCGAGGGCGGCCGAAAGCGCCAGTGCGGCAAGCACCTGCCCCATGCCTGACGTCGCCCACCAGACCAGCGCCGCCACCAGTGCCAGCGCAAAGCCGGCCTGCACCACCGCCACCGCCCCGATCCAGCGCACCAGCACCACACCCAAGAGCAGCGAGGCCGCAATCGAGACAAGCGGCATCATCGCAGCGGTTGCCGCGCGGTATTCGGGCGCCACCAGCCCCGGCATCAGGGTCAGCATCGCCACGAACATCAGCGTGTAGAACATGAAGCCCATGGCGGGGGCGGCGATGCGGGGCGAAGCATAGGCTCGGGCATGGTCGGCCAGAATGCCGCGCAGGCTCAGGGCCACACCTTGCGGCGGGCCGTCGGGCGGCAGCACCAGCGCCAACAATACTGCGGCACCTGCGGTAAGCCCCGCATGCACCGCGAACAACGCCCCCGGCCCGTGGCTTTGCGCGAACGGCAGGCCAAACGCGGCCGCAATCGCGAAGGCGAGGCCGAAGAAGGTGGACCAAAGCGTCATCGTGGCCGCCTGGTCGCGCGGCTGCGTGACCGCGCCGATCAGCACCGGCCCCGCCACCACGATTGAAAGATGCGAAAAGCCCTCGACCACCCGGCTGGCGATCATCCAGCCCAAGGGCAACACCACCACCTGCAACGCCGACAGCACGGCCCCCGCACAAAGCGCACCAATCATCATCCGGCGCGCGCCGATTCGCGCCACCATCAGCCCGGCGGTGGTGCCAAAGGCTATGCCGACAAACCCCACAACCGAGACCACGAGCCCAAGTCGCGCGCCCGCCTCGGGCCACATCGGCGCGAGTTCGGCGAAGATCACCCCCACCTTTGCAAACTGCCCGGCCGCACAGAGCCCCGCGAACCAGAGCGCCAGCACAACGCCCCAGCGGGTGCGATCCATGATACCCCTCAGATGTGCAGCGCGCGGCCGTAAGCGTCGAGCACCGATTCGTGCATCATCTCGCTAAGCGTGGGGTGCGGGAAAACGGTGTTCATCAGGTCTTCTTCGGTGGTTTCCAGCGTGCGGCCAATGACATAGCCCTGAATCAGCTCGGTCACTTCGGCCCCGATCATATGCGCGCCCAAAAGCTCGCCGGTTTTCGCGTCAAACACGGTTTTGACAAGCCCCTCGGCCTCGCCCAAGGCAATCGCCTTGCCATTGCCGATGAAGGGGAAGCGGCCGACCTTGACCTCAAAGCCCTGTTCCTTGGCCTTTGCCTCGGTCAGCCCGACACTGGCGACCTGTGGCTGGCAATAGGTGCAACCGGCGATGGAACCGGGTTTGATGGGGTGCGGGTGGCCGCCCGCGATCAGTTCGGCCACCATCACGCCTTCATGGCTGGCCTTGTGCGCAAGCCACGGCGCACCGGCAATGTCGCCGATGGCGAAAAGCCCCGGCACGCCGGTGCGGCAGAATTCGTCGGTCACCACATGGGTGCGGTCGATATTGACCCCAAGCGCTTCCAGCCCGAGGTTTTCGACGTTGCCGATGATGCCGACGGCGGAAATCACCGTGTCGAACTCGGCGGTGGTGGTGCCTTTGGCATCTTCAAGGTGGGCCACCACCTTGCCGGGGCTGCGGGCGAGTTTCTTGACCGTGGTCTTTTCCAGAATCTTCATGCCCTGCTTGACGAATGCCTTTTTGGCGAGCGCGCTGATTTCGGCGTCTTCCACCGGCAGCACCCGGTCAAGCACCTCAACCACCGTGGTATCGGCGCCGAGCGTGTTAAAGAAGCTGGCGAATTCTATGCCGATCGCGCCCGAGCCGATGACCAGCAGTTTTTTCGGCATCCGTTTGGCTTGCAGCGCGTGCTTGTAGGTCCAGACGAGGTCGCCATCGGCCTCAAGCCCCGGCAATTCGCGCGCCCGCGCGCCGGTGGCAAGCACGATCGATTTACCGGTCAGTTCTTCGCCGCCGTTGTCGGTTTTCACCGTGACCCGGCCCTGCCCTGCAAGGCTGGCGGTGCCCATCACCACGGTAATCTTGTTCTTCTTCATCAAATGCCCGATGCCGCCCGAAAGCTGCTTGGCAACCCCGCGCGAGCGGGCGACCACGGCGGCAAGATCAAAGCCGATGCCCTGCGCGGAAAGGCCAAATTCCTTGGCGCGGTGCATCAGGTGGAACACTTCGGCGCTGCGCAACAGCGCCTTGGTCGGAATGCAGCCCCAGTTCAGGCAGATGCCGCCAAGGTGCTCGCGTTCGACAATGGCGACCGAAAGCCCCAGTTGCGCGCCGCGAATCGCGGCGACATAGCCCCCCGGCCCGGCGCCGATCACGATCATGTCAAAGGCTCTGGCGGCCATGGCTTCCTCCATTCGCAAACTAGTTTGCCATTAAACTATTTTCTTCGGATCAGCAATGGCGGGCATTTCGCGCAGCACGGCGCCGTAGCCGCCTGCCGCCATAAGCGCCGCTTCTGCGGCGGTCGACGCCCGCCCGAGCGCCGCGTTGCGCCAAGGAAAACGGCCAAAACGCGCGATCACTTCTGCGTGGGCGCGGGCGTGGCGCAGGTTGTCGCCGGGCATCCGCGCCTCGAACAGTTCTATTCCGCGGGCCTGCAAGGCATTGTCCTCGGCATGCATGAAGGGCAGATAAAAGAACTGCCGCGCGGGCGGCGGGGTGGCAAGGTCGTGCCCCGCCGCAATCGCCGCCGATGCCAGCCGCACCGCAAGTGCATCGGTGGCGAAACTGCGGGCGTCATCGCGGAACATGTTGCGCGGAAACTGGTCGGTCAAGATCAGCAACGCCAGCGCGCCTGCCGCGGTACCGGCCCAATCGGCGTAGGCGCCAGTTTGCACCGCCTGCCAGGCGGGCAGGAACCGCGCGCGGATATCGGCATCAAGCTCGGGGGTCGCGGCATACCAGCCCTTGGGGCCAACCCCGGTCAGCCAGAAATCGGTGATGGTTTCAGGTGTCATCGGTGCCTCCTCCCATTCTCCGCAGGCTGGCAGAGCCAGACGCTCAGCGCAATGGCATGTCGGCGTCACCCGCTGAAACCGCTTCGGCATGCTCCTGTGCCGCCCCGAGCGCCGCCTCAACCGCCAGCGGCGACGCCGAGGGCGAGAGCACCGCGAATGCGCCGGTCAGATCGCTGGGAAGACCCGCGCGGCGGGTCATGCGCCAGCCCGCATAGCCGGCAATCCCTGCCATCAGCAAACCGATGTAGAGGAAAAAGCCGCCGTCGCCTGTAACCTCCATCAGCCAGCCGGTCACCAGCGGCCCGGATATCGCCCCGAGCCCGTTGATGAACAAAAGCCCCGCCGAGGCGGACGCCATGTCGGTCTGGTCGAGAAAGTCGTTGGTATGGGCCAGCAACAGCGAATAGATCGGGTTCGCGATGCCGCCGATTGCCGCCGCCATCACCAGCAGCACCACAAAGCCCGGGTCGAACAGGAACACCGCGCCGGTCAGCACCGCCCCGAGCGCTGAAAGCCCCAGCACGAGCAGGCGGCGGTCCATGCGGTCTGAAACCCAGCCGATCGGATATTGGAACAAGAGCCCCCCGACATAGACGGCGGCCACGAAGGCCGAAATCTGCGGCACGCTAAGGCCCGCACGCCCGCCCCAGACCGAAGCCATGCCGAACAGCGCCGAAAACACCCCGCCCATCAGGAATATCCCGACGCAGCCGAGCGGCGAGACCTGATACAGGCGGCGAAAGCTCATCCGCGCCGTGGTCTCGAACACCGGCGCAGGGGCGACCGAAAGCAGGATCGGCGTGAACGACAGCGACACCAGTACCGAGGGGATGATGAACAGCATGAAGCCCGACGGGTCGCCCGTGTTCATCAGCAGTTGCGCGACGATGATGCCGATCATCTGCACGATCATATAGGCCGATAGCGACTGCCCCCGCGTCTCGTTGGTCGAAGCCGCATTCAGCCAGCTTTCGGCGGTGATGTAGACACCCGAGAACGAAAACCCGATCAACACCCGCATCAAGGCCCATGCAACCCAGTGCGGCGCAGCTGCATATAGCACCAGCACCGCCGAGATCAGGCTGCCAAGCGCCGCGAAAACCCGCACATGGCCCACGCGGCGGATCAGCCCGGGGGTCAGACGGCTGCCCAGCAGGAAGCCAAAGAAATAGGCCGACATCACCACCGACATCTGGTAGGTGCCGATCCCCTCGATGGCGCCGCGAATGCCCAGAAGTGTTCCCTGCATGCCGTTGCCGACCATCAGCAGCATGACGCCAAGCAAGAGCGGCCAGGTGGTGCGCAGAACGGTCAGCATTATGGGCCTCGAATTCAGGAAACTACCGCTTTAGCGGCGCCGCTGTCGCGCCCCGCGCGAGAATACGACACTAAGGGATCAAAAGCGACGCATCACCGTAAGAGAAGAACCGATAGTCCTGCGCCACCGCATGCGCATAGATTTCCCTGATCCGCTGCTGCCCCATCAGGGCCGAAACCAACATCAGCAGGGTTGAGCGCGGCAGGTGAAAATTGGTCATCAGCGCATCGGTCACGCGAAAGCGGTAGCCGGGGTAGATGAAAATATCGGTGGTGCCCGAAAATGCCTGCACCTGGCCCGAAGCGGCGGCGCTTTCGATCAGCCTGAGCGCGGTGGTGCCGACGGGGATGATGCGCCCCCCCGCCGCGCGGGTGGCGTTGATTTCGGCGGCTGCCATGGCGCTGACATCGCCCCATTCGGCGTGCATGCGGTGGGTCGCCACGTCATCGACTTTGACCGGCAAAAAGGTGCCCGCGCCAACATGCAGCGTGACTTCGGTAAACTGCACGCCCCGCGCGGCAATTGCCGCCAACAGGGCCGCATCGAAATGCAGGCTGGCGGTCGGGGCGGCCACAGCACCAGCATGGCGGGCAAAGACGGTCTGGTAATCGGTCTTGTCGGCCTCGTCAGGGGCGCGCAGCGCTGCAATGTAGGGCGGCAGCGGCATCGCCCCCGCCTCGGCCAGGGCGGCATCGAAATCGGCGCCAGCAACCGAAAACGCAAGCCGAAGCTGGCCATCTTCGATTCCGAGCACTTCGGCGGCAAGGGCGGGCGAAAAGCGGATGACCTCACCTGCCTTCAACTTGCGCAAAGGTTTGGCCAGCGCAAGCCACGCGCCGCCCGGCGCAGGCTCCAGCAACGTCACTTCGATACGCGCGCTGACCTCGCCCTGGGTGCTTATTCGGGTGCGCGTGCCCGAAAGTCGCGCAGGTATGACCTTTGTGTTATTCAGCACCATCCGGTCGCCGGGGCGCAGAATGGCGGGCAGATCGGCCACCACGCGGTCGACAATGCCGCCGCCCTCGGCCAGCAGCAACCGCGCGGCGCTGCGCGGGCGCGCGGGACGGGTGGCGATCAATCGCTCGGGAAGCTCGAAATCGAAATCCGAAAGTTTCACTGCCCTGCCTCAGGTATTGGTCGCCGGAAAATGTCACGCAGAAATCCGGGCGTCAGCAGCGACAGCGGGTTGACCGTGATTTGCGGTGCCGCCGAGGTGCCGCGCAACCGGTATGTGATGCCAAAGAACCCCTCGCCGCGACGGCTGATGATCTGACCGAGGCTGTTGAGAATGTAAAGCGGCGTCACCACCCCCTGAATATCAACCGCGCCGCTGCCGGGGGCAAAGGTGCCCTCGCCCGTCACCCCAAGCGATGCGCCCACTGCGGCGCCATTGGTCAGCGTGATTGTGTCAGGCGAGATGGTGAATTCACCATCGACATCGGTAAACAGCAGCCCCTCGCCGTTCAACTGCTCCAGAAGCCCGATCCCCGAAGCCGCGCTCAGCAGCGCCGCAAGCACCGGCGCATCGACCACGCGCAGATCGTGCATTTCGGCGGTGCCCTGAAAATGGCCAGCGCCGGCGCTGGCGGGTTCGATGATCAGATCGAGCGTGCCGCCACGCGCGCGCGCAAAAACGCCCGCCGAGTTCAACACCGCGCCCGCATCGGCCGAGATGATGCGAAATGCGCTGCGCCCGCCCTGCCCCGGCATCACTGTGCCTTCGACCCGCGCGCCGCCGTTGACGCTGGCGGCAAAACCGCCCGAAAATCCGGTGGTCTGCGTGAAGTCGCCGCGAAACCCGGTTAGCGCGATGCTGTCGGTCACCTGAACGCGGTCGAGCGCAAAGCTGATCGGGCCGCCCGCCGCGCCACCGCCGCCGCCGCCGACCGAGGCTTTGCGCAGGTCAGCGCGGGCGCCGCTGACCTCTATCGCCATCGGATTGCCCGACCTTTGCGCCCGCAGCACCACCGCGCCCTCAAACCAGCCGCCCAGTGTCACCGGATCAAATGCCGCACGTTCAAGCGCGCCATCGGGCGCAAGCGTCAGCGTGCCGGCCGCTTTCAACCCCGCCGCGTCAAGCTGCAACCGGTCGATCGCCGGGGGCGTGCCGAGCGCGCCTGCAACCTCGAAGCTGCCCGTCTGCGCTGCGGGCTTGCGCCAGCCCACCGAAGGTATGGCCATGCTCAGCCCGGCAAGGTCACTGGTCAGACCAAAGCGGATAGGCTGACCGCGCCTTATGTCGAGCGCCAGCGCGCCGGTTCCCTCGCCGCTGACGGTGCCCGACGGCAGCACGATGCCAAAGGCTGCAAGCGACGCTGGCGTGATCGCAACATCGGCGGCAATCGTCGAAAGCCCGCGCTGGTCCGGCGCGAAGGCCTGCCGCCAGTGCGCATCGAAAGAAACCCCGGAAAGCGTGCCGCGCCCTGAAATCTCGATCCCCGCCGCATCGGCAACCAGCAGCAGCCGCGGCGCGCGCAAAGGCCGCCCGGCGACCAGCACATCCGAGCGCACGTCCGTCAGTTCAGCGGTCACGCGAAAGCGCAGCTCGTCGGGCGCCATGCCCTTTGTCAGTGGCATCTGCATGACCGTTTCGGCGCGCGCCGTGCCCTCGGCGAAGTCGGTTCCCATGCCCGCTTTGGACATGAATCGGAACGGTTCCTGATCGAGCAGCGACATTGCCGCGGGCACGGTGCTGACCGTGCGCAGCCGAATCTCGGCAGGCGCCGGGCGCAACCGGATGTCGGGCACCACCATCACCGTATCAGCCACGTCGATCCGCCCGCCCGTGGGGGCGATGACATGGCCGCGCTCGACCGTCAGTGTATGCCGATTGCCCTCGATACTGGCGAACCCCGCAGCATCGAGCAGCGGCGGCAGGCTTTCGATCACCCGCACTTCGGCGCCCTCGAAGCCGTATCCGAGCGCCAGTTGCGGTTCGGCACCGGGTTCAAGGCGCAGCGCCGCGCGCACGTCGCGCAATTCGCCCGTCGCCACGTTCTCGACCAGCCAAGTGCGGGTCTTGGCCACCACGGTCACCGGCCAGAGCGCCAGCATGCGCGCTTGCGAAATCCGGTCAGTGCCAAAATCGAGCGCCACCTGCCAGCCGTCAGGGCGCGCCACAACCCGACCCGAGGCGCTTAACCGCTCGGCGCCGTTAAGCAATTGCAGCTGGCCGATATCAAGCGTGAACGGATCGAGCCGCAGCCGCAGGTCAACCGCGCCCGCCACGAACTGCACCGGCGTTTCAAACAACCCCTCGGGGTCAACCCGCAGGTTGGCAATCGCCACCTGACCCAGCACCTCGTCGGGCAGACCGCCGCTGAAACCCTTGAGCTGTGCTGAACCAGAGGCCCGCAGCCGCAGCGCGCGGCTGTCGATCGACAACTCGGAAAAGGCAACCCGCTCGGCCGCGGGGTCATAATTGAAATGCACGGTACCGCCGCGGATCGGCACCGGCGCCACCCCTTCCACCGGGCTAAGCGCCCCGGCACCAATCTCGAGCCGCGCATCAAGGTGGCCGACCGTACCGGCGGCATCGATACCGCTGCGCAGCGATCCCGAAATCGGCGCGTCAAGCACCCCAAGCCAAGCCAACGCGGGCGATTGCAGCGCCAGATCGCGCGCAGGAACCGCGGTGATCGCAGCACCGAACGAAGCTTCGTTGCTGCCCTTGCGGGTGTTCAGCGAAAGCGCCACCGACGAGGGCCTGCTTTCGGCCTCGCCAATGTCGAAGCCCAGCGTCACCGCCAGACGGGTCGCGTCCTGTGTCAGGATCAGTCGCCCCGCCTGCACGCGCCAGACCTTGTCATTGCGCGCGTCATCAAGCCGGATTTGCAGCCCCTGCGCCTCGATCCGTTGCAGCCCGGCAAGCGCGGGTGCGTCAAACACCTGCTTGAAGGCGCCCAGCGCCTGCGCAAGGCTTTCAGGGGTGGCCGCGCTCAGCGCCGCCCGCTCGCTGCCCAGTGTGACATCGAGCGAGCCATCGGCAAGGCGGCGCAGCGCGAGGCTTGCACCATCAAGCCGCACGGTTTCCACCACGATGCGCCGTTCGGCCAGCGCATCGCGCGACAGCGTGAAACGCGCTTCTGGCAAACGCGCCACCACCTGACCATTGGCGCCTGCGACCTCGACCTCCAGAAACCGCAGGCGCGGCACCAGCCCTTCGGTCACCACCAGTTCGGCACCACCCCGCAGGTGCAGCGTCAGCGCGCCCGCCAGTGCGGCGTTGGCGCGCGCTTCCAGCCGCGCCACGACCCAACGCGGCGCGGGAAGCGGCTGGTGGGTGACGTAGAGCGCCGCAATCGTCAGCGCCAACGCCAGCAGCGGCAAGGAAATGAGAAGCCAAAGGCCGATGCGGGCACGCCGCCCGCGCCGCCGCCGCGCAGGCGGTGGCGGCGCAGCGCCGTCGGTCTTGTACGAAGTTTGCGTCTCGCTCATCTGCCGCCCTGCCGCCCGACCGTGTCGAAGCGGTGTTGATCTTTGCTGACCGGGGCTTAAAACACAAACGCATTGCCCCGTCCAAAGGAACCCGTCGTGCCAGAAATAGGCGAACGCGCGCCCGACTTCACCCTGCCATGCATCGCCCCGTCTGGTCAGGCCGGCACTTTGGCGCTGGCCGCCCTGCGGCCGCAGCCTGTGGTGCTCTACTTTTACCCGCGCGACGCCACATCAAGTTGCACCCGCGAGGCGCAAGATTTCAGCCGCCTCGCCCCCGAATTTGCAGCACTGGGCGCGCAGGTGGTCGGCGTTTCCAAAGACAGCCTCGCCGCGCATCGGCGTTTTGTGCAAAAACAGGGTTTGCAGGTGACGCTGGTCAGCGACGCGGGCACCGATTTGTGCGAGCGCTTTGGCGCCTGGGGGCCAAAAAAGCTCTATGGCAAATCCTACGAGGGCATCTTGCGCATGACCTTCCTGATTGGCGGCGATGGGCGCATAGCGGCGATCTGGCGTGTGGCAAAGGTCGCGGGTCACGCCGAAGCTGTTCTGGCAGCACTTCAGGGCGCTGAAAACTAGGCCAGAATCCGCCAATAGCCAACCTCGCCAATCTGCCGCCCACCCAAGAGTGGCGAAATGGGTTGCATGCGTGCACCGCCTCTTGCTAAGCCCATGGCGAAGGCGCGCCTGATGACGCTCCGCGAAATTGCAGGATGGATCCCCAAAGGTGCACCGACGCTTCGCGCATCATCTCAACACCGTTGTCGGAAAATGGTTGCCCGAGCAACGCTTGTTTCTGAAATCCGATACCACGACCCGCTTTGTGCGCCTCAGGCCGCTGACGCAGGCGGTGATGCTTTCGGGCACCGTGCTGATGTTCGGGTGGTCGATTGTCGCCAGCTCGATTCTGCTCAGCGATGTCATCAGCGCTGGCAGTTCCGAAGAACAGGTCGCCCGCGTTCAGGCCGCATTCGAAGAACGGCTCGACTCGCTTTCGCGCGAACGCGATGCCCGCGCCGATGAGGCGACAGCCGCGCAGGCCCGCTTTTCGCTGGCGCTGCAACAGGTGTCGCTGATGCAGTCAACCCTGCTTTCGTCAGAAGAACGGCGGCGCGAGCTGGAAACCGGCATCGAGGTGATTCAGGCAACACTGCGCCGCACCATGCAGGAACGCGATGCCGCCGCCGCAGAAGTGGCGCTGCGCACCGCCGAGATGAACGGGCAGACCAGCACCGCAACGGGGCCCGTGGTGGCGCCCGAAGACGTTGCCGCAACGCTCGACATCATCGCCGCCGCGCTCGCCCAGTCTGCGGCAGAGCGCGACAAGGCAGCCGCCGCCGCCAGTGCCGCCGAAGCCGAGCTGGCGTCGATGCAGCTTGAGCAGCGCCTGCTCGACCAGCGCAACGATGAAATTTTTGCCACCCTGGAAGCCGCGGTTTCGGTTTCGGTCGAGCCGCTCGACAGGATGTTTCGCGCGGTGGGCATGGATGCGGATGCGATTCTCGAAACCGTGCGGCAGGGCTATTCCGGCACCGGCGGGCCCTTGCTGCCAATTGCCATGTCGGCCAGCGGCACGTCCGAATACAGCGCCGATCTGGCACGCGCCACCGGCATTCTGGACACGCTTGACCGGCTGAACCTCTACCGTATAGCCGCGCAAAGCCTGCCGCTCGATACCCCGGTCAAGGCGGCTTACCGCCTGACTTCGCCCTTCGGCCGCCGCTGGGGCACCATGCACGAGGGCCAAGACATGGCGGGCCCGACCGGCACCCCGATCTTTGCCACCGGCGAAGGCGTAGTGACCCACGCGGGCTGGCAGTCCGGGTATGGCAACATGATCGAAATTCGCCACGCCCACGGCACCGTCACCCGCTATGGCCACCTGAGCAAAGTCAGGGTCAGCGTCGGGCAAAAGGTCTCGCGCGGCGAGCGGATCGGTGATATGGGCAACACTGGACGATCAACAGGCCCGCACTTGCACTATGAAGTGCGGGTGAACGGCAAACCGGTCAATCCGATGACCTTCATCAGGGCAGCGAGCAATGTTTTCTAAGAGCAGAATCAACGAACCCGGTCCCAAAACCGACGGCGACAAGGCCAAGTCCCCCGAGGTGCCCGTGCCGCGCCCGATGGGCGATGCCCCGTCCTCTGCGCCGCGGCCCAAGGCACCGGCGTCGGTGCTGTCATCCGACCTGACGGTGATCGGCAATCTGCGCACCACCGGCGATGTGCAGGTCGAAGGCATCGTCGAAGGCGACATTCGCGCGCATCTGCTGACGGTAGGCGAAAGCGCCACCATCAAGGGCGAGATCGTGGCTGATGACATCGTGGTGAATGGCCGCGTGATCGGTCGCGTTCGGGGCCTCAAAGTGCGCCTGACTTCAAGCGCGCGGGTCGAAGGCGACATCGTGCACAAGACCATCGCGATCGAATCGGGTGCGCATTTCGAAGGTTCGGTACAGCGGCAGGAAGACCCGCTGGCCAATGGCGCGACCCCGAAACTGGCGCCTCCGACCCCGGCACCGGCCCCCACTGCGAAATCCGAAGGCTGACCCGCAGACCATCGCACCTGAAGTGGCGGCGCCCGCAGCGCCGCCCTTTGCATTTCAGGGCTGCGAAATTCGTCGATAGACGTGCCAGCTGGCATGCCCCAGCACCGGCAGCACCACAAACAGCCCCAAGAACAGCGGCGCCATGCCCAACAGCAACAGCGCGGCGATGCCAAGCCCCCATAGCCCCAGCACCGCCATGTTGGCCAGCACCGCGCGCAGGCTGTAAAGGATCGCGGTGATGAAATCGATCTCGCGTTCCAGCAGCAGCGGCAGGCCCGCCACGGTGAACGCGAACAGTGCCAGCGAAAACCCCGCACCAATTACGGTGCCAACGGTCAGCATCAGCGGCCCGTTGCCCTCCAGCAATGCGGCGGGCGAGGTGGTGATATTGGTCAGCGCCTGCAGGCCCATGAACAACGCGAAAATCGTATGCGCCACGAACACCCAGAACATGAAGATCAGCAAGATCACCATCGCCATCGAGGGTATCTGGCGGTCCTTTTGCGCAAACACAACGCCCAGAACCTGCCGCCAGATCAGCGGCTCGCCCGCTTCGATGCGGCGGCTGACCTCATAAAGCCCGACCGCCGCAAACGGGGCCAGCAGCGGAAAGCCGACCACGAAGGGGATCAGCCACCATTCCTGCCCCGAAGCCGCAGCAACCAGATATAGAACCACGCCCCCCGCCACATAAAAGGCGGAAAACAGCAAGCCAAAGGCAGGCGCGCGCAGAAAATCCCTCAGCCCGGCGCGCAGGCTGGCCCCGAGGTCGGCCACAGAAAGCCGCCCGATCCCGGGCAACGGCGATGGCTCTTTTTGCAGTTCCTGCGGCATTCTGTCTCTCCCCGGTCACCAGCGCAACTAAGCGTGGCGCAGTTGGGCAAGCAACAGTTTTCGCGCGTCAATCGTCGCCTTGCGCCTCGGCACGGCTTTTGCCCGCGACATCCTGCGCCAGCGTGGCCGCCATGAAGGCGTCAAGGTCGCCATCGAGCACGCCGCCGGTATCCGAGGTTTCATGCCCGGTGCGCAGATCTTTCACCATCTGGTAGGGTTGCAGCACATAGGACCGGATCTGGTTGCCCCAGCCCGCCTCGCCCTTGGCCGCGTGCTGCGCATTGACCACCGCGTTGCGTTTGTCGAGTTCCATCTGGTAAAGCCGCGATTTCAGCGCCGCCATACAGTTGGCGCGGTTCTGGTGCTGGCTCTTTTCCGAACTGGTCACCACGATGCCGGTGGGAAGGTGGGTGATCCGCACCGCCGAGTCGGTGGTGTTGACGTGCTGCCCACCCGCGCCCGAGCTGCGGTAGGTGTCGATCCGCAGATCGTTGTCGGCAATCACGATGTCGATGTTGTCATCTACCACCGGATAGACCCAGACCGAGGAAAACGAGGTGTGGCGCCGCGCCGCTGAATCGTAAGGCGAAATGCGCACCAGACGGTGCACCCCGGATTCCGATTTCAGCCAGCCATAGGCGTTGTGCCCTGAAATCTTGTAGGCCGCCGACCGAATCCCCGCCTCGTCACCCGGCGTTTCCGCCAGAAGCTCGACCTTGTAGCCCTTTTTCTCGGCCCAACGCACATACATGCGCGCCAGCATGCTGGCCCAGTCGCAGCTTTCGGTGCCACCGGCACCTGCGTTGATTTCAAGGAAGGTGTCGTTGCCGTCCGCCTCGCCATCCAACAGCGCCTCAAGCTCTTTCGCGGCGGCGTGCTCGGCCAGCGTGCGCAGCGCTTTTTCGGCCTCGGCCACGATCTCGGCATCGCCCTCGGCTTCGCCCAGCTCGATCAGTTCGACGTTATCCGCCAGATCGCGCGTGATGTTGCGCCAGGTGCCGAGTGCATCGCTCAGTTCCTGCCGCTCGCGCATCAGCTTTTGCGCGCGTGCGGGGTCAGACCACAGATCGCCATGCTCCAGCAGCGCGTTCATCTCTTCCAGCCGGTGCGGCGCAGTTTCCCAATCAAGCCGCTGGCCCAGCAATTTCAGCGAGGTGCGGATGGCATCAACAAAGTTCTGCGTCTCGGCGCGCATGGGGGCGGTTCCTCGTGGTCTGATTGCGGGCGGTGATAGCGGCTTGCGGCGGCACGGGCAAGCGGGGCGGCGTCAGTAGAGCCCGCCAGACGATACGGTGCCAAAATCGGCCTTGGGCGGAATCACCCGGATCTGCCCGTTGGAGTTGATCACCTGCGTGCCGCCATAGTCGCTTTCGCCCTGCTGGAACAGCGGCAGGTTCTGGCCCATTGCAAAGCCGCCATCGATCATCGAGGCAAAGCCGAACAGCACATCGGTGCCTTCGCGGAAATACTCGGCCACGGTGTCGGCACCAGAGGCAAATTCGTCAACCCGGTCGCCTGTAAAGCGGTTGATGTTCACGAAATACCCGCCCGGCGGCACCTTGAAGGCGCTGCCGCCGTATTTCTTGATCGCGTCCTGCATGAACCGCTGGAACACCGGGCCACACAAGCTTGCGCCATAGGCGCTGCTGCCCAGCGCGCGCGGCTGATCGTAACCGATATAACACCCCGCCGCGATGTTCGAGGTGAAGCCGACAAACCACACATCCTTCGCGTCATTGGTGGTGCCGGTCTTGCCCGCCACCGGCACCGGCAGATTGATCACGCCGCTGGCGGTGCCGCGCTGCACCACGCCCTGCATCATCGAGGTCAGCTGATAGGCGGTGATCGCATCCATCACCCGCTCGCGGTTCGAGGTGATGCGCGGCGCAAAGCCTGCGGCAATGGTCTCGGGCCCGCAATTGACACAGGTGCGCTGGTCGTGCCGGTAGACCGTGCGGCCCCAGCGGTCCTGCACCCGGTCAACCAGCGTAGGCTCCACCCGTTCGCCGCCGTTGGCAAACATCGCGTAGGCAGCAACCATCTGGAAAAGCGTTGTTTCCTGCGCGCCGAGCGAGTTGGCAAGAAACGGCATCATCGGCTCATAAACGCCGAAACGCTCGGCATATCTTGCCACGGTTTCCATGCCGATTTCCTGCGCGATCCGCACCGTCATCAGGTTCCGGCTTTGCTCGATGCCGGTGCGCAGCGGGGTCGGGCCATAGAACTTGTTCGACGAGTTGCGCGGGCGCCAGATCCCGGCCCCCGTTTCCACTTCAATCGGCGCGTCAACCACGATGGTGGCGGGAGTAAAGCCCGAATCAAGGGCGGCGGCATAGACAAAAGGCTTGAATGCCGAGCCGGGCTGGCGCTGCGCCTGCGTGGCGCGGTTGAACACCGAAGACTGGTAGCTGAAACCGCCCTGCATGGCGATAACCCGGCCGGTGTTCACGTCCATCGCCATAAAGCCGCCCTGAATCTCAGGCACCTGCCGCAGGGTCCAGCGAATGAAGCTGCCGTCGCTGTCCTTGGTCATGGCGCGCACCAGCACCACGTCGCCCACCGCGAGCAGATCGCCCGCGACCTTGGCCTTGTTCGCAGCCAGTTTGCCGTCGGCGCCAAGTTTGCGGGCCCAGGTCACGTCGGCGGCAGGTATCCAGTGGCCATCGGCATCGTCCTCGACCCCTTCGATACCGATCCGGGCATCCTTGGCGCCAACTTCGAGCACCACTGCCGCGTGCCAGCCCGCGACATCGCGCGGCACATCGTTCATCGCCGCCAGACCCGTGCGCCAATCGGCCAGCGCCTCGGGCGCAAGCACGAGCCCGGTGCCGCGCCACACGCCCTGATCGCGGTCAAATCCTTCCAGCGCCGCACGCAGTGCGGCGGCGGCATTTTCCTGCATTGCGGGGTCAACGGTGGCGCGAATGGTCAGGCCGCCGCCGAAGAACTCCTCTTGCCCGAAACTGCGTGAAAGCTGACGGCGGATTTCGTCGGTGAAATAGTCGCGCGGCGGCAGGCTTGCGCGGAAGGGTGGAAAATCGCCGTTCTGCACCGAACGCAGCGGCAACTGCACTTCCGCGTCATGCGTGGCCTTGTCGATGTAGCCATCTTCCAGCATCCGGCCCAACACATAGTTGCGCCGCTCGGTCACGCGCTTCATGGCGCGCACCGGGTGGTACTCGCCCGGCGCCTGCGGCAATGCCGCCAGCATCGCAGCCTCATGCGGGGCCAATTCGCTCAGGGTCTTGTTGAAATAGGTCTGCGCCGCCGCCGCCACCCCAAAACTGTTCTGCCCAAGGAAGATTTCGTTGAGATACAGTTCTAGGATCTTGTCCTTGCTCAGCGTTTCCTCCAGCCTCGAGGCAAGGATCAACTCCTTGATCTTGCGCTCGATCGAGCGGTCGGACGACAGCAGGAAGTTCTTCATCACCTGCTGCGTGATGGTCGAGGCACCGCGCAACCGCCCGCCTGTCAGCGCATCGCGGGCCGCCCCCAGCATGCCGCGAATGTCATAGCCGCGGTGGCTGTAGAAGTTCTGGTCTTCGGCGGCGACAAAGGCGTGTTTGACCAGATCGGGAATTTCCTCGATCGGCTGGAAAAGCCGCCGCTCCTCGGCGAATTCGTCAATCAACCGACCTTCGCCGGAATAGATGCGGCTGATGGTTTTCGGGGTATATTGCGCCAACTGTTCATGGCTCGGCAGATCGCGGCTGTACATCCAGAACACCGCCCCAAGCGTCAGCGCGCCAAAAAAGGCGGCGGTAACGACCCACGAAAAGATCGCCCCTAGGACGGACAGCACGAAACGGACCAACGGCGGCTCCCATACATCCGGCACCTGCCGGTGCCCCGCTATACCGCGACCGTCGGGGGGCGTCAAAACAACTTGCCGCAGGTGGCAGCGGCTTGCCGAGCGGCGGCTACTGGCGCAGGTAGCGCGCCTCGGCGGCATCCACCACCGCCCAGGCCTGCAGCGCCGCCGATATCGCCTCGGCCATCGTGGCGCGCCAGGCAGGGTCGGCCAGCCGCTTGCGGTCTGCGGTGGACGACATGAAGCCAAGTTCCAGCAGCAGCGAAGGAATATCGGGCGACTTCAGCACCGAAAACGCGGCTGCTTGCACCGGCTTCTTGTGCATCTTTAACCCGGACCCGAGAATTGCTGCCTGCAACGCCACCGCCAGCCCATCGGCGCGCGGCTGGGTTTCGGCGCGCGCCATCTGCATCAGCACCTGCGCCACTTCATCATCATGCCCGGCAAGGTCCACGCCCGCCAGCAGATCGCCCCGGTCATGCCGCTCGGCCAGCCGCGCCGACGCGGAGTCAGAGGCTTCGGCGGCCAAAAGATAAACTGTGGCGCCCGCCGCCTCACCCTCGGCCAGCGCATCGGCGTGCAGCGACAAAAACACATCGGCCCCCGCCGCACGCGCCGCCGACATTCGCGCCTCGAGCGGCACGAAAGTATCCTCGTCTCGGGTCAGTACGGCGCGCATTCCGGCCCGCGTCAGCACCTCTTTCAACTCGCGCGCAAAGCCCAGCACCAGCGGCGCCTCAGCCAGCCCTTCGGCCTCGGCGCCGGGGTCGATGCCGCCGTGGCCGGGGTCGAGCGCCACCACCAGCGGCGCCTCGCCGGTCTGGCGCCTGCGCGGCGCGGCCACAACAGCGGCTTTGGGCAACTGCCAGCGGGTCGCCACCGGCGCACCGGCACTTGCAACGAATTCCTCGGCAGAGACCGGCTCCAGCCGGACCTGTATCTGCGGCGCCGCGCCGGTGCTTTCCCAAGCCTCGGTCACCGCCATCGGTGCCGCAAGATGGGCTATCAGCCGCGTCCAGCCTGGCGACGCCAGCCCCCATTCAAGCGCTGTGAAGGCGCGCGAGGCGCCAAGCGTGGCAGCCGGTGCTGCGCCAAAGTCAAGCTCCGAGAAATCGACCACCAGCCGCGGCGGCCCGTCGAGCAGGAATACGCGAAACGGGATCGGCTGGCTGATGCCCAAGGTGATCTCGACCGCCGCGCCCGCATCGACAATGCCGCTGCGTGCCAGGTCTAGCCGCGCCAGTGCCCGAAACTCTTGCGCGCCCGCAGCCCCGACGATGGCGCAAACCGCCAGTGCCAGCGCCCCGATGATGTTTCGCAGTCCGCCCGCCATCTTGCCCCGCTCCGGGGTCATGCGCCCCGTTTCGTGACACTATAGCGGGCGCATGGGCGCCGCGAAACCTCTCATCAACACGCGCGGTGGGGTGGGGCCATGCTCTCCCTATTGTGATGCCAGTGGCCGGTGCGCGGGCCGGTACGCGGCAGGCCTGCCCCTGCCCTACCCTTGCCAAGCCCCCGCTTTGCCGCGATGCTGCGCGAAACCGGCCCTGACGGGTCCATTTCAAGGGGATACCCGACGATGCCGCGCCTTTCACTTGCCACCCTCGCCCTTGCCGCAACGCTCGCCGCCGGGCCCGCCGCTGCATTTGACCCCGCCGCCATGACCGAGACCGAGCGCGCCGCCTTTGGCGCCGCGATCCGCACCTATCTGCTGGAAAACCCCGAGGTTCTCGTCGAGGCGATCAACGTGCTCGACGCGCGCCAGGCGGCCCTTGCGGCCGCGACCGACCAGCAACTGGTCGCGACCTACGCCGAAGCCCTGTTCAACGATGGCTATTCCTGGGTCGGCGGCAACCCCGATGGCGATGTGACCGTGGTCGAGTTCATGGACTATCGCTGCACCTATTGCCGCCAGGCCCACCCGGAAGTGGAAGAGCTGATCAAATCGGACGGCAACATCCGGTTTATCGTCAAGGAGTTCCCGATCCTTGGACCGGATTCCGACCTCTCGTCGCGCTTTGCCATTGCGATGCTCCAGATCAGCGGTGATGCGGTTTACAAACAGGCGCATGACAGACTGATCACGCTGCGAGGTTCGGCCAATGTCGAAACCCTGACCCGCCTTGCACAAGATCTCGGGCAAGACCCGGCGCCGATCATGGCAAGGATGAATGACGCCTCGGTCACCGCGATCATCGATGCAAACCACGCGCTGGCGCAGCGGATGCAGATTTCGGGCACCCCGACGTTCGTGATCGGCAATGAAATGCTGCGCGGCTATCTGGCGCTTGCCGGCATGCGCCGGATCGTGGCGGGCGAGCGCGGCTAAAGGCCGGGGGCGCCGCCCCCGGACCCCCGGGGGTATTTGGGCAATGAAGACACCCGGATCAGGGTTTTGCCGCCTCGATCGCCTTGGCGCGTGCCTCGACCAGTTCAACGATGTGGTCGATCATTCCGGCGTTGCCCAGCTTGTGTGCCTGCTTGCCCGCAAGATAGACCATGCCCGAGCCCGCGCCGCCGCCGGTAAAGCCGATGTCGGTCATCAGTGCCTCGCCGGGGCCGTTGACCACGCAGCCGATGATGGAAAGACTGAGCGGCGTGGTGACATGGGCCAAGCGCTGTTCCAGCGCTGCCACGGTCTTGATCACGTCAAACCCTTGCCGCGCGCAGGAGGGGCACGAGATGATGGTAACGCCGCGATGGCGTAGCCCAAGCGATTTGAGGATCTCGAACCCCACCCGCACCTCTTCCACCGGGTCGGCGGAAAGCGAGACGCGGATGGTATCGCCGATGCCGGACCAGAGCAGATTTCCGAGCCCGATTGCCGATTTTACGGTGCCCGAAACCAGCCCGCCCGCCTCGGTTATGCCAAGGTGGATGGGGGCGTCGGTAACCTCGGCCAGTTGTTGATAGGCGGCAGCGGCAAGGAACACATCCGAGGCCTTGACCGAAATCTTGAACTCGTGAAAGTCGTTGTCTTGCAATAGCTTGATGTGGTCGAGGCTGGATTCGACCATGGCATCCGGGCACGGCTCGGCGTATTTTTCCAGCAGGTGCCGCTCAAGGCTGCCCGCGTTGACGCCGATCCGGATCGCGCAGCCGTGGTCTTTGGCGGCCTTGACAACCTCGCGCACACGGGCGGCGCTGCCAATGTTGCCGGGGTTGATGCGCAGGCAGGCAGCCCCCGCTTCGGCGGCTTCAATGGCGCGGCGATAGTGAAAGTGGATGTCGGCGACGATCGGCACCGGGCTCATCCGCACGATTTCGCGCAGGGCGCGGGTGGATGCCTCATCCGGGGTTGAAATGCGCACGATGTCGGCGCCAGCCTCGGCGGCGGCGATCACCTGCGCCATCGTGGCTTTCACATCGGCGCTGTCGGTGTTGGTCATCGTCTGCACCGAGATCGGCGCATCGCCCCCCACCGGCACCCGGCCCACCATGATCTGACGCGATTTGCGGCGCGCGATATTGCGCCAAGGGCGGATCGGGTTGTGCGTCATTCAGGCCTCGGGCTTGCTGGGTGCTGCCAAGAGATATGCCAGCGGCGGGCAATCGGCAACGGGGCTCAGTTCGAGGCTTCAGCCACCGCAACCATGCGCGCCAGATCGCCGTCGCGCGAAAGGTCGGCCAGCGCGTATGTGGTGGAAAGCGACTCGGGCGACAGCACAATGTTCTTGGTCACCGCACCCGGCGCCCCTGCGGGCCCATAGGTGGTGCCGTTCACCGCGAAATAGACCGCGCCCGATTCGCCCGCGCGCAGCACCGGCGGTTCTTCAAGCTTGGGCAGCGCGAAGCGTTCACCCGCATCGAGGATCTTCTCAAGGATGATCGTGCCATCGGCGGCCTGCACCCGAACCCAGGACGGGCGCACCGCCAGCAGCTCAACGGCAGGGGCATCGGGGGCGACGGTGCGCACCACCGCCTCGGCAATGGCTTCGGCGACCGGATCGGGGGTAGCAACGGGCGGTGCGGTTGCAGCCAGCACGCCCGCTTCGCGCGGATCGATGGCGGAAATCGGGCTGTCGCGCGCGACCAGAATCGGCGTGTCGAGTGGGCGCGGGCGGTAGAGCCGATCCAGCGCTTCGGCGGCGGGCAATGCGGGCGCTGTGTCGGCCGCCGACATCGCAATGCCCGCAGCGGCAAGCGGATCGATCATTGCCAGCATTCCCGGCGCCTGTTCGACCGGCGCCACCTGCACCCGCTGCACCTCTTGCAAGATCGAGTAGCCACCATAGCCAAGGCCGCCGACCAGCGTCACCAGCACCAGCACCGATCCAACGGCGCGCGGTTCAATCTTGCGCCAGAACGCCTCGGCGCGCGGCACAAAGCTGGCGTTGGGGTCCGCGAGAGGTTCGGCAGGCGCGGCGCGGCGCGGTTTGGGGCCTGAGGCGGCAGCGGCCATGCCATGCGTCGGCACAAACCCCGACTCCAGGCAGAAACGCTCGAAGGCCCAGTCCTGGTTCATGCCCAGATAGCGCGCGTATGACCGCACATAGCCCGCCACGAAGCCGGGGGTCTCAAATGCGGAAACGTCGGCGTTTTCGATGGCGGCGATGTAACTGGCCTTGATGCGCAACTCGCGCTGCACATCGAGCAGCGATTTTGCGAGAGTCGCACGTTCGCCGCGCATCAGGTCGCCCAGGCGCAGCTCAAAGTCGTCAAAACCCTTCGGTTTGTCCGCGACCTCTGCTGAAGGTTTGGCCCTCCGCCCGATCATCCCCGCCACTGTCCCCAAGCCAGATCTTGTCGAATCGCGTTTACGCGAGGCGATTTGTTGCGGTTTTATTACCACAGGCAAGTGCAAAGTGCACCCGCGGAAATGGGCTCAGGCGGTGGCTTCGGCGCGATTCAGCGCACACCGCGCCCAGAGCGCATCCATCGCGCGCACGAGGCGGTCGATCTGCCCCGAATCGTGCACCGGCGAGGGCGTCAGGCGAAGCCGCTCGGTGCCGCGCGGCACCGTGGGAAAGTTGATCGGCTGCACATAGACGCCGTATTCCTCCAACAGCATGTCCGACAAGAGCTTGCAGTGCACCGGGTTGCCGACATGCACCGGCACGATGTGGGTGCCATGGTCGATGATCGGCATGCCCAGGGCCTTCAACCGCGATTTCAATATGCGCGCGTGCAATTGCTGCGCGTCGCGCAGTTTCTGCCCGTCCGCGCCCTTGAGAAAGGCGATCGACGCGGCGGCACCGGCGGCAATGGCAGGCGGCAGCGAGGTGGTGAAGATGAAGCCCGGCGCGTAAGAGCGCACGGCATCGACCATGACCGCGCTGGCCGCGATATAGCCGCCGAACACGCCGAAGGCCTTGCCAAGCGTGCCGTTGATGATGTCGATTCGGCCTTGCAGGCCCAGCGCTTCGGATACGCCACCGCCGCGCGGGCCATACATGCCCACCGCGTGCACCTCATCAAGGTAGGTCAGCGCGCCAAACTCTTCTGCAGTCTCAATGAGTTCCTTGATCGGACCAAAGTCACCGTCCATGGAATAGACCGACTCGAAGGCAACGAGTTTTGGCGCCGCCGGGTCATCGGCGGCCATCAGTTCGCGCAGGTGTGCCACGTCATTGTGCCGGAAAATGCGCTTGGCGCCGCCGTTGCGCCGGATGCCCTCGATCATCGAGGCATGGTTGAGCGCGTCGGAATAGATGATCAGGCCGGGAAACAGCACCGGCAGTGTGCTCAGCGTGGCGTCGTTGGCGATATAGGCCGAGGAAAACACCAAGGCGGCTTCCTTGCCGTGCAGGTCGGCCAGCTCCGTCTCGAGGCGCTTGTGATAGACCGTGGTGCCCGAAATGTTGCGGGTGCCGCCCGAGCCGGCGCCGGTCGCATCAATCGCTTCGTGCATCGCCGCCAGCACCGCCGGGTGCTGGCCCATGCCGAGATAGTCGTTGCCGCACCAGACCGTGATATCCTTGGTGGTGCCGTCAGGCCGGGTCCAGACAGCGTTCGGAAAGGCACCCTTCTGGCGCTCGATATCGATGAAGGTCCTGTAGCGGCCTTCGTCATGAAGGCGTTTGATCGCCTGTTCGAGTGCCTGTGTATGGGTCATGCAAGTATCCTTGAGCCAGACTGGAGCGCGGAACCAATTGCGCCCCTGCGTGTGAGGTGCGATTTTGTTAGTGGCAAAGTGCGCGTTTTGAAACCCGAAAAATCCAGAATTGCCGCAAGGATGCGCTCAATTTGGCGTGCACCGCCCGGCGTTCGTGCGCCGGGCGGCGTAAATTCGCCTATTCAGGGATCGTGAAGATCTGGCCGGGGTAGATCAGATCGGGGTTGCGGATCTGGCCACGGTTGGCCTCGAAGACCTTCACATAAAGAATGCCCTCACCGTAGTGCTGCGTGGCGATGCCCCAGAGCGTATTGCCCTTCTGCACCGTCACCACCCGCACCACAGGTTGCGTCGGGTCGGCGCTGGCGGCGGCTTCGGCGGCACTCGCGGCTGCGAGCACCGCTGGCGATTCGCGCTTCATCGGCGATTCTGCGCGCGCGGTCACCTTGCCTGCGGCGTCGATCACGTCGATCCGCAGCGTATAGATGCCGGGGGGGACATCGCGCAAAACCACCCGCCAGTGGCCAATGGCGCCGACCGGGGCGGTGCCGCGCTCGGTATTGTCAAGATAGGCGCGCACATGGCCGGCACCCGCGCCCCTGCCCGCAACCACCACATCGCCCAGAGCATCATAGCTGATCGAGTCGATCGTCAGCGCCTCGGGCAGGCCCGGTTTCGCCGGGGCCGGGTCAAGCACGGTGATACCGCTGGCGTCGGCCAGAAGCACGCGCGGTGCCACGGCTTCAAGCGCAGGTTGTGCCGCAGGTTCGCTGGCGTCCACCGCAGCAGGCGCCGGAGCAGTCGGCGGCGGCGCAGCGGCAACCGTTGGTGGCGCGGCGGGCGCCGCCGTAACAGCAGATGCCGTATTTTGCGGCGCAGCGGCAGTGGTCGCGGCGGCAGCGGATTCTTCGGTGCCGGTCGGTGCCGCAGATGCCACCTCTGTGCTAGTGGCGGCAACGGGGGCTGCCGCAGGTGCCTCGGGCGTTGTCGCTGCGGGCGTTGTCGCTGCGGGTGCCTCGGACGGGGTTGCGGCGTCGGCAACGACAAGCGGCGCTTCCGTCGGCAGCGCAAGGCTCGGCGTCAGAATCACGGTTTGCGCCGAGAGCACCGTCTGGCCTTCCGCAGCAACGCTCCGCAGCGTCAGCACGCGCGGCGCCGCCGAGGGCGGCAGGCTGAACATGGCGACAAATTGCCCGCGCGCAGTGGCCACCGCCATTGCGGTTTCGACACCGTCCACCAGCACTGACACAGCACTGCCTGCAAGCGCCTGCCCGGCAACGACAACCGAGCCATCAGGCGCAGCACGCACGGTATCAAACCGCGGCGGCGCAAGATCGGCCAAAGCCTGGGCCGCTTCCGGCGCTGTCGCGGCGGGGGCTGTCGCGGCTGGCGCTGTCGCGGCGGGGGCTGTCGCGGCTGGCGCGGTTGCGGCAGGGGCTGTCGCGGCGGGGGCTTCGGGGGCGGCAGAAGCTGCGGTATCGGCGGCGGGGGCCGCAGCACTGGCAGCAGCAGCCGCTTCCGGCGCGGTGTTGGCAAAAGGGTCGGCGGCCGCAGGTTGCGCGGCGAGGTCGGGGGCCGCTGCAACGGGCGCTTGGGGCGTCGTCGCAGGAACCGCTGCGGCTATTGGTGCGGTCGCGACCACCGCATCCTGAGCACTCCCCTCAGGCGCCTCGGCCGCCGCCACGCTCGCCTCAGGGGCGGCAGCGGGCGCTTCGGCCACCGCGGCGCTCGCTTCAGGCGCATCGACCGAGGGCGCGGCTGCCACCACACCCGCCTCGGGGGCGGCCGTCGGCGCGGCCTCGATGGCCGCAGGTGCGGGCTGCGCAACGACATCCGCGGGGGCACCGCTGGACGTTGCGGCAGGCGCGCTCGTGCCAGGTTGCGGGCCGTCGGGCAGCGGGCCGGGTCTGCTCAGCATCCAGCCGCCGAGTCCCAGCACCACCACCACCGCAGCCGTGACCGCGCCCAGCACGGCACCGCGCCCCTTGGCAGCACCGTCTGCCGCTGCTGCCACCGGCGTTTCGCCGCCGTTCGTGTTGCTGTCGCTCATGCCTGCCCCCAGATCCGGCCCCGACACCCCGCCGCAGCCGCTTGAGCCTCTGTAGCAAGACCGTTACCAAGGCTCAAGAAATGCCGATACCAATACCGCCGACCCTCCGTTTGCGCGGCATTGCGGCAACGAAAGGAATTCCGATGCCCCTACCCCGCCCTTCGGTCTGTGTCTATTGCGGCGCGCGTTCGGGTGCCCGCGCCACCTATGGCGCCGCGGCGCAGGCGACGGGCGCAATGCTGGCCGCACGGGGCTGGCGGCTGGTCTATGGCGCGGGCGACGTCGGGCTGATGGGCGAGGTCGCCCGTGCCGCAATGGCGGCGGGCGGCCAGGCCTTTGGCGTGATCCCGCTGCACCTCGCCACCCGCGAGGTCGGCAAGCGCGACCTTTCCACCTTCATCATCACCGAAGACATGCACGAGCGCAAAAAGGTGATGTACATGAACTCGGACGCAATCGTGGTGCTGCCGGGTGGAGCGGGCTCACTCGACGAGCTGTTCGAGGTGCTGACATGGCGCCAGCTCGGCCTGCATGCAAAGCCGATCCTGCTTCTGGATACCGAGGGTTATTGGCAACCGCTGCTGGCTTTGCTGCGGCATCTGGTTTCCGAGGGCTTCGCCGATGCGACGCTGCTGGATTACGTCGAACCGCTGCCTGATGTGGCCGCTCTTGAGGCGCGCCTCGCCACGGCCTTCGGCTAAGACGGCAACGCGGCAGGGGGGCGCTGCCCCCCGAGGCCCAGGGGCCTCTCCCCCCGGGGTATTTGGGCAATGAAGACGCGTGTCATCTTCATTGCCCAAATACCCCGGGGGTGCGGGGGCTGGCCCCCTGTTGTGTTTCAGGTGGTATGAACATCTGTTTCAGAGGGTTTGGTCGCAACACCTCGGACAAATCGGGATTTGCTAGGAGCAGCCGCGAGCACGTGGTTGCGCTTTCAGTGCCGGGCTGCGCTTGCGCCACCAGCGTTGCAGTG
>PHEE01000037.1 GCA_002842855.1 Alphaproteobacteria bacterium HGW-Alphaproteobacteria-4 | reverse complement strand
CTGACATGGCTGCATCCAAAGGCCTGACAGAAGTTCGCAATCGATCACATGCGCAAAAGGGGAAGAAAGCCCTTGCACCATGGGCGGCAACCACAGAAGCTTGTTGTCCGCGATCCGGTAGGCCCGGCGCTGCGCTTCGGTCAGATGGCCCAGCACGATGACCGGCGCCTCTGCCAGCCCCAGCTGGGCCGCGGCCAGGACGCGACCATGGCCCGCAATCAACTCGCCGTCGGCGGCGACGAGGCAGGGCACTGTCCAGCCAAACTCGGCCATACTGGCGGCGATCTTTGCCACCTGGTCGGCGTCATGGGTCTTGGCATTGCGGGCATAGGGGCGAAGACGGGCCAGCGGCCAGTGTTCGATCCGGCCGGGCAGGAGGGGCGCGTTCATGCCGCGAGCCGCTTGGCCTTGAGGGCGACGAAGGTTTCGCCAGTTTCCGCCAGAACAGCCTCCTGACCGGTGAAGGACTGCCAGCGTTCGATGGCGACATCGACATAGGCCGGGTTCAGTTCCACGCCGAGGCAGACCCGGCCGGTGGTCTCGGCCGCGATCAGCGTGGTGCCGGAACCCATGAAGGGCTCGTAGACCGCCTGGCCGGGGCTGGAATTGTTCAGGATCGGCCGCCGCATGCATTCCACCGGTTTCTGGGTGCCGTGGACCGTGTCGGCGTCCTGATCCCGGTTGGCGATCTGCCATAGCGTCGTCTGCTTGCGGTCCCCCGCCCAGTGACCCTTGCCCTTGGCACGCACCGCATACCAGCAGGGTTCATGCTGCCAGTGGTAATCGCCGCGGCTGAGAACCAGCCGATCCTTGGCCCAGATGATCTGGGACCGGACAGCGAAGCCCACCGCCACCAGACTGTCGGCCACCTCGCCCGCGTGCAGCGCGCCGTGCCAGACATAGGCGACATCGCCGGGGAATAGAGACCATGCTTCGCGCCAGTCGGCCCGGTCGTCGTTCAGCACCTTGCCGGTGCGCTTGGTTTTGGCGGCCCCCGCCTGGTTGCGCCAGCTTGGGTCATATTCCACGCCATAGGGTGGATCGGTGACCATCAGCAGCGGGCGAACGTCGCCCAGCAAGCGCCCAACCACATCGGCAGATGTGCTGTCACCACAGATCAGCCGGTGCGGCCCAAGCTGCCACAGGTCGCCCGCCACCGACACCGGCGTGACCGGCGGATCGGGAATGTCATCCTCACCCTCGACCGCGCCGCCTTCGCCCTGATCCGGATCGCGCAGCAAGGCGTCCAGATCCTCGTCGGCGATGCCAAGCAGTGACAGGTCGAAATCCTCGGCCAGCAGCCCCGCGATCTCGTCGCGCAGCATCGCCTCGTCCCACTCGCCCAGCTCGGTCAACTTATTGTCGGCGATGCGGTACGCCCGGCGCTCGGCTTCATCCAGGTGGCCGAGCCGGATTACCGGCACGTCCTTCAGCCCAAGCATGATGGCGGCCAGCACCCGGCCGTGCCCCGCGATCAGCTCGCCGTCGTCGGCCACAAGGCACGGCACGGTCCAGCCAAACTTCGCCATGCTGGCCGCGATCTTCGCCACTTGGTCGGTGCCGTGGATCTTGGCATTGCGCGCATAGGGGCGCAGCCGGTCGAGCGGCCAGGTCTCGATCTGGCTCGGCGCGAAGACCAGGTCCATGGGGTGGCTTTCATCTGGGGCAGGGCGGGCACGCCGATGCGCGCTGGGCAATGCCAGCGGCAGGATCGGGATCCGTGATGTGGTGAAATGAGAAGCGCCCGCGAGGGGGTTCCTCCGGGCGTTATTCTTCGATGATCAAGGGGTACGTCAAGGGGGGCAGCTTTGTCAAACGGAAAATGCACTTGGATTCAACGGCTTCTCGGCGGGTCGCTTCCGATGCCTGGCTTCCGGCCCGGTGGCTTCCGCAAACTGGATTCACTGGATTCCGCAAAAGAATCCAGCACGCCAAGGTCGTGATTTGGCAAGCCTTTGATAATGAGTCACTTTTCCAAAACTCACCCGGCAGGTGGATTCCGCCTGGATTCCCCGGCGAAAGTGCCTGTCGCTAGCGAAATGCCGCGCTGCGCCCCCCCGCATACGTTCTGGGCCGGGGAGGAACCATTGGGAGGGGGGGCTTGCCGAGGATCAACCGTCGCCGAAACCCTGATCCCGCATGCGCGCCAGGGCGTCGAGTGCGTGGCGTGATTGCAGATCGGACGGAAGCCGTCGTGGGATAGATGCGCAGACCTCCAGGATCTGCTGGTCCTTCGGTGTGAGGCGCTTCCGTTCGCGCCCCCATGCGAGGAGGTCTTTCCAGAAATCTGCCCCAAGCGTTACAACCTCAGACTGGGCGTTAATGCCCTCGGTCATTGCCTTCTTGGCCTTTTCGTCGCGTTTTGCGGTTCGAGCTGTTTCTACCAGCGTCAAACAGGTTTCGAAGTCGTCGTCATAGTTCAGTGTGCGGCCTTTCATCCCGTTCCAGCATGCCTGCTGTTTCGCCCATTCCGACATGTTCCGAACGCCAGCCGGAGGGTGAGTGACCAAATCATGCGCTTCAGCTGCTGCAAGAAGGAGTGCGCGCTGCAGCGCCTCTGGCAGCGACATAGTCGGTCAGCGTTTTGCCATGAGGCTGCTGGACCTTGTCGACGGCAAGGACTGCCAACCACAGGCGACGATCAGGGACGTCAGCCAGCTGATGCTCATTGGTGATTTTCACGAAAGGCTTAAACGCGCCGCGACGAGCTTTGACCTCGATGCAGTCGGCCTTGAGTTCAAAATCCTTCGGTGCGCCTGAGGGGCCAGTCCAGGCGGTCAGGGCAGATTTGGGGCCGAGATTGGCGATCAGAAGTTTCAGGACCTCGATTTCCCCAATCAGGCCCTTCTGGGCTTCCTCCGACAGAACCTCGAGCTTTCCGCCGCGAAGCAGATAGTGCCAGCGGAAGGTTCGCCCGATGGCACGCTCCAGCGCCTCCGCTTCGGTTTCCGCCAGCTCCCCCGCTGCCATCACGTCTCGGAAAAGGGTTTCGAACAGCTCCATCTGGGCGTTGTCCTTCAATCTGATGTAAAGGATGGGGCCGCCCGGCAAGGTCTGGAACCTGATTTCGAGGTTCTTGAGTTTGGGCAGGTCGGGGACCGGTTTCGGCAAGTCGGTCAACTGAAGCAGCAGACACAAGTCAGCGCGGGGCATCACAGCCCAGAACCAGTTCCAGCGAGCGGCGGCATCGACCCGCCTTGTGTCGGTTTTTCCGGCCTCGAGGCCAGACCATGGCGTGTCAGTCGGTATCACCGAGCGCCTCCTCTTCGATTTCCTCTTCTCCGAACATTTCGCGCATGCGGATGGTGTTGACGATGTATTCCACCGTGCCGCCTTCGATTTCGCTCTTTGGAAAAGAGATCGTCCAAGCCAAGAGGTTGCCTTGCGGCAACAGACTTTGCAGGTCATCGGGTGCGTCCGGTGAGACAAAACGAAGGATCAGCAACGGCCGCGTCCTGACATATCTGAAGAAACGATCGGGCAGGGAGGTCGGTGTTTTTCTATCCGGATACTCACGGCGGAATTCGGATTCGGCGCTGGCCAGTTCATCCGGCCCCAAGGCTTCGTTGACGTTGTCCTGCTGGGTTACCGCGGCAAACCGGAGGCGCTGTACGTCGTTGCGCGCAACGCCTCGGTGTTTCTCGGGATTCCGCTCGATCCGCGGCAAAACCTTGCGCTTCTGCCGGGTACGCAAGCCGGACTGCTCGCCGCAGTCGCATCGCGGGTCATCCGCCGTATTGCCGATCTCACTGAGCGCTACGGGATAGGCACCGTGGTTGATGATCTCTATTCCCGGCTGGTCCATGACGACGTGCCATTGGGGCGCGGCACTGCCGGCGGTTTGACGCGCAGCGGTTGGCGGTCGTGCCCAGCGCCAAAGCCCCTGACATTTTCGAAAGTATGCTATATGTCGATTAAACGGCATATTTTCAGGGTCAACAGGAAGGTGCTCTCTCAGGTGAGATACGCGAGTTTTCAAAGGGGGGCCGAGGCAGGCTGGGGTGTTGTGCGGGGATCTGTGCTGCATCGACTGGATGGGCATGGCGGGCTTCCGGTCGGCCTTAAGGATCTGCTGGCACGCCTTGCCGACGGGTTCGAACCCGACCTTGCCGGTGCCGCAACGCTACCGCTTGACGGGCTGACCCTGCTGCCGCCGATCCCTGATCCTGCCAAGATCCTGTGCGTTGCCAATAACTTCCATGAAGAGGGAAAGCCCGCTCCGGATTACCCGCTGGTTTTCACCCGCTATCCCGACTCGCTGGTGGGTCACGGGACGCCGATCCGCATGCCTGCGGTAAGCGACAGCTTCGACTACGAAGGCGAGGTGGCCCTGGTAATCGGCAAGGCCGGCCACCGAATTCCGCACGACCGGGCGCTCGACCATATTGCCGGCTACGCCTGTTTCAACGATGGCAGCGTGCGCGACTGGCAGAAGCATTCGAGCCAGTTCACCCCCGGCAAGACGTTCTTCCAGAGCGGATCCTTCGGTCCGTGGATGGTCGTGCGGCGGGCGATGCCGGACCTCTCCGCGGCGACCCTGACCACGCGGGTCAACGGAGTGGTGAAACAGCAGATCGCGCTGTCGCGCATGATCTTCGATCCCGCGTGGCTGATCGCCTATGTTTCGACCTTCACCCCGCTGGCGCCGGGCGACATCATCGCTACCGGCACCCCCGGCGGCTTTGGTGCCACGCGCAGGCCACCCGAATTCCTGCGTCCCGGTGACCGCGTCGAGGTCAAGGTCACAGCCCTCGGCACATTGGCCAACAGCGTTGTAGAGGATCACGATCCGCGCCGAGAGTTTTTTCGGAAGGAATAGGATTTTCGAAACTTGTTGCTTATTTCAGGAATCTTGGCTACAACTGCCGCATCGAACAGATCCTGGCTTTGAGGGAGGCGGCCAATGGCCCAGATCGTGCACGCCGTTGGGCATGTGAAACTCAACACAAACTGCATCGCCGATGTGGTCCGCGATTCGACCGGCATCCTCGGCCTTCATGTGACGCGCGAAGCCAGCGGGCAGGTCTGGCTCAGTTCGAACGGCCGCGTGGCCGAACTGGTGCTGGTCGATGCCGCGGAGAATTCGACCCACACGATCGGGCTCGAAGCATTGACGGCGGCCCAGGTCGAGGCCGCCGCTGGGCGTGTCGAAGGCGCAGGGTGCCGGATCACCTCGCGCGAGCCGAGCCTCGATTGCATGGATGCCGGCGTTACCTTCACAACGCCCGAGGGGCTGCGCTTCGAAATTCACACGCCGATCCGAAATGACATTCACCATCCCCGACAGCTAGGTATGGGCGTGGGGCCGCGCCGGCTCGATCACATGAACCTGCTCAGTCCCGATCCGCAGGCGACCGTGCGTCAGCTCGAGGCGATCGGCGATCTCCACATGTCCGAGAAGATGGTGAACGACTCGCTCACCTGGCTTTATGGCGGCAACCGCCAGCACCATTTGCTGGGTATCGTCAAAAGCCGCGCGGCCGGGCTTCACCACTACTCGTTTGAATTCCCGGAATTCAGCATGTACTGCCGTTTGGGGGACCTGCTCGATCATCACGACCGACAGTTGATCTGGGGGCCGGGGCGCCACCGGCCGGGCGACAACACCTATGCCTACTACCTCGACAGTTCGGGCGCGATGGTGGAATGCTCGGGGCAGATGTCGACCATCGCCGACGACGCGCATTTCAAGCCCAACATCATCACTAACCTCGAACGCCCTGGCAATGTGCGGGTAATGAACGTCTTTGGCGCGCCCGCGCCGCTGGAATGGCGGGAGCACTTCTTCCCCTTCACCGCGCTGAGCTGATCCGGATCGGAAAGGAATCTGACCATGCAGGAAAAAGTCACTTTCGAATCCGACGGGCTGAGAATTTCGGGCGTCGTGCACATCCCCGATGGCTATGACGGCACGCCGCTTCCTGCCTTCATCGTCTGCCATGGTTTCGTCGGCTCAAAGGATGAGAGTCACGCCCAGTTGCAGGCCGAAATGATGGAAGAATTCGGTTATGTCGCCCTGCGCTTCGATTTCCGCTGCTGCGGCGAATCCGAGGGCGAGCGCGGCCAGGTCCGCTGCATGGACCAAGTGGCCGATGCCAAGAACGCGCTCACATTCCTGGCGAGGCGCCCGGAGGTGGACCCCAAGCGTATTGGCATCACCGGCCACAGCTTCGGCGCGGCCGTTTCGGTCTACACCGCCGGCGTCGACGAGCGTGTGGCCTGCTGCCTGTCCTCTTGCGGCTGGGGCGACGGCGAGCGCAAGTTCCGCGGTCAGCACGCGTCCGAGGAGAGCTGGAACAAGTTCGTCACGATCCTGGAAGAGGGCCGCAAGCACAAGCAGGAGACCGGCGAGAGCGCCTGGATGTCGCGGTTTGATGCGGTGCCGATTCCGCCTGCGCTGCGGGCCAACCTGTCGCCTAGGGCGATCATGGAGATCCCGACCGAGACCGCCTGGTCAATGCGCAACTTCCGCGCCGATGACGTGGTCGCCGATATCTCGCCTCGTCCGCTGCTACTGTTCCATACCGCCAACGACATCATCACGCCGACGATCGAATCCATCCGGCTGTGGGAAAAGGCCGGCCATCCGAAGGAACTGATGCTGGTTGACACGACCGCGCATTTCCCGCTGTCTCCCAAGGATGCGCCGCGAACCAAGGCGATCATGAAGGGCTGGTTGGACAAGTTCTTCCCGACTCCGCTGGCCTCGTGATCCTCGCTGAAAGTTTTGCCGATGCCCCAGATCGCCGCTGCCGACCTGCGCCGTTTCGCCCAAGAGCTGCTGACGGCGGGCGGCTTTGCCCCCGAAGATGCCGGTCAGACGGCCGACCTGCTGGTCTGGGCCAATTTGCGCGGCGTCGAGAGCCATGGCGTTCTGCGCATCCCGCGCTATGTCGAGATGCTGGAGACGGGCATCCTTGTCTCGGGCGGGGCGATCGAGACGGTCAGCCAGCGCGGCTCGGTCTGCCTGCTCGACGGGGGCAAATGCCCGGGCGCGGTGGGGATGAACGCGGCGGCAGCAAAGGCAGCCGTATTGGCGCGCGAGCAGGGCCTTGGATGGTGCGCCGTGCGCCGGATCAGCCATGCCGGCGCGATCGGATATTTCACTTCCGCCCTGGCTGGCCAGGGGCTGATCGGGCTCGCGGTGACGGCCTCGAAACCGCTGATGAACTACTTCGGCGCGCGCGGCGAAGCGCTGTCGACGAACCCCATTTCGATTGCTGTGCCGGTCCCCGAGGGCGACCCGATCGTGCTGGACATGTCGACCGCGGCTGTCGCGTTGGGCAAGATCATGGCCGCGCGCGAAAGCGGACGCGCGATCCCCGAAGGCTGGGGTGTCGATGACGAGGGCAAAGGTACCACCGACCCTGCGCACGTGGCGGCGCTTTTGCCGATGGCAGGGGCCAAGGGCTCGGGCCTTTCGCTGATGATCGAGATACTCGCCTCGGTGCTGACCGGCAATCCGGTGATCGGGCCGGTGCTGGCCGGAACCAAGAAGGGCGGGTTCAACGGGCTGGTGCTGGCCATTGATCCTGCTGCCTTCGGCGATCCTGCGGCTTTCCTGCAAAACGTCGGCCAGCTGGTCATGCAGATCCACGCCCTGCCACCCGTTCCTGGGGCCAAGGCCGTGCTGCTGCCCGGCGAGCGTGGCGGGATGACCGCGCGCAACCGCATGGCCGTGGGCATTCCGCTGGCCGAAGGCACGGCGGCCAATCTCGCGGTGCTGGCAACCCGACTAGGTGTGGCGATCCCCTATGCGCACTGAACCTGCCAAGCCGCCACTGCGCGGGCTGCGTGTAGTCGAGCTGGCGCGGATTCTGGCCGGGCCCTGGATCGGGCAGACGCTGGCCGATCTAGGCGCCGAGGTGATCAAGGTCGAGGCGCCCGAAGGCGACGACACCCGCCATTGGGGGCCCCCATTCATCGAGCGCCCGCTGCCGGGCGGTGGGACCGAGACGGTCGCTGCCTATTTTCATGCCGCGAACCGGGGGAAGACCTCGGTCATCTGCGACTTCCGCGACCCCGCCGACCTCGCCCGGCTGCGCGAGATGATCGCAGGCGCTGATGTGCTGGTCGAGAATTTCAAACGCGGGGGGTTGGCAAGGTTCGGGCTCGATTACGACAGCCTGCATGCGCTGAACCCCCGGCTGGTCTATGCCTCGGTCACCGGCTTCGGGCAGACCGGCCCCCGCGCCACCTTGCCGGGCTACGACTTTCTGATCCAGGGCATGAGCGGGATCATGGACCTGACCGGAGATCCGGCGGGCGAGCCGCAGAAGGTTGGCGTCGCTTGGATAGACATCTTTACCGGGCTCTATGGCGTGATCGGCATTCAGGCCGCGCTGGCCGAACGGGAGCGCTCGGGTCAGGGGCAGCATCTTGACCTCGCGCTGCTCGATTGCGGCGTGGCGGTGCTGGCAAACCAGGCAACCAATCATCTCCTGGGCGGGACGAACCCGAGGCGGTTGGGGAATACCCATCCCAATATCGTACCCTATCAGGTGTTTCCCGCCTCTGATGGCCATGTTATCGTGGCATGCGGCAACGACCGGCAGTTCGCGGCCTTCTGCCGCCTGCTGGACCTGCCCGATCTGCCCCTGAACCCGGAGTATGCCAGCAACGCGGCCCGCGTGGCCCATCGCGATAGCCTTTGCCCGTTGCTGGTTGAAGCAACCCGCCGCCACGACAAATCCACCCTCATCACGCTGATGGAGGCCAACGGCGTGCCCGGTGGCCCGATCAACACTGTGGCTGAGGCGCTGGACGAGCCACAGGTTCTTGCCCGTGGCATGCACATCGCGCCCGAAGGAATCGCCGGACTGCGCACGCCGCTTGTCTTCTCGCGCAGCGCGCTTGCGCTGCAACGCGCGGCCCCGGCGCTGGGGCAGGGCGTATGGCGCTTCGCCCCGCGCGAGGACTGACCCAGATTAGCCCTGCTGACCGAGGATCTTCAGCGCTCGGTCCGAGGTGTCGCGAATGTGCCTTTCGATCATCGCGGCAGCACTGTCGCCATCGCGCGCGACGGTGGCCTGCATGATCTCGCGGTGTTCATCGAATTTCTTGCGGCCCTGGCTCTCCGAAGCGTTCTTGGTGACGAAGCGGTAGCGGTCCAGCTGGTCAAACATCATCGTCCGCATCCTGAGCAGCCAACGCCCTTGACAGGCGGCGACCAGCGCCTCGTGAAACTCGCGGTGGCGCTGCACCCACTCGGTGTGCCGCTCCATCCGCTCGGACCAGGGCAGCCCCTCGATTAACCTGAGGCGGTGGTGGACGGCGACAATGTTCGCTTCCCAATCGTCGTCCCCGGCAGCGATCGCCTCGCGGATCGCGCGCGTCTCGAAACCGATGAACAGATCCGTGATCTCGACCAGCTCCTCGGCCGAAACGGGGGCTACCTTGAAGCCCTTGCCGGCCTCGACGGTCACGAATCCTTCCGAGGCCAGTTGCGAAAGTGCCTCGCGCAGCGTGCCGATGCCGACATCATAGCGCTTGGTCATATCTGCGAACTTCAGCCGCGCCGAAGGCTTGAACTCGCTGTTAACTATGTCCGAGCGCAGCCTCGTCAGCACATTGCTGCCGGTCGTGGCCTCGACCCTTGTGGCGGCACGTCCATTGGCGGGCAAGGTCCGAATCTGCATACAATGCTCCTCTTGTACTGACATTGAAACGGAGCGCGACCGAAGGGATTACGCGCTGCCAGTCGTGCTATTCTAGCATGACTGGATTTTCGAAGGAAACAGGCTCTCCTTAGGGGCAACAAGTATAATTCGACGAAGCACAAAGTTTCGAAAATAATTGAGTTGTCCGAAGCTCTGTGCTACCTCTCGGCTACACCGCGAGTCAGGGAGGGCATCGTGACAGGGAAAACCCATCTGGGAGTGCTCGAAGGCTCGCTGCGTCAGGCTTCGCTGTCGCGGGCCGCGGCGCGGGCGGTGGCGGGACTGGCGCCTGAAGATTTCAGCGTCGAGACCCTGCCCAATCCGGGCACGCTGCCGCTTTTCAACCAGGATGTGATGGATGCGGGGATGCCCGAAAGCGTCTCTGCTTTGCTGCTTGCCCTGTCACGCTGCAATGCGCTGCTCATCGTAACGCCCGAATACAACTGGTCTGTGCCGGGCGCCCTGAAGAACGCGTTCGACTGGGTTTCGCGCGTGCAGCCCGGTCCGCTTGCCGACAAGCCAGTGGCAATCTGGAGCGTGTCGCCCGGGCTGCTGGGCGGCGCGCGGGTGCATGAAAGCCTGCGCCACATCCTTCATTCGCAGGACATGCGAATCATGGCCAAGCCCGAGGTGCAAATCGCGCAGGCCCAGACCAAGATCGACGTTGCTGCGGGCCGCATCACAGACGCCGGCGCCGAGGCCTTTCTGCGCCGCCAGCTGGCGTTTTTCGCGCGCTTCTGCCATTCGATGGTCGCGGTATGACGGTTGACGGACCCGGCAAGGCCGAGGCCACGCCGCAGGCGATGCCGGGTCTGGGGCACCGGCTTGCAGGAGGTGGCATGGTGCTCGTGCTCGGCCTGGGGATGCTGGGCATTGCGAAGGGTTATCCGCTGGGCCGGGTATCGGACATGGGGCCGGGTTTCGTGCCGATCTGGACAGCGATTGGCCTCGTCATGCTCGGGGGTGCCATCCTTGTCGCCGATCTGCGGCCAGGCGCGGGCCTGGCAGTTCCGGCGATCCACTGGCGAGGGCTGGCCTTAATCTCCGCCTCGGTTCTCGCCTTCGCGGCATTGATTCACCCGGCGGGACTGGTGCCGGCAATATTCGTTGCCGTAGCGCTCTCGAAACTTGCAGACCGGACGAATCGGCCGCTGACCATCCTGATCTATTCCGTCCTGACCGCGCTGGCGGGCTGGGGGCTGTTCCTGGTCCTCCTCGAACTGCCGATCCGCGCCTTCTGGAGGTGAACCATGCTTGAGCAATTCGCTATGGGTCTCGGCGTGGTCCTGCAGCCCTCGGTGCTCGTCTACGCGCTGGCCGGAGTGGTCGTCGGCCAGTTGATCGGCGTGCTGCCGGGGATCGGCGCGATCACCGCGATCTCGCTGCTGCTGCCCATCACCTTCCAACTCGATGCCACGACCTCGATCATTCTGCTGGCCGGTATCTACTATGGCTCGCAGTATGGCGGCTCGATTGCCTCTATCCTACTGAACCTGCCCGGCACGCCCGCGTCGGTTGTGACCTGCATCGAAGGCTATCCGCTGGCGCAGAATGGAAGGGCGGGGCTGGCGCTGTTCATCGCCGCTTTCTCGTCTTTCATCGGCGGCATGATCGGCGTGGTGCTGGTCATCGCTGCAGCGATCCCGATGGCGCGCATAGCCCTGCGCTTCGGCGCGCCGGAATATGCCATGCTGGTGGTGCTGGGGTTGATGGCGGCGACGCTGGTCGGCACGGGCTCGCAACTGCGCTCGCTTGCGATGGTGCTGGTCGGTGTGGCCCTTGGGCTGATCGGTGCGGATACCACCACCGGTTTCTACCGTTTCGTTGCGATGCCGGAGCTTGCCGATGGCGTCAGCCTGGTGTCGCTGGCAATGGGTCTGTTCGGGGTGAGTGAGATTATCCGCTCGGTCAACAGCGACGCGCCACCACAAGCGAAGGTCTCGGTGTCGATGCGAGACATTCTGCCCACCCGGGCCGAGTTGCGCTCGGTCATCGGGCCGATCCTGCGCGGGGCCGGGGTCGGCAGCTTTTTCGGCGCGTTGCCGGGTACTGGCGCCGCTATCGCCTCGTTCATGTCCTATGCGGTGGAAAAACGCGTCTCGCGCACGCCAGGGAAGTTCGGCACCGGCCACCTGCCGGGCATCGCTGCACCGGAATCGTCCAACAACGCTGCGGCGCAGACCAGCTTCATACCCACCCTGACCCTCGGAGTGCCCGGCGACGCGGTAATGGCGCTAATGATCGGCGCATTGGTGCTGAACGGAGTGATCCCGGGGCCGCGGCTGATGGTTGACCAGCCGACCCTTTTCTGGGGCGTCATCGCCAGCTTCGTCGTCGGCAACCTGGTGTTGCTGTTGATCAACATCCCGCTGATCCGCCTCTGGGTCCTGCTGCTGCGCATTCCCTACCGCAAGCTCTATCCCGTCATCACCATCATGATCTGCGTCGGCGTCTATTCGCACCGATCAAGCGTCGTGGACGTAGCCCTCACGCTGGCCTTCGGAGTCATCGGCTACCTGTTGAAGAACTACCGCTTCGAGCCCGCGCCGCTCCTGCTTGGCTTCGTGTTGGGGCCGCTGTTCGAAGAAAACTTCCGCCGCGCCATGCTGCTGAATGGGGGCGATTTTACTGTTTTCGCCACCCGTCCGATCAGTGCCACTTTGCTGGCCTGTACTGTGCTTCTGCTGGCCTATTCGTTGTTTTCGGCACTGCTCGGGCGCCGCGCCGCCGCGCGTCGGCGCCATCAGTCCGTTTCTTGAAACCACCGCCGGGGGGAGGCCCGGTGCTAACATCCCATGGGAGGATCCAATGCTGAAAACCCTTGCTGCCACCGTAACGCTGACCCTGGCCCTGAGCCTGTCCGCCGCCGCCGAGAGCAATTATCCCGACCGGACGATCCGCATCGTCCACGGCTTCGCGGCCGGCGGGAATGCCGACACCGTCTCGCGCATCATCGCTGACGCCATGTCGCAGGACCTTGGCCAGCCGGTCATCGTCGAAGCCCGGCCCGGCGCGGGCGGCACCCTCGCCTCTGGCTATGTCGCTCAGCAGGCGCCGGATGGCTACACGCTGCAGCTGCTGGTAGGTGGCCATCCGGTCGCCGCCGCACTCTATAAATCGCTGCCCTATGACACGATGAATGACTTCACCTACATTTCCACCGTGGGGCAGTTCCCGTTCTTCATCGGCGCGCTGCACGGCCGCTTCGGCTCGCTTCAGGAGGTGATCGACGCCGCACGCGCCAAACCGCGCTCGATCCGCATCGGCCATGCCGGCGTCGGCTCAACCCAGCACCTGACCGGCGAGTTGCTTGGGCTGGAGACGGGAGTCGAGTTCCTGCACGTTCCCTATCAGGGAGGCGCGGCGGCGACGACCGCGCTAATGGGCGGCGAGATCGATCTGGTGATCGACGCGGGCACGGTGATCCTGGGCCAGGCGGATGCCGGTGTGTTCGACGTGCTGGGCGTGACCTCGGCCACGCGCTGGGCGGACCGCCCTGACGTGCCGACCGTAGCCGAGGCCGTCGCGCCCGGCTTCGACGTGGTTTCCTGGACGGGCCTCGGCGCGCCCGCGGGTCTGCCGCAGGAGATCGCCGATCGTCTCAACACCGAGATGAACAGCCTCCTCGGACGCCCCGAAGTTCGTGAGCGCATCGCGGCTCTGGGCGCCAATCCAATGGGCTCTACCAGCCAAGAGCTGCACGACTTGGTCGAGCGCCAAGTGGCAACCTGGACCCGCGTGATCAACGACGCGCAGATTGAGCGTCGCTGAGCTTGTGATCGGGGCGGCCCCGTCCGGGCTGCCCCCCTTTCCCCTTATGTGCCGGAGCCCAAAGCCGATGACCGAGACGACGCCCGAATCCCTCTATGCGGCCATGCTGCGACAGTCCCTCTGGGTCGTTACCACCCGCCCCGCGCGCAGCCCCGGTATTCAGGAAGCCCTGCGCGCGCATCTCGCGTATCAGATTGCGCTGGAACGGCAGGGCACCCTGTTCGGCGCGGGCCCGATCTTCGAAGAAGGTGACTCCGCCCCGCCCACTGGCGGCATGATCATCTTGCGCGCGGGATCTGAGGCTGAAGCGCGGGCGATTGCCGAGGCCGACCCCTTGCATCGCGAGGGCCTGCGCAGTTTCACCTTGCACCGCTGGCTGCTGAACGAGGGGTCGATGAACCTGACAGTCCGCTATTCTGATCAGAGCGTCGTGCTGGGTTGAGCCCTTCGCCCGCACAAGCATGGAAAGCCCTACGATGAACGATCCCAAACCAAACCTTGTCGGCGGCGTCTGGTTGACCGGCGAGGCCGTGGCGAACCGCAACCCCTCGGACCTGTCGCAGGTGGTGGGCCATTACGCGCGCGCAACGCGCGCGGACGCCGAGGCCGCCATCGCCGCCGCCAAGGCCGCCTTTCCCGCATGGTCACGCAGCGCGCCGCTGACCCGGCACGCGATTCTGCGCAAGGCTTCGGACGAGATCCTCGCACGGCGCGACCAACTCGGTCGGTTGCTGTCGATGGAAGAGGGCAAGACCCTGCCCGAGGCCATAGCCGAGGTGACTCGCGCGGCGCAGATATTCGACTTCTTCGCCGGGGAATGTCTGCGGTCGGGGGGCGAGCTTCTGCCCTCGGTACGGCCGGGCGTTGGGGTTGAGATCACCCGCGAGGCGGTCGGCGTCGTCGGCATCATCACGCCCTGGAACTTTCCCATCGCCATCCCGGCCTGGAAGATCGCTCCGGCACTTTGTTACGGGAACACGGTGGTGTTCAAGCCCGCCGATCTGGTGCCTGGCTCGGCCTGGGCGCTGGTCGATATCCTCCACCGCGCTGGCGTGCCGGACGGCGTTCTGAACCTCGTGATGGGACGTGGCTCGGTTGTCGGGCAAGCGATCGTAGAAAGCACGGATGTCTCGGCCCTGACCTTCACCGGCTCGCGCGGGACTGGCGAGGCGCTGGCCATGGCCTCGGCCCGGCTGATGCGCAAGGTGCAGTTCGAAATGGGCGGCAAGAACCCCTTCGTGGTGCTCGACGATGCCGATTTCGAGGTGGCGGTGGACTGCGTGGTGAACGGCTCTTTCTTCTCGACCGGACAACGGTGCACGGCTTCGTCGCGCATCATCGTGACCGAAGGAGTCCACGACGCCTTTGTCGCTGCGGTCAAAGCCCGCATGCAGGCGTTAACCACCGGGCCCGCCCTGGATCCGGGCACCGACATCGGCCCTGTGGTGGACGAAAGCCAACTGGTGCAAGACCTCGATTACATCGCCAGAGGCAAGGGTGAGGGTGCACGGTTGGTCACCGGCGGCGATCGCGTTGCCCGGGCGACCGAAGGCCTCTTCCTGACACCCGCCCTGTTCACCGAGTGCACCAACGCCATGACCATCGCACGCGCGGAAATATTCGGCCCGGTCGCCGCCGTGATCCGCGTGCGCGACTACGACGAGGCGCTGGCGGTGGCGAACGACACGCCCTTTGGCCTGTCAGCGGGGATCGCGACCACCAGCCTCAAGCACGCGAGCGATTTCAAGCGCAACGCCCAAGCGGGGATGGTGATGGTCAACCTGCCAACCGCAGGCGTGGATTTCCACGTTCCCTTCGGCGGCACAAAGGGTTCAAGCCACGGTTCACGCGAACAGGGGCGCTATGCGGTCGAATTCTTCACCACGGTCAAGACGGCCTATCAGAAGCCCTGATCCCGACGCGTGAGAACGGCGGTGCAAAACTCGGCCACGGTAGCGGCGGGATAATCCTGCTTCGGGCGGCGTAAAAACCGGCCACTTTGCTCTTCGTGCGGCAGCATGGAGGGCTTGGAGATCTACACCGTGGAACTTTATCTGAAGGTTCGTCTGGCCTGTGCCGACGGCATGAGCAAGCGCGCTGCGGCGCGCCATTTCAACATTTCGCGCGACACTGTCGACAAGGCCATGGCGTTTTCGATCCCGCCCGGCTACCGGCGGACGTCTCCTGTCAAGCGGCCGAAGCTGGATGGGTTCACCGAGATCATCGACAGCTGGCTCGACGGCGACAAGGATGTCCATCGCAAGCAGCATCATACCGCCAAGCGTGTATTCGACCGTTTACGGGCAGAGCATGGTTTCACCGGCGGCTACACGATCATCAAGGATTACGTTCGGGAGCGCGAACGGCGGGGCCAGGAGATGTTCGTTCCGCTGGCCCATCCGCCGGGACAGGCCCAGGCGGATTTCGGCGAAGCCATCGTGGTGATCGGCGGCGTCGAGCAGAAGGCCTACTTCTTCGTCATGGACCTGCCGCACAGCGACGCCTGTTTCGTGCGGGCTTATCCTGCGGCGACGGCGGAGGCCTGGATGGACGGGCATGTCCATGCCTTCGCCTTCTTCGGCGGCGTGCCGCAGTCGGTGCTCTATGACAATGATCGCTGCCTAGTCTCCAAGATCCTGCCGGACGGGACACGCAAGCGCGCATCGCTGTTCAGCGCCCTTCAGTCGCATTATCTGCTCCGGGACCGCTACGGGCGACCGGGCAAAGGCAACGACAAAGGCAGTGTCGAGGGAATTGTTGGCTTTGCTCGGCGGAACTACATGGTGCCGATTCCGCGTTTTGCCCGCTGGGAGGAATTCAACGCGGACCTGGAGGCCCAGTGCCGCAAACGCCAGAACGACATCCTTCGTGGCGACAAGGAAACGATCGGCGAACGGTTGCAGCGCGATCTGACCGCGATGAAGCCACTGCCCGGCGCACCATTCGAGGCCTGTGACCAAGCCAACGGCAAGGTCAGTTCGCAGTCGCTCGTGCGCTACGACACCAACGACTACTCGGTCCCTGTCGCCTATGGCCACCATGATGTCTGGATCCGCGGATATGTTGATCAGGTCGTGATCGGTTGCCGCGGCGAAGTGATCGCCAAGCACCCACGCTGTTACGCGCGTGAGGATGCCGTCTTCGATCCAGTCCATTACCTTCCCCTGATTGAGCGTAAGATCAATGCCTTGGATCAGGCAGCGCCCCTGGCCGAATGGGATTTGCCCGAAGATTTCCACACCCTGCGCCGCCTCATGGAGGCGCGCATGCTCAAGATGGGACGGCGCGAATATGTCCAGGTTCTGCGCTTGCTCGAGACCTTTGGCCTCAATGACCTGCACGGAGCGATCAAGGATGCCCTGCGTTTGCGTGCGGTGGGCTTCGATGTGGTCAAGCACTTGCTGCTCTGTCGCATTGAGCGCCGACCGCCGAAGCTCGACTTGGCAAGCTATCCCTATCTTCCGCGCGCGAACGTGGAGGCGACCTCGGCCGCCAGCTATATGGCGCTGATGACGGAGGCGGCGGAATGACAGAGGCCCCGAAGATTCTGCTTGCCCATCATCTCAAGACGCTGAAGCTGCCGACCTTCCTGCGGGAATATGAGAAGCTGGCCCGCCAATGTGCCGCCGAGGGGCTGGATCACATCCAGTTCCTCGCCCGCCTGATCGAGCTGGAACTGATCGACCGTGAACGGCGGATGGTCGAGCGCCGCATCAAGGCCGCGAAGTTCCCGGCCGCCAAAAGCCTCGACAGCTTCGACTTCAAGGCGATCCCCAAGCTCAACAAGATGCAGGTGCTGGAACTCGCCCGCTGCGAATGGATCGAGCGGCGTGAGAACGTCATCGCCCTGGGGCCCAGTGGCACCGGCAAGACCCATGTCGCCCTCGGGCTTGGGCTGGCGGCCTGTCAGAAGGGCATGTCGGTCAGCTTCACCACCGCCGCCACGCTGGTCAACGAGCTGATGGAGGCCCGCGATGAACGCCGCCTGCTCCGCGCCCAGAAACAGATAGCCGCAGTCAAGCTGCTCATCATCGACGAGTTGGGCTTCGTGCCCCTCTCCAAAACCGGCGCCGAACTGCTGTTCGAGATGATCTCGCAGCGCTACGAACGCGGTGCCACCCTGATCACCAGCAACCTGCCGTTCGATGAATGGACCGAGACCTTCGGAACCGAGCGCCTGACCGGCGCACTGCTCGACCGGCTGACGCACCACGTCAACATCCTCGAGATGAACGGCGAGAGCTATCGTCTGGCGCAAAGCCGCACCCGAAAATCCACCGAAACTGCCTGAGCCGAGGCTGACTGGCCGCCGCCTCGTGGCGCGCGTCATGCCCAAATCCAAAGTGGCCTGGTTTTGCGCCGCCCTGTGGCCGAGTTTTACTCCGCCGTTGACAGCTTCTCCTGCTCGATCCCGACCGTCCGCGCCCCGGCCGACCAGCGCTGCAGCGCATCGGGTGTTGTATTGGCGACCTGCGCGAACTGCCGAATCTGCGCGGCACTCTCGGCGGTGGATCGGACGATCAGGCCGAGCGAGGCTGTAGCGGCCGCCGCGGCGGCCCCTAGGGAAAGACCTGCACGGCGCGCAAAGGCGGCCAGCCGGGTGTTGGCCAGTTCCATCTCGCGCGACAGGCGGCCAAAGCCGCGCGCCCCGGCCTCGGCCACCCCTTCCAGTTCGGCACGCACGCGTCTTCCGCCCTCCGCCACGAGGCGGACGGAGACCTTCTTTTCAGCCATTCCGGCGTCCTTCCATCTGCTCGTTGAGTTTGCGCACCATCACCGCCTCGATCTCGGGCAGCAGTTCGGCCGCGATCAGGGCGTTGACGCCCAGCGCTTCTGCCAGTGAAAGCGCGGCGCCCATGTCCCATCCGATGACGGCCCCCGGAGCGATGCAGAGCTGGCCGCCAAGGCGCTAGGTCAGGTCCCAGACCTGCCAGCCCTCGACCGTCTGCGGCCGGTTCAGTCTTGCGGGGCAGTCGGGGCAGGGACCCGTGCAGGCCGCGCAATAGCCGTCGCCCCCGCCGAAGGACCAGTCGGCGAGGGCGCGGATGCGTTTTTTTCTGCATCCAGCATCAGGCCGCGAGCAACGTAGTGCGCCTGGAAAGCCTCGAAGACAGGCCAGATTTCCAGGAGGGCATCGATCCCGGCCGGGCTGACGGGAACAAGGTTGCCTGCCTCGTCGCCGACCCCTTCCCATTCCAGGACCGCGCGGCGGGCGACAGCCTTGGCCATCGCGAGGGCCATGTCCTCCTGGCTGGAGGTTTCCGACAGGCCCTCGATGGCCGGATCGGCGCGGGCGGAGACCATCAGCGCGGTGGTGAGAGGGGCCACCAGAACGCGCAGGCCGGGCAGCAGGTCCAGCCATTCGGGCCGGTTCGACAGGTTCAGGCGGATCATGGTCAGTATCCTGTGACAGTGTTGACGAGGACGGCGGTGCACATGCGGGCGGGGCTGGTGGCCTTGGCGGCTTGCCAGTCGAAGGTGGCCTGGATGCCTTGGGGTCCGGGGATCTCGATCCGCGGGACGGGCAGGTAGACGGCATGGGCGGTGAAGGTGAAACTGGCGTTCGCGCCGAGGCTGTAGGCGAATTCCAGCTCGCAGGGCGTGCCGTCGATGGCTTGGGTGACGAGGGCGCTATCGGCGAAGCGCACCTCGATCCGGCCGGTCAGTGCGGCCATGCCGGGATCGGCGCCCTCGATCTTGCCGTCGTTGCGGATGGTCTCGATCCGGTCGAGGCCGTTGGCATAGGTGATCTCGGCCGAGAGGACGTTGCCCAAGGCGGAGCCGTTGCGCTTCACCACCCCGTTGAAATGGCCGAAGCGCTGAAGGCCGAGCGCGGTCGGTGTGCCCGCAGCCGTAGTGGCTGCGATGGCCTCGCCCTGCGCGATCAGCCGGGCGGTCGCGGTCAGCAAGCCTGAGCGGCTAATCTGCCAGCTGAGCTGGTCCATCACGCAGCCCGCATACATCGCGAAGCGCGGCACCTCGGGCATGGCCACTTCGATGGCCATGGAGGGCAGGGTCCAGTTGCCCGACTGGAAGGTGTGGGTTTTGGGCGTGGTTCCTGTCGTGGTCGGCGCGCCGAAGGCGGCCTTCAGCCAGAAGCCGAAGGCCTCCACATCGATCGGCACCACCACCTCGCCATCGGCGGTGACGGCGTCCTTGATCGGGGCCAGGGGATCGCGGCCGTAGCCGAGCAATTCCGAATTTAGCAGGGGCTGTTCCGCGCCGAGCGTGGTGCGGGCGAAGGGCATCAGCCGATAGCCGCTGGCGGGCGGGGTGCCGTAAACTGTCTCGAACGCAAGCGCCATCTGCGCCCGCGCGCCGTGTGCGCGTGCCATGGGGGTCTCCTTGGATGTGGGGTGTCAGGCCAGAGGGCCGGTCGTCGAGTAATGCAGGACGACAGTGATAACCGCCGCCTTCAGCGCCGCTGCACCCTCGACGGGCAGATCGACCGAGGCCTGGGCCTCGGCTTCGACCCAGTCGCAAAGGCCGCCAAGGGTACGATCAGCCTCCAGCGCCGAGCCGATGGCGGCGATCAGATCGTCAAATGCGCTGGCCCGGCCGGTGCCCGCCTGGACAACGACCTCAAGTTCTGCCCGGTGCTGGTAGTGGTAGCGCAGCGGCGACAGCGTCACTTCTGGTTCGCCGGGCTGGCCGTCGCGCAGGATGATCAGCCCCACCGCCGGGATCCGTTCGGGCAGCACCTCGTCGCGCAGGGTGAGGGCGGCAATCGGCTGAAGCCGCGCGTGCAGCGCGGCGAGGACGGTTTCGCGGGTGGTGGGCATTGACATAAGCCTCGCAGCCTCCCTTGGGACGTTGCCGTGTTGCAGGCACCGAACGGTGGGGTGAACGCTTCTTTACCAACTGCCTCTACAAACCACCCGCGGGTCAGTGGGAGGTTCCATGCAGCACAATCTACGGGAGTTCCTCCGCCACGGTGGCAGCGGGCAGTACGTTTTCGTGCGGCAGAACGGGGCCGTTTATGGCTATCACGCGGGCGTCTCGATTAATTCGACTTTCCCCGGCTATGCCGACCTGCGCGCCGACTTCACCGACCAACTGGACCGCGTGATCGCCGACAACACCCGGATGCTGCTGAATGCGCTGACGCCCCCGGACACCGTGCCATGGGTGACCGAAGCCGACCTGCGCGACGTTTCGGACGCCAAGGAAGAGGCGCTGCGCCAGTGGGACACTCGCCTGACGGCCATTTTCGAGGAATATGAGACTCATCCGCAGCGCCTGCGTGCGTTGCGGACTGCGATGGAAGAACGCCTGCTTCGGGCCTTTGCGGGCCTGATCAACCAGCTTCGGCAGCAGGGCCTGGGGATCGAGCGTTACATCTGGCGCTCCCAAGACGACGCGAAAGTCCGTGACAGCCACGCTGAGTATGACGATCAGGTGTTCCGGTGGGACGAGCCGCCCGCAGGCGGCCATCCGGGACAGGCGCACAACTGCCGCTGCCTAGCAGAACCAATTGCGCCGGGATCGCGGAACGACATCACTCCTATTGAGTATGTTCCCACAGAGAGCGGCTACCCCCTTCAGGATCTCGCAGAACACGAGGCTGCTGGGGGGCACACAATTGAACGGCATGTCGGCAAGAGCGAATCCTTCCTAATCGGCATGGTCAGCGTCCCGGTCGCGCGGACTCTCTTCCAGACTGTCTATCGCTGGCGCCACGGTTCTTTCAGCTCGCTTGCGGCGGCAGAAAGAATCACGAACGCGAACCTTTCAAGGAACGCTGCTATCGTGAATGCCGTCGCGACTGGGCAACAAGAAGATGCAATCCTCGAAAGCACCTTCTCCAGCATAACGGGCCAAGAGGCCTATCGGTTGACTCGCGGGACATCCTCACCGATACGGCTACGCCCAACATACTCCGTGAGGACGTACATTCGTCATGCGCCCGAAATGCCGAATGGCTTTATCATCGTAACCTCTTTCCCCAGGAACGAATAACGTGAAAACGCCTCAAGCCTTCCATGACTTTACGTTGCAGTTCCATCAGGATCTGGACCTAGTCTATCCGGACTGGGCTTCTGACGCCCCGACTGATCGCCATAAGATCTACCAGAGCTTCCGCCAGCGCTATGGCGATCAGGCGGTGCGCGACTTGAACGCCTTTACAGAAAGGCTTTTGTCGGACGGACAGACCGACCTTGAATCTTTTTGGTTCAGGGAATCCAGGTCAGACTGGGTCATTTCCAACGATGGTATTCGTCGGCTTCTCAAGGACTTTCAGACATGGGCGTCCTCTTTGTGATTTTGGCTTGATTCAACTACGGCCACTTGCCCTCCACCCACCCCGCCACGATCCGTCCCGGCACGTTGTCAATGGCCCGCTCCGCATCCTGCGCCAGATTTAGCCGCTTGCGCAGCTTGACCTGCGGCACCAGCAGGAAGATCGGCACGGTGGTCAGTCCTCGGCCCGTCTCCGCGCGGGATGCCACCGCCCGGCCCTTGCTGTTCAGCCTCCCCTCGGCCACCAGCAGGCTGGGCCCCCGGCGTCGGTAGATGAAGCGCAGGCGCAGCCCCGTGCGGCGTTCCCATTCGCCGGGGGCGATGCGGCCGCCCCGAGTGGACTTGCCTGCGGCCGGAGTGGGGATGGCCAGCCAGAACCCGTTGCGTGACCGGATTAGTGGCCCGGTGTCATGCGCGCCGACGATCACCGGGGCGTTCGACCAGACCAGCGCCGCGGCGTTCAGGCTGTCGCTGCCCTTGGGATAGGTGGCCAGCCGGATCGAGTTGCCAAGCCGGGTGCCCAGCCCCGCGCCGGTGATCTGGCCGCGCCAGGCGGATTTGAGGCCCGCGCCCGCTTCGCGCATGGCTGTGGTGACGGCCCTTTCACCGGCAGCGATTTCCGCCTGCATCATCGGGACGATGTCAGGATCGATGGTGAGCTTCAATTTCATCGTGTCACGCTGGGCGGAGATCTAGCGTCCAGATCAGTCGTTCGCGGTCTCGCAGCGGTTCCCCCTGGATCACATGACTGTCGGCGCCGATGACGATCACGTCGCCCGGGCGCGGGGCGGGGAGGTCGGCCACGCGCACATCCACCACCGTCGTGTCGCTGACGAACCGGCCCGCGCCGAAGTCGGTGACGCGATCCGGGGCGCGGCGGATGATGCGGATCGGGCGTTCCTCGGCGGTGGTGGCCGAGATCCAGAGGGCCGGGGCCGCCATGGCAGTATGCATGAAGATGCGGTCCATGGCGGCGGCAAAGACGGACATGGGCTGCGTCCGTCAGTTCGACGTATGCAGGCGGATCGCCAGCCGGGGCCGTTTGTTGACCGGCAGGATCGAGGCCTCGGTCATCACGTCGATCCAGCGGCCCTTCTCGTCGAGATGCTGGCGGGCGTAGAGGGGCAGGCCGATGGTGTTGGCGGTTTCCAGCAGGTTCGCCGGGCCGCCGTAGGTGGTGAAGGTGTCCATCGTGCCCAAGGGGAAGGCGATCCCTTCGTTCGCCGGGACCAGCCGTTCGGTTGCCTTGGTCGAAAGCGTGACGGTGCCGGAGTATTCCTCGAACAGGATCCCGCCGAAGGGGAAGTTGCGCCGCACGTCCTCGCGCAGGGGCTGCGCGCCGGTCGAGGCGTAGAACTTGTAAGCCTCTTCGGTTTTCGGATGGGCGATCAGCTTGTCGAAGAATTCGCGGCTGACGAGGGCGTGGACGCTGGTCATCGCCTCGCCCAGCAGATTGTCCTCGATGGCGCGCAGCACCTCGCGCACCTTGCCCTGCACGTTGGTGCCTGCGGTGCCGAGGACGAAGTCGACCGAGATCTGCGCGAGGCCGAATTCGTGAAGTAGTTGTAGAGGGTGGTCCCGGCCCCGTCCTTCACGATGCCGCGGAGCGCGTTCATCTCCATGTACTCGCGGGTCTGGGCATGTTTGCGCCGCATCAGCAGCAGCTTGCGGTTCATCACCTCCACGAGGGGATCGGCAGCATCGAACACGCCGCCCAGCGCGGGTTGCCCCTGGATGTCGGCAGGCAGGATCACGTCGTCATGCGGGATCCACGGCAGCGCGAAGCTGCGCATCGAGCGGCCCTCCCGCGTGCCGACCGTGGCCGGGCCGCCAAGGGGGACGGAGGGCAGAAGGCTCAGGACGCCCTCGTATAGAAGTGGTTCGGTTGATCTGAACAAGTTTCGGGCGTTTTCTAAGTGGATTTCCGCCTTTGTTATGCCGCTACCGCATCGGGCATCGGCAGGTTGAAGT
>PHEE01000011.1 GCA_002842855.1 Alphaproteobacteria bacterium HGW-Alphaproteobacteria-4 | reverse complement strand
CGACAAGCTGCTGGAAGCGATCGCGTTGCAGGCCGAACTGCTCGACCTGCGCGCCAACCCCGACCGGGCGGCACTTGGCGCAGTGATCGAGGCCAAGCTTGATGTAGGCCGTGGCCCGGTAGCGACGGTGCTGGTGCAGAACGGCACGCTGCGGCACGGCGACATCTTTGTGGTCGGCGAACAGTGGGGCAAGGTGCGCGCCCTGATCAACGACAAGAACGAGCGTGTTGAGGCCGCAGGGCCTTCGGTTCCGGTCGAGGTGCTTGGCCTGAACGGCACGCCGCAGGCCGGTGACGTGCTCAACGTGGTTGAAACCGAAGCGCAGGCGCGTGAAATCGCCGATTACCGGATCAAGGCGGCGCGCGACAAGCGCGCGGCAGCGGGTGCTGCAACCACGCTGGAACAGCTGATGGCAAAAGCCAAGGCCGACAAATCGGTGGCCGAACTGCCGATTCTGGTCAAGGCCGATGTGCAGGGGTCTGCCGAAGCCATTGCGCAGGCGATGGAAAAGATCGGCAACGACGAGGTGCGCGTGCGCGTGCTGCATTCGGGGGTGGGCGCCATTACCGAAAGCGACATCGGCCTTGCCGAAGCCTCGGGTGCACCGGTGATTGGCTTCAACGTGCGGGCCAATGCACCGGCGCGGGCGAGCGCCAACCAGAAGGGGGTCGAGATTCGCTATTACTCGATCATCTACGATCTGGTGGATGACATCAAAGCCGCCGCCTCGGGCCTGCTGAAGAACGAAGTGCGCGAAACCTTCATCGGCTATGCGACGATCAAGGAAGTGTTCAAGGTTTCGGGCGTTGGCAAGGTTGCTGGCTGTCTGGTGACCGAAGGCGTGGCGCAACGCTCGGCCGGGGTACGGCTGCTGCGCGACGATGTGGTGATTCACGAAGGCACGCTGAAAACGCTCAAGCGCTTCAAGGACGAGGTGAAGGAAGTCATCTCGGGGCAGGAATGCGGCATGGCGTTTGAAAACTACGATGACATCCGCAACGGCGACGTGATCGAGATTTTCACCCGCGAAGAGATCGTGCGCAAGCTGGCGTAAGCCTTGCCGGTGCCGGTTGCAGGGGCCGCCTTTGGGCGGCCCTTTCGCGTTTCAAAGCCAGTCGCGCAAGATCGGGATCAGCGGCAGATCGGCGGGGGGCATCGGGTAGCTGGCAAGGTCGCCCGCGCGCACCCATGCCAGCCGCTGGCCTTCAAGCGGGGCGACTATGCCGCCCCATTTGCGGCAGGCGAACAGCGGCATCAGCAGGTGGAAATCTTCGTAGCTGTGGCTGGCGAAGGTAAGCGGCGCGAGGCAGCTTTTCCACGTTTCGATGCCAAGCTCTTCGTGCAATTCACGGATCAGGGCGGCTTCGGGGGTCTCGCCCGGCTCGACCTTGCCGCCCGGAAACTCCCACAGCCCGGCCAGCGATTTGCCCGCCGGGCGCTCGGCCAGCAGCACCCGCCCGTCAACGTCGATCAGCGCGACGGCGGCGACGAGCAGGGTTTTCACGACCGATAATCGGCGTTGATGTCGATGTATCGGTGCGTCAGGTCGCAGGTGTAGACGGTCTTGGCAGCGGTTCCGAGGCCAAGATCGACACCGATCACCAGTTCCTGCGCCTCCATGTAGGCCGAGGCCTTCTCCTCATCATAATCGGGCGCGCGCCAGCCGTTTTCGGCCAGAACCATATCGCCAAAGCTGATGCGCAGGCGGTCGCGGTCGGCGCTGGCGCCGGATTTGCCCACCGCCATCACCACCCTGCCCCAGTTTGCATCCTCGCCCGCAATCGCGGTTTTGACCAAGGGCGAATTGGCCACCGCCATTGCCACCTTGTGCGCGTCTTCGGCGGTGGCGGCGCCGGTTACCCGGACCTCGACGAATTTGGTCGCACCCTCGCCATCGCGCACGACCTGACGCGCAAGGTCGAGCATGACCGCGCCCAGTGCCGCCTCGAACGCGCGGCCGGTGCGGCTGCGCAGGCTGGTGACTTCGGCGGCGGGGCCTTGCCCGGTGGCAGCGACGATCAGCGCATCAGAGGTGGAGGTGTCGCTATCCACCGTGATCGCGTTGAAGCTGGTATCGAGGTGTTTCGAGACCAGGTGTTGCAGTTTGGCGGGGGCGATTTTTGCATCGGTGAAGATGTAAACCAGCATGGTTCCCATGTCGGGTGCAATCATGCCCGAACCCTTGGCGATGCCCGCAATGCGGATCGGGCCGCCCTCGCCCGCAATCTCGGCGCTGGCGCCCTTGGGGAAGGTGTCGGTGGTCATGATCGCGCGGGCGGCAAGCTCGATGCCACCCTCGGCCAGCGTGGCGGCAAGCTCGGGCACCTTGGCGGTGATGCGTGCGTAGGGCAGCGGCTCGCCGATGACCCCGGTTGACGACGAGAACACGCGGGCGGCGGGCACCCCAAGCGTGTGGGCCACAGCACCGGTGACGGCATCGACCGCCTCTTGCCCGGCGGCACCGGTGAAGGCGTTGGCGTTGCCCGAGTTCACGATGATCGCGGCGCCCGCGCCCGCCGGCACCTTGGCCTTGAGCTTGGCCTGACAATCGAGAATGCAGGCCGCGCGGGTGGACGAGCGGGTGAAGGCCCCGGCCACCGAACTGCCGGGCGCAAGCCGCGCCAGCATCACATCCGACCGCCCGGTGTAGCGCACGCCGGCAGCAATGGCGGCAAACTCGACCCCCGCGATGGCGGGCAGCGCCGGAAATGCGGCGGGGGCCAACGGCGAGATCGCCGCTGGCTTTTTGCCCGAAGGCGCGGGGGTAGCGGGGGCCAAGGCCGATTGCAGCCGTTTTTCCAGCCTCTTGACCTTGGCCTTCAGTTTGTCGGCGCGGTCTTTCCAGTTCTTATCGGTCTTGCCCATGTCTTTTCCCGCTTATTCGCCCCGAAGGGCGGGGTCTTTCAAAATGGCCTTGTCGATACCATCAATGCTTTCGGTCACTTGCGCGTCGGCTACGGCCTGGTCAAGCCGATCCTGCACGGCGGCATTCTGCAACTCGGTTTCAAGCTGGCGGCGCACCGACGCAAGCGTGGGCACATCGGCCAGACGGGTTTCGGAAACCTTGATGACATGCCAGCCATATTCGGTTTGAACCGGCCCGGCTACCTGCCCAGGCTGCATTTGCGCCACAGCATTGGCAAAGGGCTCAACCATCACGTCCAGCGTGAACCAGCCCAGCGCGCCACCATCGGCGGCGGCGCCATCGGTGGATTTCAGCTTGGCAATTTCGGCAAAATCGCCGCCCGCTTCGATTTCGGCCTTGATCGCCTTGGCCTCATCTTCGGTTGCCACCAGAATATGCGCTGCATTGTATTCGGTGACCGGGCCAGTTGACACGAATTGGGCGGTATAGGCGGCGTTCAGCTTTTCTTCGGTCACGGCGGTGGCCACCGCATCGTCAAGCATGATCGAAGCGAGATAGTTGAGACGCTGCACCTCAAGCATGTCGTGGTCGCGCTTGGCCAGCCGGGTTTCGGCAATCTGCGCCAGCGCGACCTGCTGGATAAGCTGTTTCAGGATGCCATCGAACAAGATCTCGTCGGGCAGCACCAGATAGCCTTCGGGCAAACCCGCGCGGAGTGCCGCCATATGCCCCAGCGTGATGTCGGTGCCGTTGACCGTGGCAACCACCGTGTCGGAGGTCACGTCGGCCGCGTAAAGCGGGGCTGAAAGCGCCAGCACCATAGCGCTTGCGGCAAGAAGTTTCGTTCCGATCGACATTGGGCCACTCCTGTTTGCGCCGCAACCTGCGGCGGCGTTGACACTCTGACAGCAGACCCTTACATCGCCAGTGGTTCTTGTGAAGGCCGCGCGCGCGTTTGTTCGCAGCAGTTCTAGGCAAGCCCGAGGGTTCGGGCAAGACCGGACATCACGAGACACGGTCGTTTGAACCTGCGGAGAACACATGCTGGGCTTTGGGACACTCGCGAAAAAGGTTTTTGGCACGCCCAATGACCGCAAGGTGAAATCTGTCCGCCCGCTGGTGGCTAGGATCAACGCGCTGGAGCCCGAGTATACGGCGCTGAGCGACGAGGGCATCAAGGCCAAGACCGCCGAGTTGCAGGCCCGCGCGCAGGGCGGCGAAAGCCTTGATGAGCTGCTGCCCGAAGCCTTTGCCAACTGCCGCGAGGCGGCGCGCCGGGCGCTGGGGCTGCGCGCCTTTGATGTGCAGCTTGCGGGTGGCATATTCCTGCATCAGGGCAACATCGCCGAGATGAAGACCGGCGAGGGCAAGACGCTGGTTGCAACCTTCCCTGCCTACCTCAACGCGCTGGCGGGCAAGGGCGTGCATATCGTCACCGTCAACGACTACCTCGCCAAGCGTGACAGCGACTGGATGGGCAAGGTCTATGCGCAACTGGGCATGACCACCGGCGTCGTGGTGCCGTTTCAGGATGATACCTCCAAACGCGCCGCCTATGCCGCCGACATCACCTATGCCACCAACAACGAGCTGGGCTTTGACTATCTGCGCGACAACATGCGCGCGAGCATTCCCGAAATGGCGCAGCGCGGGCATTTCTATGCCATCGTTGACGAGGTCGACAGCATTCTGATTGACGAGGCGCGCACACCGCTGATCATTTCTGGCCCAAGCCAGGACCGCAGCGAGCTTTACAAGACGCTCGACAAGTTCATTCCGGAAATCTTGCCCGAGCATTTCAAGCTCGACGAAAAGGCGCGCAACGCGACCTATACCGAAGAGGGCAACGAGTTTCTGGAACAGCGGCTGCACGCCGAAGGCATTCTGCCGCCCGGCCAGACGCTTTATGACCCCGAAAGCACCTCGATCGTGCACCATGTCACGCAGGCCTTGCGCGCGCACAAACTGTTCCACAAGGACCAGAACTATATCGTGCGCGACGACGAAATCATGCTGATCGACGAATTCACCGGGCGGATGATGAAGGGGCGGCGTCTTTCGGACGGGCTGCACCAGGCCATCGAAGCCAAGGAAGGCGTCACCGTTCAGCCCGAAAACGTGACACTGGCAAGCGTGACATTCCAGAACTACTTCCGGCTTTATGAAAAGCTGGCGGGGATGACCGGCACCGCCGTGACCGAGGCCGAAGAGTTTCTCGAAATCTACAAACTGGGCGTGGTGGAAGTGCCGACCAACCGCCCGGTGGTGCGCAAAGACGAGCACGACCACGTTTACCGCACCGCGTCCGAGAAATACGCCGCCGTGGTCGAGGCGATCAAGGAAGCACACGCCAAGGGCCAGCCGATTCTGGTGGGCACCACCTCGATCGAAAAATCGGAAATGCTGTCCGAGATGCTGAAGGCGGCGGGGCTGGTGCATAACGTGCTCAACGCCCGCCAGCACGAGCAGGAAGCCAAGATCGTGGCCGACGCGGGCAAGTTCGGCGCCATCACCATTGCCACCAACATGGCCGGGCGCGGCACCGACATTCAGCTGGGCGGCAATGTCGATATGCAGGTGATGGAGGCGCTGGCCGCCGACCCCGAGGCCGACCCGGTGGCGCTGCGCACCCGGATCGAGGCGGAACACGCCGACGACAAGGCGCGGGTGATCGAAGCCGGCGGCCTGTTCGTGCTCGCCACGGAACGGCATGAAAGCCGCCGTATCGACAACCAGTTGCGCGGCCGGTCGGGCCGCCAGGGCGACCCCGGCCGCACCCTGTTCTTCCTGTCGCTGGAAGACGATCTGATGCGCATCTTCGGGTCGGAACGGCTGGACAAGGTGCTTTCGGGGCTGGGCATGAAAGAGGGCGAAGCGATCATCCACCCTTGGGTGAACAAATCGCTCGAACGCGCGCAGGCCAAGGTCGAGGCGCGCAACTTCGACATCCGCAAACACCTGCTGAAGTTCGACGACGTGATGAACGACCAGCGCAAGGCAATTTTCAGCCAGCGCCGCGAAATCATGGAGACCGACGACATTGCCGAGATCGCCCGCGACATGCGGCTTCAGGTAATCGACGATCTGGTCGATGAATACCTGCCGCCAAAATCCTACGCCGACCAGTGGAACACCGACGGTCTGCACGCCGCGGTGATCAGCCAGCTGAACCTCGATGTGCCCGCCGCCGACTGGGCGCATGAGGAAGGCGTTGACCAGGACGTGATGCGCGAACGGCTGGCAGAGGCGAGCGACGCGGCAGCCGCCGAAAAGACCGCGAATTTCGGCGAAGATACCATGCGCGCGATCGAAAAGCAGGTGCTGCTGCAAACCATCGACAGCAAGTGGCGCGAGCATCTTGTGACGCTGGAGCATTTGCGCTCGGTGGTGGGGTTCCGCGGCTACGCCCAGCGCGACCCGCTTTCGGAATACAAGACCGAGGCATTCCAGCTGTTTGAATCGATGCTCGAAAGCCTGCGCAGCGACGTGACCGAGCGGCTGGCACAAATCCGCCCGGTGGACCCGGCCGAGCAACAGCGCCTGTTGCGCGAAGCGATCGAGGCGCATCAGCGCCAGCAGGCCGCGCTGGCACCGGGCGCCGCCGCTGCCGCGCCCGCGGCGCTGGTGCCGCTGCTGGCAGGCTTCAACGAGGCCGACCCCACCACCTGGGGCAACCCGGCGCGCAACGACGCCTGCCCCTGCGGCTCGGGCGAGAAGTTCAAGCACTGCCACGGGCGGCTTGCCTGAACCACACGGCAGCAATGGCGGGCCTGGCGGCCCGCCAGCCACGGCTAAGACAATGCCGCGCGCGCGCCACGGCGATGCCATGATTTTCTGCCAGACACGACCGGTCATCGGAAATGCGAGGCAAGCATGCGAAACCGCTATAAACTGGTCAGTGTCGCCGCCGCCGCTCTGGTCGCCATAGCCAGTGGCCTTGTGATGCTGCGGCCAGCACCTGTTGCCACCGCCGTTGCGCCGGTCGCGGCTTTGCCCCCCGCGCGCCAGAGCGTGCCATCCGAGCCCCATGCCGCAGCACCCGCGCTGCCCGCGCTGGCGCGCCGTGTGCCCCCGTCCGAGGCGGTTGCCGCTGCCCCGGCCTGCGCCGCGGCGATGCTGTCGGTCACGCCCGCGCCGCAGGCGATGCTGGCGGTGCAGCTGAGCGCACCCTGCCAGCCCGGCACGCGCATTGAGCTGCGCCACGGTGAGCTCGCCGTTGCGGTGCTGACCGATGACAACGGCGGCTACAGCGGCCTGCTGCCCGCGCTTGTGCGCGAGGCGCGGTTGCAGGTGACCTTTGCTGACGGCGCGCAGCTGGCTGCACGGGTGCGCGTCGGCGATATCGACAGGATCGAGCGGGTTGCGCTGCTATCTGGAGCGACCGGCGCGCTGCACCTCAACGCGTTCGAGAATGGCGCCGGGTTCGGCGATGCAGGGCACCGCAGTACCACAGCCCCCGGCACGCAGGGGGCAGGCCCCGGCGGCTACCTGACCCTGTTGGGCGACCCCGCCGCTGCCCCGCCGCTACTGGCCGAGGTCTATAGCGCCCCGGCGGGGCTGCCGCCCGCGCAACTGGCGGTGCGGGCCGATGTCAGCGCCGCCACCTGCGGCAGCGACCTTGGCGGCACCCTGCTGCGGATGGGTGCGCCCGCGCCACTGGCCTTCACGCTCGCCATGCCCGCCTGCGACGGGATCGACGGCGCGGTGCTGCTACCGCTGCCCGAAGTGCCGCTGGCGCTGGCGCTTGCCGATCACAGATAGCCCTGCGCGCGAAAGCTGAGCTCGCGGCTTTTGCCGATGATCAGATGGTCGTGCAGCACGATGCCCAGCGCCTGCGCGGCCTCTTGCACCTTGGCGGTCATGGCGATGTCGGATTCCGAAGGCGTCGGGTCGCCCGAGGGGTGGTTGTGCACCAGAATCAGCGCCGAGGCGTTCACCTCAAGCGCGCGCTTGACCACTTCGCGCGGGTAGACCGGCACATGGTCCACGGTGCCGCGCGCCTGTTCCTCATCGGCGATCAGCACATTCTTGCGGTCGAGGTAGAGCACACGAAACTGCTCGGTCTCGCGGTGCGCCATCGCGGTGTGGCAATAATCGAGCAGCGCATCCCAGCTGGAAAGCACCGCGCGGTGCATCACCCGTGCCCGCGCCATCCGGTGCGCCACCGCCTCGATAATCTTCAACTCCTGCACCACCGCCTCACCGATGCCATCGACTTCGGCCAGCCGCGCCGGTGGGGCGGAGAGCACGCGGTTGAGGTCACCGAACACATCGAGCAGGCGGCGCGCCAGCGGCTTTACATCTTGCCGCGGAATGGCGCGAAACAGCAACAGCTCCAGCAACTCGTATTCCGGCATCGCCCCGGCGCCGCCCGCCATGAACCGCTCGCGCAGCCGCTTGCGATGGTCGCGGATATATGACGGCAGCCGTGCGCCGGGCAGCATCGCCTCTGCCGCTGCCTCGTCGCCATCAGGCGCGAAAAGCGGCAACGGGCGTTCGGTAAAGGCGGCGGCGCGGGTCATGCCGCGATGCTGCCGCGTCATGGTTTAGGAATGGTTAATTCCGCCCTTGCCTTGGTCCAAATATCCCCGCCGGAGGCGCCGCTTGCGGCTCAGCTCTTCATACTGGCCCAGAAGGTCTTGACCTTCTTGAAGAACGACGCGGTTTCGGGGTTGTTTTCGGCCTCGATCTTGTCGAACTCGCGCAGGATCTCGCGTTGCCGGGCGGTCAGGTTGACCGGGGTTTCCACCGCCAGCTCAATCACCATGTCGCCCGCCTGGCCACCGCCACGCAGCGCGGGCATGCCCTTGCCGCGCAGCCGCATCTGGCGCCCTGACTGACTGCCCGCGGGGATCTTCACAAGGCTGCGGCCGCCCTCGATCGTGGGCACCTCGACCTCGCCGCCAAGTGCCGCGCTGGCCATGCTGACCGGCACCCGGCAAAACAGCGTGGCGCCATCGCGCTGAAAGATCGCGTGTTCACGCACTTCGATGAAGATGTAGAGATCGCCCGCAGGGCCACCGCGCGCGCCCGCCTCGCCCTCGCCGGCCAGCCGGATGCGGGTGCCGGTTTCGACCCCGGCCGGGATATTGACCTGCAAGGTGCGGTCTTTTTCCAGCCGACCGGCGCCGTGGCAGGTGCGGCAGGGGTTCTTGATCACATGCCCGGCGCCGTTGCAGGTTGGGCAGGTCCGCTCGACGGTGAAAAAGCCGTTCTGCGCACGCACCTTGCCCATGCCCGAGCAGGTTGGGCAGGTGGCAGGCTCGGCGCCGCCCTCGGCGCCGGTGCCGCTGCAGGCGGTGCAGGCGTGCGAACCGGGCACGGTGATCGACTTTGGCACCCCGGCGTAGGCCTCTTCCAGCGTAACCCGCAGATTATAGCGCAGGTCAGAACCGCGCGCCGCGCGCGACCGGCCACCCTGGCCGCCGCGCCCACCCATGAAATCGCCGAACAGGTCTTCGAACACGTCCGAGAAGGCAGAGGAGAAATCGCCATGGCCACCGGGGTGGCGCCCGCCGCCGCCCATGCCGCCCTCGAAGGCGGCATGACCGAAACGGTCATAGGCGGCCTTGCGCTGGTCATCTTTCAGCACATCATACGCCTCGTTCACTTCCTTGAACTTGGCTTCGGCCTCGGGGTTGGTCTGGTTGCGGTCGGGGTGAAGCTCTTTCGCCTTGCCGCGATAGGCCTTTTTGATCTCCTCGGCTGTAGCGCCGCGCGAGAGGCCAAGCACCTCGTAGAAATCTCGTTTTGCCATCAGCCGCCCCTATCGGGAGCCCTGCCCGACCCCTGCACTCGCAGGGGTCGGGGCGCGGGTTCCAGCGCTTATTTGCGCTTTTTGTCGCCAAGATCCTCGAAGTCGGCATCGACGATGTCGTCATCGACGCTGCGCGGCGCGTCCTCATCGGTGGCACCTTCGGATTCGGCGGCCGAGGCCTTGTAGATTGCCTCGCCCAGCTTCATCGCGGCATCGGTAAGGTTCTGCACCCCGCCCTTGATCTTGCCGACATCATCGGACTTGAGCGTTTCTTCCAGCGCCTTCATCGCAAGCTCGATCGCTTCGACGGTCGAGCCATCAACCTTGTCGCCGTGGTCATCGAGCGACTTCTTGGTCGAGTGCAACAGACCCTCGGCATGGTTGCGGGTTTCGACCAGCTCCTTGCGGGCGCGGTCGGCGTCGGCGTTGGCCTCGGCATCTTTCACCATCTTGTCGATTTCGGCATCGGTCAGACCACCTGAAGCCTGAATGGTGATCTGTTGCGCCTTGCCGGTGCCCTTGTCCTTGGCGTTGACCGAGACGATGCCGTTGGCGTCGATATCGAACGTCACCTCGATCTGCGGCAGCCCGCGCGGCGCGGGGGGGATGTCCTCAAGGTTGAACTGGCCAAGCATCTTGTTGTCAGCGGCCATTTCGCGCTCGCCCTGGAACACCCGGATCGTGACCGCGTTCTGGTTGTCTTCAGCGGTCGAGAACACCTGGCTTTTCTTGGTCGGGATCGTGGTGTTGCGGTCGATCAGGCGGGTGAACACGCCGCCCAGCGTTTCGATGCCAAGCGACAGCGGCGTGACATCAAGCAGCACCACGTCTTTCACGTCGCCTTGCAGCACGCCGGCCTGAATCGCGGCGCCCAGCGCCACCACCTCATCAGGGTTCACACCCTTGTGCGGTTCTTTGCCGAAGAAGGCGGTGACCTCTTCCACCACCTTGGGCATCCGGGTCATGCCGCCGACCAGAACCACCTCGTCGATGTCGGCCTTGCTGAGGCCGGCGTCTTTCAACGCAGCGGCGCAGGGCTTGAGCGAGGCCTTGATCAGGTCGCCCACGAGGCTTTCCAGCTTGGCGCGGGTCAGTTTCATCACAAGGTGCAGGGGGGTGCCCGATTTGGCATCCATGCTGATGAAGGGCTGGTTGATTTCGGTCTGCTGGCTCGACGAAAGCTCGATCTTGGCCTTTTCCGCTGCCTCTTTCAGGCGTTGAAGCGCCATCTTGTCTTTGGTGAGGTCGGCGCCGTGTTCCTTGCGGAACTCGTCGGCCAGATAGTTGACGATCCGCATGTCGAAGTCTTCGCCGCCAAGGAAGGTGTCGCCATTGGTGGATTTCACTTCAAACAGACCATCGTCGATTTCCAGAATCGTGATGTCGAAGGTGCCGCCACCAAGGTCATATACCGCGATCGTCTTGCTTTCCTTGCGGTCGAGGCCATAGGCGAGCGCGGCCGCAGTGGGTTCGTTGATGATGCGCAGCACCTCAAGCCCGGCAATCTTGCCCGCGTCCTTGGTCGCCTGGCGCTGCGCGTCGTTGAAGTAGGCGGGCACGGTGATCACGGCCTGCGTGACCTCTTCGCCAAGGTAGCTTTCGGCGGTTTCCTTCATCTTCTGCAAGATCACGGCGGACACCTGCGAGGGCGAGTATTTTTCGCCGCGCACTTCCACCCAAGCATCGCCATTGCCGCCATCGACGATGCTGTAGGGCACCAGCTTGCGGTCTTTTTCCACCTCGGCGTCGGTGACGCGGCGGCCGATCAGGCGTTTTACTGCATAGACGGTGTTGGTGGCGTTGGTCACCGCCTGGCGCTTGGCCGACTGGCCGACCAGACGTTCGGTTTCGGTAAAAGCGACGATCGAAGGCGTGGTGCGCGCGCCTTCCGAGTTTTCGATCACACGGGGCTGGGCGCCGTCCATGATGGCGACGCAGCTGTTGGTGGTTCCGAGGTCGATGCCTATGACTTTGGCCATGATGTAACCCTTTTCTTGCGGCGATGTGGTGGACGACAGGCCCGAGCGCGGCCCCTGCCCTCCGATCCCAAGTTTGAATGCGACCCGGTGCAGGCAGGGCCTGCTCCGGCTTCTGGGCGTATATAAGGAGGGGTCCTGCGCCCTGCAAGCGCCCTGCGAGGCCGAAAAACTGCTGTCGGTTGCAGGAAATGCAGAGATTTCGCCGGGAACCGCCGCCTCAGCGGCGCGCACCCCAGCTGACCGAGGCATATTGGCGGGTATAGAACTCGCCCATCAACCCGATCATGAGCGCGACAAGACCGACATAGAACGCATAGTGCCAATTCGAGTAATGCGGGTTGTAGTTGAGAAAGGTAAACCCGCGCGCCTGATCAATGGTGTGAAACAGCGGGTTCCAGTCGAACAATTTGAGCATCTTGTAGCTGAGCGTATTGGCAAGGAACATCTTGCCCGAGGCGAGCATGTTGGCGCGGCTGTAAAGCTGCTGAATCACGCCCACCGCGTTTGGCGCCCAGGGTTTGGCAGCAAGCAGAACGGTGCCAAAGGCAGCCCCGGTGAACCATGACAAGACTAGCATCGAATAGGCCGCTATCGGCTGGTCGATACTGATCGGGGTAAAGGCGACGTGGTAGATGAACAGCACCAGCACCAGCGACAGTGTCTGGCGCCGAGCCGATGGTGACCGCGGTGGTCATCGGCGCGTGTTTCATCATCGCCGAAGTCGGACCCTCGGCCCCCGCCACCGCAGCAATCGCCTTGGTGTGAGTCATGAACATGAAGATGCCCGACATGATGTAAAGCAGAAAGTCGCCCCGAACCGAGTTGCTGCGCATGCCCAGAACATCGAACATCAGGTAGAACGCGCCGACCAGAACCACGGTCTGCATCATGTTCATCAGTAGCCCGAAGATCGCATTTCCGTGCGACTTTCGCACCGAGCGCACGGTGGCATGAAAGATCAGCTCCAGAATGCCGAAGCCGGTGCCGATTTTGCCCTTGCGGCGCTGTGGCGTAAACATGCTGTGCCCGTTCCTGCCGCCGCGGCGACCTTGCCTGCATCCTTGCCGGGAAACCTTGCCGATCCCTTGATGGCGCATCATAAGGGGAATACGTCGGCGGATCAACGACGGCCGCCGACTTCGGAGATTGTCGCGATGGACCACGAACAGCTGACCGCCGTCATGCGCCGCCTTGCCCTGGAGGCGGGCGCGCGGATCATGGAAATTTACGCCGCCCCCGATTTCGAGGTGCGCACGAAATCCGACGCGAGCCCGGTGACCGAGGCCGACGAGGCGGCGGATGCGCTGATTGCGGCGGGGCTGCGGGCAGCGTTTCCGGGGGTGGTGCTGGTAACCGAAGAACAGGCAGCAAGCCACAGCCAGAGCGCCGACACGTTTCTGATCGTCGATCCGCTGGATGGCACCAAGGAGTTCGTGCAGCGGCGCGGCGATTTCACGGTGAACATCGCCTATATCGAAGGCGGCGTGCCGGTGCGGGGCATCGTTTATGCGCCGGCCAAGGGGCGGCTGTTCTATACACTGGCCGATGGCCGCAGCGTCGAAGAGATCGGGCCGTTCGGGCTGGACAGCCCCGGCGAACAGCGGCCGATTTCGGTCTCGATCCCCGACAATCGTGCGCTGATGGTGGTCGCCTCGAAATCGCACCGCGACGCGGCGACCGATCACTATATCGCGCAGTATGCGGTGCGCGACATGACCAGCGCGGGGTCGAGCCTCAAGTTCTGTCTGGTGGCGGCGGGCGAGGCCGATCTTTACCCGCGGCTGGGCCGCACGATGGAATGGGATACCGCCGCAGGTGATGCGGTGTTGCGCGGGGCCGGGGGCGAGGTGGTGCGGTTTGACGACCACACGCCGTTGACCTATGGCAAGCCGGGCTTCGAGAACCCGTTCTTCATTGCCTATGCCCCCGGGGTGCTTTTGGTGAAATCATGAGCGTTCTGATTGTCATTCCCGCCCGCTATGCCTCGACCCGATACCCCGGCAAGCCTCTGGTGACCCTGCGCGGTGCCGGGGGCACGGCGAAAACCCTGATCCGCCGCAGCTGGGATGCCGCAATGGCGGTGCAGGGCGTCGATCGGGTGGTGGTGGCGACCGATGCTGGCAGCATCCGCGCCGAGGCGGAAAGCTTTGGCGCCGAAGTGGTGATGACCTCGCCCGAATGCGCCAACGGCACCGAACGCTGCGCCGAGGCGCTGGCCACGCTGGGCGGCGGCTATGACATCGTGGTGAACCTGCAAGGCGATGCGCCGCTGACCCCGGCATGGTTCGTGGAAGAGCTGATTGCGGGGCTGCGTGCCGACCCGCAAGCCGAGCTTGCCACCCCGGTGCTGCGCTGCGAGGGGGCAATGCTTTCGTCGCTGCGTGCCGACCGGGCCGCGGGCAGGGTTGGCGGCACTACCGCAGTTTTCGGGGTGGGCAACCGCGGGCTTTATTTCTCGAAGGAAGTCATTCCCTACACCGGGCGCGATTATGCCCCCGAGGCGCCGACGCCGGTGTTTCACCATGTCGGCGTTTATGCCTACCGGCCCGATACGCTGCTGGCCTACCCCGGCTGGCCGGTTGGTCCTTTGGAAACGCTGGAAGGGCTGGAGCAGTTGCGGTTTGTGGAAAACAGCCGCCGCGTGCTCTGTGTCGAGGTCGAGGCGCGCGGGCGCCAGTTCTGGGAGCTGAACAACCCGACCGATGTGCCCCGGATCGAGGCAATGATGGCGGCAATGGGGCTGCAATAGGGGTTCGGCGCCGGGCCAGAGTTCATGTGGATAATCCGCGACACTATCCTGCTAATTTCACGCATGTTTTCCCGCGCGCTTGTCAAAAACCCTGCAAGCGCGTCTATTGGAGCGGCGTAAGCTGCAACCGCCCGGCATGAGGCGGAACGGACAGGTGTAAAATGAAGCGTAAGGTTACCAAGGCGATTTTTCCGGTCGCAGGACTCGGCACCCGGTTTTTGCCCGCCACAAAATCGATCCCGAAGGAAATTCTGACGCTGGTTGACCGACCATTGATTCAATACGCAATCGACGAGGCGCGTTCGGCGGGAATACGCGAGTTCATCTTTGTCACCTCACGCGGCAAGGGCGCGCTCGAGGACTATTTCGACGACGCGCCCGAGCTGGAAAACGCGCTGCGCAAGGCAGGCAAGACCGAGTTGCTGGAAACGTTGAAGACCACCAACATGGACAGCGGTGCAATTGCCTATGTGCGGCAAAATCGCCCGATGGGCCTTGGCCACGCGGTTTGGTGCGCGCGCCGCCTGGTGGCAAACGAAGCCTTTGCGGTGATCCTGACCGATGACGTGATCGCAGCAGAAAAGCCCTGCCTGCAACAGATGATGGAAGCCTATAGCGAGACCGGCGGCAACATGGTGGCAACCATGGAAGTGCCGCCCGAAAAGACCGCGTCCTACGGTATCCTCGATGTCGGCGAGGATATGGGCACAATCGTGCGAGCCAAGGGCATGGTCGAAAAACCTGCAAAGGACGATGCGCCCTCGAACCTCGCGGTGATCGGGCGCTACATCCTGACGCCAAAGATCATGCAGAACCTGCACCGGCTGAAAGCGGGCACGGGGGGCGAGATTCAGCTGACCGACGCGATTGCCGAAGAGATCAGGCAGGGCGAGTCGGTTTACGGTTTCCGCTTCCGCGGCCAGCGGTTCGACTGCGGCTCGAAAGCGGGGTTCTTGCAGGCCACGGTTGCCTTCGCCCTCGCGCGAGAGGACCTGCGCGACGAGTTTGCACAGTATCTTGCGCATATGACTGCGGTTCAGAAGGCGGCCGAGTAAGGCGGATGGCAAGGCACGTTCTGGTCACCGGCGGCGCAGGCTACATTGGCGCGCACGCCTGCAAGGTGCTGGCACGCGCGGGTTATGTGCCGGTGACCTATGACAACCTGATTACCGGCTGGCGCGACGCGGTGAAGTTCGGACCCTTTGAGCAGGGCGAATTGGCCGACCGGGCGCGGCTGGATGCCGTGTTTGCGCGTTGGCAGCCGGTCGCGGTAATGCATTTCGCGGCGCTCAGCCAGGTCGGCGAGGCGATGGCCGAACCGGGCCGCTACTGGCGCCACAACGTGCTTTCGTCGCTGACGCTGATCGAGGCGGCGGTGGCGGCGGGGTGCCTTGATTTCGTGTTCTCATCAACCTGCGCAACCTATGGCGACCACGACGGCGTGTTGCTGGATGAAAACACGCCGCAAGCGCCGCTGAATGCCTATGGCGCGTCGAAACTGGCGATCGAGAACATGCTGCGCGATTTCGGCGCGGCGCATGGCCTGCGCAGCGTGATATTCCGCTATTTCAACGTCGCCGGCGCCGACCCCGACGCCGAGGTGGGCGAGTTTCACCGCCCCGAAACGCATCTGGTGCCGCTGCTGCTCGAGGCGATTGACGGGCGGCGCGGGGCGCTGACGGTGTTTGGCTCCGATTACCCCACCCGCGACGGCACCTGCATCCGCGATTATGTGCATGTGATGGATCTGGCCGAGGCGCATGTGCTGGGGCTGGCATGGCTGGAGGCAGGCAAGGGCAGCCGGGTGTTCTGCCTTGGCACCGGCACCGGCTTTAGCGTGAATGAGGTGATCGAGGCGGCACGAGGCGTGACCAACCGCGCCGTGCCGGTTACACAAGGGCCGCGCAGGCAGGGTGATGCGGTGGCGCTGGTTTCAGGCTCGGCGCGGGCAGTGGCCGAGCTGGGCTGGCGGCCAACCCGCTCAACCATGCCCGAAATGATTGCCGATGCCTGGCGCTGGATGCAGAACGGGCACTATTCGCAATAGGCCGGGAAAGTGCGGTGTGGGCATGCCCTTGCGGCAAAAGATCAGGGCGCTGCGGGTGCGGCTGCGGCTGCGGCTTAAGCGGCAGCGGCTGCTTTGGCGGTCATTCCGGTCGCGCCACCGGCTGGGCGTGGTGACAGACCGCACGGCGCAGATCAGGCGCGACGACATTCTGGCCTTTGCCTGCGTGCGCAACGAGGTGGTGCGGCTGCCGTGGTTCCTCATGCATCACCGCGCGCTGGGGGTGCAGCATTTCCTGTTCGTCGATAACGCAAGCGACGATGGCACGCGCGACTACCTGGCCGCGCAGCCCGATTGCTCGGTCTGGCACACCGGGGCCAGCTACAAGGCCGCGCGTTTTGGCCTCGATTGGGTCACCTGGCTGCTGATGCACTATGGCCACGGCCACTGGTGCCTGACGCTCGACGCCGATGAGGCGTTCATTTACCCTGACCACGACACCCGGCCCTTGCGCGCGCTGACCGACTGGCTTGATGCACGGGGCCGCCCGGTGTTTGGCGCGCTGATGCTGGACATGTTCCCCAAGGGGCCACTTGATGCGCAGACCTATGCGCCGGGTGATGATCCGTTCGCCATTCTGCGCTGGTTTGATGCCGATAATTACACCGTGTTGATGAAACCGCTTCTGCGCTGCCTCTGGGTGCAGGGCGGGGCGCGGGCGCGCATGTTCTTTGCCAGTGAGCCGCGCCGGGCGCCGACGCTGAACAAGATCCCGCTGGTCAGGTGGAACCGTCGTTATGCCTATGTAAACTCGACCCATTCGCTGATGCCGCGCGAATTGAACCAGATGCACGACGCAGGCGGTCGGCCGATTGCCGCTGGCGTGCTGTTGCACAGCAAGTTCCTGCACACGATCATCGACAAGTCGCGCGAGGAAAAGGCGCGGCGCGAGCATTTTGGCGACGCCGAGGCCTTTGAGGCCTATTACGACGGGCTGATTTCCAACCCCGACCTCTGGCATGAGGGTGCATGCGAATACGCGGGATGGCGACAACTTGTCGCACTTGGGCTGATGCCAGCGGTTGATTGGGCCTGAGTTGCGCGGCAGCCGCAGCATTTGCAATTTTGTTTCTTCATGGAATACAGGTGTTTACGACTTGTGCGCGAACGGATAGTCTCGCCAGATAACGCTATTGGTGCTGCACGGCAAAACCCCGACCATTCCGCCATATCATGATAGGCGGGTTGTTAAGTATAACGGGGCCAGAATGGCGGGCACCAAAGGGGCAAAGGTAAGGCAGGGACACGGGTTTGGGTTTCGCGCAATCATATCGCCTGCGTCTGAAACGCAGGCGGCTGTTGCTGCGAGCGGTGCGCAAACGCCGCGCGCTGAGTGTGGTTGCCAAGCGGACCGAGGCGATCAAACCCGACGATATCTTGCTGTTTTCCACCCTGCGCAACGAGCGGGTGCGGCTGCCCTATTTCCTGCGCTATTACCGCGAGATGGGGATCAACCACTTTCTGATTGTCGACAACGACAGCGACGATGGCACCCGTGAATATCTGGCCGAGCAAAAGGATGTCTCGCTCTGGCACACCGGGGCCAGCTACAAGGCCGCGCGCTATGGCATGGACTGGATGAACTGGCTGTTGCTGCGCTATGGCCACAACCACTGGACGCTGACCGTCGACCCCGACGAATTCCTTGTCTATCCGTTCAGCGACACGCGCCCCATTCGCGCGCTGACCGACTGGCTGGATACCTACGACATCCGCAGCTTTCCTGCGATGCTGCTGGACATGTACCCCAAGGGGCCGATCGACGCGCAGCCCTACCGCGAGGGGCAGAACCCGCTGGAAATTGCGCAATGGTTCGACAGCGGCAACTACACGATCTCGCGCAACTGGTATTTCAACAACCTCTGGATTCAGGGCGGGCCACGGGCGCGGATGTTCTTTGCCGATAACCCCTACAGCGGGCCATCGCTGAACAAGATTCCGCTGGTGAAATGGCAACGGCGCTATGCCTATGTCTCATCGACACACATGTTGCTGCCGCGCGGGCTGAACATGGTCTATGACGATTGGGGTGGAGAAAAGGTTTCGGGTTGCCTGCTGCACGCCAAATTCATTTCGCCGCTGACCGCCAAGGTCGCCGAAGAGCTGGAGCGGCGCGAGCATTTCGCGGGTTCGCGCGAATATATCGCCTATTCGGAACAGCTTTCGTCAGAACCCGACCTGTGGTGCAAATGGAGCGAAAAATACATCAACTGGCGGCAGCTGGAGATACTGGGGTTGATGTCGAAGGGCAACTGGGCATGAGGGCGCGCGCGTGACCGTTGGCTTTGTCATGATGTGCCACACGGCACTTGACCGCGCCGCACAGGTGGCGCGGTTTTGGGCCGAGGGTGGCGCACCGGTGGTGATTCACGTCGACCGCCGGGTGGATGCGCTGAGTTACACCAGGTTCGAACGCGGCTTGGCCGACCTTGCCAACGTCAGCTTTTCGCGGCGGTTCAAATGCGAATGGGGCACCTGGTCGCTGGTCGCGGCGGCGCAGGCGGGTGCCGAGCAGATGCTGGCGCGGCACGGCGATGTGGGGCATGTGTTCCTTGCCTCCGGGTCGTGCCTGCCGCTGCGCCCGGTGCAAGACCTTGCCGCCTATCTGGCGGCGCGCCCGCACACCGATTTCATCGAAAGCGTCACCACCGCCGATGTGGGCTGGACCATTGGCGGGCTGGATGAAGAACGCTTTACGCTGCATTTCCCGTTCAGCTGGAAACGTCGGCGCAGGCTATTCGACCGTTATGTGGAGTTTCAGCGCCGCTTCAAGATCCGCCGCAAAGTGCCCCCAGGCCTGGTGCCGCACATGGGCAGCCAGTGGTGGTGTCTGAGCCGCCGCACGCTGGCATCCATTCTGCAAGACCCCGAACGGCGGACCCACGACGATTACTTCGCAAAGGTGTGGATCCCCGACGAGAGCTATTTTCAGACCCTGACACGGCTGTATTCGACCAATGTCGAAAGCCGCTCGCTGACGCTTTCGAAGTTCGACTATCAGGGCAAACCGCACCTGTTCTATGATGACCATCTGCAATTGCTGCGCCGGTCAAACTGCTTTGTGGCGCGCAAGATCTGGCCGCGCGCTGACCGGCTTTATGCCAATTTCCTTGCGCAGCGAACCCCGATTGATGCCACCGCCGAGCCCGACCCGGTCAAGATCGACCGGCTGTTTTCCAAGGCGGTCGAGCGGCGCACAACCGGGCGGCCCGGCCTTTACATGCAAAGCCGGTTTCCGCACCGCGACCGCGAAAACGGCAAGACCTCGGCGCCGTATTCGGTGTTTCAGGGTTTTACCGATCTGTTTGAAAACTTCGAGGGCTGGCTGGCAAAATACGCGGGCGCGCGGGTGCACGGCCACCTGTTTGCCCCCGAACGGGCGGAGTTTGCAGGCAATGAGACACACTTTGCGGGCTGCCTGACCGACAGCGCGCGCCTGCGCGACTATAACCCGCAAGCCTTCCTGACCAGCCTGATCTGGAACAGCCGCGGCGAGCGGCAGTGTTTTCAGTTCAGCCCGCGCGACAACCAAGCCTGCAACTGGTTCCTCGCCACCGACCCAAACGCGCAGATTTCGGTGATCAGTGGCGCCTGGGCGGTGCCGCTGTTTCGCGCCAGCGACAGTTTCGCGGTTACCCGGCGCGAGGCGGCGCGGCTGCAAAAGATCGAGCTCGATCAGATCGGCATTCTGCGCTCGATGTATGTCAAGGCGCGGGTGCGGATCTGGACGATGGCGGATTTCATCGAGAACCCGATGGAGCTGATGCAAACCATCATCGACGAAATCAGCCCGCGCTCGACCCGGCGGCTGACCGAAGTGCCGCGACTGGTGGACCTTACAGGCTTTGGCCAGTTTTTGCAGAACCTCAAGAATCAGGGCATGCAGCCGCGGCTGATGGGCGATTTTCCGGTTGATGACGGCCCGCAGTCTGCCATTGCCCACCATAGCCGCCCCTACATTGTCAGATAAGGCCCGCGTGCGATGACCCGCCCTTTCGACACATTCGTGATCTTTGCCGAAATGCGCACCGGATCGAACCTGCTTGAGGCGAGCCTGAACCAGATCAAGGGGCTCTGCTGCCACGGCGAGGCATTCAACCCGGTGCATCTGGGCGACCCCAAGCTGACCGAACTGTTGGGCGTTACACTGGCCGAGCGCACCGCCGAACCGATCGGCCTGCTGACCCGGATCCGCGAGGCCGAGGGGCTGAACGGGTTTCGCTACTTTCACGACCACGACCCGCGCGTGCTGGAACCCGTGCTCGCCGATCCGCGCTGCGCCAAGATCATTCTCACCCGCAACCCGGTCGAAAGCTACATCAGCCTGAAGATCGCCTATAACACTGACCGCTGGCGGCTGACCGACGTGCGCGACCGGCGCGCCTTCAAGGCGCCGTTCAAGCCCGCCGAATTCGAGGCGTTTCTGGCGCCCTTGCAAGAGTTTCAGGTCAAGCTGCTGCGCGCCTTGCAGACCAGTGGGCAGACGGCCTTTTATGTTGATTACGAAGATATCCAGAATCTGGATGTGCTGAACGGCATGGCGCGGTTTCTGGGGTTCCCCGAAGGGGTGAGCGCGGTTTCGCAGGCGCTGATCGTGCAAAACCCCGAGGAGATGGCGCAAAAGGTGCGCAATTTCCCCGAGATGGAAGCGGCGCTGGCGCGGATCGACTGGTTCAACCTGTCACGCACGCCCAATTTTGAACCGCGCCGGGGGCCGAATGTGCCGGGCTTTGTGGCCGCAAAGGGCGCGCCGCTGCTCTATCTACCGCTTAAGACCGGGCCAGAGGCGCGGGTGCGCGGCTGGCTGGAGGGGTTCGGCGGTGGGCTGACCGAAGATTTCACGCAGAAATCCTTGCGCCAATGGAAGCGCGGGCACCCCGGCCACCGCAGCTTTACCGTCCTGCGTCACCCGCTGGCGCGCGCATGGTCGGCCTTTGGCGAGGCGATCGTGCCGGGGCGCTATGGCGAAATTCGCGAGGTGTTGCGCACGCTTTACGAGGTGCCGCTGCCGCCGGTTGCCGAGGCCGCCAAGATGAGCGCGCTTGCGCAACGCAGCGCCTTCATGGCGTTCCTGAGGTTTCTCAAGGCCAACTTGAACGGCCAGACCTCGGTGCGGATCGACCAGCTTTGGGCCAGCCAATACGCGGTGATTCAGGGTTTTGGCAATTTCGCCCCGCCCGACATGCTTTGCCGCGAAGAGCGGCTCACCGAAGACCTCGCGCATCTGGCGGCATCGGTGGGGCTGCCCTGCCCGGCGCTGCCGCCCGAGGCAAAGGCCGGCGGTGTGACACTGGCCAAGATCTACGACGCCGAGATGGAGGCCGCAGTGCGCGAGGCCTACCCGCGCGATTACATGAGCTTTGGCTTTGGCGACTGGGCCGCTTAGGCCGCCTGCGTACCGACCGCCTCGGTCAGCAGGGCGTGCAGCGCGGTGGGCGCGGTGTTGGCGCGCAGCTTGGTGCAGATTTCGGTGTTGCGCATGGTGCGTGACACCAGCGCCAGCGCCTTGAGGTGTTCAACCCCCGAATCCTTGGGCGCGAACAGCGCAAACACCAGATCGACCGGTTGGCGGTCAACTGCATCAAATTCGAGCGGCCTTTCGAGCCGCACAAACACGCCCACCACCCGGTTCAGCCCGTGCAGCCGTGCGTGCGGCAGTGCCACGCCATGGCCCACGCCGGTCGGCCCAAGGCTTTCGCGGTCTTGCAGCGCGTCCAGCGTGTCGGAGGCATTGAGCCCATAAGCCTGCTGCGCGATCTCGGCGAGATCCTGAAACAGGCGCTTCTTACTCGTGACATGGGCAAAAACCTTGACGGCATCTGCCCCGAGCAGGTCTGAAAGCTGCATTGGCCTTACTTTCCCGCGCCCTGCGGCAGGCGCCTATTTGATGTTACGCGGGTCGATCCAGCCCACGTTACCGTCGTCGCGGCGGTGCACCACATTCACACCGCCATGTTTCTCATTGCGGAACACCAGCATGGGTGAACCTGCAATCTCCATCTGCATCACCGCCTCACCCACCGAAAGCGTCGGCACCTGGGCCTGCATTTCAGCGATGATCACCGGCGCGAGGCTTTCGGGTTCCGAATCCCCGTTGCCACCGTCTGCCGCGAGCACATACATCCCCGCCGCGCCGAATTCAACAGGATCGGGTCGGTTGCGGACATGGTCTTTCAGGCGGCGCTTGTAGCGGCGCAACTGTTTGTCGAGATGTTCGCGGCATGACTCGAAAGCTGCATAGACCTCGGACCCCGTGCCTTTGGCGGCGGCGGTCAGCCCGGTCGAGAGATGCACCGAGATTTCGCACAGAAATTCATGCGCCGCGCGCGAGAACACCACGGTGGCGTCGGTGGGGCGCTGGGAATATTTGTCCAGCGTCTCGTTCAACTCGGTTTTCACATGGGATTGCAGCGCCTCACCTATGTCGAGCTGCTTGCCGCTGATCTGATACCGCATGGCTTCTCCTTCGGGTGTATGAACCGGCCCCAGCCGAACATGGCCGTGGTTGCGGTTCGGTTAATTTCGGGGGGTGGCCCGCGCCGCAAGCCGGAACAGTGGCCCTGACTGCGGGGGCTTCAGGTGACGTCGCTCGTGAGAGTGGGCGATGGTCATGCATTTGACCCCATTTGGCGCCAAGGGCCGGGCTTTTGTCAACGGCTACGTGCTTGCGCTATCGGGGCGACGGCGAAAATGCGCATCACGTTATGCGGAAGCCGTGCCCAAGATAGACCCGGCGCACATTTTCATCGCGCACGACCTCGTCGGCGGTGCCGCTCATCAACACGGCGCCATCGTGCAGAATGTAGGCGCGGTCAACGATTTCAAGCGTTTCGCGCACGTTATGGTCGGTGATCAAAACCCCGATTCCACGCTCGCGCAGATCGTGAACCAGCGCGCGGATATCCCCCACCGAAATCGGGTCAACCCCGGCGAAGGGTTCGTCAAGCAGCAAAAAGCGCGGGTTGGCGGCCAGACAGCGGGCAATTTCCACCCGCCGCCGCTCGCCGCCCGAAAGCGCCACGGCGGGGGCGTGGCGCAGATGCTCGATCGAGAAATCGCCCAGCAATTCCTCCAGCCGCTCGCGCTGCTTGTGGCGCTGGCGCTCAACAATTTCGAGCACGGCCAGAATGTTGTCTTCAACCGAAAGGCCGCGAAAAATCGAGGCCTCTTGCGGCAGATAGCCGATGCCAAGCTGCGCGCGCCGATACATCGGCAGGCCGGTCACATCGCGGCCATCAAGCATGATTTGCCCGGCGTCCGGCAGGATCAATCCGGCAATGGCGTAAAAGCAGGTGGTCTTGCCAGACCCGTTGGGGCCGAGCAACGCCACAACCTCGCCTTGCGAAAGCGTCAGCGCAACATCGCGCAGCACCGGCTTGCGGCGATAGGATTTGCGCAGGCCACTGACGACCAGCCCCGCAGGCTCCGGCGCGGCGGCACCCTGCGCAGACGTGCGGCGCTGCCGCATCAGTTGCCTCCGGGCTGAAGTGTCGTTTGCACGCGGCCTTCGACCGTGGCGTTGCCGGTGGTCAGGTTGACTGTCAGGCGTTGCCCCGAAAGCACGTTTCCGCCCTGCGTCAGAAGCACGTTACCGGTCAACAGGACCGACCCCGACGCAATCGTGTATTCGGCGGCTTCGGCCTGCGCGGCATCGGCACCAGTGGCCAGAATAACGCCACCACTGGCCAGCAGCCGGGTAATTTCGCGCTGGCCGCCCGCGCCGTATTCCACCCGCACCAGTGCCGCCGACAGCCGCATATCGCCTTGCGACACCACAACGTTGCCCGCAAACACGGCGCTGCCGTCGGCCTGATCGATGGTCAGGCTATCGGCGCTGATCTCGACCGGGGCAGCGGTATCGGCGCGGATGCCGCCAAAGCTGACCTGCTGCGCAAATACCGCTGGCGCGGCAAGCACTGCATTGGCAAGCAGCACCGAGAGGGCAAGGATAATACGCTTGGCTGGCATGGCTACCTCAATTCACCGGATGGTATATCAGCTTAACGCCTGCGTTGAAAACCAGAAGATAGGGCGCGCCCGCCCCGGTGGTAGAAAGTATCATCGCGCCTGCGGAAAGCTGCCCGAAGGGGGCATCGGCCATGACCGGCAAGGGGGATTCGAGGCGCGTGCTGTCGGTGCTGATGCTGACCGCGTCTGATGCGATGGCATAGCCCGCCGAAGTGCGCAGGCTGACCGCGCCGCGCAGCCGTATCTCGCCCCGGATCGGGTCAAGCCGGCCCTCGTCGGCCACGATATCGGCCGAAAACGCGCCGGGGCTGTCGATGCGCACCACAATTCCAGTGGCGCTCGCACCGTTTCCGACCGCATCGGGGCGTGCGCCAGAGGCCGAAACGGTCAGTGCAGCGCCGTCCACGGTAACACCCGCAAAGTGCGGCTCGGTCATGCGCGGCTCGCGCGCAAGTTCAACAAGGTCGATATCGGCGTAAGGGATGGGCTGGCTCGGGTCGATCCGTTCTGACACCAGAAACAGCGTGGCAAGCAGCGACAGCGCGATAAGCGGCAACACGATCTTGGCGCCCATGACAAGCCACGAATGGGTATCGTCATAGCCGCGCGCCATGGTCAGGCGACCCCCGCACGCAGGCAATCGTGAATATGCAATATCCCGAGCGGCACGCCGCCCGCGTCGGGGTCGAGCACGAACAGGCAGGTGATCTTGCGCGCGTGCATCACCGCAACGGCGGATTCGGCCAACGCTTCGGGGGCGATCGTCTGCGGTGCGCGGGTCATCACGTCGCCCGCAATGTGGCCCAAAAGCCCTTCCATGTGGCGGCGCAGGTCGCCATCGGTGATGATGCCCACCAACCGCCCGGCCGGGTTGGTCACGCCGACCACGCCAAAGCCCTTTTGCGTCATCACCAGCAGCGCTTCGGCCATCGGCGCGGTCTGCGCCACCAGAGGCGGTGCTTCGTGCATCAGGCGGGCGACCGTGGCCAGCCGCGCGCCCAGTTTGCCGCCGGGGTGGAAGGTGGCGAAATGTTCGGGAGTAAAGGCGCGATGTTCCATCAGCGCCACCGCCAAAGCATCACCCAGCGCCAGCGTCATCGTGGTGGAGGTGGTCGGCACCACGCCGGTGCCGCAGGCCTCGGGCGCCGTGGGCAGCAATATTGCCACATCGGCCTGCCGCAGCAGGGTCGAGCCCGCCCGCCCTGCCACCCCGATCAGCGGAATTGAAAAGCGGCGGCTGTGCGCGACGATATCGGAAAGCTCAGGCGTTTCGCCCGAGTTCGACAGCACCAGCACCACATCCTGCGCGGTGACCATGCCCAGATCGCCGTGGCTGGCTTCGGCGGGGTGCACGAATTGCGCGGGCGTGCCAGTCGAGGCGAGGGTGGCGGCAATCTTGCGCGCGATGTGGCCCGATTTGCCCATGCCCGACACGATCACCCGGCCCTGCGCCCGCAGGATCGTCTTGACCGCCTGCGCGAAGCCATCGCCAAGGCTGTCGGCCAGAAGCGACAGCGCCTGCGCCTCGATGCCGATCACCCGGCGGGCCGTGGCAAGCCAGGTGGCGGCGTCAGTGGTGGAAGATGTCATTGGGTTCATCCCAGCCCATCAGGTCTAGCTGACCGCGCGCCGGAAGAAAGTCAAAGCACGCCTGTGCAAGCTGCATGCGCCCTTCGCGGGCCAGCCGGGTTTCCAGCTCGGCTTTCAGACGGTGCAGGTAAAGAACATCGGAAGCCGCGTACTCCAGCTGCGCAGGGGTCAGATCGGGCGCGCCCCAATCCGAGGTTTGCTGTTGCTTGGAAACATCAACCCCCACGAGGTCTTGCAACAGGTATTTCAGCCCGTGCCGGTCGGTGAAGGTGCGCACCATCCGCGAGGCGATCTTGGTGCACCAGACCGGTGCGGTAACCACGCCAAAGGCGTTGTAAAGCGCCGCCACATCGAAGCGGGCGAAGTGAAAGAGCTTCAGCACCGAAGGGTCGGCCAGCATCCGCACAAGGTTGGGTGCTGTGCGCTGGCCCGGCGCGATCTGCACCATATGGGCGTGGCCATCGCCCGACGAAAGCTGCACCAGGCAAAGCCGGTCGCGGTGCGGGTTGAGCCCCATCGTCTCGGTGTCGATTGCGACCACCGGGCCGAGGGTAAGGCCGTCGGGCAGGTCGCCCTTGTAGAGGTGGTTGGTCATGGCTGCCTCGCTGGCTGCCGGGCGCGGCGATCTGCGCGCCCGGTCATGGTTCAAGCTTCTGCCGATCACGGCGCGGCGCGTCAATGGCCACCGCCCGGCCCGCCCCGGCCCACGCGATGCTCAAGCGGTTTTTCGACGATGAACAGCGACAGCACCAGCGCCACCGCGGCCAGCCCCGCCGCAATGGCAAAGATCGGGTGCATTGCTTCGGTGAAGGCGGTGGCGACCGCCATGCGCGCCCCTTCAGGCAGTGCTGCCACCTGTGCTGCGCCAAAGGCGCCCGGCTCGGCCCCGGGCGGCAGCAACCCCACCATTTGCGTAGCCAGCCCTGCCGAGAACAACGCGCCGAACACAGCGATGCCGACCGAGCCGCCCACCTGGCGAAAGAGCGTGAACCCCGAGGTGCCAACGCCCAGCATTTCGCGCGGGATGGCGTTCTGAATGGCGGTGGTGCCCACCGACATCGTCGGCCCCATGCCAAGCCCGACCATCGCCATCATCCCCACCAGCGCCCAGCGCGAGGTGTCGGGGTGCAACTGCGTGAGGCTGAGCATACCGAGGATCAAGATCACCATGCCGACCTGCGGCAGGCGGCGATAATGCCCGGTGCGGCCCATGATCTGCCCCGATCCGATCGAACCGGCCATTGATCCCAGCATCATCGGCAACATTTGCAGCCCGGATGCGGTGGGGCTGATGCCCTTGGCCACTTGCAGATAGAGCGGCAGGAAGGTGGCGGCACCGAACATCGCGGCACCAACAATGGCACCGATGCCGGAAAAGATTACGAAGGTCGAATGCGAAAACAGCGCCAGCGGCAGGATCGGCTCGGCGGCACGCCGCTCGACCAGCACGAAAGCCGGAATGGTCAGCACCGCCAGCGCGATCAGCGACAGGATGAAGCCACTGTCCCAGGCATAGGTGCGCCCGCCAAGCGAGGTGAAGAGCACCACCGATGATAGCGCGGTGGTCAGCAAGAGCGCGCCGAGGTAATCAATCTTGTGGCCGGTGCGAATGCCGCGCGGCTTGAATGCCATCGCAAACACCACCAGCGCAAAGATGCCAAGCGGCAGGTTGACGTAAAAGATCCAGCGCCAACTGAGGTGCTGGGTGAAATAGCCGCCGATCAGCGGCCCGGCGATCGACGAGATCGAAAATACCGCGCCGAACAGACCCTGAATCTTGCCCCGCTCGCGCGGTGGCACCACGTCGGCGATCACCGTAAGCGCCAGCACGAACAGGCCGCCGCCGCCGAGGCCCTGCAACCCTCGCGCTGCGATCAGGAACAGCATTGAAGTTGCCTGCCCCGCCAGCGCCGAGCCCAGCAGGAACAGCACCACCGAGATCTGCATCATCAGCTTGCGGCCATATAGGTCGCCCAGCTTGCCATAAAGCGGCGCCACCACGGTTGAGGTCAGAAGGTAGGCGGTGACCACCCAGCTGAGATGCTCGATGCCGCCAAGCTCGGAAACGATGGTGGGCAACGCGGTGGAAACGATGGTCTGATCGAGCGAAGCCAGCAGCAGCATGATCGCGATGGCGGCAAGGATCAGACGCGGCGAATGGATCTGCTCGTTCTTAGAAGTCTGCGCGGGCATGGGTGGCCTTTTCGGCAATGGGAAAACGCGGAAAGGCGCCGCGCGGGGTGCGCTGCGTCATTCCGCTGACATATTCAAGGTAATGGTGCCCAGAAGAGGACTCGAACCTCCACGCCTTGCGGCACACGGACCTGAACCGTGCGCGTCTACCAATTCCGCCACCTGGGCAGGTGTTCGTGAGCGGGGTGATTAAAGAGGGGCACTGGCACTGTCAACGGGGTTCGCCAACAATTTGCGGGGTGCGCAGCCTGCGACAGCCTTTGCGCTTGTCGCGCAGGGGGCTTGGCGCTAATCAAAGGGCGGATTTTGCGAACGAAAGGCTGGCGCCGATGTCGAAACTTGTCACCATTTACGGCGGGTCGGGGTTTGTCGGGCGCTACATCGCCCGACGCATGGCACAGGAAGGCTGGCGCGTGCGTGTGGCGGTGCGGCGCGATAACGAGGCGCTGTTCGTGCGCACCTATGGCGCGATGGGGCAGGTAGAGCCGGTGCGCTGCAATATACGCGACGATGCATCGGTGCGCGGCGCCATGCAGGGCGCAGATGCGGTGGTCAACTGCGTCGGCATTCTGGTGCGCGACGGCAAGAACACGTTCGATGCCGTGCAGGCGCAGGGGGCCGCGCGAATCGCGCGGATCGCGGCGGAAGAAGGCGTGGCGCGGCTGGTGCACATCTCGGCAATCGGCGCTGAAACCTCGGGCAGCAGCGACTATGCGCGCACCAAGGCGGCGGGTGAGGCGGCGGTGCGCAGCTCGTTCCCCTCGGCGGTGATTTTGCGGCCTTCGGTGATGTTCGGTCCCGAGGACGGTTTCTTCAACAAATTCGCGATGATGGCCCGTTGGGGCGTGGTGCTGCCGATTGTCGGCGCCAATACCCGCTTTCAGCCCGTTTATGTTGACGATGTTGCCAAGGCAGCGGTCAAGGCGGTGCTGGGCGAAGCCAGCGGCACCTATGAGCTGGGCGGCCCCGATGTGCACACGATGCGCGAGCTGATCGGCAAGATGCTGGACGTAACCTTGCGCCGCCGCATTGTCGTGAACATTCCGTTCTGGGTGGCGCGGGCGCTGGCGGCGTGGTTTGACAGCTTCCAGTTTCTCTGGGGCGGGCTGTTCGTCAACCGCCTGCTGACGCGCGATCAGGTCAAGCTTTTGCGCCACGACAATGTGGTGGCCGAGGGCGCGCGCGGCTTTGCCGATCTGGGGATCGAGCCGACACCGCTTGGCGCGGTGCTGCCCGATTACCTGTGGCGCTTCCGCCCGACCGGCCAGTTCGATGCGATCAAGGCTTCGGCCAAGAACCTGCGCAAGACCTGATCTCTGTGCAGTCGGCCACATTGAGCCCTGAATCGACGAGGCCGAAATGACCCTTATGAACGATGTGCTGTTGGGGGTAGTCGAAGGGATCACCGAGTTCTTGCCGATCTCGAGCACGGGGCATCTGCTGCTGGTCGAGCATTGGCTGGGGGCGCGGACGGATGCCTACAACATCACCATTCAGTCGGGGGCGATTCTGGCGGTGACGCTGGTTTTCTGGCGCCGGATCGTGGCCCTGTTGACCGGGTTCAGGCTGGCCGAGAACCGCGGTTATCTGGGCAAGCTCACGGTCGCCTTTCTGGTTACGGCGGTGCTTGGACTTGCCGTAAAGAAGCTTGGATTCGAGCTGCCGACGACGGTCTTTCCGGTTGCGCTGGCGCTGGTTCTGGGCGGCGTGTGGATGCTGGTCGCCGAACGGCTTGCCGAACGGCTGCCTGACAGCGGCGTGGTCACGCTGCGGGTGGCCATAGCGGTGGGCCTTGCGCAGGTGGTCGCCGGGGTGTTTCCGGGCACCTCGCGGTCGGCCGCAACGATCTTCGTGGCAATGCTGCTGGGCACCTCGAACCGCGCCGCCGCCACCGAATTCGCCTTCCTGGTCGGCATCCCGACGATGTTCGCGGCCAGTGGCTACGAGATGCTGAAACAGGTGCAGGCGGGCGCGGCGATGGAAAGCTGGACCTCGCTTGGCGTTGCCTTCGCGGTATCGACCGTTACCGCCTTTGTCGCGGTCAAGTGGCTTCTGGGTTTCATCCGCACGCATCGCTTTACCGCCTTCGCGGTCTATCGGCTGGTTTTCGGAGGTGTGTTGCTGGCCCTGACGGCAGCGGGGGTTCTGGCCTGAGTCGACCGCAGGCGAATCATCCCGCAAGCGGCCGGTTCGGCCGTGCGGTTGCGCCGAGGCAGGGCATTAGGTCAATATGTGATACCTATTATTTCTGGAATATGCCCGCCAAGCACCTCGAACCGCAAAATACCCGGCATTTAGGTAACCCATTCTGACTTTTAATTCGCTGCGCCGCGCAGTAGCAATGCGCGACTGAAAAGCCAAAGGGTGCGACCATGGCCAAGCAACCAATGCTCAAGTTCGTGACACTCGGGCGCGAGACCCCCGAAAAGCGCGAGCCTTCGGTGCGCGCCACCGACTTTCACGAGATCTACCGCGAGTTTGCCGCTGCCAAGGCCGCCGAACAGGCAAGCCGGTGCAGCCAGTGCGGTGTGCCCTACTGCCAGACCCATTGCCCGCTGCACAACAACATCCCCGACTGGCTGCGGCTGACCGCCGAGGGGCGGTTGCAGGAAGCCTATGAGCTGAGCCAGCAGACCAACACCTTCCCCGAAATCTGCGGCCGCATCTGCCCGCAAGACCGGCTTTGCGAAGGCAACTGCGTGATCGAGCAGTCGGGGCACGGCACCGTGACGATTGGCGCAATCGAGAAATACCTGACTGACACCGCCTGGGACATGGGTTGGGTAAAGCCGATCCGCCCGGTGGCCGAGCGCGCAGAATCGGTAGCCATCATTGGCGCAGGGCCAGCAGGGCTTGCCGCCGCCGATGTGCTGCGCCGCGCCGGGGTGCAGGTGACGATCTACGACCGCAACGACCGCGCGGGCGGTTTGCTGACCTACGGCATTCCCGGTTTCAAACTGGAAAAAGACGTGGTGATGGCCCGCATCGGGCAGCTTGAACAGGCCGGGGTGCAGTTCGTGCTGGGCTGCAACGTCGGCGTGGACCTGAGCTTTGATGCCATTCGCGGCAGGCATGACGCGGTGCTGATCGCCACCGGGGTTTACAAGACCCGCGAGCTTGAAGGGCCGGGCGCAAGTGCCGAGGGCATCGTGCGCGCGCTCGACTACCTGACCGCGGCCTGCGTGCGCACCGCAATCCGGCAAGGCGCGCAATCGGTCAAGTGCCTCTATCGGCGCGACCGCGCCAACATGCCCGGCAGCCAGCGCGAAGTGCAGAATGCCGAGGAAGAGGGCGTTGAGTTTGTCTGGCTTTCGGTGCCCACCGCTTTTGCCGGCAGCCCGGTCAGCGATGTGCTGGTGCAGCGGATGCGGCTTGGCGCACCTGATGCCACCGGGCGGCAGGCACCCGAGGTGATCGAGGGGGCCGATTATATCGAGCCTGCCGATCTGGTGGTGCAGGCGCTCGGATTCGAGCCTGAAAACCTGCCCGAGCTTTGGGGCACCAAGGGCCTTGATGTTACCCGCTGGGGCACCATCAAGGCGGCACACGGCAGCCATGTGACCAGCCTGCCCGATGTCTTTGCCGTGGGCGATATCGTGCGCGGGGCAAGCCTTGTGGTCTGGGCAATCCGCGATGGGCGCGAGGCGGGCGAAAGCATCCTGAATTATCTGGCGCAAAGCGGTGCCGTGGCGGCAGAATGAGGCTTGAGAGATCGGCGGTGCCAATGGCGACCGCGTGCAGCTTCGGGGGGAATGACATGATCAGGGCCGTTGAGACTATCGTTGGCGCACTTGCGCTCGTCATCGCGGGCGTGGCGGCAAGCGCCGCGCAGACCTTTACGCCACCAAAGGGCTGCACGCTCTCGCTGACCGTGCAGATGCGCCAGTGTCAGGTTGCCAACGTCTATTCCTGCGCGGGTGACGTGCCGGGCGACCGCTGGATTTCCTATGCCGACGGTGTAGGCGTCTATTTCTCCAGCCGGATCGACCATGAGACGCGCTGGATGGAAAGCATCGACCATGATTCCGGCGAAATTGACCGCCTGCTGCCCAAGGCAAACGACCACGCAAGCTTCAGCACGCTGATCGCGACCGGGCGCGACGATTATGACTTTCTCACCGAGAACACCGGCGGCTTTGTCGAGCGCTTTGTCGGCGTCGACAGGCTTACGGGTGAAAGCGTGATGATCGGCGGCATCCTGCTGGAACGTAGCACCTTCGAGCTTTCGTCCTACGACGCGGCGGGCGCGTTTCTGACCCGCCGCACCGGCACCCAGTTCATCAGCCGCGATCTGCGCCTGTTCTTTGGCGACACCGAAGTTTTCGAGAACGCCGCAGGTGACCGCGTCGAAAGCTTCCAGCCTCCGGTCACCTTTTCGCTGCCCGGCGACGAGGGCTTTGGCAGCGCCAAACCCGTGTTCGATTGCAATGCGGTGTTGACCCAAGCCCCCAGTCTGACCGACCACCTGAGGAGTCTCCGCCATGACCAGATTTGACGCCGCCTGGGTTACCGAAGAAGAGGCGCGGCGCGTCTGGATGGATGCGCACAGCCTCTATCGCGCCGAGGATGAACATTCCTCGTGCGGCGTGGGGCTGGTGGTTTCGATCGATGGCAGCCCTTCGCGCCAGGTGGTTGAGCACGGCATTGAGGCGCTGAAAGCGGTCTGGCACCGGGGTGCGGTCGATGCCGATGGCAAGACCGGCGACGGTGCGGGCATTCATGTGCAGATCCCGGTCAAGTTCTTCTACGATCAAGTCCGCCGCACCGGGCATGAACCCGACATGGGCAAGCTGATTGCGGTCGGCCAGGTGTTTCTGCCGCGCACCGATTTTGGCGCGCAGGAACGCTGCCGCACGATCGTGGAAACCGAAGTGCTGCGGATGGGGCATTACATTTACGGCTGGCGCCATGTGCCGGTGAACACCGATGTTCTGGGCGAAAAGGCCAACGCGACCCGGCCCGAGATCGAGCAGATTTTGATCCGCTGCGAAAAGGACATCGACCAGGAGCAGTTCGAGCGCGAGCTTTACATCATCCGCCGACGGATCGAAAAAGCGGCGCTGGCGGCGCAGATACCCGGCCTTTACCTGTGCAGCCTTTCGTGCCGGTCGATCATCTACAAAGGCATGATGCTGGCCGAACAGGTAGCGGTTTTCTACCCCGACCTGAACGATGACCGGTTCGAGTCCGCCTTCGTGATCTATCACCAGCGCTATTCCACCAACACATTTCCGCAGTGGGCACTGGCGCAGCCGTTCCGGATGCTGGCGCATAACGGCGAGATCAACACCCTTAAAGGCAACGTCAACTGGATGAAAAGCCACGAGATTCGCATGGCCTCCAGCGCCTTTGGCGATGCCGCCGAGGATATCAAGCCGATCATCCCGGCGGGCACCTCGGACAGTGGCGCGCTCGATGCGGTGTTCGAGGTGATGGTGCGCTCGGGGCGATCCGCGCCGATGACCAAGACCATGCTGGTGCCCGAGGCATGGTCGAACTTTACCGATGATCTGCCGAAATCCTGGCAAGACATGTACGCCTATTGCAACGCCGTGATGGAGCCATGGGATGGGCCCGCGGCGCTGGCGATGACCGATGGCCGCTGGGTCTGCGGCGGGCTTGACCGCAACGGACTGAGGCCGATGCGCTATGTGCTGACGCTCGACGGTCTGCTGATTGCCGGGTCCGAGGTTGGCATGGTGCCGGTGCCAGAGGCGAATATCGCCGAAAAAGGCGCGTTGGGGCCAGGGCAAATGATTGCCGTCGATATGAAAGAAGGCAGGCTTTACCACGACCACGCCATCAAGGACCGACTGGCAGGCAGCCAACCCTTTGGCGAGTGGGTGGGCAAGGTTGTCGAACTCAGCCCGCCGCTCGACGCACTGCCCGAAACGGCGATGTTTTCCGGGTCGGAATTGCGCAGGCGGCAACTGGCCGCAGGCTATACGCTGGAAGATCTGGAGCAGATTCTGGCGCCAATGGTCGAGGACGGCAAAGAGGCAATTTCCAGCATGGGCGACGATACGCCCCCCGCAGTGCTTTCCAAAACATATCGCCCGCTGAGCCATTTTTTCCGGCAGAACTTCAGCCAGGTCACCAATCCACCAATCGACAGCTTGCGCGAAAGCCGGGTGATGAGCCTGAAAACGCGGTTCGGCAACCTCAAGAACGTGCTCGACGAAGACAGCAGCCAGACCGAGATTCTGCTTTTGGAAAGCCCGCTGGTGTTCAATGCCGAATTTGACGCGATGCGGCAGATTTTCGGGGCGAATGTTGCGGCTATCGACTGTTCCTTTCCCGCGGGCGCCGGGCAGGATGCGCTGCAAGGCGGGCTGTCGCGCATCCGCGCCGAAGCCGAAGACGCCGTGCGCTCGGGGGCCAACCACCTGATTCTGACCGATGAACATCAGAGCGCCGAGAAGGCGTCGATGCCTATGATTCTGGCCACCAGCGCGGTGCATAGCTGGTTGACCCGCAAGGGCCTGCGCACCTTCACCAGCATCAACGTGCGTTCTGCAGAATGCATAGACCCGCACTATGTTGCCGTGCTGATCGGCTGCGGCGCCACCACGGTAAACCCCTATCTTGCGCAAGATTCCATTGCCGACCGGTGTGAGAGGGGTCTGGTCGAAGGCAGTTTGGTCGAAGCGATGCGCCGCTACCGCGCGGCAATCGACGCCGGGCTGCTCAAGATCATGTCGAAGATGGGCATTTCGGTGATTTCGAGCTATCGCGGCGGCCTTAACTTCGAGGCGGTGGGCCTTAGCCGCGCGATGGTGGCCGAATACTTCCCCGGCATGCAGAGCCGCATTTCCGGCATTGGCCTGCACGGCATCCAGCGCAAGCTCGAACAGGTGCACACCCGCGGCTGGCTGGGCGGGCAGGACGTGCTGCCGGTGGGTGGCTTTTACAAGGCGCGCCGCTCGGGCGAAAAACACGCTTGGGAAGCGCCAAGCATGCACCTGCTGCAAACCGCCTGCGAACAGGGCAGTTTCGACCTCTGGAAGCAGTATTCGTCGATGATGCGGGCAAACCCGCCAATTCACCTGCGCGACCTTCTCGACATCAAGTCGCTGGGCAAGCCGGTGCCGATTGAAGAGGTGGAAAGCATCACCTCGATCCGCAAGCGGTTCGTGACGCCGGGCATGAGCCTTGGCGCGCTTTCGCCCGAGGCGCACAAGCTTTTGAACGTCGCGATGAACCGGATCGGTGCCAAATCCGATAGCGGCGAGGGCGGCGAAGACCCGGCGCATTTCGTGCCCGAGCCCAATGGCGATAACCCCAGCGCCAAGATCAAGCAGGTGGCCAGCGGGCGCTTTGGCGTGACGGCCGAATACCTCAACGCCTGCGAAGAGCTGGAAATCAAGGTGGCGCAGGGGGCGAAACCCGGCGAGGGCGGGCAGTTGCCGGGCATGAAGGTAACCCAGCTTATCGCGCGGCTGCGCCATTCCACCCCCGGCGTCACCTTGATTTCGCCGCCGCCGCACCACGACATCTACAGTATCGAAGACCTCGCGCAGCTGATCTATGACCTCAAGCAGATCAACCCGCGCGCCAAGGTGACGGTCAAGCTGGTGGCTTCCAGCGGCGTTGGCACCATTGCCGCAGGCGTGGCCAAGGCCAAGGCCGACATCATCCTGATTTCGGGCCATAACGGCGGCACCGGCGCCAGCCCGGCCACCAGCATCAAGTTCGCCGGTCTGCCGTGGGAAATGGGGCTGACCGAGGCGCATCAGGTGCTGGCGATGAACCGCCTGCGCGAGCGGGTAACGCTGCGCACCGATGGCGGCCTGCGCACCGGGCGTGATGTCGTGATGGCAGCGATGATGGGCGCTGAGGAATACGGCATCGGCACCGCGGCGCTGATTTCGATGGGTTGCATCATGGTGCGCCAGTGCCAGTCGAACACCTGCCCGGTGGGGGTTTGCACGCAAGACCCCGCGCTGCGCGCCAAGTTCAACGGCACCGCCGACAAGGTGGTGAACCTGATCACCTTCTACGCGCAGGAAGTGCGCGAGATATTGGCCGAGATCGGCGCGCGCACGCTTGATGAGGTGATCGGCCGGGCCGATCTGTTGGCGCAGGTCAGCCGCGGGTCCGAGCACCTTGATGACCTCGACCTGAACCCCTTGCTGATTACCGTCGATGGGTTCGACAAGATCGTCTATGACCGCTCGAAACCGCGCAACCATGTGCCCGACACGCTCGACGCCGAGATCGTGCGCGATGGCGCGCGGTTCTTTGAAGACGGCGAAAAGATGCAGCTGAGCTACGCGGTGCGCAACACCCACCGCACTATCGGCACCCGCGCCAGCAGCCACATCGTGCGCAACTTCGGCATGAAGAACGCGCTGCAACCCGACCATCTGACGGTCAAACTGACCGGGTCGTGCGGGCAGTCGCTTGGCGCCTTCGCGGCGCCGGGGCTGAAGCTTGAGGTGATGGGCGATGCCAACGACTATGTCGGCAAGGGCCTTTCGGGCGGCATCATCGTGGTGCGCCCGCCGATGGGCAGCCGCCTTGTCGCAAGCGAAAACACCATCATCGGCAACACCGTGCTTTATGGCGCGACCGAAGGCTACCTCTTTGCCGCAGGCCGCGCGGGCGAGCGCTTTGCGGTGCGCAACTCGGGCGCCAAGGTTGTGGTCGAAGGCTGCGGCTCGAACGGCTGCGAATACATGACCGGCGGTGTGGCGGTCATTCTGGGCCGGATCGGCGCCAACTTCGGCGCTGGCATGACCGGCGGCATGGCCTATGTGCATGACCCCGAGGGCCGTGCACGCAGCTACATGAACATGGAAACGCTGGTCACCAGTGCCGTCGAGCACCCGCATTGGGAGGCGCAGCTGAAAGGGCTGGTCGAGCGCCACCATGCCGAAACTGCCAGCCTCAAGGCGCGCGAAATCTTGCAGAACTGGGCCGAAGAGCGCCACCGTTTCGTGCAGGTCTGCCCGCGTGAAATGCTGGTGCATCTGCCGCATCCGTTGACCGTTGCGGCGGCAGCGATGCCCGCCGAATAGCCGGGGCATCCCCGCCCCTTGACCGGGGCGGGGGCCTTGCCTTAGCTGCGCCATGGCAAAAAAGACCGCGAAGCCCGAAGTGATCGAGCCGCCCCGGCGCAGGCCGCGTCTGCGGCTTTTTCGCTGGCTTTGGTATTGGTCGTGGCGCGGCGCGGTTCTGGCTTTGGCAATGATGCTGGTCAGTATCGCGCTTTACACCGTGGTCAACCCGCCCATCACCATGACGATGCTGGGCGAATGGTGGCGGCTGGGGCAGACGCACCGCAAATGGGTGCCGATGGATGATATCGCGCCGGTCATGGCGCGTTCGGTGGTGGCAGCCGAGGACGCCAACTTTTGCCTCCATTGGGGCTTTGACGTGGTCGCCATTCGCGCTGCCATTGCCGAGGGGGGCGGCCGTGGCGCATCAACGATCAGCCAGCAGGTGACCAAGAACGTGTTCCTATGGCAGGGCCGCAGTTGGTCGCGCAAGGCGCTGGAAGCGGGCATAACGCCGCTGGTGGAACTGGTCTGGACCAAGCGCCGGGTGTTGGAGGTTTACCTGAACGTGGCCGAGTTCGACACCGGGGTGTTCGGTGTGCATGCCGCCGCCGAGCGATATTTTGGCACCACGCCCGACAAGCTGACCGCCCGCCAGGCGGCGCTGCTGGCCGCCGTGCTGCCCGACCCCAAGGGCCGCGATGCCGCCAAGCCTTCAGCTTTCGTTTCCTCGCGCGCCGAAGCCATCGCCGACGGCGCCGCGACGATCAAGGCCGACGGGCGCACCGCGTGCTGGGAATGACGCGCACGCTGCCCGACGCGACAGCCTTTATCCGCGCCAATCTGCGGCCCGGACCGGCGCCGATGCTGCCCGAGATCACGCTCTATCAGGCGCACCCGGGCAGCGGGCTGTCGCGATTGGCCGGGGTGCCCTACTGGGCATATGTCTGGGCGGGGGGAGCTGCGCTGGCGCGGCACTTTCTGCAAAACCCCGGCACAGTGCGCGGCCTGCGGGTGCTCGACCTTGGCGCCGGATCGGGGGTGGTGGGCATTGCCGCCGCACAAGCCGGGGCAGCGCAGGTGATTTGCGCTGAAACAGACCCTTTCGCGAGGGCGGCAATCGCGCTGAACGCGGCGCTGAACAGTGTGCAAATCGAGGTTATGGCGGCTGACGTGACCGCGCTGCCACCCCTTGATGTGGACCTGATCGCGGCGGGCGATGTTTTCTATTCGGCCGATCTTGCTGCGCATATGACCGCGTATCTTGGCAGTTGCCATGCGGCCGGAGTTTCGATTCTGGTGGGCGATCCGGGGCGGGCGTTTCTGCCGCGTCATTGTCTGCAACCGATGGCCGAATACCCGGTGCGCGATTTTGGCGAAGCAGCGGGCGGCCCACCGGGGCAGGCCCGGGTCTTTGCCTTTGCGCTGCCCGAAACCAAGTTTTGCAACGCAATGAGATTAAGCTAATAGAAAGAGCACGACAGCCGCCGCAACAATGACAGCAATCGCACGAATCCCATATATCTCAATGCACTTTTCGCGAGACGAAATGCGGACCCGATCTTGCCGGATTAATGGTTGCTGAGACAGCTCTGCAGGTAACGGCGGCGAAAGGTCAAAGGTGTCTTTATGGTCTTGCTCCCGTATTGAATCATCGGTTTTTCGACCGTAGACCTGAGGCAGGTCTCTAGGCGGCGGAAAGCTTGAGTGCTCCATCGTGTTTCCTTTCCAGTGCCGCCCACAGACGGCAATTTCCCGTTGACCTGGCAAGGATGATCGTGGCACAAAAAGGTGTTGACGCTTCTGGTGCATACCGCCAGGCTATCGCCGATCCGCCACTATATCTGGTGGACGGGTCGGCGAATTGCAATAAAATGGTTTTGGAGTTCTTGGTCAACATCGTTTTGAGGACGCCAAGCGTGATTTTTCGGTTGACGCGTTAGCCGTGCGGTGCCTCGGAAATAGCCCTTCGATTCACCTGCATGTGCCCGTTGTGTGATTTCGCCTTGAGAACAAGGGGCAACCTTTTGATTCGAAGCGATGTTTGAAATTTCGTCACTTCCAACTTTGCTTCTTATTCAAAAGACTTCCCTATTATGGTGGGCGGAGAGTCCTGCAATTTGGCGAACCCTAATCCCTGAGCTCGGTTGCAGAGTCATGCCGAAATCGCCGAGAACGCGGCATTGCAACATGAACCGTCTTTACCACGTCGCGCTATCGCCTTTTTGCCGCAAGGTGCGCCTTGTGCTGGCCGAGAAGAAGATCGAGGTCGAGCTGGTGGAAGAGCGGTATTGGGAGGCCTCGCCCGAATTCCTGCGCCGCAATCCGGCGGGCAAGGTGCCGGTGCTGCGGCTTGACGGGCGGATTCTGACCGAAAGTCAGGCGATTTGCGAGTATGTCGAGGAGACCGTGCCGAGCCCGCCGCTCTTGCCGCGCGATGCCTTGGCACGTCATGAAGTGCGCAGGCTGTGTGCGTGGTTTGACGACAAGTTCAACGCCGAAGTCACCGTGAAGGTGATGGGAGAGCGGGTCTGGAAAAAGATCCGCAAAGAAGGCTACCCCGACAGCAAGGCGGTGAAAACCGGGCTTGCCGCGGTAAAGCGGCATCTCGACTACATGGGCGAACTGCTCGACCAGCGGCGCTGGCTGGCAGGCGACGTGCTGACGCTCGCCGATTTCTGCGCGGCAGCGCATCTGAGCTGCCTCGACTACATCTCGGACGTGGATTGGGATCGGTCGGCCGCCGTCAAGGACTGGTATGCCAAGATCAAGTCGCGCCCGGCTTTTCGGTCGCTGCTGGCGGACCATGTGCCGGGGCTGCCACCCTCGCCACAATATGCCGAGCTTGATTTCTGAAAGATGGGGGGCCGTCTGCCCCCCACACCCCCCGAGGGTAGTTTCGCAATGAAGAAGCGGGCGGCATGAAGACGCGGCTGATCGAGAGGGCTTTGGCCGAAGGCTTTGCCAAGGCGCGGGTTACGCGGCCCGACGCGGTGCCCGAGGCGGCGGCGCGGCTGGCGGATTTCGTGGCGGCGGGACGGCATGGGCAGATGGGTTGGATGGCCGAGCGCATGGTCTGGCGCGGCAACCCGGCGGCGCTTTGGCCCGAGGCGCGATCGGTTCTGATGTTGGCCGAAGTGTACACACCGGAGGTTGATCCGCTGGCGGTGCTGGGGCAGCGCGAGCGCGGATCGATCAGCGTTTATGCGCAGGGCCGCGATTACCACGACATCGTGAAGCGTCGGCTGAAGCGGCTGGGGCGCTGGCTGGTGGCCGAGGCGGGCTGCGAGATCAAGGTGTTCGTCGATACCGCGCCGGTGATGGAAAAGCCGCTGGCGGCGACGGCGGGCTTGGGCTGGCAGGGCAAGCACACCAACCTCTTGGCGCGCGATCTGGGCAGCTGGTTCTTTCTGGGTGCGATCTTCACCACGCTGGAACTGGAGCCGGATGCGCCCGAGACAAGCCATTGCGGCGCCTGCACGGCGTGCCTGGATGTGTGCCCGACGCGGGCCTTTCCGGCGCCTTATCAGCTAGATGCGCGGCGCTGCATTTCGTATTTGACGATCGAGCACAAGGGGCCGGTGGATGTGGCGTTGCGCGGGCTGATGGGCAACCGCATCTATGGCTGCGACGATTGTCTGGCGGTGTGCCCCTGGAACAAATTCGCGGTGGCGGCGCGCGAAATCGGCTATGCCCCGCGGGCGGCCGAGCCGCCCTTGCTGGCCGATCTGGCGGCGCTGGACGATGCCGGGTTTCGTGCAAGGTTCACGGGTAGCCCGGTGAAGCGCATCGGTCGCGACCGGATGGTGCGCAACGTGCTTTACGCAATCGGCAATTCGGGGTTGGCGGAACTGCTGGCTGTCGCCGAGGGGTTGCGCGGCGATGCTGATGCCGGCGTTGCCGATGCAGCGCATTGGGCGGTGGCGCGGCTTGCTGCGCCAGAATTGTAACCGTGACGCCGGACGCACTTTCTTTTGCTGCGGCGCGCGCTAACGTGGCGCCATGTCACCGCTGCGCGGCATCCTTCTGAAACTGATTTCGGTTTTGATCTTCATCGCCATGGCGTCGTTGATCAAGGCGACGGCGGCGCATGTGCCGGCGGGCGAGGCGGTATTCTTTCGGTCGTTCTTCGCGATTCCTGTGATTCTGGTCTGGCTCGCGTTGCGGCGCGAGCTGGCCGTTGGCTGGCGGGTGGCAAGCCCGATTGGCCATGTCTGGCGAGGGGTTCTGGGGTCAACCGCGATGGGGCTGGGGTTTGCGGGCCTCGGGCTGTTGCCGCTGCCCGAGGTTACCGCCATCGGCTACGCCTCGCCGCTGCTGACGGTGATCTTTGCGGCGATGTTTCTGGGCGAGCAGGTGCGGGCGTTTCGCATGGCAGCCGTTGCGATGGGCATGGTTGGGGTGCTGATCGTGCTGTCGCCCCGGTTGGGCGGCGTTGGCGAGGCGACCGACCGCGAGGCGCTGGGGGCGGTGGTGGTGCTGATGGGGGCACTGTGTTCCTCGTTGGCGCAAGTGTTCGTGCGCAAGCTGGTGGCGACCGAGCGCACCAGCGCCATCGTTCTCTGGTTTTCGGTCACCGCGAGCGTGCTGAGCCTGATCACCATTCCGTTCGGCTGGGTGGTGCCGGACGCGCGCACCGCCGCGTTGTTGGTGCTTGCGGGTATTCTGGGCGGTTTTGGCCAGATATTCCTGACCTCTAGCTACCGCTACGGTGACGCAGGGCTGATTGCGCCGTTTGAATATGCCTCGATGATCTTCGCGCTTGCCATCGGATATTTCGTTTTCGGCGAGGTGCCGACGGTGGTGATGCTCGGCGGCGCCGCGCTGGTCATACTCGCCGGGGTGTTGATCATCTGGCGCGAAAGGCAGCTTGGGCTGGAACGTGCCCGTCAACGCAAGGCGATGACGCCGCAGGGGTGAAAACGCGCCAAAGAGGTGCTATGTTGAGGGTCCGCAGCAAGAAGGAGCAGGTCATGACCCGTCACATTGCCGACCACGAACGCAAGGGAGAAGACGCCGACCGGTTGCGCGCCTATGTCGAGATCGAAAAGGCAGAGAAGCCCAGCCCCGCAACCACCGCCTTGCAGAAAAAAGGCAGGGGCGCGGATGCTGGCCGCCGCGTGAAGGAATTCGTGCGGATCGAAAAGGGGCGCGAGGCCTGAGCGGTAGGGAGCGTGCAGTGTGGCTGCTGCCCTTGCAAGTGCCCGCCGGGGGGGTGCTTGTGCGCGCCCCGGCGGGGTTATCAGCTACGCACCAGCTTTTCGTATTCGGTGGCAATATCGCGGGTTAGCGCCCCCACCTCGAACATGTAGCCGCCGATCTGCCCGACCGGGGTGACTTCGGCGGCGGTGCCGGTCAGGAAGCACTGCTGGAAGCCCTCAAGCTCGTCAGCCTTGATGAAGCGTTCATGCACGGTAACCCCCTTGGCGCGCAGCATGCCGATGACGGTCTGGCGGGTGATACCATTCAGAATCGCGTCGGGGTAGGGGGTGTGCACCTCGCCGTCTTTCACGAAGAAGATGTTGGCGCCGGTCGCCTCGGCCACATAGCCGCGATAATCGAACATCATCGCATCGGAACAGCCCTTGGCCTCGGCGGCGTGTTTGGACATGGTGCAGATCATGTAAAGGCCTGCGGCCTTGGCCGCCGAAGGGATGGTTTCGGGGCTGGGCCGCTTCCATTTCGAAATATCTAGCCGCGCACCCTTCATTTTGGCGTCGCCGTAATAGGCGCCCCATGTCCAGACCGCGATCGCCAGATGCACCGGGTTGCGCTTGGCGGCAACGCCCATGTCTTCGCCCGAGCCGCGCCATGCAAGCGGGCGAACGTAAGCATCGGTCAGCCCGTTTGCCTCGAGCGTCAGCCGCTTGGCCTCTTCGATCTGGGCAACGGTGTAGGGAATCGGCATGTCGAGCAGCGCACCCGATTTCAGCAACCGCTCGGAATGTTCGACCGATTTGAAGATCGTGCCGTTGTAGCAACGCTCGCCCTCGAACACGCTTGAAGCATAATGCAGCGCGTGGGTAAGCATGTGCACTTTGGCGTCGCGCCAGTTTATCAGCGCGCCGTCCATCCAGATCTTGCCGTCGCGGTCGTCATAGGCACCTGCCATATCATCCTCCTCCGGGCGCACCCGTTTTGCGAATGTTGCGTGCGATACGTCCGTTGCGGACATATTATTGCGCGAAATCTGGGTTTCGGTAGCAATTGATTCTTGGAAAGTCAACAAGGCTGACATAAAATCCGGAAAAAGTGAGGGCGCAATGGCAGACACGGGGGCAAATGCAGCAGGCGGCGAGGGGCTGCTGTTTCTGACTGACGAGCAGTTGCGCAAAGGCATCGAGGCGATGTTCTTTGCCTATCGCGGCTTTACTGCCGACCCCGACCGGATTCTCGACGGGCTCGACTATGGCCGCGCCCATCACCGGGCGTTGCATTTCATTCAGCGCCAGCCGGGCTTGACGGTCAACACCCTGCTGGCGGTGCTGGGGGTGACCAAACAAAGCCTGAACCGGGTCCTGCGCACGCTGATCGAGGATGGGCTGGTTGAAAGCCGAATCGGGCGAAAGGACAAGCGCGAGCGCCACCTCCACCTGACCGAAAAAGGTGCGGCACTTGAGCGCGAGTTGAGCGAGGCGCAGCGGGTACGCATGCGCGCCGCCTACCGGGCCACCGGGCCGCAGGCGGTTGCCGGTTTTCGGCAGGTTCTGGAAGCGATGATGGACCCCGAAATGCGCCGCCAATACCTGATGTTGCGGGATCGCGGCTGATGCAGGTTCAGCCGCATATCCTGATCGTGGACGATGACGAGCGTATTCGCGGCCTGATGCAGAAGTTTCTGGTGCGCAACGGCTTTCTCGTTACCGCTGCGCGGGATGCCGCGCACGCGCGCAGGCTGCTGGCGGGGCTGGAGTTCAGCCTGATTGTGCTTGACGTGATGATGCCGGGCGAGGACGGCATCAGCCTGACCCGCGATCTGCGCCGCAAACTGACCACGCCGATCATGCTGCTGACCGCGCGGGGCGAAACCCGCGACCGGATCGAGGGGCTTGAGGCGGGCGCCGATGATTCCCTCGCCAAGCCGTTCGAGCCGAGAGAGCTTCTGTTGCGGATCGGCGCGATCTTGCGGCGGGCACCGCAATTGACCGTGCAAGGGCCAAAGACGCTCAACCTCGGGCCGTTGCGCTACGAAATGGAGCGCGGCGAGCTTTGGCGCGGCGAAGCGCCGGTGCGGCTGACCGCAACCGAGGCGGCCTTGATGCGGATTTTCGCGGGGCGCGCGGGCGCGGTGGTAACCCGGGCGGAACTGATCGAAGATCTTGGCCGCGACCGTGGCACCGACCCGGCCACCGCGCAGGACCGTGCAATTGACGTGCAGATCACCCGCCTTCGCCGCAAGATCGAGGCGGACCCGCGCGAGCCACGCTATTTGCAAACCGTGCGCGGCGCAGGCTACATGTTGGCGCCCGAATAGCCCCGAAATCCCGACTGTTTTTCCCTGTCATCGCTTTGCCGCAACGGCGAAAAAAGCCCCCCCCTGCGCGTTATTGTCCGCTGGACTGACAGAGTCGTGATTGCTACAAGCCCGGTGCAGGCTGCGACGACGCGGCCCAACCAGTCTTATCGGCCTGATTCCAGGCCCGGGAAGGGAGAAGAACTCGTGTCCCAAGCAGAAGTTACCGGTACCCGCCGAGATTTCATTCACTACGCCGCCGGAGGTGTCGGCCTGGTAACGACCGGCGTCGCCGTTTGGCCGCTGATCGACCAGATGAACCCCTCGGCCGACGTGCAGGCGCTTTCGGCGATCTACATCGACGTCAGCGGTGTCGCGGTCGGCACCCAGTTGACCGTGAAATGGCGCGGCAAGCCTGTTTTCGTGCGCCGTCGGACGGCAGCCGAAATTGAAGCGGCGCGCGCCACCAAGGTCGAAGACCTTCCGATCGACCGGCTTGCGCAAAACGCCAACAAGCCGGGCGCTGACGCCGCAGACGAAAACCGGTCGCTCGATGAAGCTGGGGAATGGCTGGTGATGATCGGCGTATGCACCCACCTCGGCTGTGTGCCGGTGGGCAATGGTGCGGGCGAATTTGGCGGTTGGTTCTGCCCCTGCCACGGGTCGCACTACGACACCTCGGGGCGCATCCGCAAAGGGCCGGCGCCGCGCAACCTCGATGTTCCGGTGGCCCGCTTCACCGACGCAACAACCATCCTCTTGGGCTGAGGGAGAAAACCACATGTCTGGTATTCCACACGACCATTACGAGCCCAAGACGGGCATCGAAAAATGGCTCCACAAACGTCTTCCGGTCGTCGCGCTGGCCTATGACACGCTGATGATCCCGACCCCGAAAAACCTCAACTGGTGGTGGATCTGGGGCATCGTGCTGGCGTTCTGCATGGTTCTGCAGCTCGTCACCGGCATCATTCTGGCGATGCACTACACGCCGCATATCGAATTTGCGTTCGCCAGCGTCGAGCACATCATGCGCGACGTGAACGCCGGCCACATGCTGCGGTATGTGCATGCCAACGGCGGCTCGCTGTTCTTCTTCGCTGTCTACATCCACATTTTCCGCGGCCTCTACTACGGCAGCTACAAGGCACCGCGCGAAATCACCTGGATCCTCGGCATGCTGATCTATGTGGCGATGATGGCTTCGGCCTTTCTTGGCTACGTTCTGCCCTGGGGCCAGATGTCCTATTGGGCGGCCACGGTCATTACCGGCCTGTTTGGCGCGATCCCGTGGGTGGGTGAGGCGATCCAGACCTGGCTTCTGGGCGGGCCGTCGGTTGACAATGCCACGCTCAACCGTTTCTTCAGCCTGCACTATCTGGTGCCGATGATCCTGGTGGCACTGGTCGCGATCCATATCTGGGCATTCCATTCGACCGGCAACGGCAACCCGACCGGGGTTGAAGTGCGCCGCACCTCGAAAGCCGAAGCCGACAAGGACACCCTGCCCTTCTGGCCCTATTTCGTGATCAAGGACCTGTTCGCGCTGGCGGTCATTCTGGTGGTCTTCTTCGCGGTCGTGGGGTTCATGCCCAACTTCCTCGGGCACCCCGACAACTACATTCCCGGCAACCCGCTGGTAACGCCCGTGCACATCGTGCCGGAATGGTACTTCCTGCCGTTCTACGCGATCCTGCGCGCCTTCACCTCGGATGTCTGGGTGGTGATGCTGGTCGATTGGGTCACCTTTGGCGTGATCGGCGCCAAGTTCTTTGGGGTGATTGCCATGTTCGGCTCGTTGATCGTGCTGGCGCTGGCGCCCTGGCTTGATACCAGCAGCGTGCGCTCGGGCCGATACCGCCCGATGTTCAAGTGGTGGTTCTGGCTTCTGGTGCTTGATTTCGTCGTGCTCACCTGGGCCGGCGCGCAAAGCACAGATGGGATCTACGCCTACATCTCGCTGATCGCGGCAACCTACTGGTTCGCCTACTTCCTCGTTATCTTGCCGGTTCTGGGGCTGATCGAAAAGCCGCTGACCCCGGTGGCGACGATCGAGGAAGATTTCAACGCCCACTACGGCGTCAAATCGCACCCGGCCGAGTAAGGAAGAGGACCGATATCATGAGAACTCTGTTTATCTCTGCAATCGCGTCGCTGGCCCTTGGCACCGGCGCAGCCTTCGCCGCGACAGGCGGGCATATCGAGGATGTGGCTTTCAGCTTTGAGGGCCCGTTTGGCACCTACGACGAGGCACAGCTTCGCCGTGGCTTCCAAGCCTACAACGAAGTGTGTTCGTCTTGCCACGGCATGCAATATGTGCCGATCAGGTCGCTCGGCGATAAAGGTGGCCCGGCGATACCGGGCGATGAGCTGCGTGCCTTCGCGGCAACGCTGAGCATCATCGACAAGGAAACCGGCGAAGAGCGTCCGCGCATTCCCGCCGACATGTTCCCGACGGTGGTAGGCGATGGCATGGGCCCGGACCTGAGCGTGATTGCCAAGGGCCGTGCCGGTTTCCATGGCCCCTATGGCCTGGGCATCAACCAGCTTCTGAAAGGCATGGGCGGCGCCGAATATATCTACTCGGTGCTGGTCGGCTATGAAGAGGCGCCCGCTTGCGCGCCCGACGACTTTGATGGCTACTATAACACCGCCTTCACCGCCGGCGGCGTACCCGACAGCTGCAAAGACGCGAGCGGCGTATCGACCGTTCCCGGAACCTGGATCGCGATGCCGCAAATGATCACCGACGATGCGGTGACCTATGCCGACGGCACCCCGGCCAGCGCGCATCAGATTGCCGAAGATGTCTCGGCCTTCCTGATGTGGGCAGCGGAGCCCAAGATGATGGCGCGCAAGAAGGCTGGCTTCATCGCCATCCTGCTTTTGTCGCTGCTCAGCATCACGCTCTACTTCTCGAACAAGCAGCTTTGGGCGCCCTACAAGGGCAAGAAGACTGCCTGATCTCAGGCCCGGGGGCACTGCCCCCGGACCCCCGGGGTATTTTGACATTGAAGACACAGGGCGTCCCGCAGGGGGCGCCCTTTCTAATGGCCAAGATAGCGGGCAAGCGGAGGGGGCGGGTTGTCCAGCAGTTCTGCCGTCGGCCGGGGTGCCAGCGCCTGCCCCTCGGCCACAAGAATTGCCAGCGGCGCAAAGGCGCGGGCGTCGGCGGGGTCGTGGCTGACCATCAACACGGTGGTATTGGCTTCGGCGGCAATCTTCGCCACCAGCGCAAGCATTTCGGCCTTGAGTGCTGGCCCCAGCGCTGCAAATGGCTCATCAAGCAACAACAGCGGGCGGGCCCGCAGCAGCGCGCGCGCGAGTGCGACGCGGCTGTGCTGGCCCCCGGAAAGCTGGCCGGGGCGGCGGTCTGCCAGCCCATCAAGGCCGGTCCGGGCGATGGCGGTGGCAATCGCTGCGCGGTCGGCGGCGGAGAGGCGCAGCGACGGGTTGAGCCCGAGGCCGAGGTTCTGGCCGACCGTCAGATGCGGAAACAGGTTCTGGTCCTGAAACAGGATTGACAGCGGTCGCGCACCGGGGGCGAGCGGGGCAAGGTCTTGCCCATTCCAAAGAATGCGCCCCGAGGCGGGCGTGAAGAACCCGGCGATGGCGGCAAGCAGGGTCGATTTGCCCGCCCCCGAAGGGCCGATCACCGCCACCCGGGCGCCGGTAGGCACCGCGAAGTTGGCGGTCAGGCGGAAATCGTCTTGCGCGAGCACGAGGTTTTCAAGCGTTAGCATGGTTTCCGATCCGGTCAAACAGCCAGAAGAGCCCAAAGGAAAGTGCCATCAACAGACTCGCCGCAGCAGCGGCATCGGCCATGCGATAAGCGCCCATCAGGGCGTAAAGTTGCAACGGAAGCGTCGCTTGTGCCGGATCGGCAAAGAGCGCGATCACCCCAAGGTCGCCCATCGAAAGCGCCGCCGAAAGCCCTGCGGCAAAGCCGAGCGGACGGGCGAGGCGGGGCAGCGTGAGCAGCCGCAGGCGAGCAAAGCCGAAGAGCCCAAGCGAGGCGGCAAGACGGGAGTAGTCGGCATCAAGCCTGCGCGTAGCCGGCAACAGTGTGCGCAGCGCAAAAGGCAGCGCGAGTGCGGCGTTGACTGCCACAGTCACAGGGAGCGCCAGCGTGGCGGGCGCTGCAAAGGGGTAGAGCAGCAGGAACAACCCGGTGCCAAGCACCAGTGGCGAGGCCACAAGCGGCAGCGTTCCTGCCCACTCAAAGCGCCGCTGGCGTGCGGCTGCAAGCGCCAGCGGCAGCGCCAGCGCCAGTGTCAGCGCGGTTGCGGCGAGCGCTACGGCAAGCGAGCGGCCAGCGGCGAGCCAGACCGGGCCGGGCAAGCCCGCAAGCGCTGGCAATCCGCGCGCCAGAACTGCCGCCATCGGCACGATCAGAAACACCGCCGCAGCGGCTATCGCCGCCGCATCTTGCGCGCGCAGGGCGCGGCCCACAGGGGGGGCCAGCACCGTGCGGCGGTCCAACCCCGCGCCAAAACCCTGTGGCAAAGCGATGCGCGCGGTCGCCGCAAGCGCCGCAACGCAGAGCGCCACTTGCAGCAAGCCAAGGCTCGCGGCGCGCGCAAGATCAAAATCGAAGCGGAAGGCTTGATAGATGGCAAGCTCGATGGTGGTGGCGGCAGGGCCTCCGCCAAGGGTCAGCGCCACCGCGAACGACGTGAGGCAGACGAGGAAGATGGCAAGCCACGCGCCGGGCAGGGTGGCCCGCAACATCGGGCCTTCAAGATGGCGCAGCGTCGCTGCGGGGGTGAAACCCAGCGCGGCTGCAAGCCGGAACCGCTCGGAGGGGATCGCCTGCCAGCCTTGCAGCAACAGACGCGTGGCCAGCGGCAGGTTGAAGAACACATGCGCCAGCACCACGCCTTGCGCGCCGTAGATTGAAACGCGCGGCAAGCCCAGTATGGCAAGACCATCATTAAGCATCCCGGCGCGGCCGAATACCGCCAGCAGCCCCATCACCGCCACCACCGCAGGCAAAATGAACGGCGCGCCCATCAGCGAGATAAGCGCGGCGCGGCCGGGAAAGCGGCGGCGGTGCAGCGCGCGGGCCACCGGCACCGCCAGCAGCGCCGAAAGCGTGGCCGAAACGAGCGCCTGCACCACGGTAAAGCGCGCGGCGCCGATGTCGGCCGCTTGCAGCGCCCCGAGCCCGCCAGCCCGCCAAGCCACCGCCCCAAGCGTGCCCAGAACCAGCGCCAGCACCGCCAGCGCCGCGAGCCTTGCCGCCATCACCGCGCCAAGGCCGCGCGCCATTCGGCCAAGGCGGGGCCGCGTGCCGCCTGTGCCTCATCCGGCGACATCAGAAGCGATTTCACCGGCAGGATCAGCCAGTCGAACGCCAGCGGCAGGCCCGCAGGCGAGGTTGTGGCGGGATACATCCAGTTCGTTTCCGGGATCGTGCCCTGCACCGCTGGCGAATGCAGAAACGCCATAAACCGGTCGGCCAGCGCGGGTTGATCCGACCCCGCCAAACGCCCCGCCACCTCGATTTGCAGGTAATGCCCCTCGGCAAAGGGCGCCGCCTCCTTGGTCACATCGCCTTCGGCGATCACATGGTAGGCGGGCGACGTGGAGTAGCTGAGCACCATGTCGGCCTCGCCTTCCAGAAACATGCCATAGGCTTCGGACCAGCCGGGGGTGACGGTCACGATATTGTCGGCAAGCCCCGCCCAGACCTCGGAGGCGCGCTCGCCGTAGGCCGCCTTGACCCAGAGCAGCAGGCCGAGGCCAGGGGTTGATGAGCGGGGGTCTTCGATCAAGATCGTCACATCCGAGGCGCCAAGCGCCACGAAATCGGCGGGGGGCGCCGCAAGACGCGTGGCATCATAGACGAAGGCGAACCAGCCCCAGTCGTAAGGGGTGAACAAGGGGTCGTCATAGGCCACCGGCAGGTCGGGCGCGGGCGGCAGCCCGTGCGGCGCAAAAAGGCCGGTGGCGGCGGCCTGCGCGGTCAGGCTGGTGTCGAGCCCCAGCACCACGTCAACCTCGGTCCGCGCGCCTTCAAGCAAAAGCCGCGCCAGCAACGCGGCGCCATCACCCGCGCCGACAAACCGCAGATCGCAGCCGCAATCGCGCTCGAACACCTCCTCGATCACCGGGCCGGGGCCCCATTCGGAAATGAAGCTGTCGTAGGTCAGCACCGTCAGCACGGGTTTGTCCTGCGCCTCGGCCACGAAAGCCGTGGCTGTGGCGCACAGGAAACCCGCAAGCATCAGGAATGGTCGCATCGCATCCTCCAATGGCTTGACGGGCGGGGTCAGGCCGGGGGTGCCCGGATACCTTCCCTCCGCCGGTCTTAACCGGTTCAGGTTCGACGGGTTCGCGGGTCATCCCACATCTCAGCCCTTCCAAAGGGCTCCCCGAGGTGAAGTGCAGCATAGGGTGCCCCGGCGCCCGCGCAAGGCAAAATCGCTTGAGCCGTGGTGCGCGCAGGGCTAAGCGGGGGCACGCCCCCAAGGAGTGCCCTCGATGAGCTATAACACCTTCGGCCAGATGTTCCGCGTTACCACCTGGGGTGAAAGCCACGGGCCAGCGCTTGGTGCCACGGTCGATGGCTGCCCGCCGGGCATCACCCTGACAGAGGCCGACATTCAGCCCTGGCTCGATTTGCGGCGCCCGGGGCTAAATACGATGACCACGCAAAGGCAGGAACCCGATCAAGTGCGCATTCTGTCGGGCACCTTCGAAGGGCGCACCACCGGCACCCCCTTGCAGCTGATGATCGAGAACACCGATCAGCGCAGCCGCGATTACGGCAATATCGCGCAGGCGTTCCGTCCCGGCCACGCCGACCTGACCTATTTGCAGAAATACGGGCTGCGCGACCATCGCGGCGGCGGGCGCAGCAGCGCGCGCGAAACTGCGGCGCGGGTGGCGGCGGGCGGGGTGGCGCGGGCGGTGCTGGGGGTGCTATGCCCCGGGCTGCGGATTACCGGCTACATGGTGCAGATGGGCACAAAACACATCAACCGCGCCCGTTTTGACCGTGACGAGATTGCGCGCAACGACTTTTTCGTGCCCGACGCGGGGGTGGTGGCGGAATGGGAAGCCTACCTGCGCCACATCCGCACCGACCAGCAGAACTCGGTCGGCGCGGTGGTCGAGGTGGTGGCCGAGGGCGTGCCGCCGGGGCTTGGCGCGCCGGTCTATGGCAAGCTTGACGCCGATCTTGCCGCCGCGATGATGTCTATCAACGCGGTGAAGGGGGTCGAGATCGGCGAGGGCATGTGGGCGGCCGCACTGACCGGGGTGGAAAATGCCGATGAAATGCGCATGGGGCCGGGCGGCATCGAGTTTCTTTCCAACCACGCCGGGGGCATTCTGGGCGGCATTTCGACCGGGCAGCCGGTGGTGGTGCGCTTTGCGGTCAAACCCACCTCGTCGATCCTTACCCCGCGCCGGTCAGTCAACACCGCGGGCGACGAGGTCGAGGTTGTCACCAAAGGCCGCCACGACCCCTGCGTGGGCATCAGGGCGGTGCCGGTGGGCGAGGCGATGATGGCTTGCGTGCTGCTCGATCACGTTCTGCGCGACCGGGGGCAAACCGGGGGGGTGCGCGGGGTTATCGGCTAGGCGATGCTGAGCATTCTGGCGATTACCTTTCCGGTCTTCGTGGTCATCGCGCTTGGCTACGCCACCACACGGTTCGGGCTGTTCAAGCCCGCCGACATGCGCGTGTTCGGGCGCTTTGTAATGACCATCTCGCTGCCCGCGCTGTTGTTCAACGCAGTGGCCAGGCGCGACCTGTCCGAGGTTTTCAACCCCGGCTACATCGCGGTTTATGCGGGCGCGGCGCTGGTGATGATCGGGCTGGGGCTGATCTGGTTTCGCGGCGTGCGGCGGCTGGCGCCGACACAGGCGGCGATTGCACTGATGGGCACCACCACGCCCAATTCGGGCTACATCGCCTACCCGATCATGTTGCTGGCACTGCCAGAGGTCGCGGGGGTCGTGCTGGCGCTGAATATCGTGGTCGAAAACCTGCTGGTGATACCGCTCTGCCTTGCGCTGGTCGCACTGGGGCGCAGGCGCGACTCCGGTGGAGTCGGCAGCGTGGTGCTGGGCATCTTCCGCGATCTGCTGCGCCGCCCGCTGGTGATAGCGCTTCTGGCAGCGCTGGCGGTGTCGCTTTCAGGGGTGCCGCTGCCTGCGGTGGTCGAGAGGTTGACCGCCCTGCTGGCCATGGCGGCAAGTCCGCTGGCGCTGTTCGTCATCGGTGGTGCGCTGGTGGGGCTGCCGATGCGGGGCGAGCGGTTGCTGGCGGCACAGGTTGTGGTTGGCAAGCTCTTTGTGCACCCGCTGGTGGTGCTGGCCCTTGTGTTGGCGCTGCCGCTGTTGAGCCTCGCGCCGCTTTCACCTGACATGCGCGCGGCGGTGCTGCTGACCGCCGCGGTGCCGATGATGGGCATCTACCCGATCTTCGCGCAGGAAGAGGGGCAAGAGGGCATGGCCTCGATGGCGATTCTTGGCGCCACCTTGGTTTCGTTTTTCAGTGTCAGCGCACTTTTGGCGGTATTGGGCTAGCTCAGGCGCTGACCGCCGCCGCCAGCGCGGTATCGAGCAGCGCCTTGATCTTGGCTTTCGAGGTGCCCGCCACGATCCGCCCCAGTTCCTGATCGCCCTTCAGCACCAGTAGCGTCGAGCGACGCGGCACGCCACGGTCGCGCGTGACCGGGGCGTTCCAGTAGGTATCCCAATCCACCCGGATGAAGGTGATCTTTTGCTCATAGGCCGGGTTTTCGGCCTGTAGTGCGGTGATGACACGGCTTTGCGCGGCGCAGGTGGTGCACCAGACCGCGTGGTAATCGACCAGCAGCACCTCGCCCTTGGCAAGGCGCTGTTCGATCAGGCCGGGGGTGTATTCGACCATCGGCGCGGCCTGCGCTGCACCCGGGCGCAAGGCAAAGGGGGTGGCGAGGGTGACGGCGGCGGAAAGTGACAGAAAATCGCGGCGGTTCATGGGGTTCCCCTTGGGTCAGATGGAAACGGAAAGGTCTTGCAGCCAGGCGGGCAGCAGGTTCAGCACGGCGCCCTCAAGCCGCTGGCCGTAGCCCGACAAGATCAGCACTGCGACCGCCACGAACACCAGCCCGAGCGCAGGCTTGGCGGCGGCGGCAAAACGGGCGGCGCGGGCACGGTTGCGCAGCAACAGGCCGCGCGCGCCATAGGCAAGCCCCAACAGCACCGTGGCAACGCCCAGCGAAAAGGCACCCATGATCGCGCCCGCGCGCGCAAGGCTTTCGCCTTGGCTTGCCAATGCGATGGCGCCGCCAAGGGTGGGGCCTATGCAAGGGCTCCACGCAGCGCCCAGCAGCGCACCACCCAGCGCCTGCCCCGGCAAGCCAAGACCTTGGGTCTGGTCGATGCCCGCGTCGGCGCGGGTGGCCATGCCTGCGGTCGCCGTCTGAAAACCGGTTGAGAGGCGCGGCACCAGAAGCACGAGGCCAAAGGCCAACATCGCCACCGCCCCGGCCTGCGCCAATCGCTCGGGGCCAAGGCCGATTGCCTGCCCAAAGGCGGTGATGCCAAGACCAAAGGCGGTGAATGACACGCTCATGCCCGCGGCCAGCGCGACCGGCCCCAGCGGGTGCCGCCCCAGCGATGTTGCCAGCACGATTGGCAGCACCGGCAACACGCAGGGGTTTATGAGGGTCAGAAGGCCGGCACCGTAGGCCAACAGAAATTCCATGCGCGATCCCGTTACCTGCTTTGGCGCCAACTATAGGCGCGCCAACCCGCTCCGGATCAAATGACAATTCCGCGCGCCAGGCGTTACACCGCCACGCGCGAAATCTGCACCGCAAGAATGCCACCCGCGATCACGGCCACACCCAGCACATCCAATGGACCGACCCGCTCGCTCAGCAGCACCGCGGCGACCGCGACGCCGAAGAACGGGTTGAGGAAATGGAAGGTCGAGGCCTTGACCGCGCCGATCCGCGCCACCAGCCAGAACCAGACCCATGTTGCCAGCACTCCGGGCACCAACGTGGTGTAGGCGAACGCGCCGATGAGCCGCCCTGACCAGTGCACGGTGAAATCTTCAAACACGAATGCCGCCACGATCAGAATCGCCGCACCGACAAACATTTGCAGGCCCACGATCATCATCACATTGCCGCCCGACGACGCGCCCTTGACGGAAAGCGTGGCGGCGGCCAGTGCCAGCGACGCCACCAGGCACATCGCCACCCCCAGCGGGTCAACCCCGCCTGAAAGCCGCGCACCCATGATCAGCACCACCCCCGCAACCCCGGCCAGCATGCCGAATACCCCCAGCGGCCGCAGCCTCTGGCCCAGAAAGAGCCACCCCACCAGCGCCACCAGCAACGGCATCGCCGAGGCGATGATGGCGGCAAGGCTTGCCTGCACCCACTGCATCGCGACGAAGTTCAGGCCAAGGTAAAGTGCGTTCTGGCTGATGCCGAAAATCAAGGTGGCGCGCCATTGCGCACGGTTCAGCCGGAAGCTCTGCCCAAGCGCCAGCGCGATGGCGACCGCAACCACCCCCGAGACCAAAAACCGCGCCGCGAGCGCGGTCAGCGGTGGCGCATCGGCCACGATCATCCGCGCCGAGGTGAAGGCCGAGGACCACATGAAGGCAAAGGCCAGCCCCATCAGGATTGCGCGAATATCCATGCGATCACCAAACAAAAAGGGCCACCCCCGGCCCCGGAGGCGACCCTATCGGAATTGCGGCACCCCGCAAGGGGCACGGCGCAGAATCAGCCGTTGACGCTGTCTTTCAACGCCTTCGCGACGGCAATCTTGACCTGCTTGTCAGCAGCCTTGGTAAGGGTCTCGCCGGTGGCGGGGTTGCGCACCTGGCGCTCGGGGCGTGCGCGGCACGAGATCTTGCCAACACCCGGCAGCGTTACCGCGCCGCCGGCGGCGACTTCTGCGGTGACCACGGTAGCAATGGCATCAAGCGCGGCGTTGGCGGTTTTCTTGTCCGCGCCCATTGCAGCAGCAACGGCGGCAACAAGCTGGGTTTTGGTCAATGGCTTCGACATTGGTCTGTCTCCTCGCTGGCCCCATTTTGGCAGGGGTAAATTGGCCGTTTTCACGGTTTACCGGCTTGTAACACACGTTTTTGCGAATCATGGCAAGCGATTTTCACCTCGCGGCGCCGGATTCTGCCGCGTCACAGGAACGCGGTTTCCTCAAAACTGCGCAGTTTGCGGCTGTGGATACGCTCCAGCGGCATTTCGCGCAGCTTTTCCATCGCCCGCACCCCGATTTGCAGATGGTTCGCCACCTGGGTCTTGTAGAAATCAGTTGCCATACCAGGCAGTTTCAACTCGCCATGCAGCGGCTTGTCGGAAACGCACAGCAAGGTGCCGTAGGGCACCCGGAAGCGGAAACCGTTGGCAGCGATGGTGGCGCTTTCCATATCAAGCGCGATCGCGCGAGATTGCGAAAGCCGCTGCACCGGGCCAGACTGGTCGCGCAGTTCCCAGTTGCGGTTGTCGATGGTGGCCACGGTGCCGGTGCGCATGATGCGCTTGAGCTCGAACCCTTCAAGCCGCGTCACCTCGGCGACCGCCTCTTGCAACGCAATCTGAATTTCGGCCAGCGCAGGGATCGGCACCCAAACCGGCAGATCGTCATCAAGCACATGGTCTTCGCGCAGATAGGCATGGGCCAACACGAAATCGCCAAGGCTTTGGCTGTTGCGCAAGCCGGCGCAGTGGCCAACCATCAGCCAGGCATGCGGGCGCAGCACCGCGATATGGTCGGTGGCGGTTTTTGCGTTCGAGGGGCCAACGCCGATGTTGACCAGGGTTACGCCCTGCCCGTCCGCGCGCTTGAGGTGGTAGCTGGGCATTTGCGGCAGTTTCGCAAGCGTCGGCAGCGGTTGGTCAGGCGCCGTGATCTCGGCATTGCCGGGAACGACAAAGCTGGTGTAACCGCCATCGGGGTCAGCCAGCGCGCGCCGCGCAAGCGCCTCGAACTCATCAACATAGAACTGATAGTTGGTGAACAGCACGAAGTTCTGGAAATGCTCGGGTGCGGTTGCTGTGTAGTGCGACAGCCGCGCCAGCGAGTAATCAACCCGCTGTGCGGTAAACGGCGCAAGGTGGCCCGACCCATCCGGGTTCGGACCGGCAGTGCCATTGACGATGTCATCGTCCATGCTGGCCAGCGAAGGCACGTCGAACACGTCGCGCAACGAGAAATCGAGCACACCTTCTTGCGGCACCGAAACCGAAGGCACGGCGGAAAGCGCGAAATGCACCGGCATCGGCGTGCTCGAAAGCCCAACCTGCACCGAGACACCGTGATTGCGAATGATCAGGCCAAGCTGCTGGGTCAGGTAGCTGCGAAACAGATCGGGCCGGGTGATGGTGGCGCTATAGGTGCCAGGGTGCGAAACATAGCCCCAGGCAAGACGGCTATCGGCCTTGGCGTGGCTCGACGAGGTAATGCGCACTTCGGGGTAATAGGCACGAAACCGCGCCACCGGACGGCGCGCCGAAAGGGTTTCGCCAAATTTTTCCAGCAGGAAATCGGTAGCCTGACTGTAAAGCTCTTCGAGCCGCGCCACCGCCTCGGCGGCGTTGGTGAAAAGCTCGGGCGGCAGCGCCTCGGGGCTGATGATCGGCAGTTGGTCGTTCATGCGAAAAGATCCGTCAATTGAAAGGTGGTCACATCCACAAGGCCAAGGTCGGAGATCCGAAGTTCCGGGATCACGACGAGGGCCAGCAGGCTGTGCTGCATATAGGCATTGTTGAGCGTGCAGCCACATTCGGCCATCGCGGCCACCATGCGCGCGGCTGCGGCGGCGACCTCGGCGGCGGGGGCATCCGACATCAGCCCCGCGATCGGCAGCGCTACATGGGCAATTTCGGCGCCATCCTTCCAGACCGTGATACCGCCGCCCAGTTGGCCAAGGCGGTTGGCAGCGGCGGCCATCATTTCGCGGTCGGTGCCAACAGCAATCATGTGGTGGCTGTCATGCGCCACGGTTGAGGCCATTGCCATGCGGCCCGCGTAGCCAAAGCCCGAAACAAAGCCGTTGACCACGCCGCCGGTGCCCCGGTGCCGTTCCACCAGCGCGATCTGTGCAAGATCGCGGGCGGGGTCGGCGGGCACAATGCCATCGGCCACCTCCATCTCGGCGGTCAGCGCCTTGGTCGGCGCCTGATTTTCAACCACGCCGATGACGCGGGCGGTCACGGTATTGGCGCCCTTCGGGGCTGCAATGGCGAAATCCTGCGCGGTCAGGGGCTTGCCAAGGTGCACCGTGTGCCGAGCTGCATCGGGCCAGGGGTAATGCGGGCATTTGGCCAAAAGCACGCCATCCCGCGCCACCGTCACCCCGCGCGCGATCACCAGCTCGACCGGCAGCGCGCGCAAATCCGAGGTCAGGATCAGATCGGCCCGCCGCCCGGGCGTGATCGAGCCCAATTCGCGTTCCAGCCCGAAATGGGTGGCGGTGTTGATCGTGCACATTTGCAGCGCCACCAGCGGGTCACAGCCACAGGCGACCGCGTGGCGGTAGACGCGGTTCATGTGGCCCTCGTGCACCAGTGTGCCCGAATGGCAATCATCGGTGCACAGGATGAAGTTACGCGGATCAAGCCGCTTTTCGGTTACGGCGGTTATCTGCGCTGCAACGTCATACCACGCGCTGCCAAGCCGCATCATCGACCGCATTCCCTGCCGAACACGGGCAATCGCATCAGCCTCGCAGGTTCCCTCGTGGTCGTCGGCTGGCCCGCCCGCCACATAGGCGGCAAAGGCGCGGCCAAGATCGGGGCTGGCATAGTGGCCGCCCACGGTCTTGCCTGCGGCCTGAGTGGCGGCAATCTCGGCCAGCATCTTGGTGTCACCCGCAACGACGCCCGGGAAATTCATCATCTCGCCCAAACCAATGATGCCGGGCCAGCCCATCGCCTCGGCGACATCCGCAGGGGTGATCTCGAACCCGGTCGTCTCCAGCCCCGGCGCCGAGGGTGCGCACGATGGCATCTGGGTGAAGATGTTGACAGGCTGCAACAACGCCTCGTCATGCATCATCCGCACACCCGCAAGGCCAAGCACGTTGGCAATCTCGTGCGGGTCGGTGAACATGCTGGTGGTGCCGTGGGGGATGACGGCGGCGGCAAATTCGGCCGGGGTCAGCATGCCGCTTTCAATGTGCATATGCGCATCGCAAAGGCCGGGCAGCATAAAGCGGCCCCGCGCCTCGATCACCTCGGTTTCGGGGCCGATGGCGTGCGAAAGGTCGGGGGCAATGCAGGCAAAGCGCCCCTCGGTAATTGCGATGTCGTGACCGGGCAGAACCTCGCGGCTGTGCACGTTGACCCATTGGCCGCCACGAATGACCACGTCGGCAAAAGCGCGGCCTGCGGCAACGGCAACCAGCTTTGGCGCGGCCCCGGCCCAGGTTTTGAATGAAGTGTGATTTTCCATGCCGAAATCTGCCACCGCCGCGCAGAGCTTGCAAGTGACGTTGTGATGACGCTTGCGCGGGCCGGGCGGGCTGCCGATAGTCAGGGCATGAAAACCCTTCTCTCACTCGGGCACGGATATTCGGCGCAGGCACTGGCACGGCTGCTGCTGCCGCAGGGCTGGCGCATCATTGGAACCACGCGGGGGCGAATGGAATTGCTTGTTTCCGCTGGAATAGAGCCTGTTTTATGGCCCGGCACCCCGCTTGGTCCGGTGCTTGCCGGGGCCACGCATGTGCTTACCTCCATCGCGCCGGGGCCGGGCGGCGACCCGGTTCTGGCCTCCGAGGCCGAAGCCTTGGCCGACGCGGCACCGCATCTGGAGTGGGTCGGATACCTTTCGACCACCGGAGTCTATGGCGACCACGGCGGCGGCTGGGTCGATGAGGCAACCCCCCTCACCCCGGCCACCGAGCGCGGCAAGGCGCGGGTGCAGGCAGAAGCGGCGTGGCAGACGCTCGCCGCGCGATGCGGCTTGCCGCTGCACATATTCCGGCTGGCCGGCATTTATGGCCCCGGTCGCGGGCCTTTCGAAAAGATCCGGGGTGGCACCGCGCAACGGATCATCAAGCCCGGCCAGGTGTTTTCGCGCATCCATGTAGACGATATCGCAGCCGTGCTGGCCGCCTCGATCGCCCGGCCAAACCCCGGCGCCATCTATAACGTCTGCGATGATGACCCCGCGCCGCCCGAGGATGTGATCACCCACGCAGCCGCCCTGCTTGGCCTGCCGCCGCCGCCAGCCGTGCCCTACGCCAAAGCCGACCTGCCGCCGATGGCCCGCAGTTTCTACGCTGAAAGCAAGCGGGTGCGAAACGACAGGATCAAGCACGAACTGGGGGTGCGGCTGGCCTATCCCAGTTACCACGAGGGGCTTGCGGCGGTGCTTAAGGCAGAAAGCCTAAGGTAACGGCGAAAGCCCGATGATGATCGGGTGCAACCAGATGAACGCGCCCCAGATGGCCAGCGCCAGCACCGCGCGCCCTGCCGGGGGCGGCGCCGAGGGCCGCCAGCGCCCGCGCAGCAGCGCCGCAAGTGGCAGAAGGCCGGTGCGGGCGGTCAGCCGCGCCCATTCGGCGGCGCCCATCGCGCGCCGCCGCCGCCGCTCGACCAGCGCAAACCCCGCCGCCGCCAGAAGTGCGAAGGCGCCAAACATCAGCCCGTGCGCAACGTCGCCATTTGCTGCCAGATGCGCCAGCGACCACAAAAGCAGCGCCCAGAGCAACGGCTGCCGCGTGACCCCCGCAATGCCCGGGCGCAGGGGGTCGAACCCGGCGGCCCGGCCCTCGAAGGCGAAAGGGTTGGCGGCACCGACCCCGTAGCAGCCCAAAAAGAGTACCAGCGGCATCACGAGGTTGACCAGCCAGCGCTGCCAGGGCGCGGGTGCCCAAAGTTCCAGATACGGCGCGCGCCCGGTAGCGACGATCAGCCAGTAAAGCAGCACCGTCGAGAGGGTCGAGAAAGCCACGCCATACCCCGCCCGCCCCAGCACCGCCACCACGCGCGCCTTGAGCGCGGGCCTTGCGGGCAGCGCGTGCGACAGGAAAAAGGCGCCAAACGCCGCCGCCAACTCGCCCCAGCCTTGCAAAAGCCCATGTGTCATGGGCCGGAAGCTAGCGGCGCAATCCGCCCGCCGCAAGTAAACCCATTTGCTGCGCTGCCCAGGACTGATCTGAGTCAATGCAAGAATTGATTGATCTTGAATGGCCGAACGGGCACAGCCCGACCGACTGCAATGCGCCAAAGGCGGTTTACCGGCGCGCGGAGAGCGGCTAGAAGGCGGCTCGTTCTGCCTTACGCCGGAGCCGTTCATGCTTGCTGCCGCCCGCCGCCTTTCCATGCGTTCGCGCGTGGCGATCATCATGGTGGCGCTGGCGCTGGTGATCGCCGCAACCCCGCGCGATGCCGAGCGCTACGGCGACAACTTGCAGATTGCGCTGCCGATACTGGCAATCGGGTGTTCGGTGCTCAACGGCGACGTGGGCGAATACCTCGGGCGCTATGCGGTCATGTTCACCGGCCTGCACGGCACCAAGATTGCCTTGGGCGATGCCGAAATCAACCGCCGCCCAAATGGCGGGTTGAAGGGTTTCCCCTCGGGCCACACCGCAACCGCGGCTTTTGGCGCAAGCGCGCTGGTGCAAAGCTGCATTACCGGCAACCCCGTGGCCAAGACCGTTGTGATCCTGGCGGCCGCCTACACGGGTGCCTCGCGCATCGAGGCGGGTGCGCATAACATCTGGCAGGTCCTTGCGGGCGCTATCTGGGGCCTGTTCTGCGACCGCTTCCTGCGACCCGGCAGCCGCTGGCGCGCCCCGGTCGGGCGCGCCTTTGCGCGGCTTTGGCGGCGCAAGCAGGCCTAGTTCAGCAACCCGGTGATCCTTCGCACCGCCACGCGACGATTCAGGCGTTCGGCGTCGAGGGTGCGGATTTTCAGGAATTGCTCGCCATAGCCCTGCACCACCATGTTTTCGGGCGGAACGCCGAAATACTCGGAAAGCGCGAGCGCAACGGTTTCGGCACGCCGGTCAGACAGGGCAAGGTTGTAGGCCGGTTCGCCGATGGCGTCGGTATGGCCTTCGATCAGGAACACCTCGCGCGGATCAAGCGCCACCAGATCAGCCATGAGGCTGCCCAACTGGCGCAACCGTTCTGCCTGAACAGGCGGAATCGCGGCTGAACCGGTCTCGAAGGTGATTGCCTCAAGATTGATCTCGAGCGCCAACGCGCGCACTTCGCGAATGTCGCGGATCTGGCGCAGGCTGAACGAACGGTCCGCCTGCCGCTGGTCGGCAGCCAGAAGCGCGCGGCGCAGGGCATCATTGTCGGCGGTAGCGACGTAATTGAACAGACGCGGTTCGGGCTTCGGCAGCGTGCGCAGGTCAACCACTTCGACAGTTCGCGTATCATCGATCAGCGTCGTTTCAAGCCCGTCCACGCCGACATGCACGCGTCGCTGCACCCGACCTTGGGCATCGCGGATGGTCACGATCTGGGTGCCGTCGGCGCGGGTCACGAAAGACCGGGTCGAGCCGTCACCAAAGGTCTCGGTGCGCACGGTCGCGCCCGGCTGCATCAGCAACACGTCATCGTCCTTGTAGACACGGTAGTCGCCGTATTGGTCCTGGACGATCACGCGATCACCGGTGTTGGCAACGACCTTTTCATTGTTCTTCAGGATCGCGCCAACGACCACCGCGCCAAGCAGCAACAGACCCGCTTTTTCAAGATTGGTCAGGCCGCCGCTGTCGGCTTTTGGTGCGGCACTCACGGCGTTGTCAAACTCTTGTCTGCTCGAGCGGTGATCGGATTCGGTCACGGTCCGGGTCACGACATCTGCCTCGGGAACCACACTATCGGCGGCCTTCGCGGCTTCGGTCTCGGGCGCGGCGGTGGGCACATCGGGTACGCTCGCCTGCGGTGCCTCCGGAAGCACTTCCGCGGCCCCGCAGACAACACCGGGAAGCAGCGGGTCGCAAGGCGGCAAAACCAACGGCTTCGCTGCCTCGGCTTGCGCGCGTGCGGCAGCATCATCGGCCTTTTGCTTTGCCTCGGCAGCGGTAGCGGCCTGGGCAGCGGCTGCGGCTTCTGCGGTAGCTGCGGCTTCGGCTGCGGCGGCCGCCTCAGCATCCGCCAACGCCTTTGCGGCGGCGCTATCGTCGGCGGCTTTTGCGCGCTCGGCTTCGGCTGCGGCGGGCCTTGGCTTCGTCAGCCAGCGCTTTTGCGGCGGCTTTCTCGGCTTCAGCTGCCGCAGCTGCGGCCTGTGCCTCTTCTGCAGCCAGCGGCCTAGGTGCCTTGTCGGCCTTGTCTGGCTTGTTGTCTTTCTTCAGATCCGCCTGCGGAGCAACCAGCAGCTTCGTAAGCGGGTCGAGGCAGGGCACGCCATCTGTGATCAGTTGGGGCGTGCATTCGATCGTCACGGGCTCCTGCGCCATTGCGACAACGGGTTGAAAGAGCGAAAGGGTCATGACCAGCGCGGTGGTCGACTTGTAGAAATTGCGTTTCATCTCGGTCCTTGCAGATGTGCCGGGCCAGACCCGCTAGGGCAAGGCGATGGCGTGGCGGTGCTGTGTGTCTGAGTATGCAACACGCGGCGCCCGGTTTGGTTCCGACGCCTGACGCCAGCATTTCTTTGGAACGTTCCGGCCCCACGGGTGTTGTGAAGGTGGTAGCTGGCCAGCGCAACAACTTGAGCGACTGGCCGCCGAGTTAAAGAAAATCCGATGTTTGCCAAGAAAGTTCTCGGCCTCTCGATGGTTGGCCTGCTGTTGGCCACGGCAGCCTTTGCCGAAACCCAGGCGACCGCCTGGACCGACCTCAACCTGCGCGCGGGCCCCGGCCCGATCTACAAGATCCGTGGCGTGATCCCGGCAAACGAAACTGTGGCGGTTGATGGCTGCCTTGAGGGCGCCACCTGGTGCAAGGTCAGCTACGCGGGCATCGAAGGCTTGGCGGCGGGCGACGATCTGACCGCCAACGTCGACAATGCACCGGTGGCGCTGACCGTGGTCGGGCCGAAGCTGGTGCTGAATAGCGTCACCTACACCGCCAACCCCGATGACGCCGCCCTCGCCGGCGGCGCGGCGGGCGCCTTGGCAGGCGCCCTGATCGCTGGCCCGATAGGCGCGGTGATCGGCGGCATCGTCGGCGCCACCGCCGGCGTAGCTGCCGCGACCCCGCCCGAGCCGCAGTACATCGCCTACGTGCAGGGCAACCCGGTCGAGACCATCTACCTCGATGGCGAGGTCGTGGTAGGCGCTGGCATTCCCGAGCCGGTAACGCTCTACCCGGTTCCTGGCAGCACCTATTCCTACATCTACGTTAACGGCCTGCCGGTTCTGGTCGATACCCCGACCCGTCAGGTTGTCTATATCGTTCGCTGACCCGCTCCGCAAAACCATGTGCGGCGCCGAATGCCGGTGCCGCACACCAAACCCCGAAGGAAATCCGCTATGCCCGTTATCAATCTGTTGATCGTACTTGTTGTTGTTGGCGTGCTGCTTTGGCTGGTGAACACCTACATTCCGATGGATGCCAAGATCAAAAGCATCCTGAATGTCGTGGTGGTGATCGGCGTGGTGATCTGGTTGCTGCAGGTGTTCGGCATCATTGGCAACATCAGCGGCCTGACCATCAACTAGGCCGTCGCCGCGCCCCGCTTTGCGCTCAGACGTAGGCGCAAAGCGGGGTCGGTGCCGTGGCGGGCGGGGTGGCGGCAAAGTCCATCGGCCCGAGCAGTTGCATCATGCCCAAAATCTGCTGTCGCGCGCGGCTGACGCGGCTTTTGATGGTGCCGGTTTCGGCCCCGGCCAGCGCCGCCGCCTCGTAGTACGAGTGGCCCAGCGCGCCCACCAGCAGCAGCGCCTCGCGTTGCGGTGCCGGCAGGGTCGCAAGAGCATTGCACACGTCGCGCAGATCAAGCGCCGCATCGTGCGTGGGCGAAGTGCTGAGGCGGGCCGAGTAAACGCCATCGGCATCTTGCATTTCGCGCTTGCGCTTGCGCGTCTGGTTGAAAAAGCTGTTGCGCAGAATGGTGAAGAGCCACGCATTCAGATTACTGCCCACCTGAAACCGCGCTTGCTGCGACCAGGCCTTGTAGAGCGTTTCCTGCACAAGATCGTCGGCGCCATCGGCCGTGCGGCAAAGCGACAGCGCATATCGCCTGAGGCCCGGCATCGCGGCGATAAGCCCCGCCGTAAAGGCGGTGGTCTGGGGCGGCATCAACATTGTGGATAACCTTGATCGGGCCAGATTTGGCCGTGGGAAGCATGTCTCTTGACCCCCGGACACGCCAGGGTGTCGGGTTTGGGCGCAGCAGCCTATGTGTGCCGTCGTGCATCAGCGGCTGCGGCGCCTGCGGCAAGTGCCGCCAAAAGCAGCGCCGCCTTGTTGGCGCTGAAGCTGAGCTGCGCGGCTTCCGCCAGGTCCTGACAATCGCGCCCGGAGTTTGCGGCGGGCCTCGCCCTGCCTCGGGCCACGATCGCGCGCACCCCAAGGATCGTGCCGCCCATCGCCAACAGTGCGGCCGCCGCCGAAAGTGCGGCCCCCGCAGCACCAACGAGCGGCGCAAGCAGCAACCACAGCGCGGCCACCGCGCAGCCGATTGCGGCTACCACCATCAGCCCCGCTGCCGCCACCACGCCTGCGTCAACCGCCGCGCGGCGCGCCTCGAGGCCCATAGCCGAAATCCGTTGCCAGGCGCGCTGACAGAGCACTTGAGCGAAAGGATTTTCCATGATCCGGCCTCCGAGCAGTTTCATTTCGCCAGCAAGCGGCTACCTACGAAGCCCAAGCTGAAGGCCAGCATCAGGCTGACCAGCGGGTGCGCGTCGATCTGCCGCTCGACTGCTTTGACCGAAGTCTTGGAAGCATCGGATACCGTGCCCATCAGGCGCGTGGCCTCGGCGCTGACCTGCCCGGCGGCAGTTTCGGCGGCACTTACCGTGCTGGCCTTCACATGCCCGGCCAGTTGCGCCACATCGGCGCGCAGCGCTGCCAGATCAGCCATCATCGCCTTGAACTCGGTGCTGTTCTCGATCGCGGTTACGGGGTTCTTGTTGTCCATTTTGGTTGTCCTTGTTGGCCGGGCACCTTGCCCGGCGTTACGAAGATCTCGCCGCCAGGTCAGGCCGCGCTGCGCCTACATGCGCCCGGTCAAAAGCAGCACCAGCACCACAATCAGAAGGATGCCGAGCACCCCCGACGGGCCGTAGCCCCATTTGACGCTGTGCGGCCAGGCGGGAAACGCACCCACCAACGCAAGGATGAGGATGATGATGAGGATGGTTGAAAGTGTCATGGCGAACTCCTGGGCTAAGTGGCGGCCCCGCCGCCGTTTCCCCGCCCTCGATCAACACGCGGCGCGACCGAAAGGGGCATGTTCTGGAGCTGCGTCAAGTGTAACGTATTCCCGAGGGACAGGAGGAACTTGTAGGGCGCAGCACCAGAACACGCCCTAACCTCTCTTGATTTTGCACCGGGCGGGAGACTCGGAAAATACGCAGGGTCTTGGCACGCCGCCCGGCCAGTTGAACAAGAGGAAGGGGCAGCGCCTGAATGGTCAGTCGCCGCCCTGTTCTTCGCGCAGCGCAGTTTACGCAGCGCGGGTCATTGCGCAGCATTCCGATTTGCCGTTCTTTTCGGCAAAGGTCATGTGGACCTTGTCACCCGCTTTGAACTTGGCCAGATCAACCGTTTTGTCGCAATGGCAGACCTTGCCAGTGTCAAGCGTAACGGTATGGGCCGCAGAATCGAGCGATTTGATGGTGGTGGCGGCAAGGGCCGCGGCGCGCGGCGTCATTTGTGCGCCTCTTTTCATTTCCATGACAATCTCCTGGGTCGAAGGCGATAAGCGATACGGCGCCCGACCGGCGCCCTCGCATTTGCAGGGTCGGCCCGGGCGGAGCATCGCGACAGGATCGGGAACTACCGAGTGCTCAAACCTGCCCCCGTTTGGCCGACGCGGTTTGTTACCCGCGCCCGCTACATCCGTGCTAGCATGCCTTCGCCATCCGGCTAGGCACCGGTCGCGGCGGCGCGGGCAGCCGCCGCCCTACCCTGCAAGCCTGTTCAGGAGCCCATGTCGCCAACCTATTCTTCACGCAGCCAGCCCGTATTTCCCGTTGTCGGCGTTGGCACTTCGGCGGGCGGGCTGGCGGCGTGCCAGTGCCTGTTCGACGCGATCCCGGCCAGCACCGGCATGGCGTTCATTTTGGTTCAGCACCTCGACCCCAGCCACGCCAGCATGATGGCCGAACTGTTGCGCGGGCACACAGGCATGGTTGTGGCGCAGGCGGTCGAAGGGGTGCGGATCGAACCCGATCACCTTTACCTGATCCCGCCGGGTATGCTGATGTCGCTTGCCGGGGGCATGTTGCACCTTGCCCCGGCGCAAACCGGGCAGGCGCTGCGGCTGCCGTTCGACCACCTCTTGCGCTCGATGGCGCTGGATCTGGGGCCCCGCGCGGTGGCGCTGGTGTTGACCGGCACTGGCGCCGACGGCAGCGCCTCGTTGGCGGCGATCCGCGCGAGTGGTGGCACCGTGTTGGCACAAGACCCGTCCGAAGCAGCGTTTGACGGCATGCCACGCGCAGCGCTCGCAACCGGACATGTAACGCAGATTGCGCCAATTGCCGGGTTGGCGGCAGCACTTGTCGCGCTCGCCAAGGCCGCGCCCGCTCTCCGGGCCAATTCCGCAGCACCCGCTACTTTGCAGGATATTGTTGCGCTGTTGCGCGCCAAAACCCGGCACGACTTCACCCACTACAAGACCGGCACCCTGCAACGCCGGATCGACCAGCGCATCAGCCTTTTGCCATTGGCGCGCCGCGATCTGGGCGCTTACCTTTCGCTTTTGCAGACGGACCGCGCCGAGCTGGAGCGTCTGGCACAGGACCTGCTGATCAATGTCACCTGCTTTTTTCGCGATCCCGAGGTGTTCGATCTTCTGGCCACCGAAACCATTCCCGCGCTGATCCGCGGCCACACCGGGCCACAGCCGATCCGCATCTGGATTGCCGGGTGCAGCAGCGGGCAAGAAGCCTACAGCATCGCGATGCTGATTGACGAGGCGCTGGAAACCGCAGCGAAGCCGTGCAACGTTCAAATCTTTGCCTCGGATGTTGATGCCGGCGCTTTGGCAGAGGCGCGTGAAGGGGTTTATCTCGACACTTCCGGGGTTGGCGCGGCGCGCCTCGAGCGGTATTTCACGCGTGATGGCGCCGGGTTCAGGGTCAAGCCCCGGCTGCGCGCAGCGATCACCTTCGCGCAGCATGACATGCTTGCAGACCCGCCCTTTGCGCGGCTTGATCTGATCAGTTGCCGCAACCTGATGATCTATCTTGCGCCCGCCGCACAGGATCGGCTGCTGGAATCTTTTCATTTTGCTTTGGTGCCGGGGGGAAAGCTGCTTCTTGGCAAGGCCGAGACCGCTGGCGCACCCAGTCTGCGCTTTCAGGTGGTTTCCGATTCGGCGCGGCTGTTTGCCAACTTGCCCCGTGCTGACCGTGGCGCACTGCCCGTACCCGTTTCGCACACACGTCAGGAACCCATGAAAGCCGCACCCCCCGATCATCGCCCCGGCGTGACAACCCCGGCGAAAGTTTCGCCCAAGGCGAGCGCGGCCGAGCTGCGCGCCGAACTTGCCGTAGCCCTTCAGGAGTTGGCAGAGGCCCGCGCGGCCCAAAGCGCGCAGCGTGAAGACGCGCTTTCGCTTTCTGCGGAATATCAGGCGGCAAATGAAGAATTGCTCGCCTCGAAGGAAGAATTACAGGCGCTTAATGAAGAACTTACGGCGCTCAATGCCCAGCTGCAGGAAACCCTGGAAGAGCAGCGCACCACGTCGGAATATCTGCAAAACGTGCTCTACAGCACCAATGTCGCCACACTGTTCCTCAACCCTGACCTGCATATCCGCTTTTTCACGCCAGCCACGCGCGCGCTGTTCAGCCTGCGCCCCGGTGACATCGGGCGCCCGCTGGCCGACCTCGCGCCACTGTCGTCAGACCAAGAACTGCTGGCCGACGCGCAGAGCGTGCTCGATGGCACACCCCTGATCGAACGCGAGATAGAGGGGCAGGGAGGAACTTGGTTCAACCGCCGCGTGCTGCCCTACAAGACCCCTAGCGACACGATTGACGGCGTTGTAATCACCTATTCGGAAATCACCGAGCGGCACAAGATCCATGAGGCGCTGGCCAATGCCGAGCGCGTGGCCCAGCACGCGAACGACGCCAAGACCCGCTTTCTTGCCGTCGCCAGCCATGACCTGCGCCAGCCGCTGCAAACTTTGGTGATTTTGCAGGGGCTCTTGAAGACTGCGGTAACCGACGCGCGCGCAAGCGGCCTTGTCGAACGCCTGGGGGAAACGCTCAGCGCCATGGCGCGCATGCTGGATGTGCTGCTCGACATCAACCAGATTGAGGCGGGAGCCATTCGGCCCGAGAAAACAGATTTCACAATCAACGAGATATTCGAGCGGTTGATAAAAGAGTTCGGCTATACCGCGCGCGCTAAGGGGCTGCAGTTGCGCATGGTTCCCTGCGGATATGTTGTCAACTCCGACCCGGACTTGCTAGAGCAGATGCTGCGCAATCTGGTTTCAAACGCCCTCAAATACACTCCGCGCGGAAAAGTTCTGATCGGCTGTCGTCGGCGCGGCCGGGGCGTGGTCATCGAGGTCTGGGATACCGGGATCGGCATTGCCGAAAGCGAAATCATGGCGGTCTTCGAGGAATACCATCAGATCAACAACCCCGCGCGCGCGCGTAGCCAGGGGTTGGGGCTGGGGCTGAGCATCGTGCAGCGGCTTGGCGCCCTTTTGGGCCACCGTATCAACGCCGTGTCGACGCCGGGTCGCGGCTCGGTCTTTACCATCGAGATTGATGACACCGCGCCCCAGCAAGTGGCTGTGGTGGCCCCGCCCCCCGAACCCGCGCCAAGAAGCGCACATCCGACTTCGGACAAAGCGCGCATCTTGATCGTCGAAGATGACCCCGAAGTGCTTGATCTGCTTGACCTTCTGTTGCGCGACCGGGGGCATGAGACATTGCTTGCGCAAGACGGACCCTCGGCGCTGGCGCTGGTGGCCGAATCGGCAGCGGCGCCCGACCTTGTACTGACTGACTACAACCTGCCAGGCGGCATGAACGGGTTGGCGCTGGCAGAAGAATTGCGCCGCGCGGTTGACCGCGACGTACCCGCGATCGTGCTGACTGGTGACATCTCGACCCTCGCGATGCGACGCATTTCGCAGCAGGACGTGCTACATCTGGCCAAGCCCGTAACGGTTGAAAGGCTGGGGCGGGCGGTGGCCGATCTGCTCGGCCCCCAAGCAGGCTTTCCCGCGCCACAGATGCAGCCAGCCGCAGACAAGCATGCCGCAGCTGGCGACGTGGTTTTTCTGGTCGATGATGATGAGGCACTTCGGCTGGCGCTTCGCGCGCTACTGCGTGAGGCGGGCTATACAGCTTACGACTATCCGACCGCCGAGGCTTTTCTGGCCAGTTACGTTCCCGGCACCAGAGGTTGCCTGTTGATCGACGCCTATCTTCCCGGCCTGAGCGGTGTCGATTTGCTTGAAAAGCTCAAGGAGCGGGCAGAGCCGCTGGCATCGATCATGATCACCGGCCACAGCGACGTTGCCATTGCCGTTGCGGCGATGCGGGCGGGTGCGGTCGATTTCATCGAGAAGCCGGTTTCCGGCGCGGATCTGCTGGGCCGCATCGAATCGGCGCTGACGGGCAGACCCGACGCCGACGGCCAGTCCGATGGTCGCCAGGCGCGGCAGGCCGCCCTGGCCGCGCTGACCCCCCGCCAACACGAGGTGCTCGCCGCGGTTCTGGACGGAAAAGCAAGCAAGATCATATCGTTCGAGCTTGGAATCAGCCAGCGCACGGTTGAAAGCCACCGTGCGGCGATCATGCGAAAGCTTGGCGCAAAATCGGTTCCGGCGCTGGTGCGCGCTGCCCTTGGTGCTGGCTAGACTGCACTGACAAGGCGGCGCGTCTGCGCAGTTTCCGAGTCTGCCCAATTGGTTCTTTCTCGGGCAGCATGCGCACAATCCGGACGTGATGGCCGCAGGATCTGCCCTGTCTGCTGAGAGCCGGACGGAGTAATTGCCATGTCCCATAACAAACCCCTTCTCGCGGCTGCCGCGGTTCTGGTTGCTCTCGGCGCCTGCACGAATGTTGACGGTACCCAAAATCAAGCTGGCACGGGCGCCATTATCGGCGGCCTTACCGGCGCGGCGGCGGGCCAGATCATCAGCGGCAGCCCGCAAGGCACGATCATCGGCGGCGCAATCGGCGCCGGTATCGGTGCGGCAATCGGTAACGAGCTTGACAATCAGGAACGAGAGCTGCGCCAGTCGCTTGCTGGCACCAGCGCCGGTATCGTCAATACCGGCAGCGCGCTGGTCGTAAGCCTGCCTGAATCGATCACCTTCGATTTCGGCTCGGCGGTCGTGCATCAAGGCTTCCGCTCATCGCTCGCTTCGGTCTCGCGCAGCCTGCAAAACCACCCCAACACCAGCATTCGCGTGATCGGCCATACCGATAATGTCGGCACGCTGGCAATAAACCAGCAACTGAGCGAGCAGCGCGCGCTTGCCGTCGCGCAGATCCTGGTCAACACCGGCACCCCGTCGCATCGTGTGCGGTATCTTGGCCGCGCCTTCTATGAGCCTGTCGCCTCGAACAATACCAGCGCCGGGCGCGCGGCAAACCGCCGGGTTGAGATCATCATCACGCCCAACGGCTGAGATCGCTGCGGGCAACAACCCTTCCCAGCGACAAGCGCAGCAACTTCCCCCGGCTGGTCCGGGGGAAGTTTTTGCTGCCGCTTCCGGCGCGATCGGGCGAATTGGTGCCGCTGAAGGGACTCGAACCCCCGACCCCATCATTACGAATGACGTGCTCTACCAGCTGAGCTACAGCGGCCTGGTGGCGCGCCGGATAACATCGAACGGCAGCAATGGGTAGCCCTATTTTTTCGGCGCCATGCCACGCGCGAGCGCTACCGCGTCGGGTTCCGCCAGCGGGTCTCGACCAAGACGCTCGGCAAACATCTCGGCTTCGGTCGGGGGTGGCGGCTCGGCGGGTGGCGGCTCGGGCAGAGGTTCGAGCACTTCGGGTGCCGGTCGCGGTTGACCCACTATCAGCGGCAACATTTCCGCGCCATTGGCAAGCGGCACCCCGCCGCCCACCGGCTCTCGCCAGGAAAGGGTGTCGAACCCCGCGCAGTTATCGCAGACGGGCCCCCACTCGGCCTGAATGTTGTGGCAGTTTTCACAAACCCATTGCGGACCCCGACTGGCGCCAAGCGCGCGCGCAAGCCAGCCGCGCACCACCGCGTCATCCGCGCCTTCGCCGCGTTCGACCGCCGCCATCAACGTCAGCGCCCGCGCGGTTGGGTGGGTCTCTACCAGATCGCCCACCGCTCGGCGTGCTGCGGGGAAATCTTCGGCGGCAATCGCCAGTTCGGCGCGAAGCAGGCGGGTTTCCTCGACCTCGGGGCGCAGTTTCAGAAGCGGATCAAAGCGCTTCAAGCGCTCGACCGCAGTCTCGTTGGGCGCAATCGCCGCAAATGCGGCAGCCAGTTCCGGGTGCGGTTGCGCCTCCCATGCCTTCAGCAAAAGGCGCGTTGCGTGCTTTGCATCGCCCTTTTCGATATAGGCCTGCGCCGCCATCACCGCCGCCGGAATAAGGTCGGGCGACGCCTTGTTGGCAGCAATTGCCGCCTCGCGCGCCTCAATGCTGGCACCCTCGGCGAGCACGCCCTTGGCCTCTTGCAGGGCCATCAGCGCATCGCGACGCTTGTGCACATCACGCGGCAGCAAGCCTTGTTTGACCTTGGCGCCCAACACCTCGCGCGCCCCTTTCCAATCGCCCTTTTCCGATTGCAGGCGCAGCAGCGTGTCTTGCACCCCTTCGTTGCGGGGCTTCAGCGCGTAGGCCTTTTGCGCAAGCTTCAATGCGGTGCCGGTATCGCCCTCGGCCAACTTTTGCTTCATCAGCCCCTGCACGCCCACAAAACGTGTGCGCTGGTCACCCAGCAGGCGTTTATAGACTTCGGTCGCCTTGCGGGTGTCACCAGCCGCCTCGGCTGCCTGCGCAGAAAGCAGATTGGTAAGTTCGGGTCGGCCCAGGTATTTTTCGGCCTTCGCCGCTTTTGCCAGCGCAACCCGCCCCTCGCCAGATGCGACCGCCATCATGCCTTCGGCCAGCGCTTCATAGCCCTTGCGCTCTCGGTTCCGGTCGAAATAGCGGCTTACGGCGGTTTCGTCGCCATTGATGAAACGCACGATCGCGCCAAGCAGGCCGAGCACTCGCAGCACCAGCCAGACCGTGGCGAACACGACCAGTGCCGCCAGCGCCGCCTGCAACGGGCCGAGCGTGAACTCCATTCCGGCGACGGCAAGACGGATGTCTTCGCCGCGCTCCACCAGATAGGTTGCGCCCAGTGTAAGCGCGGCCACAGCCACCAGAAAAACGGCTATTTTCAAGAACGACCAGATCATGCGAGCCCCCTCAGTTCAGGCTCTGGGCCAGATCGGCCAGCGCACGGGTTGCAGCAAGGCGGCGCTCGGCCAGTGCTTGCCAACGGGCCATTTCGGCACGTGCGGCGTCTGGCAGCGTCTCGATTTCGGCAAGCGCCTCGGTCAGCTTGCCGCCGTTCAGTGCGGCCTCGGCACGCGAAAGAACGGCGTCGGCATCGGCCCCTTCACGCGCTGTCAGTGACCGCGCGCCCGTCTGCGCCAGCAGGAAGCTGCCAAGACGGTCAAGCGTGCCAGCGCCCGGCTGCGCGGCGCGCGCCGCGGCCAGCGCTTCGCGCGCGGCAGGCGCAAAGCCTTCGCGCAGCGCTGTCAGCGTGGGCACATCGACAGCAAGCGCTGGCGGCGGGGTAACGCCGGCGGCGCGCAGCCCGGCAAGGGCATCGGCAAGCGGCGCCCCCGCCTCGATGGCAGCGCCAAGTTGCGCCAGCGCGGATTGCGCCAACGCTTTTGCGGCACCAGCCTCGGCATCGGCGCGCAAGGCGGCAGCTTCGGCCTCGGCGCGCGCACGGATTGCCGCAGCCTCGGATTCGGCGGCGATGATCCGGGCCGAAGCATCGGCGGCGGCGGCGGCAATTTCGGCGGAAGTCGTCTGCGGGCTGTCGGCGCTTTGCGCAAGCTCGGCACGCAGGGCCGCCAGTTCACCGCGCAGGGCCTCGATCGCGGGCGCGGTATCGACCCCCGTCGAAACCGGCCGCGCCTCAACCGCTGAAATGCGCGCCTCGGCCTCGGAAATCGCCGCGCGGAGCGGCGCAAGGTCGGGTGTTGCGGGCATGCCCGCGCGCAGATCTGCAAGTTCGGCCTGCAAGGCGGCGTAGCGCTCGGCCTGTTCCGCAGCGCTCGCGGCGATCAGCGCCGAGGCGGGCTGCCAGCGCGCTGGAAGTTGTGGCAACATATAGATCGTGGCGCCAGCGCCCAGCGCCGCCGCAGCAAAACCGCCCAACAGCAGCGGCAAGACGGCGCCGCGCCGCTTGCGCGGCGGTTCGGGCGCGATTGGCGGCTGTGGCGGCGCGGTGTCTGGACCCGGCTCACCGCCAGCCATCTGCTCGACGGGCTCAAGCAGGGTCGTGACTGGTGTCTCGGGGTTCTGGTCGGTCGTATGTGTCACTGCACTTCCCCCCGGTAACCAATCCTGCACTCAATCTAGGCGCGCGCTGGCGCCGCCTCAACCCGCCATCACACGCGAAAGCACATCAAGCATGGATTCCGCATCCGGTCGGGCCGCCGTTTCGATCCGTTCGGGCGCAAGCGCCGCGCAAGGCCCTGCGGTTGCGGCGGAAATTGCGGCTATTTGCAGTGGAGCGCAGGCATTCTTGGCAGCCTCGGCAAACAGCCGGGCGGAGCGCGGCGAAAAGAGCGGCACGACAAGTGGCGATGTTCCAGCCAGAAGAGCAGCCGCTGCTTCGGTCAGCGGCTGCGCCTGCTGCGCATAGACCTGCGCCGTATTCGCCTCGATTCCAGCCGAATTGAGAACCGCGCTGATGTCGAACGCCTGATGCTCGCCGTGTGCGTGCAACAGCGGCCCGGTCGGCTTTGCGGCCACGATCATTGCGGCGAGAGCGGCGCCATCGCCCGCGCCTGCGATTGCCTCAAACCCCGCGCTGGCTGCGGCTTTGGCGGTACGCCCACCCACACACCACGCGCGCCGACCTTGGGCAGGCGATAGGGCCACCAGCGGGGCCACGGCGTTTTCGGAGGTAAAGATCAGCTCGCGGGCGATCGGGATTTCTGGATGCAAAGGCACAATCTGCTGCAATGGCGCAATTAGCACCGGCCAATCTTCGCCGAAGCGAGCGGCAAATTGCGCCGCGAAGCGCTGCGACTGCGCGGCGGGACGGGTCAGAACCAGAATGGGTCGGGTGTTGGCCAATGACTTCCCCGGCATTGTGCGATCTTGCCCCCGGTGTTACCTGCCCTATGACATTCCCGCAACCGGCGCACCATGACAGACACGCTTACGTTTCTCGGCCTCGAAAGCAGCTGCGACGATACTGCGGCAGCTGTCGTGCAATTCCATGGCGGGCGGGGCGAGATCTTGGCGTCGGTGGTCGCCGGTCAGACCGAACTGCACGCGCCCTTCGGCGGCGTCGTGCCCGAGCTTGCGGCGCGCGCGCACGCCGAAAAACTCGACCTTTGCGTTGAGCAGGCTCTGGCCCGGGCAGGGGTAGGGCTGGCCAATCTCGATGGCGTAGCGGTGACGGCTGGGCCGGGGTTGATCGGCGGCGTGCTTTCAGGGGTGATGTGCGCCAAGGGTATAGCGGCGGGCACCGGGCTGCCGCTGGTCGGGGTCAACCACCTGGCCGGGCATGCCCTTACGCCACGGCTTACGCATGCGCTGGCATTTCCCTACCTGATGCTGCTGGTTTCAGGCGGACACTGCCAGTTTCTGATCGTGCGCGGCCCCGAAAGCTTTAGCCGCATCGGCGGCACCATCGACGATGCGCCCGGCGAGGCCTTCGACAAGACCGCAAAGCTTCTGGCGTTGCCGCAGCCCGGCGGCCCGGCGGTTGAGGCGGAGGCTGCAAAGGGCGACCCGGGGCATTTTGCCTTTCCTCGACCGCTGCTTGACCGCCCCGGTTGCGACATGTCGTTTTCGGGCCTGAAGACCGCGCTGCTGCGGGCGCGCGACGGGGTGATGCGGGATGGTGAATTGCGCGCAGCCGACCGTGCCGATCTATGCGCCGGGTTTCAGGCCGCTGTGGCCGATGTTCTGGCAGAAAAGTCGCGTCGCGCCCTGGCGGCCTATCTGAGCGAGGGGCCCCATGCGCCGGCTTTCGCAGTTGCCGGGGGGGTTGCTGCCAACAAGGCGATTCGGGCTGCGTTAGAGACTGTTTCGGCGGCCTTCGGCACCGCATTCATAGCCCCGCCGCTGGCACTTTGCACTGACAACGCAGCGATGATAGCGTGGGCCGGTATCGAGCGCTTTCGCGCGGGTGGACGCGATGGCATGGCGCTGTCGGCCCGACCCCGCTGGCCGCTTGACGAAGCGGCGCCCGCCATGCTCGGCTCGGGCAAACGGGGGGCGAAGGCATGAATATCGGGGTTCTGGGCGCGGGCGCATTCGGCACCGCCATGGCGGTTGCTCTGGCGCGCAACGGGGCGGTCACGCTTTGGGCGCGCGACGCCGCACATGCCGATGACATGCGCAAGACCCGCAGCAATGCGCGCCGCCTTCCCGGCGTTACTTTGCCCGAAAACGTCTCTGTTACAGCGCAAATCTCAGATGTCACGGCAAGCGAACTGCTTTTGCTTGCAATGCCGATGCAGCAGATGGCGGGATTTCTTGCGCCGCACGCCTTCACGCTGCGCAACCGGATGCTGGTTGCCTGCTCCAAGGGCATCGACCTTGGATCCGGTCTTGGGCCCGCGGCACTGATCGCCAACGCGATCCCAGAGGCTACGCCCGCCCTGCTGACCGGGCCGAGTTTTGCGGCCGACATTGCGCGCGGTCTGCCAACGGCGCTGACGCTCGCCTGTGCCAGCGATGCCGCGGGCGAAGCAATGCAAGCGCGGCTTTCAACGCCCGTTTTGCGGGTCTACCGCACCACCGACATGATCGGGGCCGAATTGGGTGGGGCCCTGAAGAACGTTGTAGCTATTGCCGCCGGGGTAGTGATTGGCGCCGGGCTGGGCGATTCGGCGCGCGCGGCGCTGATGACGCGCGGCTTTGCTGAAATGAACCGTTTCGCAACCGCCCGCGGCGCCCGCCCGGATACGCTCATGGGGCTTTCTGGGCTCGGCGATCTGGTGCTGACCTGCACCTCGGCGCAATCGCGCAATTTCCGCTACGGGCAGGCATTGGGCGCCAACACCGAATTTGACGCGAGCACCACGGTTGAAGGTGTAGCGACGTCAAAAGCAGTCTCTAAACTGGCGGTAGCAGCTGGAATCGATATGCCGATCACCAGCATGGTTGCAGCGCTTGTCGAACAGAAGATCGCCGTTGACGAGGCTATAATTTCGCTTTTGTCGCGGCCCTTGAAACAGGAGTGAGCATGCTTTTTGCCGTCATTTGCCGAGATAGACCCGGCGCCCTTCAAACCCGCCTCGATGCCCGCGCCGCGCATCTTGCCTATATCGAGGCAACCGGCATCGTCCGTATGGCTGGACCTTTCATCGAGGCGGGCCAGATGGTCGGTTCCTTGATCATTCTTGAATGCGACAGCCTCGTGGCGGCGCAGACCTGGGCGGCAGGCGACCCCTACAAGGCGGCGGACCTGTTCGAATCGGTCAGCGTCACGGAGTGGAAGAAGGTCATCGGTTGATGGCAAAGTGGTTGTTCAAGTCAGAGCCCGACACCTGGAGCTGGGCACAGCAACTCGCAAAAGCCCCCGCGGGCGAGGAGTGGCACGGCGTGCGCAATTACCTTGCGCGAAACAACATGCGGGCGATGCGGTTGGGCGACCAGGGGTTCTTCTACCACTCGAACATCGGCAAAGAGATTGTGGGCATCGTCGAGGTTTGCGCGCTTTCGCACCCCGACAGCACAAGTGATGACCCGCGGTGGGATTGCGTAGATATCCGCGCGCTGCGGCCGGTCACGCGCCCGGTCAGCCTTGCGATGGTGAAGGCCGATCATCGGCTTGCGAAGATGGCGCTTGTTACCTGCGCGCGCCTTTCGGTGCAGCCCGTAACTGACGAAGAATGGCGAATTGTGTGTGAATTGGGCGGCGTGGAGCCCTGATCCAGAAATACAGGAGGGTCCCGGCACCCCTGCCCAGGACCCTCCACCACCCCACGTGCTCCCCTGGCACCACATGTGAATATGAAAAGGTCCCGGCCCTACTGGTCCGTGCAGCGGTTCTAACCCGAGAATGCGATTCCGTGCAAGCGCCTGAATCTGATAAATCGACACGAATTCCGCGGGTTAAATGAAAGGTTCGGTTAACCCATTCTGTGTACGGCAAGCCTTTCATAATGGGGCAGAGCCGCCTCGGCCAGCCGCGCATACGCGCCCGTGAGCGCAGGCAAAGGCCCCTCGCCGACCTCGAAACCGGACGAGCGGTGCACCGCGCCATACCAATGCGGCGCCCAGACGCCATCATAGGGTTTTGGCCCGGCGGGCCAGTGCAGCATGGATTCAGCGAAGGGAATCGCCAAAGCCGCGCAGAGTTTGGTCAGCGCCTGCTTCGGGTCGGCCCTGATATCGGCGCTGTCAATCACCAGAGGTGCGTGGCCAAGCCAACCCGCCACTTCGTCAAACAGCTCTGCCTGTTGCACAAAGCCAATATCAGCCAAACTGGGGCTTTCACGCTTTTTCACATAGCTAGCCACCACCCGGGCCGGGTGCCGGATCAGGAACACGTTTTTCAGATGCCGCATGAAACTGCGGTCAAAGCGCGGGATCATGTGCAGCGTCATGTGTTTTTGGTAGAATAGTCTCTGACCATGCGGAATCGGCCCCGTGCAATCGGCGGCCACGGCCATGGCATCTGAATTGTTTGAGTTGATGATCTGGTCGCGCATCGGGTGGGTGATGCCGGTCGCGGCAAGATAGGCCGCGTAGAAGGGTTCATCCCAGACGGCGCAATCCCCCCGCGCGGCAAATGAATACATCAACGCCGTCGAAAGGTTGCGCGGGCCGGACCACATGGCGATTTTCATGCCTGCACCAGCGCCTTGTAAAGCCCGCGCAACCGTTCCGTCATCGGCCCCATCTGGCCGGAGCCGATCACCCGACCGTCGATCATCCCCACCGGGGTTTGCGCGCCAAAGCTGCCGGTCAGAAACGCCTCATCGGCCGAATAGGTCTCTAACAGGCCAAAATTGCGCTGAAACACCGGAATGCCATTGGCGCGACACAGTTCAATCACCTTGGCCCGCGTAATGCCGTTCATGCAGTAGTCCCCCGTCGAAGTCCAAACCTCGCCCTTGCGCACGATGAAGAAGTTGCAGGCATTGGTGGTGTTCACGAATCCATGGACGTCCAGCATCAGGGCCTCGTCAGCCCCCGCCTTTTCGGCTGCGATGCAGGCGAGGATGCAATTCAGCTTGCTGTGGCTGTTGAGCTTGGGGTCCTGGCTCATCGGCAAGCCGCGGATTTGCGGCACCGTGGCAAGCCGGATCGGGCGCGGAATGCTGGGGCGCGAATGCTCCATGATGATCACCATGGTTGGCCCCTGACGGCTGAGCGCCGGGTGCTGGAACGGGCGGTGCTTGACCCCGCGCGTGACCATCAGACGGGCGTGGCAGTCGGTTACAAATCCGTTGGCCTTTTGCGTCTCTAACAAGGCCGAAAGCACCTGATCCGGGGTCATGCCGATGTCAAGGTCGATGGCTTTGGCCGCCTCGAACAGCCGCTCGATATGTTCGCCCAGAAACGCCCAGCGGCCATCGTAAAGCCGCAGCCCCTCCCAGACGCCGTCACCCAACAGGAAGCCGGAATCGTAAACCGAAACCTTCGCTTCCGCCTTGGGCACGATGCGACCGTTGACAAAAATCCGAATCGCATCGTTGCGCGCGTCTTCCTCGGCTTGGTGGGTGGTTATGTGATCGCTCATGCGGGCCTCCGTTTGGCACAAGGCTATGCGGGCGCGCGCACGATTGCCAGAGCCGCAAAATGCCCTAGAAATGGGGCATGTCCGACGCCATTCTCATCGCGCACGGCGCACCCGCCAACCCCGGCCCGCAAGAAGCGCGGATGCGCGCGCTCGCGGTTGAGGCGGGTGTGCTTTTACCCGGCTGGAGGCTGCGCGGCGCAACCCTTGCGGCTGAGGGCGCGCTTGCGGCGGCACTGCAAGGCTTCGATGCGCCGCTGATCTACCCGTTCTTCATGTCAGAGGGTTGGTTTACGAGCACCGCGCTGCCGCGCGCGCTTGAAAGGTTGGGCGCCCGCTGCCAGCAACTGCGCCCTTTTGGCACCGACCCCGGCTTGCCAGAATTGGTCGAACAATCCGCGCTTTCTGCTGGAATAGAGCCTGTTTCAACCACGCTTCTTCTGGCCGCACATGGCTCGCAAGTTTCGCCTGCGTCAAGGCGGGGCGCCGAGGCAATGGTCGCCCGGCTGCGCTCCAGATTTTTCGATGTGCGGTTGGGCCTGATCGAAGAGCCGCCCTTTCTGGCCGATGCCGCCCGCATCGTCGGCCCGGCGCTTTGCCTGCCATTCTTCGCGCTCCGGGCCGGGCATGTTGAAACCGATATTCCCGCAGCGCTGGCTCAAGCCAACTTCACCGGGCCGATTTTACCGCCAATTGGCGAGCACGCGGGCGTGCCCGCGCTGATCGCGCGAGCCCTTGCACGCGCCTGACTATTCGGCCGCGCCGATTACAAGGCGCAGCGGGCCAAGCCCGTCAATCTTCCCGTCCAGCACATCACCCGGCACCACTGGGCCCACCCCGGCGGGTGTGCCGGTATAGATCAGATCGCCCGGCCCAAGATGGTAGAGCGTCGAAAGGTGGCTGATAATCTCGGCCACGCTCCAGACCATGTCGGCCAGCCGCGCCGCCTGCCTCGGCGCTCGGTTCACCGACAGCGAGATCGCCTGCGGTCCCACCGGGCCAAAATCTTCAGCCCGGGTGATCGCGCCCAGCACCGCCGAGTGCTCGAAATCCTTGCCGATGTCCCAAGGGCGCCGCTTTTCCTTCGCCGCCGCCTGCAGATCGCGCCGGGTCATATCCAGCCCGCAGGCATAGCCAAACACCACGCCCGGCGCGTCTTTGGTGGCGATGCGAAAGGCAGGCGCGCCCAGCGCGATCACAAACTCCATCTCGTGGTGGTAATCTCCGGTCCCGGGCGGATAGGGCACGGTGGCCCCCGAAGGCGTCAAGGCCAGCGCAGACTTGGTGAAGTAAAACGGCGCCTCACGGTCCACCTCGCCGCCCATTTCGCGGGCATGCTCGGCATAGTTGCGTCCAACGCAAAAAATCCGCCGCACCGGGTATTGGGCGCTGGCGCCCTGCACTTCGGCAGCCCGCACCGGTTCGGGGTCGAACAGAAACTTCATCCCACCTGCTCCGTCAGAAAAGCTTCCACCTCGCCACGGGCGGGGATTGCATCCGCCGTTCCCACCCGCGTCACCTTCAATGCCGCCGCGGCAGATGCAAGCCGCATCGCCGCCTGCGTACTCTGCCTCTCGGCCAAAGCCGCAATGAAATAGCCCGCGAATGTATCCCCCGCACCCGTCGAGTCGACCGCCTGCACCCGAAATGCCGGCGCTTTGGTTTCGCGCCGCGCGGCCAGATCGTGCAGAACCGCCCCGTTTGCGCCATGCGTAACAAGCACCTGCGGCACTGGAAGCGCCTCTAGCGCAACGCCAAGCGCTTTGCAAAGCTGCGCCGATTCCACCGCGTTGAGCAGCAAAAGCGACACATTCGGCAGAACAGCGCGGACCGCCTCAACCTCGAACGGCGCGGCAGAATAGGCCACGTGCAGCCCCTTTTCCTGGGCCAGGCGCGCCGCTTCGGCCTGATGCGCGGTCTCATTCTGCATTACCAGCCAGTCGCCGGGCGCTGCGCTTTCCAGCGCCGCCGCAACCCCGGCGAATCCAAATCCCCGGTTCGCCCCGGCAAACAGCACAATCGCGTTTTCGCCCGCGTGGTCCACATTGATGATCGCGTGCCCGGTTGCCACCTCGCAGCGCGCAACGTGGCGGCAATCAACGCCCAGTCCCTGCAACCGCTCAAGTGCCCAGCTTTCCGGCCCGACGCCGCCCATATGCATGACCTGCGCCCCGGCGCGGGCAAATGCGGCAGCCGATAGAAATGGTCGATGTTGATCGAGCCGAGATTCCAGATCGTCACTGACCTCTCCCTTGCTGTCTGCCTTGGGCCAAATATCCTCCGGGGGTCCGGGGGCGGAAAGCCCCCGGCGCTCTCAGCGGCCCTGCCCCAGCTTGCATGCAGCAATCGCTGCCATGTTCAGAATGTCGTTCACCGTAGAAACCGTTGAACAGATCTGGATCGGTTTCTCGACCCCGGTCAGTATCGGCCCGATCACCGTGGCGCCGGCCATTTCCTGCATCAGCTTGACCGAGATCGAGGCCGAATGCCGCGCGGGCACCACCAGCACGTTGGCGGGGCCCGACAGGCGGCAGAAGGGGTAGATTGCCATCTGCTCGGCGTTCAGCGCCACGTCCACCGTCATCTCGCCTTCATATTCGAAATCGACCCCGCGCTTGTCGAGCACCTTGGCGGCCTCATACATCTTGGTTGCCCGCTCACTGACCGGGTAGCCAAAGTTCGAAAACGAAAGGAAGGCAACGCGCGGCTCCAGCCCCAGCCCGCGCGCCACATGGGCGCCGCGCTCGGCGATGTCGGCAAGGTCGTTCTCGTCGGGCCATTCATGCACCAGCGTATCGCCAATCAACACGATGCGGCCCTTGTGAAGCACCGCCGTAATGCCCACCGCACCATCCGAAGCCTTGGCGTCGAAGACGTGGTTGATCATGGCAAGGACATGCGCGCCCTTGCGGGTGGCGCCTGTGACCAGGCCATCGCCGTGGCCATGCGCCAGCATCAACGCGGCAAAAACATGGCGGTCGCGGTTGGCAAGTTTGTGCGCGTCTTCGCGGTCAAACCCCTGTCGTTGCAGCCGCTTGTAGATAAAATCGCGATAGGTCTCGATGTGGCGGCTGTTGACCGAGTTCACCACGGTCAACTCGCGCACCGCGTCGCCCAGGCCTGCGGCCTCGAGCTTTGCCTTCACGTCAGATTCGCGCCCGACAACCAGTGCTTTGCCCTGCCCCGAGCGCTGCCAGGCCACGGCGGCGCGCAGAACGCGCGGATCATCGCCTTCGGCAAAGATCATCCGGGCCTGCGCCGCGCGGGCGCGGCCATGGATGCCCTGCAAAATTGCTGCCGTCGGGTCCATCCGCGCCTTCAGGCTAAGCTCGTAGGCCGCCATGTCAATGATCGGCCGCCGCGCCACACCGGTTGCCATGCCGGCCTTGGCCACGGCGGGCGGGATCACATAGATCAGGCGCGGGTCAAACGGCGTTGGAATGATGTAATCACGGCCGAAACTCAGCTTGCGGCCGTAGGCCATTGCGACCTCATCGGGCACATCCTCGCGCGCAAGCGCTGCAAGCGCCCGGGCGCAGGCAAGCTTCATTTCGTCGTTGATCGCGCGGGCATGAATGTCGAGCGCGCCACGAAACAAGTAGGGGAAGCCCAGCACGTTGTTGACCTGGTTTGGGTAATCGCTGCGCCCTGTCGCCACGATCGCATCCTCGCGAACGCCGTGCGCCTCTTCGGGGGTAATTTCCGGGTCCGGGTTCGCCATCGCAAAAATGACCGGGTTCGGCGCCATGCTCGCGACCATTTCGGGCGTGACCGCCCCCTTTGCCGACACGCCAAGAAACACATCGGCGCCCTTCATCGCGTCTTCCAGGGTGCGTGCCTCGGTGCGCGCGGCGTGGGCTGACTTCCATTGGTTCATGCCCTCGGTGCGGCCTTGCCAGATAACACCCTTGGTATCGCACATGATGCAGTTGTCGTGCTGCGCACCCATGGTCTTGATAAGCTCAAGGCAAGCGATGCCCGCCGCGCCAGCGCCATTGAGTACGATCCTGCAATCTTCGATCCGCTTGCCGCTAAGCTCGAGCGCGTTGATCAGGCCTGCCGCACAGATCACCGCAGTGCCGTGCTGGTCATCGTGAAACACCGGAATGTCGCAGATTTCCTTCAGCCGCTGCTCGATGATGAAACACTCGGGTGCCTTGATGTCTTCAAGGTTGATGCCGCCGAAGGTGGGCGCCATCAGTCGAACCGCCGTGATGATTTCCTCCGGGTCTTCGGTATCAAGCTCAATGTCGATCGCGTTCACGTCGGCAAAGCGCTTGAAAAGCACCGCCTTGCCCTCCATCACCGGCTTAGAGGCCAGCGCGCCAAGGTTGCCCATGCCCAGAATCGCGGTGCCGTTCGAGACGATCGCCACCATGTTGCCCTTGACCGTGTAGTCGTAAACGGTTTCAGGGTTGTCCGCTATCGCCTGCACGGGCACCGCGACGCCGGGGCTGTAGGCAAGGCTCAGGTCGCGTTGGGTATTCATCGGCTTGGTGGCCGTGATCTCGTATTTGCCGGGGCGCGGTTCGAGGTGATAGGCAAGCGCTTCTTCCGGGGTGACACGGTTCTTGGTTGACATGCGCGAATCCTCATGAGCTTTCCGCTGCATACAACCGCCGCGCCCGCGTCTCAACCTTGCTGCGCAAAACCCGCCCCAAGTTTTGGCCACGCGATTGCAGCAACCACCGCCATGATTGCCGCCGCGAGCCAGAATGGCAGCAAAAGCGCGGTCTCGCGCCCGACCATGCCCTCGGCGCCGCGCACCGCAAGCCCGGAGAGCAGCATGCCCAGCGGCATCATGCCCCAGGCCAGCATTCGGTAGAGACTGTTCACGCGGCCGCGCAGGGCATCCGGAACGGCGCGCTGGCGGTAGGAAACCGAGACCGTGTTCCACACCAGACCCCAGAACTCCGACACACCCAGCACCAGCGCAAGCATCACGGCGCCCGGGGCGAACGCGAGGCCAATGAAAAGCGGCCCCGTCAGTGCCAACGACCACTGCATGGCGCGGGCCGGCCCAGTGCGGCGCAATATGCGCTCGGCCGACATGCTGCCCAAAATGCCGCCCACGGCGCCTGCCGAAAGCACGAGCCCGTAGGCAAAAGCGTTCAGTCCGAGATTTTCCTGCGTGTGCAGAATAAGCGCGATCATCGTCATCTCGAACGTCAGGTTCCAGAAGCCGGTGACCCAGGCCAACAGCCGCAAGGTTTCTTGCTGGCGCAGAAAGCCGAACCCCTCGGCCAGTTCGTTGCGCCAGCGGCGGTTTTCGCCCCTTGGTCGGGCCCGAAACTGCCCGGTAACGCCACTTAGCAGCCAGAGCGCCAGGGCGATGGCTGCGGTGTTAACCGCAAAAGGGGCCGCCACATACACCCCGAGCAGCAGCGCCGCGAGCGCCGGGCCGAGCAGCGCGTTGCCCACGATCTCGACCGCCCAGAGCCGCCCGTTCGCGCGTTCGAGCAGCGCCTGCGGTACCAACGAGGGCAGCAGGGTCTGTGCGGCAGTATCGCGGAACACCTCGGCCACGCCGACCACCAGCGCCGAAGCCATCAACCCCGCGAACAACCCCGGTTGCGCCAGACCCCGCGCGGGGGCAGGCGGCAGTGGCATGGCCAGCCAAAGCATCAGTGCGGCGAGCATGAACGCGGCCACCCGCACCGAGTCTGCCACAAGAATCAGTCGGCGGCGATCGACCCGATCAGTCACTAAACCAGCCGGAATCGCGAACAGAAACCACGGCAGACGCAGCGCGATGGGCACCAAAGCTATCCACAGCGCATCTCGGGTAAGCAGCGAGGCAATCCACGCCCATGCGAGCACGGCAATGCCGTCGGCGAGGTTGGTAAGGCCGCTGGCTGCGATGAACCGGGCAAACCTGCGGTGGTCATAGAGAGTATTTTTCATGCTTGAAGCCAGATCGGTTTGCATTCGCCCGAAGCACCACTAGAAAGGGCGCGTGCGTGGAAAACAAGGCGGAAGATGAGCACCGGTGCGGTCACGCCGATGATGGCGCAGTATCTTGAAATCAAGGCCGCCAACCCCGGCGCCTTGCTGTTCTACCGCATGGGCGATTTTTATGAGATGTTTTTCGATGATGCCGTTGCAGCTGCGGCCGCGCTCGATATCGCGCTCACCAAGCGCGGGCAGCACCTTGGGCAAGATATTCCGATGTGCGGCGTGCCGGTTCATGCCGCCGAGGGCTATCTTCTCGCTCTGATCCGCAAGGGTTTTCGTGTGGCGATTGCCGAGCAGATGGAAGACCCGGCTGAGGCAAGGAGGCGGGGCGCCAAGTCGGTGGTAGCGCGGCAAGTCGTGCGGCTGGTCACGCCCGGCACGCTGACCGAGGAAAGCCTGCTAGACGCGCGGCGGCACAACTTTCTTGCCGCCTGGGCTGATGTGCGCGACGATGCAGCGCTGGCGTGGGTGGATATCTCGACGGGCGAGTTTCGGGTAATGACCTGCCCGTTGGTACGGCTTGCGCCCGAACTTGCGCGGCTCGCCCCGCGCGAGGTTCTGGTAAGCGAGCAACGCGAATCCGATTTGGCAGGATTAGTGTCTGAATCGCGCGCCGCGCTGACTGCGCTCGCTCGTGCAAGCTTTGACAGCCAAAGCGCGGAAAAACGGCTTTGCGCCCTGTTTGGCGTGGGCACGCTTGAGGCCTTTGGCGCTTTTTCGCGGGCTGAGCTGGCCGCAATGGGCGCTTTGGCTGACTACCTTGATTCTACGCAGCGCGGCAAACTGCCACTGCTGCACGCCCCGGTGCGCGAGACCATGTCGAGTGTCATGCAGATCGACGCTGCAACGCGGCGCAATCTGGAACTGACACAGGCGCTTTCGGGTGGGCGCGAGGGGTCGCTGGTAGCGACCATCGACCGCACCGCGACCGCGGCGGGCGGACGCCTGCTTGAACGCCGAATTGCGGCGCCGTCACGCGACCTGACCGAGGTTGGCGCGCGCCACGATTCGGTGCGTTTTTTGCTGGAACAGAGCCGTTTGCGCGAGGAACTCAGGGCCGACCTGCGGCGCTGCCCAGACCTGGAGCGCGCCCTTTCGCGGCTGGCACTTGATCGCGGCGGGCCGCGCGACATGGCGGCCATCCGCAACGGCCTGCAACAAGCCGCGAGAATTGCTGAGCGCGTCGGCGCCTCGGACGCACCACCGCTGTTGATACACGCGGCGACGACGCTTGTGGGCCATGAGGCCCTGATTGCCTTGCTCGATGCGGCTCTTGTTGCCGAGCCACCCTTGCTGGCACGCGATGGCGGCTTTGTCGCGCCCGGGTACGACGCGGAGCTTGATGAAACTCGGCGCCTGCGCGACGAGGGGCGGGGCGTGATTGCCGGCATGCAAGCGGATTTCGTACGCGACACCGGAATTGCGGCGCTGAAGATCAAGCACAACAACGTATTGGGCTATTTCATCGAAACCTCTGCGGTGCACGGCGAGAGGATGCGAGCGCCACCGCTGAACGAAGTCTTTATTCATCGGCAGACCACCGCCGGGCAAGTGCGGTTCACGACCGTCGCGCTGAGCGCCCTTGAGACCCGCATTCTGAACGCCGGAAACCATGCGCTGGAGATCGAAAAGCGTGTCTATGCAAGCCTGAATGCTGCAATAGTCGCGCAGGCAGGCGCTATAGGCGCAGCGGCGCGCGGATTGGCCGAAATCGACCTCGCCTGCGCATTCGCCGACCTTGCCGCGGCCGAGGATTGGGTGCAGCCCGAACTTGACGACAGCCGCGCATTCGAGGTGGAGGGCGGCCGCCACCCAGTGGTGGAGGCGTCTCTTCGGCGCACCGGCGATGCCTTTGTTGCCAATGATTGCGCGTTGACGACGGGTGCCACGCCCGCAATCTGGCTGCTGACCGGCCCGAATATGGCCGGAAAATCAACCTTTCTTCGGCAAAACGCTCTCATCGCGCTGCTGGCGCAGGCAGGAAGCTTTGTGCCCGCGCGGCGCGTCCGGCTTGGCTTGGTAAGCCAGCTATTCAGTCGCGTCGGCGCCGCCGACGATCTTGCGCGCGGCCGTTCAACCTTCATGGTGGAAATGGTCGAGACGGCCGCGATTCTCAACCAGGCTGACGACCGTGCGCTGGTGATCCTCGACGAAATTGGCCGCGGCACAGCAACCTATGACGGACTTTCAATTGCCTGGGCAGTGCTGGAGCACCTGCATGACGTTAACCGCTGCCGCGCGCTTTTCGCGACACACTACCATGAACTGACCGCGCTTTCGGGCAAATTGGGCGGAGCAGCGAATGCCAACGTCACGGCGCGCGAGTGGCACGGCGAGCTGGTCTTTTTGCACGAGGTGAAGCAGGGCGCCGCAGACCGCAGTTACGGAGTGCAGGTTGCGCGGCTTGCTGGCTTGCCCCCGGCAGTGATCGAGCGCGCAAAGGTGGTGCTGGAGGCGCTTGAGTCAGGTGAGCGCGAGGGCGCAGCGCGCCAGCGGGCAATGATCGACGACTTGCCGCTGTTCCGCGCCGCGCCGCCACCGCCCGCGCGCAACGGCGGAACCAAGCTGCAAGAGCGGCTGAAAGCACTGCACCCGGATGAGCTTTCGCCGCGCGATGCGCTGGCGTTGATTTATGAGCTCAAGGCGATTTCGGCCGAATAGAGCCTGTTTTACGACTTTGGCGTTGAGGAAACGCCGACCTGCGCCGGGCGCAACAGACGGTCATGCAACATGAAGCCCTCGGACATCACCTGAATGATGTCGCCCGCTTTCGTGCCGGGCAGCGGGGCCTCAAACATTGCCTGATGTTGCGCCGGGTCGAAGGCGTCGCCTGGTTGCGGCACGATCGGCTCCATTCCGTGCTTGCCGAAAACATTGATCAATTCTCGCAACGTCAGCTCGACGCCCTCGATCAGCGCCGCTGCAGCGGCGCGCTGCTCATCGGTTGCCACGTCAAGCGCACGGCGAAGCGCATCATAGACCGGAAGCAGGTCGCGCGCGAGCTTGGTGCCCCCGTACTGCTCAGCCTCGCGGCGGTCGCGTTCGGCGCGCTTGCGCATGTTCTCGGCATCCGCGAGGGCGCGAATAAAGCGGTCGCGCATGTCGTCGCGCTCGGTGCGCAGCGCCTCAATTTCGGCGGCAGCGCCATCAAAATCATCACCGATCTGGGCCTGATCTTCGGCAATCTCGTCTTTTTTCATCTCGCTCATCTACTTACCCCTTGCCCCGGTCAGAAAGTATTCGCCCGACCAGTTGCGCCGTATAGTCTACAATTGGCACGATGCGCGCGTAGTTGAGCCGCGTTGGCCCGATCACACCCACAGCGCCGATAATCTTTCGGTCAGCGTTCATATAAGGAGAGACCACCAGAGAGGAACCCGAAAGTGAGAAAAGCTTGTTCTCGGAGCCAATAAAAATGCGCACACCGGCACCGCCCTCGGCCAGGTCGAGAAACTCGACGATGTCGCGCTTGCGCTCAAGCTCGTCAAACAGGCTGCGCACGCGATCAAGGTCGTCGGCATCCGCGTCGATCAGATTGGCGCGACCGCGCACGATGAGCCGTTCGTGTTGCTCACCTGCGTTTTCCCATAGCGCCAACCCGCTTTCGACCATTTCGCGCGCCAATATGTCGAGTTCTTGCCGACGCTGTGCGATTTCGCGCGCGATGTAAGCCCGCAACTCGGAAATCGTGCGGCCTTCTGCCATCGCGTTTAGAAAGTTGGCCGCTTCCCGCATGGATGAAGGGGTTTGGCCGCGCGGCGGGGTGAATACGCGGTTTTCCACTTGTCCATCGGCAAAAACCAACACCACAAGCGCACGATCAGCAGCCAGGCTGACAAATTCGATGTGGCGGATTGGAGCTTCGCGCTTGGGTGTAAGAACAAGGCTCGCGCCGCGTGTGATGGCCGAAAGGACCGATCCGACCCGGTCAAGGCGGGCGCCAACGCCGGGCTCGTTGGAGCCAAGCGTGGCGTCAATCATCTCGCGATCTGCGACCGTTACCTGTGCAACCTCCATCAGTCCGTCGACAAAGATCCGTAGTCCCGCCTGTGTCGGAACCCTGCCTGCCGAAATGTGCGGACTCTCGAGCAGCCCCATGAATTCGAGGTCCTGCATCACATTGCGCACGGTCGCCGCCGAAACCTTTTCGCTGAGCGATCGGGCGAGCGTGCGCGAACCGACCGGCTCGCCGGTGTCAAGATAGGCCTCTACCACGCGCCGAAAAACTTCGCGGGATCGGTCGTTCATCTCGGAAAGCAGTAGGGTTGCGTCTGACATCGGCGTGCTCCTTACGCCCGAGGTAGGTGCAGGGCGGCGGCGCGTCAATCGGGGTTGCATCAAAGCAGGGTGGGCCTGTAATTGGCCGGGCAACAGGAAAGGACAACCCATGCGCCCCTCTGGCCGAAACTTGGACGAAATGCGCCCGATCGTCATTGAGCCGGGGGTGATGCGTCACGCCGAGGGTTCGTGCCTGATCAAGGCTGGCGGAACCCATGTGCTTTGCTCTGCCACGATTGAGGACAAGGCGCCGCAGTTTTTGAAAGGGTCGGGGCTGGGCTGGGTGACGGCCGAATACGGCATGTTGCCGCGCGCCACGAACTCGCGCAATCGGCGCGAGGCTGCGGCGGGCAAGCAGACTGGACGAACACAAGAAATTCAACGCCTTATTGGCCGCGCGCTGCGCGCCGGGGTTGACCGGAGGGCGCTTGGAGAGCGTCAGATCGTGATCGACTGCGATGTGATTCAGGCCGATGGTGGCACCCGTTGCGCGTCGATCACCGGCGGCTGGGTGGCGCTTCGGATGGCGGTGAACGCGCTTCTGAAGACCGGTGCGATCACCTCGGACCCGCTGGTTGATCACGTTGTCGCTGTTTCGTGCGGGATCTATGCGGGCCAACCGCTGCTTGATCTCGACTATGCCGAAGACAGCGAGGCGGGCACCGATGGCAATTTCATTCTTACCGGGCGCGGGCGCCTTGTCGAAGTGCAGATGTCAGCCGAAGGAGCAACTTTTTCGCGCGACGAGATGGGCAAGTTGCTCGACCTGGCCGAACTCGGGGGCGCGGCGCTGGTTTCGGCCCAAAAGGCGGCGCTGGCATGAGGCGCTTCACGGGCAGCCGTCTGCTGGTGGCCACGCACAATGCCGGCAAACTCGAGGAGATGCGTTCGATGCTCGCTCCGCTTGGGATTGCCTGTGTCGGCGGGGCCGAGTTGGGGTTGCCCGAGCCCGAGGAGACCGAAAGCACCTTCATCGGAAACGCGCGGATCAAGGCGCATGCTGCAGCAAAGGCGACCGGACTTCCTGCGCTTGCCGATGATAGCGGGATCGAGGTTGACGGGCTTGGCGGCGCGCCGGGCGTTTATACTGCGGATTGGGCGCAAACCCCTGTGGGGCGCGATTTTGTGCGGGCGATGGCGCGAACCTGGGCCGAGTTAGAGGCTGTTTCGGCGCCATTCCCGCGCAAGGCCCGGTTTCGCAGCACACTGGTGCTAGCTTGGCCGGATGGGCACGAAGAGGTGTTCGAGGGCAAGTGCGAGGGCGAGGTTATTTGGCCGATGCGCGGTGCGCAGGGGCACGGCTATGACCCGATGTTCGTGCCCGAGGGTCATGTGATCACATTTGCGGAGATGGACCCTGCGCTCAAAAACAAGATCAGCCATCGGGCCGACGCATTTGCCAAACTTATGAAATGCCTGGGGGGCAAGATGCAGCGAATCTCGACCGGTTCGCCTTTTGAGGCAGCCATGAGCTACAGCCGAGCGGTGGTAAAGGGGCCCTGGTGCTTTGTTTCCGGCGTGACCGGCTACGATTACGCCACGATGACCATGCCGGACGACATCGCCGCCCAGGCCCGAAACTGCTTTGCCACGATCGGCTGGGCGTTGAAGCAAGGCGGCTTCGAGTTGGCCGACATCGTCCGGGTGCAATATACCGTGACCGATGCAGCGCTGGTTGAAGCGCTTGCGCCAGCGCTGAACGAAGCATTGGGCGACATCCGGCCCGCCGCAACCATGGTGGTCGCAGGATTGATCCGCCCCGAGATGAAGGTGGAGATCGAAGTCACGGCGTTTAAGGGCTGATCGATGGAGGACTGGCAGCACGGGGGCTTTGGGCTTTACATCCATTGGCCATTTTGCGCATCGAAGTGCCCCTATTGCGATTTCAACAGCCATGTCGCAGCAAAGATTGACCAGAAACGCTGGCTTGGAGCCTATTTGGCTGAAATTGACCGGATCGGTGCCGAGACCCGCGGAAGGGTGCTCAACACGGTTTTCTTTGGCGGGGGCACACCTTCGCTGATGGATCCGGAGATCGTGAGCGACGTGCTGGACCGCGTGCGCGAGACATGGGTGATGGCAAACGACCTGGAGGTGACGCTTGAGGCCAACCCCGGTAGCGTCGAATCGGGGCGGTTTCGGGGATATGCCGAGGCCGGGGTGAACCGGCTTTCCATGGGGGTTCAGGCGCTAAACGACACCGACTTGCGCCGGCTTGGGCGGATGCACTCGGTCGCCGAGGCCCGCGCCGCGTTCGACATTGCACGCTTGGCCATCGGGCGCGTGAGCTTCGATCTGATCTACGCCCGGCAGGACCAGACGCTTGCCGAATGGAGGCTTGAGTTGCGTGAGGCGCTGTCGATGGCGGTGGACCACTTCTCGCTTTATCAACTGACCGTTGAGGAAGGCACCGTGTTTGGTGCGCGGCACGCCGCAGGCAAGCTTAAGGGCCTGCCGCAAGACGACGATGCCGCCGATATGTATATGGCAACACAGGATATTTGCGCTGCGGCGGGGCTTCCAGCCTATGAGGTTTCCAACCACGCCCGACCCGGGCAGGAAAGCCGCCACAACCTGATATATTGGCGGTACGGCGATTACGCGGGCATCGGACCGGGCGCGCACGGCCGCCTTACGATTGCAGGCGCGCGTTGGGCGACCGAGGCGCCGCGCGCGCCCGCCAGCTGGCTTGATCTTGTTGAATCCGGTCAACCCGGGGAACTGCCGCGCGAAGCGTTGCGTGCGCGCGACCAGGGGTCGGAACTGTTGTTGATGGGGCTTCGTCTTGGTGAGGGTGTCGATACTGCCCGCTACGCATCTGTTTCGGGGGCGACGCTGCCGGAGGCCGCGCTGGATCGGCTTCAGGAGCTTGGTCTGGTCGATGTCTTGGGAACCAGACTCCGGGCAACAACCGCAGGTCGCCCAATTCTGAACGCGATTCTGCGCGATCTGCTAGTTTAGAGCCTTTTAGCGCATGGTGCTGAGGATTTGGCAAAGCTCGTCAAGCTGATCGAGATTGCGATAGGTGATGACCAGATTGCCGCCGTCAAAGCCTTTATGATCGATCACCACGCGCATGCGCAGATGCGCCGAGAGGTCTTGTTCGAGCGCACGCGTATCAGCGTCTTTTTCGGAGCGCGCGCTGTGTGGCCGATTGGGCTTTGTTGCAGGCGCCTTGGCAAGCCGCTCGGTTTCGCGCACCGAGAGGCCCTTTGCTATGACCTGCGATGCAAGCGCGATCGGGTCGGAGGTGGGCACAAGCGCCCGCGCATGCCCGGCGGTCAGTTTGCCCTCGCGTAGCCAGGTCTGAACTTCGGACGGAAGCTGCAGCAATCTCAGAAGGTTAGCGATGTGGCTTCGGCTTTTCGATAGCGCCTCGGCCATTTTTTCCTGCGTGTGTCCGAAGCGATCCATGAGCTGGCGATAGCTCAAAGCCTCCTCGATCGGGTTGAGGTCGGCGCGCTGGATGTTCTCGATGATCGCAACTTCCAACACTTCGGTATCGGAAAGGTCGCGCAAAAGCACGGGCACATCGTGCAACTGCGCCATTTGCGCGGCGCGCCAGCGGCGCTCGCCGGCAACAATCTCGTAGAAGCCGGAGTCGGTTGGATGTGCGCGCACCAGTAGTGGCTGGATCACGCCTTTGGCACGGATTGACCCAGCCAGCTCTTCAAGTGCCGCCGGGTCGAAATCGCGTCGCGGCTGGTTGGGATTTGGCACCAGCCTTTCGACCGGCAGGCGCATTTCGCCGCGCCCCCGCTCCGCCACGCCAGTGTCGCGATCATGCGCGATATTCACATCGGCCATCAGGGCCGAAAGCCCTCGGCCCAAGCCACGTTTTTCGGTCTTGTTTTCGCTCATATCTTTACCCTTTCCGCCCGAACGGGTGCGTGCCGCGCGAGAAGTTCAGTCGCAAGCGCGCGATAGGCGACGCTGCCTTTGGACGCCGAATCATAGGCAAGCACCGGCAGCGCATGCGACGGCGCCTCGGATATGCGGACATTTCGGGGTATCATGGTGCGGTACACCAGGTCGCCCAGAGTCGCGCGCGCGTCTGCTTCGACCTGCTGCGAAAGATTATTGCGCACGTCGTACATCGTCAGCACCACACCTTCGATTCGCAGCGCTGCGTTGGCGGTCTGGCGCACCTCTCGGATGGTCAACATGAGCTGAGACAGCCCTTCAAGCGCAAAAAACTCGGCTTGCAGCGGGACCAGAACCGAATGGGCCGCGACCAGCGCATTGACCGTGAGAAGGCTAAGCGAAGGCGGGCAATCGATCAGAATGTAATTGAAGGCAAAGCGGTCGAGCGCGGGCTGGCGAAGCGCGTCGTGCAACAGGAAACTTCGCTTTTCATTTGCAACAAGCTCCATGTCTGCCGACGAAAGATCGGTGGTGGCGGGTGAAAGCCAGACGCCAGAAACCGCTGTTTGAACAAGCACATCCGCGATCGGAACATCATCAAGCAGAAGGTCGTAGGTCGTCGCGCGCCGCGCCCCCGGCTCGATGCCCAAACCTGTCGAAGCGTTGCCTTGAGGATCGAGATCGACGAGCAGCACCTTTTCGCCGTGCTCTGCCAGCGAGGCCGCAAGATTTATTGCGGTCGTGGTTTTTCCGACCCCGCCCTTCTGGTTTGCCACGGCGATGATGCGCGGTCCGCGTGGGCGCGTCGGGTCAGGCACGGGCAACTCCTTTGATTTCCAGTATTGCCGAATTTTCTTCTGTCTTACTCGGGTGCGCGGTGGCTTCAAAGCGCCAATTCTTCTGCGCGTTCGAGATTTCGTCTTTCCAGCCTTTGCCCTTGCTGAAATAGGCGGTGCCTTCGTGCAAGAGATGGCGCTCGACGTGCTGAAGCAGACCCGGAAGCGGCGCCAGCGCGCGTGCACTCAGGTAGCGCGCGCCAAGGGGCGGGGCGGCCTCTATGCGGTCCGTGCTCACGCGCACACGGACCCCGGTATTTCGTGCCACCGTCGCAAGAAACGCGGCCTTGCGGAGGTCGCTTTCCAAAAGGACCACCGAAAGGTCCGGCGCCAACTCCGCCGCCAGAATCGCCACGACCAGACCCGGGAAACCGGCGCCGCTACCAAGATCGGCCCATAATCCGCTGCGCGGCGCCGCGATGTTGAAAACCTGGGCGGAATCGATGAAGTGGCGCTTCCAGATGGCGGCAACCGTGGCTTTGGACACCAGATTTATGGCGGGGTTCCATTTGCGCAGCAATTCCGCGTATTGATCCAGGCGCTCCATTGTTTCACGTGAAACACCGGTGACACGTTGAAGCGAGGTGCGATCCGGGTCGGCAGTCATGCGCTTTTCGCCCTTCGCGCCTGCCTGAGCCTCGCCAATAGCAGCGCCAGCGCAGCGGGCGTGACCCCATCTACTCGCGCCGCTTGCCCTAGTGTCAACGGCCGCGCCTTTGACAGTTTTCCCTTGATCTCGGTTGAAAGCCCCGAGAGCCCGAGATAGTCGAAACCAACAGGAATCTCCCAGGCCTCGTCGCGCCGGATGGCCTCGACTTCGGCGCTCTGGCGGTCAATGTAATGCACATAGAGTGCATCACGCGCCAGCTGCTGCGCAATCTCGGGCGTGATGTTCGCCAGATCAGGCACCGCCGCCACCAAATCAGAGAACTCCACCCCAGCCATGGCCAGCAGACCAAAGGCCGAACGGCGCTGCCCATCTTGGTTGACTGCTATCCCGTGCGCCTTCGCCTCCCCCGGCGTGAATGTGGCCGTTTCAAGCGCATCGCGCCCACGCGCGAGCGCCTCCATCTTTGCGTCAAACGCCCTTGCGCGATCATCCCCCACGCACCCAAGCCTGCGTCCCGCGCCCGTCAGGCGCTGATCGGCATTGTCCGCGCGCAGCGAAAGCCTGAATTCCGCGCGCGAGGTGAACATGCGGTAAGGCTCGCTGACGCCACGCGTCACCAAATCATCAATCATCACGCCAATGTAGCTGTCGGCTCGGCTAAAGCCCCACCCGGCCTCGCCTCGCGCCAGCAACGCGGCATTCAAGCCTGCGGCAAGCCCCTGCGCGGCTGCCTCTTCGTATCCTGTGGTTCCGTTAATCTGGCCCGCGAGGAATAGCCCCTGCAAATCCTTGAGCTCCAATGTAGGGCGTAGCGCGCGCGGATCAATGTAATCATACTCGATGGCGTAGCCCGCCTGCAGGATGACGGCAGACTCAAGCCCCTTGATTGACCGGATGTACTGCTCCTGCACCTCAACAGGCAACGAGGTCGAAACGCCGTTTGGATAGACTACATGCTCATCCAGCCCTTCGGGTTCCAGGAATATCTGGTGTGACTCCTTTTCCGAAAACCGCACGACCTTGTCTTCAATCGAAGGGCAATAGCGCGGCCCAACGCCCTCGATGTGGCCCCCATACATTGCAGACTTCGAGAGGTTGGCGCGGATGATCTCATGCGTTTCGGGGTTGGTGTGCGTAATTCCGCAAGCGACCTGGTGCACGAATGGCTTACGGTTAAGAAACGAAAGCATCACCGGATCTTCGTCCCCCGGCTGAGTCTCAAGCAGGCCCCAATCAATGCTACGCCCATCAAGGCGCGGCGGTGTGCCCGTTTTTAACCTGCCAAGCGGCAGTTCGAGAGCGCCGAGTCGCTCGGCGAGTTTGTTCGAGGGCAGATCACCAACGCGACCGCCGGGCCGACTTTGCCCTCCAATATGGATGACACCACGCAGAAAGGTGCCCGTTGTAAGCACCACCGCACTACCCCGCAACACGGCACCATCTGCCAGCGTCACGCCGCCAACGCGGTGCGAAATCAGAAACAGATCAACAACTTCGCCTTCCACAACCATCAACCCGGGCCGCGACGCGATCGCGGCTTGCACCGCAGCCCGGTAAAGCTTTCGGTCTGCCTGCACGCGCGGGCCCTGCACCGCTGGCCCTTTGCGCCGATTAAGCAGCCGAAACTGGATTCCGGCGAGGTCTCCCGCACGGGCCATGACTCCGTCGAGCGCATCAACTTCGCGTACGAGGTGCCCTTTGCCGAGCCCGCCGATAGCGGGATTGCACGACATCACGCCAATTGTCTCGCGCCGCTGGGTAACCAAAGCGGTCTTGGCTCCCATACGAGCCGCCGCATGTGCTGCCTCGACGCCCGCATGCCCGCCGCCCACCACGATCACATCAAAATGTTTCACGTGAAACACCCCTCATTTGCCGATACAGAAGCTGGCGAAGATGTCATCCAGCAAATGCTCCACATCGACGCGCCCAACAAGCGATTCGAGCGCACGCAACGCGCGCCCGATATCTTCCGCCGCAAACTCCGCGCGCTCCGGGCCGCGCCCAAGCTCGACCGCGGCCGAGGCAAGCGCCTCAACCGCCGCCGCCATTGCGGCCCGATGCCGATCACGCGTCATCACACCCGCCGACATCGCTCGGCCCGCAAGTTCCACCGAAATCGCCTGCACCAAGCCGTCAATACCCTCGCCTGTGACACCGGAAACCGCAAGGCCATCACCCGGCCGCAGGTCTGCCTTGCCGCGCACCAAAAGATCGCCGGCCAACGGCTCCAATAACGGTACATCGCCGCCGTCGAGCAAGAACACCCGCAAATCAGCAGCGCGCGCGCGCTGCAAAGCGCGCGCCACGCCGATCGCCTCGACCGCGCCTTCGGCTTCCCGCAGCCCGGCCGTGTCAAGCAGCGTCACGGGCAGCCCGCCCAAATCCATACGCACCTCGATAACATCGCGGGTTGTGCCCGCAAGCTCTGACGTAATCGCCGCGTCCCTACCGGCTAACGCGTTGAGAAGCGTCGATTTACCTGCGTTCGGGCGGCCCACTATAGCCACCTCGTAACCATCCCGGATACGCTCCGAGGCAGCCACGCCGGCCAACTCCCGCGAAAGCGCGCAGGAAACTCCACCGAGCAATGCCAGAACCTCTGGCGCGACATCCAGCGGCACCTCCTCATCGGAAAAGTCAATCGTCGCGGCAACCAACGCAGCCGCACGCGTAAGGTCGGCGCGCCACCCCGCCACGAGCGTTCCAATCGTCCCCGAAAGAACCCGCAGGGCCTGCTTGCGCTGTGCTTCGGTCTCCGCCTCAATCAGATCGGCCAGCCCCTCGACTTGCGCCAGGTCGAGTCGTCCATTTTCAAGCGCCCGGCGCGTAAACTCGCCCGCCTCCGCCATGCGCAACCCCGGACGCTCGCCCAACGCGCCCAGAACCGCCGCAACACTTGCGACCGCGCCATGCAGGTGCAGTTCTGCCACCTGTTCGCCGGTAAAGCTCGCGCCTTCCGCAAAACATAATACCAGCGCCGAATCGAGCGCCTCGCCGCCGTTCCGCAGGAGCCGCACTCCCGCCGTTCGCAGCGGCGGCAGCGGGCCCGCGAGGGCCTCGACCGCAGCCCATGCCTGTGGGCCAGAGATGCGAATTACCGCAACACCCGCCTTGCCGCGGGCGCTTGCCTGCGCAAAGATCGTGTCCATCGTCGAAATCCCTTACCGCAGCGTGGCCGGTCAGGCGTTCATCGAATCGAAGAACTCGCTGTTCGTCTTGGTCTGTTTCAACTTCGAGATCAGGAATTCGATCGCATCCGTGGTTCCCATCGGGTTCAGAATGCGTCGCAGCAGATAGGTTTTCTGCAAGTCCTTCGGATCGACCAGCAGCTCTTCTTTCCGGGTGCCCGATTTGAGAATGTCCATCGCCGGGAACACGCGCTTGTCGGCCACCTTGCGGTCGAGCACGATTTCCGCGTTGCCAGTGCCCTTGAACTCCTCAAAAATCACCTCGTCCATGCGTGAACCGGTGTCGATCAGCGCGGTGGCGATAATTGTCAGGCTGCCGCCCTCTTCAATGTTGCGCGCCGCACCAAAAAAGCGCTTCGGCCGCTGCAGCGCGTTGGCATCGACACCACCGGTCAACACCTTGCCGCTCGAAGGCACCACAGTGTTGAACGCGCGCCCAAGGCGCGTGATGCTGTCGAGCAGGATCACCACATCACGCTTGTGCTCGACCAACCGCTTTGCCTTTTCGATCACCATCTCGGCAACAGCAACGTGGCGTGTCGCAGGCTCATCGAAAGTTGACGAAATCACCTCGCCCTTCACGCTGCGTTGCATGTCGGTCACTTCCTCGGGCCGCTCATCGATCAACAGAACGATCAGGTACACTTCCGGGTGATTCTTCTCGATCGAGTTTGCAATGTTCTGCAAAAGCACCGTCTTGCCGGTGCGCGGCGGCGCCACGATCAACCCGCGCTGACCCTTGCCAATCGGTGCCACCAGATCGATGATCCGCGCCGACCGGTCCTTGATCGTCGGGTCTTCCACTTCCATCTTCAGCCGCTCGGTCGGGTAGAGCGGCGTCAGGTTTTCAAACGCAACCTTGTGCCGCGCCCGTTCCGGGTCCTGAAAGTTTATCTGCTCCACCGTGTTCAGCGCGAAATAGCGTTCATTTTCACCCGGCGCCCGCATCACACCCTCGACCGTGTCGCCAGTGCGCAGCGAATACTGGCGGATCATGTCGGGGCTTACATAAATATCATCCGGGCCCGGCAGGTAGTTGGCCGAAGGGCTCCGCAGAAAGCCAAATCCGTCCTGAACCACCTCCAGAACACCATCGCCACCAATATCGATCCCGTCCTCGGCGTGTTCTTTCAGGATCGAGAACATCATCTCGCCCTTACGCATCGTCGACGCGTTCTCGATCTCCCACTCCTCAGCCATCGCAAGCAGGTCGGCAGGCGTCTTCGCCTTGAGATCGGCGAGGTTCAAACGTTCTTCGCTCATGGAAATTCCACTGGGTTCAGGCACCCCACGGGGCGCGGCAGACAAGCTTTTTCGGATATACCTTTGCGGCCGGACGGCCAGGTTGCCGCTCCCTACCTGCAGCAGCGCGAAAAGTCAACCAGCGCTCAGAATCGTACAATCACTGCCAGCACAATGACGATCATAAATACCGTCGGCAACTCGTTTGCCATCCGGTATTGCCGCCCGGTCAACCGGTTCCGCCCTTCAACCAGCGCCAAACGCTGCACCGCGAGCCAATAGTGGAACGCCGTCATTCCGATAACCGCTGCGGCCTTGGCCCACGGCCAAATCTCGGTCCAGCCAACAATTCCGGGCGTGAACACCAACATAAGCCCGAAAATCCACGTTGCGTACATCGCCGGCGTCATGATTGCATTCAGCAACAGCCGCTCCTGATGCCGAAACAGAAGGTCCATCTCCGACCCCCGCTCGACCCCCGCCTTTTGCAGACCCTCGACGTGATAGACGAACAACCGCGGCAAATAAAAAAGGCCGCCCTTCTTAAATCAAGTATATGAAAAGAAAAGATGATGTATTTGTAGGGGCTGTGGAAAACAGGATAAGCCCAATCCTCCCGTCTTCTGCCCACAGGCTGCATGCCTGTGCAAAACCCTGTGCATCATAGTGCGAACGATGTGGCTTTTTCTCGGTATAACAGTTGGTTACAAGTGTTATACCGGCGCCGGATCCGGCGCGATAACCCGTCGAGCCAGTTCCTTTCCAACACCCAGAACCTTCACCTTTGCACAGCGGGAAAAACCACCGTCGCCCGAGGCGGCCGAAACCCGAAAACGCCCCCAACAGCTTTGCCACAGCCTTGCCCTCAACCGGTGCCCCCTGTTATCCACAGAGTCATGCCCAACCGCCTCATCCTCGCCTCGGCCTCCACCATCCGCGCGCAGCTTTTGCGCGGTGCCGGGCTAGCCGTCGAGGTCATTCCCGCCCTGATCGATGAAGCCGCTGTTCGGGCAGCGCTTGAAGCCGAGTCTGCGTCGCCGCGCGATCTGGCCGATACCCTGGCCCAACTCAAGTCGCTCAAGATTTCAAGGCGTCATCCAGAACATCTGGTGATCGGCGCTGATCAGGTGCTCGATCTTGGCGGCGCCGTGTTCGGCAAACCCGAAACCCCCGCCGACGCCATCGCGCAGCTTACCGCCCTGTCCGGGCGCACGCATTGCCTGCTTTCGGCAATGGTTGTCTGTCGGGGTGCCGTGCCACTTTGGCGTCATGTCGGGCGGGTTCGCCTGACCATGCACCCTTTGCCCGCCGACGAGATCGAACGCTACGTCGCCGCGCATTGGCAATCGATCCGCCACGCGGTTGGCTGCTACAAGCTGGAGGAACACGGAGCGCGGTTTTTTTCGGCGATCGAAGGCGATTACTTTACTGTCCTTGGCCTTCCGCTTATCGAGTTTCTCACTTGGCTGCGCGCCCGAGGAGAGCTTGCCTGATGTCCGACCACCCCCGCATCCCGCTTGCAGGTGTCATCGGCTCACCGGTGGCACACTCGCGCTCACCGCTTCTTCATCGGCACTGGCTGCGGACCTATGGCATCAAGGGCCATTACATCCCGATGGATGTGGCGACCGACGATCTGCATCAGGTGCTTGCCGCGCTTCCCCGCGCCGGGTTCGTCGGCTGCAACGTCACCATTCCGCACAAGGTCTCGGTGCTGGCGCTGGCGGATATCGTGACCGACCGCGCCGCCTTGATCGGCGCCGCAAACACGCTGGTCTTTCGCCCTGATGGAAAGATCTATGCAGATAATACAGATGGTTACGGTTTCACTGCAAATCTTCGTCAATATGCCCCGCTCTGGAACCCAACCTCCGCGCCCGCTGCCGTCATAGGCGCTGGTGGTGCGGCCCGCGCCGTGATTGCCTCGCTTCTTGAAGCGGGCGCACCCGAAATCCGGGTCTCCAACCGCACACGCGCGCGCGCTGATACGCTGCGCGCCGAATTTGGTGCCCGGATCGTCATATATGACTGGGTGCAGGCCGGAAACATGCTGGAAGACGCGCTGACCGTGGTCAACACATCGGCGCTCGGAATGGTTGGCAAGCCCGAATTCCGGGTGCCGCTCGACGCGCTTTCGGCGCGTGCCACTGTAGCCGACCTCGTTTATACCCCGCTTAGAACCCATTTCCTCGCCGAGGCCGAGGCTGCTGGCTGCACCATCGTTGATGGTTTGGGCATGCTCATCCATCAGGCCGCGCCGGGGTTCGAACGCTGGTTTGGTCAGCGCCCCGAAGTTGACGAAGCCACCCGCGCCGCGGTTCTGGGCACATGACACGCCCCGTCGTTCTCGGTCTGACAGGCTCGATCGGCATGGGTAAATCCACCACCGCGGCGATGTTTGCCGAAGCCGGCGTGCCAGTTTGGAATGCCGACGCCGCAGTGCACGGTCTCTATGCCCATGGTGGCGCAGCTGTAGCCCCAATCTGCGCCGCTTTCCCCGCCGCCGTGCGCGATGGTGCGGTTGACCGCGGCGCACTGAAAGCATTGCTCGCGGGCGACAAACAGGCTCTATCGCGGCTGGAATCGATCGTGCACCCGCTGGTCGCATCCTCGCGCGCCGCATTCGTCGCCGCCCACAAGGCCGCCCCGCTGATCGTGCTCGACGTCCCGCTGCTCTTTGAAACCGGCGCCGATTCGGCCTGCGATGCGACCCTCGTGGTAACCACTACGCCCGAGGCGCAACGTGCCCGCGTACTGGCCCGCCCCGACATGACCGAAAGCCATCTTGCCATGGTCCTCGCACGGCAGATGCCTGACGCCGAAAAGCGCGCGCGCGCCACCTATATCATCGAAACGCGCAGCCTTGAGCAAACCCGCGCCGCCGTGCAAGACTTGATTGCAAAGCTTCGGAGCCCCTGATGCGTGCCATAGTCCTTGATACCGAAACCACCGGCTTTGAGCCCGCCGAGGGCCACCGAATCGTTGAAATTGGCGCAGTCGAACTTTTCAACCATCTGCCCACAGGCCGAACCTATCACCAGTACCTCAACCCCGAGCGCGTGATGCCGAAAGAGGCGTTCGAGGTGCACGGGCTTGGCGATGATTTTTTGCGAAATCAGCCCCGCTTTGCCGAAATCGCCGCCGCGTTCCTAGAATTCATCGGCACCGAAGCGCCGCTCATCATCCACAATGCATCATTCGACATGAAGTTTCTCAATGCCGAACTGTTGTGGGCCGGCCTGCCGCAGCTTGGACCCGAGCGCGCACTCGACACGCTCCTGATCGCCCGCCGCCGGTTTCCCGGGTCACCCGCCTCGCTCGACGCGCTCTGCCGACGCTTCGGCATCGACAATTCGGGGCGCGAAAAGCATGGTGCGCTGCTCGACAGCGAAATCCTTGCCGAAGTCTACCTCGAGCTTATCGGTGGCCGCCAACCCGACTTTGGGCTGGCCGCAAGCGCCGCCCCTTCGCCGGGCCATGCCGCTGCCCCCGCCGATTGGCGGCCCCGACCACGCCCCGAGCCTCTGCCGCCGCGCCTGTCACCGCAGGAATCCGCGGCGCACGATGCCATGGTTGCCGAACTTGGCGAGGGCGCGCTCTGGCGCCGCTATTCGTCGTAGCGTAACACCGAGCATTCGGCATCAAGCCAGGCCTGAAACGCCACCCTCGGCGGATGCCCCGCATCGTCCTTCGGCCAGACCAGATAATAGGCGCCCAAACCGCGCACCGCCTCGCCCGCAATGCGCTGCAACCGCCCCTCGGCAATTTCCGACTGCGCCAGGAACTCGGGCAGCAACGCCACCCCCACGCCATGAATCGCGGCCTGAATCATCGTGGCAAACTGGTCGAACAACATCCCCCGCCGCGCAGGCGCCTGCACCCCATGCACGGCAAACCACCGCGCCCAGACCGTGGGCCGCGATTCGAGCTGCAATAGCGCAAGCGCCGACAGGTCGCCCGGGCGGTCTACAGGATGGGCGGCACAAAACCCCGGCGAACCGCAGGCGACCATGCTTTCGTCAAACAACTTCAGGTGCTCTGCGTCTGGCCAGTCGGGTGCGCCAAAATGGATTGCGGCATCAAAGCCCTCACGGGCGAAGTCAAACCGTTGCAGTCGCGTGCCAAGGTTGATCGTCACCCCAGGATGCGCCGCCAGAAACCCCGGCAGACGCGGCGCAAGCCAGCGTGTGCCAAAAGTGGGCAGAATTGCCAACGACAAGGTGCCGCCATCGGGGTTCGCGCGCAGGCCAAGCGAGGCCCGCCCGATCAGGTCAAGCGCCTTGCGGATATCGCGCGCATAGGCGGTGGCTGCGGTGGTCGGCACCAGCCGCCGCCGCTCGCGGCGGAAAAGCTGCACCGCCAGCTGCCCCTCAAGCTGCTGCACAAGGCGGCTGACCGCGCCCTGCGTCAACGAAAGTTCGCGCGCGGCTGCCGCCGTACTGCCGGTGCGGCACACAGCCTCAAAGGCCGAAAGCAGCGCGGTCGAGGGCAGATAGCGCCTTGGCCGCGATAGTTCATGCGCTTTATACATATCAGATCGCCAAAAACGGGTTATTCAGCTAGGTTGCCGCGTGCGATACACATTGGCAACCTTCAACCGCGCCCAAGGCCCAATATGCCCGCATCCCCTCTGCGCCCAGCCCGCCGCATGGCAACGGTCGGCCTTTCCGAAATCGTTCAGGTGTCCGAGGCGGCTGCCGCGCTCAAGGCTGCGGGGCGCGATGTCATCAGCCTCGGCACCGGAGAGCCAGACTTTCCGACGCCACCGCATGTGATCGAGGCGGCGCACGCCGCTGCGCTGGCTGGCGAGACAAAATACACCGCCACCCAGGGCACCCTTGCGCTGCGCCGCGCCATCGCAACCGCCTGCGCGCGTGACAACGGCTATAGCGCCAGTCCGGCGGAAATCATCGTTTCGACTGGGGCCAAGCAGGTCATCTTCAACGCGCTCTTCGCCACGCTCGACGCGGGCGACGAGGTCATCATTCCCGCGCCCTACTGGACCAGCTACAGCGACATGGTCACGGTCTGCGGCGGCGTTGCGAAAATCATCCCGACCTCGGGCGCGGATGGTTTCCGCCTGCGCCCCGAGGCGCTGGCCGCCGCCATCACCCCCCGCACCCGCTGGCTGCTGCTCAATTCACCCGGCAACCCTTCCGGCGCCGTGCTCTCTGCCGCCGATCAGGCCGCCCTGGCCGAGGTGCTGCGCGCCCACCCGCATGTTGCGGTGATGAGTGACGAGATCTATCAGCACATCTGCTATGTGCCCTTTGCCTCGTTTCGCACCGTAGCCCCCGACCTTGCCGAACGCACAGTGATCGTGAATGGCGTCTCGAAATTCGCCTCGATGACAGGCTGGCGGCTCGGCTGGGGCATAGGGCCCGCAGCGCTCATCAAGACCATGGCTGAGGTTCAAGGGCAGGTAACCTCGGGCGCCTCGTCGGTTTCGCAGGCCGCAGCCATCGCGGCACTTCTTGGCCCGCAAGACTACATCGCTCCGCGCCGCGATTCTTTCCGCAAACGCCGCGATCTGGTGGCGGCAGCGCTTAACGCCACCGGGCGCCTGCATTGCCCGATCCCCGATGGCGCCTTCTACCTTTACGTCGATTGCAGCCCCTGCTTTGGCCTTGCCACCCCCGCTGGCACAAAACTCAGCGATGATGCCACCTTCTGCGCGCAACTTCTGGCGCAAGAGGGCGTCGCGGTGGTGCCTGGCCGCGCTTTCGGATTGCCGGGGTACTTCCGCCTGTCTTATGCCTATGATGAAGCCTCGCTCACCCGCGCCTGCACAGCCATCACGCGCTTTTGCGCCTCGCTCACCTGAGGACCCGATGACCCTTAAAGCCAAAGACGCCCCCGACCTTTCCCGCTTCGACTGGGCCGATGCGCTGCGCCTCGATGCGCAGCTGACCGAGGAAGAGCGCATGCTGCGCGATGCCGCCCACGCCTATGCGCAGGAAAAACTCGCCCCCCGCGTGACGCAAGCCTACCGCGACGAAGCAACCGACCCTGCGATCTTCCGCGAAATGGGCGAAATGGGCCTGCTCGGCGTGACCATACCCGAAGAATATGGCGGCATCGGCGCGGGCTATGTGGCATACGGCCTGGTGGCGCGCGAGGTTGAGCGCGTGGATTCTGGCTACCGTAGCATGATGTCGGTGCAATCCTCGCTCGTGATGTATCCGATCTACGCTTACGGCTCCGAGGCGCAACGCCGTAAATACCTGCCCAAACTCGCCACCGGCGAGTTCATCGGCTGCTTTGGCCTGACCGAGCCCGACGCAGGCTCCGACCCCGCCGGCATGAAGACGACCGCAAAGAAGACTGCCGGCGGTTATGTGCTGAACGGCTCGAAAATGTGGATCTCGAACAGCCCGATCGCTGATGTTTTCGTGGTCTGGGCCAAATCCGAGTCGCATGGCGGCAAGATTCGCGGCTTCGTGCTGGAAAAGGGCATGAAGGGCCTGAGCGCGCCCAAGATTCAGGGCAAACTCAGCCTGCGCGCCTCGATTACCGGCGAAATCGTGATGCAGAACGTCGAAGTGGGCGAAGAGGCACTGCTGCCCGGCGTTGAGGGGCTGAAGGGCCCGTTCGGCTGCCTCAACCGCGCCCGCTACGGCATCGCCTGGGGTGTCATGGGAGCGGCCGAGGCATGTTTCCACGCCGCCCGGCAATATGGGCTCGACCGCAAGCAGTTCAACCGGCCGCTCGCCAACACCCAGATCTACCAGCTGAAACTTGCCAACATGCTGACCGAGATCAACCTCGGCCTGCAAGCCGCGTTGCGCGTCGGCCGCCTGATGGATGAGGCGAACGCCGCGCCTGAAATGATCTCGCTCATCAAGCGCAACAACTGCGGCAAAGCGCTCGAAATTGCCCGCGCGGCGCGCGACATGCACGGCGGCAATGGTATTTCGGACGCTTTCCCGGTGATGCGCCACATGGTCAACCTTGAAACCGTGAACACCTACGAAGGCACGCATGATGTGCACGCGCTAATCTTGGGCCGCGCCATCACCGGGTTGCAGGCGTTTTTCTGAAACAAATGCCTTGGGCTAAATATCCCCGCCGGAGGCCCTTGGCCAAAAGTGCCTCCGGCGGGGATATTTGAACCAAGGCAAGCTTGGGAGTCGAGAATACGATGCCGCGCTCCGAGATTGTCCACGAAAACTTCCTGCGCCGGGTTGCAGCACATGACCTGCCTGCGGGACGTGCGCCAACCACGGGGCTGAGCGCCATCGAGGCGGTGGCGCTGTTTCGGGCGCAATGCACCAGCCGCGCGCTCGACCGAACCAGCCGCGCGATGCAGAAGGCGGGGCAGGGGTTTTATACCATCGGCTCGTCGGGGCATGAGGGCATGGCGGCGGTGGCGGCGGCGCTGCGGCCCGCCGACATGGCCTTTTTGCACTACCGCGACGCCGCCTTTCAGATTGCCCGCGCTGCGCAGGTGCCGGGGCAGACCATGACCTGGGACATGCTCTTGTCCTTTGCCTCGTCCGCCGAAGATCCGGTTTCGGGCGGGCGGCACAAGGTGCTTGGCTCGAAGGATCTGACCATTCCGCCGCAGACCTCGACCATTGCCAGCCACCTGCCAAAAGCCGTTGGCGCGGCCTACAGCCTCGGCCTCGCCCGTCGCCGCCCGCCCGAACACCGCGCGCTGGCCGAAGATGCGATTGTCATGTGCAGCTTTGGCGATGCCTCGGCCAACCACTCGACCGCCCAGGGCGCCTTCAACACCGCCGCCTGGACCTCGTATCAGTCGGTGCCGCTGCCCTTGCTGTTCGTGTGTGAGGATAACGGCATCGGCATTTCAACGAAAACGCCGAAGGGCTGGATCGCCGCAAGCCATGCGCAGCGCCCCGGCGTGAAGTATTTCAGCGCTGACGGGCTCGACCTTTACGAGGCCTTTGCGGTCGCCTCAGAGGCCGCCGATTATGTGCGCACGCGCCGCAAGCCCGCATTCCTGCATCTGCGCATGGTGCGGCTTTACGGCCACGCGGGCGCCGACATGCCCACCACCTACATGCCGCGCGAAGAGGTGGAGGCGGAAGAGGCGAATGACCCCCTGCTGCATTCGGTGCGGCTGCTGGGTGCTGCGGGTGCGCTATCGCCCGAGGCGGCACTGGCCATCTATTCCGAAACTCTGGCGCGCGTTTCGCGGGTAGCCGCCGAAGCCGTTACCCGCCCCCGGCTAAAGGCCGCCACCGAGGTGATGGCCAGTATCGTTCCGCCAAAGCGCCTCTGCAAGCCCAGCAATGGCCCCACCGCGCAGGCGCGTGAGGCCGCTTTTGGTGCCGATCTCAAGGCGATGGCCGAGCCGCAGATCATGTCGCGCCTTATCAACTGGGCCTTGACCGATCTCATGCTCGAGCACCCCGAAATAGTGCTGATGGGCGAAGACGTGGGGCGCAAGGGCGGCGTTTATGGCGTGACGCAGAAATTGCAGGCGCGCTTTGGCCCCGACCGGATGATCGACACGCTGCTTGATGAACAAAGCATCCTGGGGCTTGGCATCGGGCTTGCGCATAACGGCTTTCTGCCGATGCCCGAGATCCAGTTTCTGGCCTATCTGCACAATGCCGAAGACCAGATCCGCGGCGAGGCGGCGACCTTGCCGTTCTTCTCGAACGGCCAATTCACCAACCCGATGGTGCTGCGCATCGCAGGGCTTGGCTATCAGAAAGGCTTTGGCGGGCATTTCCACAACGACAACTCGCTTGCCGTGCTGCGCGACATTCCGGGCCTCATTCTTGCGGTGCCCTCGAACGGTGCCGACGCCGCGCGGATGCTGCGCGAATGTGTGCGCCTTGCGCGCGAGGAACAGCGGTTGGTGGTCTTCGTCGAGCCGATCGCGCTTTACCCGATGCGCGACCTGAATGCTGACAAGGATGGTGGCTGGATGTGTCTCTATCCCGGCCCAAACGAGCGCATCGGCTTTGGCGAGGTCGGGGTGCATGGCAAGGGCCGCGATCTGGCGATTGTCACCTACGGCAACGGCTATTACCTTTCGCGGCAGGCCGAGGCGGGGCTGCGTGCCAAGGGCGTCGATCTGCGCATCATCGATGCCCGCTGGCTTGCGCCGCTGCCGCGCGCGGCCTTGCTGGCCGCAACCGAGGGCTGCACGCAGGTGTTGGTGGTCGATGAATGCCGCCGATCCGGCAACGTGTCGGAAGAATTTATGACACTGTTTGCCGAAGCGGGTCGCAAAGCCGCCCGGATCACCGCCGAGGACAGTTTCATTGCCACCGGCCCCGCCTATGCCGCCACGCTGCCTTCGGCGCCGGGCATTACCGATGCGGCCCTGAAACTGGTGGGGGTGGCATGACAACCGCTGTGGTCATCTGCCCCGGACGGGGCACCTACACGAAAACCGAGCTTGGCTATCTGGCCCGCCATCACCACGCAAAAGCGGCTCTGTTACAGCCGTTTGACGCGCGGCGCGCGGCCTTGGGGCAGGAAACCCTGGCCAGCCTTGATGGTGCCGGCGCCTATTCCGTGGCCCGCCACACCCGCGGCGATAATGCCAGCGCGCTGATCTACGCCTGCACCTATGCCGATTTTCAAGACATTTCCGGCGTCGATGTGGTTGCCGTTACCGGCAATTCCATGGGCTGGTATTCGGCGCTTGCCTGCGCCGGGGCGCTGAGCGCAGAGGCGGGGTTCGAGGTGGTCAACACCATGGGCACCCTGATGCAGACACATCTGATCGGTGGGCAGACGCTCTACCCCTTTACCGATGAAGACTGGCGCCCGATCTCGGGGCGCAAGGCTGAACTTCTGGCGCTGGTCGAAACCATTGCCGCGCGCTCCGGGCATGATCTGGCGCTGTCGATAGATCTTGGCGGCATGCTCGTGCTGGCGGGCAACGAGGCCGGACTTGCGGCCTTCGAGGCTTCGGTTCCGCCTGTGCAGGGTCGATTCCCGATGCGGCTGGCCAACCACGCAGCATTTCACACCGCGCTTCAGGCGCCGGTAGCTGTCGCCGGGCGCGCGGCTTTGCCAGATGCACTATTCACCCAGCCCAGACTGCCGCTGATCGACGGGCGCGGCGCGATCTGGTGGCCGGGGGCGACCGATCCGGGCGCCTTGCGCACCTATACGCTTGGCCATCAGGTGGTTGAGCCTTACGATTTCACCCGTGCCATCACCGTTGCCGCGCGCGAGTTCGCGCCCGACATCTTCATTGTCACCGGGCCCGGCACTACGCTGGGCGGGGCCGTGGCACAATCGCTGATTCTGGCTGATTGGGCCGGTATAGACACGAAAACCGCGTTTCAGGCGCGGCAGTTGGCCCGGCCCGTCATCGCCTCGATGGGCATGACCGAACAGCGCCGCCTTGTTACCCAAAAGGGAGAATGACCATGACCGATCTTTTCGCGACACTCGGCCTGACCGCCCATGAATTGACTGGCGGCACGCTTGCGGTGCGCAGCCCGATTGATGGCGCCGAACTGGCCCGCGTGCACGAAACCAGCGCAGATGCGATGCCCGCCGTCATCGGGCGCGCTGAGGCGGCCTTCGCCGCCTGGCGCGAGGTTCCGGCGCCGCGCCGGGGCGAATTGGTGCGGCTGCTGGGCGAAGAGTTGCGCGCGGCCAAGGCCGAACTCGGCGCGCTGGTCACGCTCGAAGCGGGCAAGATCACTTCGGAAGGTCTTGGCGAGGTGCAGGAGATGATCGACATCTGCGATTTCGCCGTGGGCCTCTCGCGTCAGCTTTACGGCCTGACCATCGCCTCGGAACGCCCCGGCCACCGGATGATGGAAACCTGGCACCCGCTTGGCCCGGTGGCTATCATTTCAGCTTTCAATTTTCCTGTGGCGGTTTGGAGCTGGAACGCGGCACTTGCGCTCGTATGTGGCAACCCGGTGATCTGGAAGCCGTCCGAAAAGACCCCGCTGACCGCGATGGCCAGCATGAAGATCATGGCGCGCGCGCTGGCCCGCTTTGGCGATGCCCCCGAGGGTTTGGTACAACTAGTCATCGGCGGCCCGGCGGTGGGCGAGGCGCTGGTCAATTCGCCCGCGGTGCCGGTGGTTTCGGCCACCGGTTCCACCCGCATGGGCCGGATTGTCGGGCCCAAGGTGGCGGCGCGGTTTGGCCGTGCGATTCTGGAGCTTGGCGGCAATAACGCAATGATCGTGGCGCCCTCGGCTGATATTGACATGGCGGTGCGCGCCATCGTCTTTTCTGCCGTGGGCACCGCCGGGCAGCGCTGCACCAGCCTGCGCCGCCTGATTGCGCACAATTCGATCCGCGCCGACCTCGTGGCGCGGCTGACCAAGGCCTATGCGAGCCTGCCGATTGGTGATCCGCGCGCCGCAACCACACTGATCGGCCCGCTGATCGACCACGGCGCGCGTGATCGGATGCTGGCGATGCTGGAACAGGCGCGGGCCGAAGGCGGCACTGTGCATGGTGGCCGTGCGGTGGCGAAAGGCGCGCCGCAGGGTGGCGCCTATGTTGAGCCTGCGGTGGTGGAAATGCCGGGCCAGACCGCGGCGGTGCGCGAAGAAACCTTTGCGCCGATCCTCTACGTTATGGGCTACGATACGCTTGACGAAGCGATTGCCTTGCAAAACGAGGTGCCGCAGGGGCTTTCAAGCTGCATCTTCACGCTCAACCTGCGCGAGGCCGAAACCTTCCTCTCGGCGGCGGGGTCGGATTGCGGCATTGCCAACGTCAACATCGGGCCATCGGGGGCCGAAATCGGCGGTGCGTTTGGCGGCGAAAAGGAAACCGGGGGCGGGCGCGAAAGCGGCTCGGACGCCTGGAAGGGCTACATGCGCCGTCAGACCAATACCATCAACTACTCGGCGAAACTGCCGCTGGCGCAGGGCGTGAAGTTCGACATCTAGGGAGGATGCGATGAGTTTCAGCAAGATTGCGGTGCTTGGCCTTGGCAAGGTCGGGCACCTTGCCGCCGAGTTGCTGGTTGAGGCGGGCTTTGATGTGACCGGCATCGACGCCCGCCCCCACGCCGGGCGCTTTCTCAGCCGTCAGGCTGATCTGGGCGATCTGGCAGGCATGGAGGCCCTGCTGAAGCCCTATCAGGCGGTGCTTTCGTGCCTGCCCTATGCGCTCAACAAAGGCGTTTCGAGTGCTGCGCACGCGCTTGGAATGCACTATTTCGACCTTACCGAAGACGTGCCCACCACACGCCACATCCGCGAGCTTGCGAAAACTTCGCGTGGCCTGATGGCGCCGCAATGCGGGCTGGCGCCGGGCCTTGTGGGCATCATCGGCGCCGATCTGGCGGCGCAGTTTGAGCGTGTGCGCTCAATCCGCCTGCGGGTCGGCGCCTTGCCGCAAAACCCCACGGGCCTTCTGGGCTACGCCTTCAACTGGTCGCCCGAGGGGGTGGTCAACGAATACCTCAATGATTGCGAGGTGATCGAGGAAGGCGTGCAAAAGACCGTTTCCGCGATGGAGTGGCTGGAAACCGTTTATGTCAACGGCACGCGGCTTGAGGCATTTACCACCTCGGGCGGTCTTGGCACCATGTGCGAAACCTATGCCGGGAAGATCGAGAACCTCGATTACAAGACCATGCGCTACCCCGGCCATGTCGAGCTGATGAACTTCTTTTTCCATGAGCTGCTGATGCGCGAAAACCGGGCCGAGGCGGGGCGGATACTGACCAACGCCAAGCCGCCGGTCGAGGATGACGTGGTCTATCTGCACGTCGCCGCCGAGGGCTGGCAGGGCGGCCAGTTGCGGCGCAAGGAATATGTGCGCGCTTGGCGCCCGATCATCATTGGCGGCCGCCCGCGCACGGCAATTGCCTGGACCACCTCGGCCTCGGTCGTCTCGGTAATCGAGATGGTGCGGGCGGGGGCCTTGCCGCAGCAAGGGTTTCTCAAACAAGAAGAAATCCCCTTCGCGCCTTATCTTGCCACGCGAACAGGGCAGTTGTTCGAGGCGCAAACTGACTGATATTGCATCAACAGGTGCGGCATATGGACCCATTTGTGTTGTACATTTGGTGCCCGCGTAAAAGCATTCCAAAGGATTTCAACAGGATAAACAGAACGAACATTACATAACAAAAACGGAATGTGAGACCCCTTCCACTTTGTCGCATTTACCGGTGGCACGATACACGCTTTTGCATGTCAGTCGGCGCCCGACAGGTGCTGCTTTGCAATAGAGGATCACATGCGTTTTCATACCCCCAAGTCCCCGCTTCGCGGCCTGATCGCGGCCGCCGGGCTTGCCGCAACCGCGGCCCTTGCGTTGGGCGCAATGCCCGCTCAGGCGCAACTGGCCGACAACCTTGGCATCGTCACCACCAACTTTGACCATTCCGGCCCCGACGCCTTTCCTGTCAAACCGGGCCAGCTGATTGCCTATATCCAGTCGGGCATGGCCTATGACAGCCCGGCTGACGCCAACTACATTACAGTAGCAGATGCCGCGACGCGCGAAATCCTGGGCCAATTCCCGGTGCCGATGCCCGAGGGCTACCAGAGCCACGGCCTGGGCGCGTCGGCAGACGGCAAATACCTTTATGTTCCAAGTCTGCCTTCAGCCTCAACGCTGATCCATGTGCTCGACGGGCGCACAATGAAGCTGGCGCAGACAATCGATGTAGGCGCGCGCACGCATCACGTCGATGAAGGCACTTACAAGCAAACTGACAAGTTCATCATGATCGATACTGACAATCCCGGTATCGGCGCGCTGTTGCTAGACCCGAACAACGAAAATGCCGTGCTCGGGCGTATCCACGCCTACACGGTCGGCGGGCGGATGTATTCGGCATGGTCCGACCCCACGGGTAGCTTCGCGTATGTCACCGTGCGCTCGCCAATACCTTCGCGGCCAGGTTGGATCTCGAAGGTTGACCTCAAGACCTTCAAGCAGGTGCAGGCTTACGAAGTTGGCTACGGCGCCATCTGGGTCGCCTTCTCGGCCGACGGCAAGACCGCATGGGTCACAAATACCGGGTCTTCGGTACCCGTCAAGAACGAGCCCGAGGTGATGGAAATCGCAATTGGCCAAGACGGCGCCAAAGACGAGGTGCTTGCCGCAATCCCGCTGCCGATGGCGCCCTATGGCATCGTGTTGTCGGCAGACGGCGCAAAGCTTTACGTCGTTGGCAAGACCTATGTGCAAGATCCCGGAAACACCAAACTTTACGTTATCGACACCGAGACCAAGGCGGTCATCAAGGAAATCACGGTTGGCGTGCAGCCCGACCATGTATTCCTGAACCCCGATGGCACGCAAATCTGGGTTGCCGAAAACCGCGGCAACGAAATTACGGTAATCGATGCCGCTACCGATGAAGTCATCGGGCACATCCCGGCGCCGGGAGATGTGCATTCGGTGCGCTTCGTGCAATACTGATCTGCCCAAGCAGGGCGCGGCACCCGGTGTCGCGCCCTGTCGGTTAGGCGTCGCGCAAGGCCAGCCAAAGCGCGCCGCTTAGCCCGTCCCCCAAGGGCGCGCGTTGCGGCCAGTGTGCGCCAAGCCGCGCGGCAAATATCGAGCCTAGGCCACCGAGATATACCACAGGCAAAGCCCCATCAGAGGGCTGAAGCAGCGCAATAGCAGCGCTCACCGCGGATGCCGCCTCCGCCATAAGCGCCGCGGCGGCAGGGTCATCCGCCCCCAACACGCGCGGCGCCAGTGCCGCGAAATCTGCGGGCGTGGCGCGCGCGGCAAAGCGGACAATCGCCGCCGCGCTGCCAATTTCAGTCACTAATCCAGCCAAAAGCGGCGACATTTCGAAAAACCCATCCACCGCTTTCAGCGCCCGCGCGCATAGCGCCCGGCCCATCCAGGCACCGCTGCCCTCATCGCCCAGTGTCAGACCCCAGCCCCCGATTGCCCGCACCTCGCCCGCCCGTTGGCGCGCAAAAACCGAGCCGGTGCCAAGCGCAACCACAATACCGTCCGCATCGCCAAGCGCCCCGGCAACGGCGGTTTCGATGTCACCGAGAACCCGCACGCGGGCGAAGGGAAGGTTGGCCGCAATGCCATCGCCTGCGACATTCGCGCCCGCCAGCCCCAGAACTGCCACCACTTCATCCGACGAACAAATCCCCCCCATTGCCTTTTGCGCAGCCGACAGAACGTTGACCAGCGCACCATTGGGGTCAGAAAACACGTTTGATGGGCCCGCCGTGCCTCGGCCCAGCACGCGGCCCGAGGCATCTGACAGCACCGCGCGGCAACCGCTGCCGCCGCCATCCATGCCTAGAAAATACATTCCACACCCCCCACCGCCAGCATAGCAGCAGGGGAGGGCTTGGCTAGAGAACGCGATTCCAGAGGTTTTCCAGCCGTTCTTGCCGCCCCGATCTTGGCGCCGGGTTCAGGCCTTCGTCCAGCACCCGCGCGTGAATGCTTTCCAGCGTGCCGCCCTTGAGCATCGCCTTGGCCGCAGCTGTGTTCCATCCGGCATAACGCTCGGCACGGGCAGCCTCAAGCGCTCCACCCTCCAGCATTGCGGCCGCCGCCTTCAGCGCGCGGGCGCAAACATCCATCGCCCCCACATGCGCAAGAATCAGGTCGGCGGGGTCAAGGCTCTGGCGGCGAATCTTGGCATCGAAGTTGGTTCCGCCGGTGGTGAATCCGCCGGCCCGCAGGATTTCGTAATAGGCCAGCGCGGTCTCGGGCATGTTGTTGGGGAACTGGTCGGTATCCCATCCGCTTTGGTAATCGTTGCGGTTCATGTCAATCGAGCCGAAAATGCCAAGGCTGGCCGCCAGTGCGATTTCATGTTCGAACGAATGCCCGGCAAGAATCGCGTGGCCCTGCTCGATGTTCACCTTGACCTCGTTTTCAAGCCCGAAGCGGCGCAGAAACCCGTAAACCGTGGCCACGTCATAGTCATACTGGTGCTTCGAGGGTTCCTGCGGCTTTGGCTCAATCAGGATCGCACCTTTGAAGCCGATCTTGTGCTTGTACTCCACAACCATTTGCAGGAACCGCCCCATCTGCTCCGCCTCGCGGCCCAGATCGGTGTTCAAGAGCGTCTCATAGCCCTCGCGCCCGCCCCAGAGTACATAATTCGCGCCACCGAGCTTCAGCGTCGCATCCATGCAGGTTTTCACGGTCGCGGCGGCATAGGCGAAAACGTCGGGGTCGGGGTTGGTCGCGGCGCCCGACATATAGCGGCGGTGGCTAAAGAGGTTGGCGGTGCCCCACAGAAGCCGGGTCTTGCGCCCTTCAATCTTGGCCGCGAAATAGTCAACGATTTCCTCAAGGTTGCGCGTCGATTCCGCAAAGCTCGCACCCTCGGGGCGCACATCGGCATCGTGAAAGCAAAAGAACGGCGCGCCGAGAATGTCGAACATCTCGAAGGCCACATCCGCCTTGAGCTTCGCCAGTTGCATGGTGTCGCCAAACCACGGCCGCTCAAAGGTTTGCCCGCCAAAGGGGTCGCCGCCCGGCCAGGCGAAACTGTGCCAATAGGCTACGGCAAAGCGCAAATGGTCTTCCATCCGCTTGCCCAACACCAGTTCATCGGGGCTGTAGTGGCGAAAGGCGAACTCGTTCGCGCTCTGCGGCCCCTCATAGCGAACTTGCGGGATGCCCTGGAAAAAGTCGGTCATGTCAGTCCCTTTATTGCGGCGGCGGCTGCGCGGTAGCGCGCGTGGCCCTCATCGTATGCCTGCGTCAGTGCGAAAACAGGCTCTATTACATGCGAAATGGCGGGTTGGGTGGCAATTTCGGCGCCCGCTCCGGTGGCCGCCATCAGCGCCAGACGCGCAGCCCCATATGCACCACCAAAGTCACCCGCGACCGGCACCGAAACCGGCGTGCCGAGCGCGGTGGCAATAGCCGCCAGCCAGTAATCCGAGCGCGAGCCGCCGCCTACCGCCAGCAGGCTGTCGATACGCGTGCCGGTGGCAGCCAGCGCATCGCGGCAATCGCGCAGCGCGAAGGTGACGCCTTCCAGCACCGCCCGCGTGGCCGCCGCACGGTCGGTGGCGTGCGCCAGCCCAATGAAAGCGCCGCGAATGGCGGCATCGTTCAAGGGCGTCCGCTCGCCGCCAAGATAAGGCAGAAACCGGGTCTTGCCGGGTGCTTGCAAGGCCCCGAGCGCCCCGGTCAGATGCGCGGCATCGCTGCCGGCAATGCCCGCAAACCAGTTGAGCGCGTCGGTTGCCGCCAGAATCACCCCCATCTGGTGCCACCGGCCCGGCAGCGCGTGGCAAAACGTGTGCACGGCAGACGCGGGATCGGGGCGGTAGCCCTCATTCGCGGCAAAAAGCACGCCCGAGGTGCCAAGGCTCACAAACGCCTGCCCGGCATGCACCACGCCCACGCCGATGCCAGAGGCGGCATTATCGCCGCCGCCGCCCGCCACGACCACACCCGCGGAAAGGCCAAAGCGTGAAGCGAGTTCCGGCCGCAGCACGCCCGAAACCGCTGACCCTTCAACCAGACGCGGCATCTGCGCACGGGTCATACCCGAGGCCGCCAGCAGGTCATCCGACCAGTCGCGCCGCGCGCAATCAAGCCAGCTTGTGCCCGCCGCATCCGACATTTCGGCCACATGCTCGCCGGTCAGCCACAGCCGCAGATAGTCTTTCGGCAGCAGCACCTTGGCGACGCGCGCAAACACCGCAGGTTCATGCCGCGCCACCCAGACGAGCTTGGGCGCGGTAAAGCCGGGAAACACGATATTGCCGGAAATCGCGCGAAAACGCGGGTCGGCATCAAGTTCGGCGGCCTCGAGATGCGCGCGGGTGTCATTCCAGAGGATGCAGGGCCTGAGCACATCGTCCGAAGCCGAAAGCAGCGTGGCCCCGTGCATCTGCCCCGAAAGCCCGATGCCCTGCACCGCGCCCAAACCGTATTGCGAAAGCGCACCCAGCACCGTCTCGGCCGCGCCGATCCAGTCGGCGGGCGCCTGCTCCGACCAGCCTTCGGCCGGGCGCGAGACGGCCAGCGGCGCGCTTGCCTCGGCCAGCACGCGCTGCGCATCGTCGATCAGCAGGCCCTTGAGGCCCGAGGTGCCAAGGTCGAGCCCGAGATACATCACCGCGCCCGATCAGGCATCTTGCCCAGAATGATCATCCCCAGGATGTCTTCGTCAGTCACATCCTTCACATCGACCGTGCCCACCAGTTGGCCGTTCTTCATCACCGACGCGCGGTCGCAAAGCTTCATCACGTTGTGAATGTCGTGCTCGATCAGAAAGATGCCCAGCCCCTGTGCCTTCAACTCCTGAATCAGTTCAGCGACCATCTGGGTTTCCTGCGGGCCAAGCGCGGCGGTCGGTTCATCCATGATCAGGATGCGCGCGTTGAAATAGACCGCCCGCGCAATCGCCACCGATTGCCGCTGCCCGCCCGAAAGCGCTTTTACCGGCTCCTTGAACTTGCGAAAGTTGGGGTTGAGGCGACCCATGATCTTGCGTGTCTCGGCCTCCATCGCGGCGTCATCAACAAAGCCCATCGGTGTGATCAGCTCTCGCCCCAGGAACAGGTTCGATGCGGCGTCGAGATTGTCGGCCAAAGCCAGCGTCTGGTAGATCGTTTCGATGTTGAGCGCGCGCGCGTCGCGCGGGTTCTTGATCTCGACCTTCTCACCGTCGATGAAAATCTCACCGGCGTCGGCCTGATAGGCACCCGAAAGGCACTTGATGAGGGTCGATTTTCCGGCGCCATTGTGGCCCAGCAGCCCCACCACCTCGCCGGGGTGCAAATCTACCGTGACGTGATCAACCGCCTTGATACCGCCGAAAGCGATCGAGACATTGCGCAATTCTACCAGCGGCGCGGTCATATCTTTTCTCCCAACCGCTTGCGATACTGAATGTCGATCCAGACCGCGAGAACCAGCACGAGGCCAACGACGATGTTCTGGAACGGCGCATCGACCCCAACCATCGCCATGCCCGATTGCAGGCTTTGCATGATGATGGCGCCCAGAATGGCGCCATAGATTGTCCCGATCCCGCCTGCCAGTGCGGTGCCGCCAATCACTGCCGCAGCGATCACGCGCAACTCGTCAAGCGTGCCGATGTCGTTGGTGTGGTAGGTCTGGCGTGCCTGCGCCACCACCGCCGAAAGCGCGCAAAGAAACCCCATCAGCGCGAAAACCTTGACCGTCAGCATTCGGGTGTTGATGCCCGAAAGCTCGGCTGCGTCGGGGTTGCCGCCGGCCGCGAATATGTAGCGGCCAAAGCGCGTGCGGCGCGCTACCACGGTCATCGCCACCACGACAACGATAAGCAAAAGAACCGAAATTGGCAGACCGTAGCCCGCCGTAAAGCCCTCGGGCATGACCTCGCCGCGGGCCTCGAACATGCGCTTCATCCGCGCCACTGGCATTTGGTAGGAATTGAGAAGCCACACAAAACCCATGACCGATGCGATGGTCAGGCCCGCCAGCGCCACCTCGGCCCACATCGGCTTTACCGGAAAGCCATGATGCACCTTGTTGGCCCGCGCCCGCCACAGCGCCCACACCGCAGAGGCCGCCGCCAGGACCCCGACCACCCAGGAAAGGGTTTCACCCAAGGTGCCGTCGATACCGCCGAAATTGAGAATGGTCGAATCAAGCGGCCCCAGCGTCTGCCCGCTTGATTCGTACCAGCCAAAGTTGCGCCAGATCAGCAGCCCGCCCAGCGTGACGATAAAGGCCGGAATGCGCTGATAGCCGATCAGCCAGCCGTTGGCAGCACCCACCAGCGTACCCGCGATCAGCCCGACAACGATGGTAATTGGGGCGATCAGTGGATGGCCAATGCCCAGGCCCAGCGTCTGCGGCAGCACCCAGACCTGCATCACGCCCATTGTCGCGGAACAAAAGGCCAGAAGCGCGCCGACCGAAAGATCGATGTGACGCATGACAATCACAAACACCATGCCGGTGGCCATGATGGCCACACTCACGGTCTGGATTGACAAATTGAAGATGTTGCGCGGCGTCAGAAACCGGCCATCTGTCGCAAAGTTGAAGGCAAGGCACAGCAGCACGAACGCGCCGATCATGCCAAGCAGCCGCGAATCGATCTCGAGGGTTACAAGAAGGCCGCGTTTGCCGGATTTTTCTTGTGGGGGGGCCGTATCGGTCATGTTCCATTCCCGCCAAAGTGCCGCGCCGCGTTAGCGGCATATGGCTGCGCCCCGGCACGCTGCCGGGGCGCATCTTGCACGTCAGGGTCTCAGTTGCAGGGTGCCGGGCCCGCGGTCACGCCCTGGCAGAGCGTTTCCTTGGTAATCCAGCCTGCATCGACGACCGCCGACAGGTTGTCTTTGGTGATCGGCATCGGCGCGAGGAACAGCGCGTTCATCGTGGTGCCCGAGGGCGAGGTCCAGGGCGCCGCGCCTTCAATCGGCTTGGCAGCGTCGTTGGCCAGCGCCACCGCAATTTCAGCCGCCGCTTTGCCCAGATCGCGCGCATCTTTCCAGACCGAAACGGTTTGGGTGCCCAGCGCCACGCGGTTCAGCGCGGCGTGGTCGCCATCTTGGCCCGAAACCGGCACAACCATGCCCTGCGCCGTCAGCGCCGCAACCGCGCCACCGGCGGTGCCGTCGTTCGAGGCCACAACCGCATCGACCTTGTTGTTTTGCGCCGTCAGGATCTGCTCCATGTTGCGCTGAGCGTTCGCGGGCAGCCAGCCGTCGGTATAGGCCTCGCCAACGATCTTGATGGCGCCCGAGTCGATTGCGGCTTGCAGCACTTCTTGCTGGCCGCCACGCAGGAAATCTGCGTTCGGGTCGGTCGGCGAGCCCTTGATCATGACATAGTTGCCGGTCGGCGCGGCGGCGAAAACTGCACGCGCCTGCATGCGGCCCACCTCGACGTTGTCGAAGGTCAGGTAGAAGGCGCGCGCATCTTCGATCAAGCGGTCATAGGCAATTACCGGAATACCCTCATCAGCCGCCGCTGAAACTGCCGGAATGATCGCCTGGGTATCTTGCGCCAGCACGATCAGGGCATCAACGCCCTGCGCCATCAGGCTTTCGATATCCGAAAGTTGCTTGGCCGAAGATGATTGCGCGTCGGTCGAAACATAGGTGGCTCCAGCGGCTTCCAGCGCGGCCTTGATTGCCGCCTCGTCGGTTTTCCAGCGTTCTTCCTGGAAGTTCGACCAAGAAACACCAACCGTCAGCGCCAGTGCAGAAGTGGTATAGCCGAGCGCCAGGGTAGCGGCCAGCAAAAGGGTCTTTTTCATGTCTTCCTCCCAAAGTCGAGCCATGCGGGCTCCGCCCGGCGGATTCGCCGGAATGTGCCGATATTTGGAGTAATAATTTTAGTTGTCAAAATAAAAGTGACACGACACTGTAGGAATCTGGGTGCCAATCCCGTGATTACGCTGCAAGGCGGCGAGGTGCGGGCCGAAATTGTGCTGCAAGCGCAGTATTTAGTTAGGGGATCGAAAAAATGGCAAGCCTCTCGGCAGAGCGAAGGGGGCTAGGCGGCGGTGCGCCGGGGTGCGGACCGCTGATTCCGCCGCTGTCCGAAACCGCGCGCCCGCTTCGCCAGCAAATCTTCGATCGGGTTCGCGCCGCCGGCCAGATCGCCCGCGTCGAGCTTGCGAAAGAGCTTTCGATCAGCCCGGCCTCGGTGACTACGCTGACATCCGAGCTTATCGAGCGCGGATTTCTGGAAGAAGTGCGCGCCCCGCGCGAGGCGGATACCGGCCGAGGGCGGCCTGCGGTGGCGCTTGGCGTGCGGGCGGCCGCGCATTTTGTTGCGGGCATCAAACTTTCAGACCGCGAGCACACGGCCGTGGTGGTCGATTTTGCAGGCAACCTGATTGCAGGCGAGGCGATCTCGCGCCAGCCGGGCGCGATGCAGCTGTCCGATATCGTCGCTGCCAGCGAAACCCTGCTCGACCGGGTCTGTGCCAAGGCCGGGCTGCCCCGCGCCTCGCTTTCGGCGGTCGGGCTGGGGGTGCCGGGATTTGTCGATTGCCCTTCGGGGGTCGTGCACTGGTCGCCGGTTCTCTCTGATCGCCATGTGCCGCTCGCCGCTGCCGCAGCGCAGCGCCTTGGCCTGCCGGTTCACATCGACAACGATGCCAATCTGGTGACCCTCGCCGAACTATGGTTCGGCGCCGGTCGCCGCCTCTCGGATTTTGCGGTGGTGACGATCGAACACGGTGTCGGCATGGGTTTTGTAATCAACCACCGCATCTTCCGCGGCTCGCAGGGCATGGGAATGGAGCTTGGCCACACCAAGGTGCAGCTGGATGGCGCGCTCTGCCGGTGCGGCCAGCGTGGCTGCCTGGAGGCCTATGTTGCCGATTATGCGCTGGTGCGCGAGGCGCAGACCGCGCTCAACCTGACGCATCGCGAAAACCAGAGCGTCGGCGCGCTGCTGGAAAGCCTGTTCGATCACGCCAAGGCCGGCAATGTTGCCGCGCGCTCGATCTTTCACCGTGCGGGGCGTTATCTGGCACTGGGGCTTTCGAATGTGGTCAACCTGTTCGACCCCGAACTGATCATCCTCTCGGGCGAGCGGATGCGCTATGACTACCTCTACGCCGAGGAGACGCTGGCCGAGATGCAGGCGATGATGCTCAACACCGGTCGCCCGGCGCCGCGCATTGAAACCCACGCCTGGGGCGACCTGCTATGGGCACATGGTGCCGCAGCGCTGGCGTTGCACGAAGTCTCGGACGGGCTTTTGTGCCCGCCGCGTGAAATGGCCGCGCAATGAGGGTGCTTGCGGCAATCCTTTTCGCATTTCCGGCTTGTGCAGAGCCGCTTTTCGTGAACGACGCAGCGCTTTCTCCGCCGCATGTCTACGGTGGCGGGTGGGAGCATTTTGTGGGCGGTGGCGTCGCGGTGTTTGACTGCAATGGCGACGCGCGCCCCGATCTGTTCGCGGCGGGCGGCGAAAACCCGGCATCGCTTCTGGTAAACCAGTCCGAGCCCCTTGGCGCGCTGCGCTTTGCGGCGGGCCCGCTTGCGCCGATCTCAGGTGTCACCGGCGCTTATCCGCTGGACATCGACAGTGATGGATTGCTCGATCTTGCGGTTCTGCGGGTGGGGCCGAACATGCTTTTGCGCGGCCTGGGCGGGTGCGCGTTCATTGACGCAACCGCAGATTGGGGTCTGGCGCCGCGCGACGCCTGGACAACCGCCTTTGCCGCCACATGGGAAGAGGGTTCCGTTTTGCCAACGCTCGTCTTTGGCAACTATGTTGACCGCGCCAACCCGAATGGCCCCTTCGAGGCCTGTGACAGCAACGAAATCTATCGCCCGATAGGCAGAAGATATGCAGAGTTAGAGCCTGTTCTGCCCGGCTACTGCGCGCTGTCGATGCTGATTTCGGATTGGCAGCGCACGGGCACGCCCGAGCTGCGCATCTCGAACGACCGGCATTACTATGTGCGCGGCGGCTATGAACAGATGTTTCACCTGAACCCCCTGGCCGAACGCATGGGCTGGCCGCATTTCTCGCTTTGGGGGATGGGTATCGCCAGCCGCGACATTACCGGCGATGGGCTGCCCGAGGTCGTAATGACCTCGATGGGCGATCAGCTTTTGCAGTTCAACCGCGGCGATGGCTTTGAAAACGCGCCCTTCAGCCTCGGAACCTACGCGCAAAGGCCGTATCTCGGTGATGACGGCCGACCTTCGACTGGCTGGCATGCCGAATTCGGAGATGTCAACAACGACGGCCGGCTTGATCTGTTCATCGCCAAGGGCAACGTCGATCAAATGCCCTCGAATGCGATTCACGACCCCAACAATCTTTTGATGCAAGGCCCGGATGGCGTGTTTCATGAAGCGGGCGACTCTGCGGGAATTGCCACGACCGAACGTTCTCGCGGCGCGGCGCTGGCCGATCTGAACGCCGACGGGTTGCTGGACCTGGTCGTGGTCAATCGCCGCGCGCCACTGGAAATCTGGCGGAATATCAGCGCTGATAGCGGGAATTGGGCTGAAATAGACCCTGTTTTATCAGGCGCAAACCGCCGGGCTGTCGGCGCTTGGGTCGAACTGCGCGCGGGCGGCAAGGTTCAGTCTGCCGAGGTGACCATCGGCGGCGGTCACGCAGGCGGGCAGGCGCTACCTGTGCATTTCGGGCTGGGGGCCGCGCGCGAAGCCGAGGCGCGGGTGATCTGGCCCGACGGTAGCGTGGGCAACTGGCAGAGCGTTCCCGTAAACGCAGCCACGCGGTTCATGCGGTAGCCAACGGGTTAGCACCCCAGACCCCGCAGCGTAGTTCCACATGAGAGAACCTAGCGCTCAACGGGCAGCCCGGACGGCACCGATCCGGGAATGCCGAGCCGCCCCCCGAGCGCCGTGGGGTCTGTGAGACTATCAAGAAATGCTAGAATAGAGCCTGTTTCCTCGGCCGAAAGCGGGCGTAACGGCGCGGCGGCGGCGGCGATGGCTGCGGTTTCTTCGGGGTTGTCGAGAATGGCCCAATCCGGCTTGGTATCGGGCAGGTCCGGCAGCAGCACGGTGCGGCGGTAGCTTGCAAGGGCTGCGGGCTGGCCATGACTGGCGAGGAAATCGGAAAGCGTCAGGTGCGCCCCTGCGTGACCCCAAGGCCCGGTCACCGCGACATTGCGCAGCGACGGGGTGCGGAAGGCGAAAAGATCTTCTGGCCGGCCGGTCACGCGAAAGCGCCCCTCATCGCGGCTGTGGCTTTCAAACCGCTCGGCCTTGCCGGGGCCAAGTTGCGCCTCGGCGGTGGCGTGGAAACTCTGGTCGGTCTGAAATGGGCCGGAATGGCAGTTGGCGCAGCCCGCCTCGCCGTAAAAGAGCCGCAGCCCTGCCGCCGCCTCGGGCGCGAGCGCCGCGCCGCGCAGGAAAGCGTCGAACGGGCTGGTATCTGATCGCCATTCGTAGGCAACGAAGGCCGCGATTGCGTTCGAGATATCGGTGAAAGCAATCGCACGCCCCGCAGCAATTTCGGCAGAAACAGAGCCGAATTGGGCCCGATATTCAGGAATTGCCGCAACCCGCGCCGCGATGATGTCCCATGCGCCACCCGGCCCGGTGATGCGGCCCGACCGAACCGCTTTGGAAACGTCGTTTTCGCTGTAGTGCCCCGCCATTTCATCAGCTGAGAGCACCGGAAACATGGTTTGCGCCGATAGCACCGAGGCAAAGCCGGTGACCATCTCATCATCCATCGGTGTTCGGATGCCAGCCGGCCGCGCGGGATCAGCCTCAATGCGACCATCGTGGAACAACCGCGTAAACTCGGCGGCGCCAAGGTTGAAAAGTGCCGGGGAGTTGCGCGGAATGCGCAGTTCCGGGATGTTTTCGGTGCCGATGTGGCGGTCAGGGCCAAGGCCGATGCCGCCCTCGCCAAGCCCAAGCGAAAGCCCGTCCGAGGTGCCGAAGCGTGGATGGTGGCAGGTGGCGCAGGAAACGTTACGATTGCCCGAAAGGATCGGGTCGTAGAACAGCAGTTGCCCCAGCCGCACCTCGGCCATATTCAGGGCGCCGTAGTCAGCGTCGGTGACGGGCGCGGGCACCTCGGCCAGCGCGGGGGACGCGGCAAGCAACAGCGCGGCAAAACGCCTCAATCCCGTTCCTCCGACGACTGCGCCCAAAGGTTGATCGCCTCATCCTGCGCGTGGCGGTCGATTTCGGCCAGTTCGGTAGCGGTGAAGTCGAGCCGATTCAGCGCCCCCACACAATCGCGAACCTGATCAGGGCTTGAGGCGCCGATCAGCGCCGTGGTAATGCCGCCGCCGCGCAGCACCCATGCAAGCGCCATTTGCGCAAGGGTTTGGCCACGCGCCTCGGCAATGTCATTCAGCGCGCGGATTTTCTCGACGGCTGCCGGGGAAAGCGTGCCCGGATCGAGGCTCTTGCCCTGTGTCGCCCGGCTGCCCTCAGGCACACCTTTCAAATATTTGCTCGTCAGCATCCCTTGCGCCAGCGGCGTGAACGCGATCGAGCCAACGCCCAGTTCGGCAAGCGTTTCGCGCAGCCCGTCGCGCTCGACCCAGCGGTTGATCATATTGTAGCTGGGCTGGTGAATCACGCAGGGCGTGCCGAGGTCACGCAAGATTGCCACGGCCTGCCGCGTGCGCGCGGAATTGTAGCTGGAAATGCCTGCATACAGCGCGCGGCCCGACCGCACGATCTGATCCAGCGCGCCCATGGTTTCTTCAAGCGGCGTATGTGGGTCGAAGCGGTGCGAATAGAAGATATCCACATAATCGAGCCCCATCCGTTTCAGCGAGGCGTCGCAGGACGAGATCAGGTATTTGCGGCTGCCCCATTCGCCATAGGGCCCGGGCCACATCAGATAGCCCGCCTTCGACGAAATGATCAGCTCGTCGCGATAGCCGGCAAAATCGGTCCGCAAAATCTCGCCAAACGCCTCTTCCGCGCTGCCGGGGGGCGGACCGTAGTTGTTGGCAAGGTCGAAATGGGTGATGCCGAGGTCGAAGGCGGTCTGGCAAATCGCGCGTTTGGTGGCATGCGGCGTGTCGTGACCGAAATTGTGCCAAAGCCCGAGCGATATTGCGGGCAGTTTCAGGCCCGAGGCGCCGCAACGGTTGTAGATCATGCTGTCGTAACGGTTTTCGGCGGGAACATAGCGCATTGGTGCCTCCGGCTTGGTTCGAGTCAGATGACCACAAGCGGGGGCGCATCGCAAGTTGCGCCGACGCCGGGGCAGGGTATGGTGGCGGCAAAACTGAGGGTGGGCGATGCGCCGGGTCTGGAACTTCATCATCGGCATGGCCAAACGTATTGGCCAGACCCAGATGGGCCTGATCGCGGCGGGAGTTGCCTTTTATGCGATGTTCGCGGTGTTTCCCGCGATGACCGCAACCATCGCGCTCTGGAGCCTTGTTGCCGACCCTGCGGCGATCTCAAGCTACATGCTGGTTGCCGAAGAGTTTGTGCCGCATGAAGCCTGGGGCATTCTGTCAGATCAGGTCGCGGCGCTTTTGGCTGGGCCAAAGGCCACAGTCGGCGGGGCAAGCCTTTTGTCGCTTCTGATCGCGCTTTACTCGGCGCGGGCGGGCGTGGCGGCCCTGGTGCAGGGGTTGAATTCGATCCACGGCACCGCGCAGCACCCAACCCTTTGGGGGTATCTTCTCGGATATGTCCTGACAATGGCGTTGATCGCAACAATCCTGCTGGCACTGGCGACGGTGGTGGTGGTGCCGGTTGCGCTGGCGTTTTTGCCGCCAAGCCCACTGCGTGGCTGGCTTTTGTCAGAGCTGCCGTGGGGCGCGACCTTCGTGCTGGTGCTGAGCGCGCTGGCGATGCTCTATCACTTTGGTCCGTCGGCCGCTGGGCGGCGCACGCGACGGGTCATCCCTGGCGCCATGCTGGCGGCGCTGGCATGGTCCGGGGCGTCGTTGGCGTTTTCGTTCTATCTAGCCAATTTCGGCACCTATAACCGCATTTACGGTTCGCTCGGCGCGGTCATTGCGCTGATGATGTGGTTCTACATATCCGCCTACGCGGTGTTGTTGGGCGCGGCGCTGAACGCCGAACTGTCAAAGCATCAATAGTCGCGCTCGAAATAGATACCGATACCGCTGTTGCCATCGGCGCCCAGGGTGCCGCGCGCGGTCAGACTGGGGGTGATATCGAGGTTGAGGTTGATTTCGGCCTTGCCATTACTGCCCACCGCCACATCGGAATACAGATTGTCCGAAAGGTATTTGCCAAACCGTAGCGTGGTGCCCCCCGCCGTATCTGTTGCAAGATCGAAATCATCGAGCCCGAAGGCCACACGCAGCCGCCCCATCAGCCCCTCGCCGCCCCGGCCCGCCAACTGTGCGACTGCCTGCGCCATCCGCGCGGCCTGCAGCGGCGAAAGCGACTCTATTCCACGCGAAAACAGCAGTTGCGCCAGCACCTCATCCTGCGGCAGATCGGGCGATGAGCTGAGCCGAAGCTCCGGCGCCGCAGCCTCGCCCTCAAGTGTGATCGTGGCGGTGATGTCGGCCGTCTGTGTCGTCGCGGCAAAGCGCAGCCAGGGCGAAAGCGCGCCCTGCATCTGCACCAGCCCTTCGCTTAGCGTGAAACGCTTGCCCAGAATGTCGAGCCTGCCGCGGACAAGGTCGAACTGCCCCGAGGGCACCACCGCCGCAGTCGTGCCGCCCAGCCGCAGCGCGCCTCCAAGCTCGGCATCAAGCCCGCGACCGCGCACGAAAATCCGGCGGGGCGCAAAAACGGCAATGTCGAGGCCATAGACCGGGCCGCCAGACCCGGCGCCAGTGGTTTGGTGTGGCGAAGCGCGGCGAACTGTGGCGGCGACTTCGGCGGGCGCGCCGACATGCGTCACATCGGGCAGCGCCAGCACCGCCCCCGCTTCGGGCACCCGAATCGTGGTCTGTGCAAGTGTAACGGCGCCCGAGATCTGCGCGCCCCCGGCCAGCGCGCCGCTGATCGAAAGATTGCCGCTCAGCCGGGTGTCGTAAAGGTTCGGGTCGCGCAGCGGCACATCTTGCAGCGCCAGCGAAAGGTCGGCGGTGTAGGGCGCCAACATCGCCACCGGGCCGCTTAGCCGAAGCCCGCCGCCGCCCATTGTGCCGCTTGCGGTCAGCCGCGCCCGCGCGCCTTCCAGATCAGCCGAAAGCTGAATATCCTGCACCGCGATCCCAAGACCGGGTGCCGATAGCCGCAGCCCGTTGCCGGAAACGCGCCCCGAAAGGGCACCCAGTGCCAGAGCGCCGCGCAGCCGCAGATCGAAGGAAACCGGCCCTTGCAGGCTGCGAGGGCTGAGCAACCGGTTGAGCAGAGCCGCTTCGGCGCGCCCTGCAATTGCCAGATCGACGCTGGCGAAGCTGGCGGCGATCGGCCCCGTGATCGTCGCATTGCTGCCGCCGGGCCCCTGCGCAGAAAGCGCAACCGCGTAACCATCGCCGCCCGCTTCGACCTGCCCCGAAACCGCGGCGGGCCCCGAGAATCCGGGCGCGAGCAGCGCAACATCGGCAAGCCGTGCGGTCAGTATGCGCGCGCCCGCGGCATTGGCCACACCAAGCGCCGCAGTCACTTGCGGGTTCGCAAGTTCCGCCGTGCCCAGCGTCCAGCCGCCCGGCCCCTCTTGCGCGCCGATCCTCAGGTCCACTTCGCCCGCAAGCAAGCGGTCCAGCGTCGGTTCGCCCACGCCCAGCCCGCTGCCGGTGCCTGCCACTGCCAGCACGCGCGCGCCGGGAACGCCCGCAACCGTTGCATTGGCAGCCATCGCCCCCTTCCAGCCCGCCCCGGCAAGCGACATGTCGGGCAGCGCAAAGCTTGCGGTCGCGGTGGTCGCGCCACTTTGCAGCAATCCCTCGGCCTGCCCCGAAAATCCTTTTGCGTGGGCGTCAAGCGCCAATGTCAGCCCATTCGCATCGCGCTCGGCAATCAACCGCACCCGCGAACCGCCCACAAGCAGCCGATCAAGCGCGCTTTGCCCGGTTTTCAAATCAATGCCCACAAACGCGGTTTCGACGAAGAAATCGCCCATCAGCGGCAAATACCATCCCTCGACCACGCCATCAAAACGGCCGCCGATACTGCGCCCGGCCAGCGGCGAAAGCTGTGCAAGGTTGGGATGACTCAGGCGAAAATTGCCGCTTGCCCTTGTTTCGGCCCCGCTGCCGGAAACCTCGGCAGTTCCGTTCAGGCTCGCGCCCCCGGCGGTCAGGCTCACAACGGGCAGGCGCACCGGCTCACCCGCGCGCCAGTCGAGTTGCACCTGCCCGCGCAAGCTGTCACCAAGCGCGGCATTCAGCGTGGCATCGGCAAAGGCAACGTCGCGCGCCGAAAATTCAAGGGCACCCGAGACCAAGGCGGTATCGCCGCCGCCAATTCGCCCAGACCCCGCCAACTCGATCACGCCAACCTGCACCCCGCCGCGCCGCAGGCCCTCAAGGCTTCCATCAACCTGCCATTGCTCACCTGCGGCCTGGTCGTAGCCGAGCGTCAGCGTTGCGCCCGCCACCCACGTCTTTTCGCCGGTAATCGGCAACAGCACCTCGGGCGCCTCGGGCAGGCCAAGCACCAGGTTCAGGGCAGCGCGCCGGGGCGCGCCCGACGCGAGCAGATCGAGCGCGCCGTCAAGCGATAGTGCCGCCGAATGCAGGCGCAGCGTGCTGAGGCTCAGGCCGCCATCGGCGGCACGGGCTCCTTCGGCGTGCAGTGCCACGTCAGCGCCAAAAAAGCTGCGGTACTCGGGCGGCAAAAGCGGCGCGACATCGCCGCCAAGGTCCGCCACAAAGCGGCGCGTTTCTGCGTCTGGTGCGCTCATGACAACCCGCCCGACCAACCGCTTGGCACGGTCCGAGCTAAGCACGACATCCGCCGAAAAACTCTCCAGCGGCCCCGACCCTGCAATTGCCAGCTTCAAGGCGGGCCGCTCGGGCAGGCCAAGCAGGTTGGCCGCTATTCCGCCTGCCGCTTCGTCAAGCAGCAGATCAAGCACAAGATGGCGCGTCGCGTTGGCAAAACTGCCGCTTAGCGTAAACGTGCCCGGCTGGCCGTCAATACGGTCGGCCGCCAGCCGCGCGCTGCCTTCGCCACCTGCAAGGTTCAGCGCCCCGTCGAGCCGCAGCACCGCCGGTGCACCCAGCACCGCGGCGCCAAGCTCAACCCGTTTCGCGGCGATCTTGCCGATGGCCACTGAAACCGGCAGTTCGGGCAGCGCAAAAGGCACCGCTTCGGGTACGGCGGCGGTGGCCCCGGCGTTCGGCATCCGCTCCAGCACGATTTCCTCGGCCCCAAGCTCGGCAATCTCGATGCGCCCCGCCACGAGCGCCGCCCGGTTCCAGCTGATCGCGCCCCCCCGGATACTCAGCCAGACGCCCGCATCATCGGCAATGGTCATCTCTGTGAAGGTCGCGCGCGATGACAGCGCCCCGGCAAACCCTTCAATCCGCACCGCGCGGCCAGCGCCGGAAAGATTGTCTTCCAGCAGACCCTGAATCAGCCCCCGGTCGCGCTCTGCCTCGCTCTGCGCCCAGGCAGGCGTGCCAAGTGCCAGCACCGTGAGCATGAGGGGGATAAGCAACCGCCGCATCAGAAAGACTGCCCGATGCCAAGGTAGATCTGCAAACCGTCGCCGGTATTGCCCGCTACCGGCATCGCCAGATCAAGCCGGATCGGCCCGATTCCAGTGGCATAGCGCAGCCCCAGCCCCGCGCCCGCGTGCCAGTTGCCATCACCAAATCCACCCGAAATTCCAACAAAGCCCGCGTCATAGAACGCTACCATACCGATCTTGCTGGTAACATCGGCACGCAGCTCGGCGGAAACGGCCGCGAACGAGGCGCCGCCCATTGGCACCAGATCAAACCCTCGCAGCACCTCTACACCAAGCGATTGGTAGGGCTGCCCCCGCACGGTGCCGCCGCCGCCGGAATGAAAAAGATATTCGCGCGGCGTTTGCAGCAGCGCCGAACCAAGCACCGAGCCCGCCTGCGCCCGCCCCGCCAAAACCACGCGCCCGCCTATTGCGCGATAGCCGCGCGCCTCGCCGCGAAGCTGCACGCCAGACCCGGTGCCACCGAACCCTGCAAAAGGTGTGGCGCCGCCGCCAAGCCAGAACCCGCGCGTCGGGTTGCTAGTGCTGTCGCGTCGGTCCCAGGCAAGGTCGGCGGGCAGCGACACCTGGCGGAACCTTTCGGTCGCAAAGGCGTCGGTTACCCGCGACGTGCTGAACTGCACCGCCGCCGTGCCAGTCAACCGATCCGAAAAGTCGTGGCTGAGCCCGAACCCGAGGCTGAAAGCGGTCGCGTCGTGATCAGCTTCCTGTAACCGCTCGATGCGCGCCTCGGCAAAAGCCTGCGTGTCGGGGCTGAAGGTGGCCGGTCGGTCGATCCGCACACTTGCGCGCAGGTCGGCGCCGCCTGTGCTGGCGCCAATGCCCGAAACGTCGCCCTCAAGGCGCAGCCGCTCGCCACCGCCCCAGAGGTTTCGGTGCAGCCAGTAAGCCGAAACCTTGCCGCCATCGCGCGACGAGAGTTCGGCGCCAAAACCAAACCGGCGGAGCGGCGCCTCGACCACCGTCAACGCCATATCCAGCGTATCGCCCGGCCCCGGCGTTGCAGCTTCGGTCAGCGCGATGCTGCTGAAAATGCCGCTGCGCCGCAGCCGTGCCTGCACCCGCGCCAAGGCGGCGGGGCTGAACTGTTCGCCGGTCGGCAGCCCCGCAATTTCTGCCAGCCGGTCGGGTCGCAGCCGCTGCGCGCCGCTGGTGGACAGCGCGCCAAAACGCAGTCGCGCGCCGGGGTGCAACGTTACCAAGGCGGCCAGCGTGGCGGCGCGGTGGTCGGCAACAAGGCTTTGCGCGGCGACCTCGGCCTTGGCATGCCCCGCCGCGCGCCAAGTGCCAATGGCAGCGCCGGTTGCTGCGACAATCTCGCCCGAAAGCGCAGGCGCGCCAACCACAAAGCCTTCGGGCAGCACCGTGCCGGGCGCCAGCGGTGCCACCGACGCGGCCGAAAAGGCAAAGCGCGGGCCGGGGCGCACGGTAATCTGCACGGTGCCCACGCGCACCGGGGCATCGAGCAGCGCAATCGCAGCCGCCTCACGCCCGTCCAGCGTGATGCCGATGGTGCCGCCGTAATGGCCCTGCGCATAAAGCACCGCCTGAAGCCGCGCATAATCGGCGCGCGCCGCTGCAAGCAGGTCTTGCGGCGCAATACGTCCGTCGCGCTCGGCCTGGCGGGTCAGCGAGGCAGCTTCAAGCGCGCCCGAAAGCGCCGCATTGGCGCCGGGCGCACTGATCAGAAGCTGATCGAGCGCAGCCGCAGGCACCCCGGCCAGCACAAGTGCGCCTGCAAGGCCAAGATGCTTTCCCCATGTCCGTACAGACTTCACCATAATGGCGCCAGTATGCCCCGCTTCGGCCGCGAAAGACCATAGCAGCAAAAGGCGCAGGCGATGAATTGCGCGTGCACTCAAGGCTGAATCAGCGCCGCTTGCCATTCTTCCAGAAATGCCCGCCGCTTGAGCGCATCGAGATAGACCAGCAACCCGGCATCCAGCCGGATCGGCCGCAGATGTGGCTTTGCGGCCAGCGCGGCGGCGTCAATTGGCGGCAGTCCGGCGGCGCTGGCGATCAGCGCGCGGCCCTCGGTGCCGAGCAGAAAATCAAGAAAAAGCGCGCCAAGTTCGGGCGCGCGCGCGGTGCCGGGCACCAGCGCGGTGCGCAAAAGGGTCAATGTGTGGTCCTCGAGCTCTACCATCACCAGCGCATCCGACCCCGCAATGCGCGGCGCCGCGTAGCTGCCAAGCACGTTGTAGGCCAACACAAGTTGCCCGGATTTCAGATCGGCAATCATCGGCGCGCTCGAATCATAGAGCATGGGCGCAAGCCCTCCCATCACCTCGGCAAGCCGCCAGAAGGTATCTGAAAGCCGCGCGTCCTGCGTGACGAACAGATACCCCGCACCCGAAGCCTCGGGGTCGTAGGTGCCGATCCGGCCCATGAACCGCTCGGGGTTGTCACGCAGAAGCTGCGTCAATTCGCGCCGGGTTCGCGGGGCTGGCTCGCCGCCCAGTGCCGCGCGCGCCACGATCATCACCACCGGTTCCTGAGCGAACGCAAACAGCAGGTCTTGCCAGCGCGCCCATTCCGGAAGCGCGGCGGTTTCGACCGAGCGCAATGGCAGCGCCAGCCCGTCGTTGGCAAGCTTCATCTGCAAATCCATCGCAGACGAGATCACCATGTCATACGCAGCGCCATCCTTGGCGATCGCGGCATAGACCTGCTGGCTGTTGGCAACCGTGTAGCGGACCGCGATGCCGGGGTTGCGCGCCTGAAAGGCGGCAATGACGGGCGCCAGCACCTCGGTATCGGTGGTGGAAAGCACCGCCAGCTCGGCCTGCGCTACGCCACCGGCCGCCGCAAAGCGGGTATCCTCTTCGGTCTCGAAGGCCAGCACCGGCGCCGCAAGCGCCGCCATCAGGCCAATGGCACCCAGAACCGCGCGCATGTGCCGCCCCCTTCGCGTTCCGTCAGTTCAAACCGGCCGCCGTGCGCCGCCGCCACCTCATCGACGATGGTCAGCCCAAGCCCCGAACCGACCACATCGCCCACATTGGCACCGCGCGCAAACCGCCGCGTCAAGGCCGCCTGCGCGCCGCCCGAAAGCCCGCGCCCGCGGTCTGCCACTTCGACACAGGCGCTGCCATCCGCCTGCGAAAGCCGCAGCACGATATCGGTGTCAGCGGGCGAATATTTTACCGCATTATCAAGCAGATTGCGCAACGCCGCCTCGATCAGCAGGCGATCCCCCATCACCGCAAGCGCGGCGCCTGTGCCCTCGAACCCGATCCCAACATCCTTTAGCCCTGCCACCGGCCCGAAGCTCTGCACCAGCCCCTCGATCAGCCGCGCCAGATCGACGGTTTCGCGCGCCGGGCGGTCTGATCGGTACACCACCGTGGCATGGTCAAGCAACTGGCTGGCCGAGCGCGCGCTTTCCTCAACCGCCCGGATCACGGCACGCAGGGTTTCGCGCGCATCTTCGGATTCCGCTTTGCGCAGCGCGGTCTCTGCGCGCGCCCGCACGGTGGCAAGTGGTGTGCGGATGTGGTGCGCGGCCTCGGCAATGAAGGTTTCGGTGCGCATCAACGCCGCGCGCAACCGCGCGATCAGGCCATTGAGCGATTCGACCAGAGGGCGCAGTTCTGCCGGGGTCGGGTGATCGACGCTGCGAAGGTCGTTCGGGCCACGGCGGCCCACCGCTTCGGCCAGCCGGTTGATCGGGCGCAGCACCGACCCGGCGGTCAAGATCGAAAGAGCGGCGGCCAGCGCGAATACGCCCAGCCCGATGCCCGCAGCCCGGTTTGCCACCCGCGCCGCAATCGCCGCTTGCCCCGATCGGGTTTGCGCCACCAGCACCGTGACCGGGGTCGCCAGCCGCCCTGCCAGCACCACCCGCCGCACCATCGCCACCCGCACCTCGGTATTGCGGTAGGGCGCGGTGTAGAAAAGCGGCGCTGACGGCCCGGCGGGCCCCTGCGCGGCGCCGGGCATCGGCAGGTCGGCATACCCGGTGATGGTCGCGCCCTCTACCGCGACGCGGTAGAAAATGCGGTCTTCGCTGATCGAGCCGAGAATCGAAAACGCTTCGTGCGGCAGATCGACCGAAACTCCCTCTTCGCCGCCGCGCAGTTCGTCGGCGATGGCCAGCGTCGCCGCCCCCAGCACGCCATCGAGCGTTTCCTCGGCGGCGTCGCCCGCCACGGTGCGCACCGCCACAAACAACAGCACCGCCAACACCGCCGCCAGCACCAGCAGTTGCAGCACCAGACGCGCGCGCAGGCTAAGGGCGCCGCCGCCCTTCATGCCGCGGTCAGCCGGTAGCCCATGCCGCGCACGGTATCGATATGCGCGCCCGAACCCTCGAGCTTCTTGCGCAGGCGGGCGACATAAACCTCGATTGCATTGTCAGACACGCTTTCGGCGTAGGAAAACAGCCGATCGCAAAGCTGCGACTTGGAAAAGATGCGATCGGGCGCCGCCAGGAGAATTTCGAGCAGCCGCAGTTCGCGGTTGCGCAGCTCGCGCGGCTCGCCCGCCACCACAAGTTGCGCGGTCAGCGGGTTGAAGGTAAATCCCGCGAATCGCTGCACGGTTTCGCTCGCACCCCCCCTGCGGCGCAAAACTGCCCGGCATCGCGCCTCGAGTTCGGCAAAGTCGAATGGCTTGGTCAGGTAATCGTCGGCGCCAAGGTCAAGTACATCGACCCGGTCCGAAACCGCCGCACGGGCCGTCATCACGATGATCGGCACATCGCGGCGGGCCCGGCGCTGGCGGGTCAGAAAATCGCGGCCGTCGCCGTCGGGCAGTGAAAGATCAAGCAGGATCAGATCATAAGGCGCTGCCGCGAGGCAATCTTCGGCCTCCGAAAGGTTCACCGCGCGATCCACGGCGTGGCCGTCAAGCCGCAGCCTTTCTGCCACAGACTGCGCCAGATCGTTGCTGTCCTCGATCATCAAGAAACGCATGCCAGACCCTTTTGTAGTGCATGACAGGTTGATGTCAGCTTTCGGCCGAATCGTCCGGTCCTGCAAGAGGGGGATCGCACCTGCCCTCGGGTGCGCCTTGTCGGCAAGAACCTATGTCTGGGAGGACAGCATGAAAATGACGCTTCTGAAGGCGCTGGGCACCAGCGCCCTGCTCAGCCTTGGTGCCACCACCGCGATGGCGACCGAATGTATTGCCCCCGCCGATGCGGGCGGCGGCTGGGATTTTACCTGCCGCCAGATCGGCAAGCTGCTTTATGATCTGAAACTGGTGCCGAGCCCGGTGCAGGTTACCAACATGGCTGGTGCCGGTGGCGGCCTTGCCTATGCCAACGTCGTGAATGAGCGCAACACCGACGCCGATCTGATCGTTGCGGCCTCGTCGGCCACCACCACGCGGCTTGCGCAAAACGCCTATGGCGGCGCCACCGCCGATCAGGTGCGCTGGGTTGGCACCATCGGCGGCGACCCCGGCGTGATCGTGGTGGCGAAAGACAGCCCCTATCAGACACTGAAAGATCTGGTCGACGCGATCATTGCCGACCCGTCCAAGATCACCTTCGCGGGTGGCTCGGCTGCCGGTGGCTTCGATCACCTCAAACCGCTGATGGTGCTGAAAGCCGCGGGCTTCACCAACGCCAAGGCGGTCAAATACATCGGCATGAACGGCGGCGCCGAAGCCATCACCCAGACCATCGGCGGCTTTACCCAGGCGATGACCGGCGACATTTCCGAAATCACCGGCTTCATCAAGTCGGGCGATGTGCGCGCGCTGGCGATTCTTACGCCCGAGCGTGTGGCCGGGTTCGAAGACATCCCCACCGCGAAGGAGCAGGGCTATGACGTGGTCGTGGTCAACTGGCGCGGCCTCTATGTGCCAAAGGGCATTTCGGATGACGCGTTCAACGGCTGGGCGACCAAGCTGCAAGCGGTTGCCGACAGTGCCGAATGGAAAGCGGTGATGGAAGCCAACGGCCTCGCGCCCTTCACGCTGGTGGGTGCCGAGTTCCAGGGCTGGATTGACGGCGTCGTTGCCGACACCACCGCCCTGTCGCGCGAAATCGGGGTTATCCAGTAATGGCCTCGGACCGGATCTTTGGTCTGGTCGTGCTTGGGGTGGCGCTGGCGTATATCGCCAGCGCCCTTCAAATCCAGCCGTCGTTTCTGTCGGACCCGGTCGGCCCCAAGGTGTTTCCGCTGGTCATTGGCGCCGTGGCCGCGCTGGCCGCGCTGGTGGTGCTGTTGAAGCCGGACGAAAGCCCCGAATGGCCGCACGGGCGCACATGGCTGCACCTTGGCATCGCCCTGGCGGTTCTGGTTGGGTATGCTTATGCGCTGAAACCGCTCGGGTTTCTGTTGCCAACGGCGGTTGCCGCGTCTGTGGTCAGCTACCAGATCAGCCCGCGCCTGCAAACTGCCGCGCTGACCGGGGTTGGCCTTTCGGTCGGGCTGTTCGCGATCTTCAAATACGCCCTCGGACTTGGGCTTATTGCCCTGCCGCGCGCGATGATGGGCTGAGGGGGCGCATATGGAAATCCTGTCGAATCTGGCGCTAGGTTTCAGCGTGGCGCTCAACCCGTTCACGCTGTTTCTGGCGGTAGTGGGCTGTTTTCTGGGCACTATCATCGGCGCACTGCCAGGGCTTGGCCCGTCAAACGGCGTGGCGATACTTATTCCGCTTGCATTCACATTGGGGCTTGATGCCACCTCGGCGCTGGTGCTGCTGACCAGCGTCTACTACGGCGCGATGTATGGCGGCCGTATCTCGTCGATCCTCTTGAACATCCCCGGCGATGAACCGGCGCTGATGACCACGCTTGACGGCTATCCGATGGCGCGGCAGGGCAGGGCGGGCGATGCGCTGGTAATCTCTGGTGTGGCCAGCTTTGTTGGCGCCATGCTGGCGACCATCGGACTTGTCATTCTGGCGCCGATGCTGGCGCGGGTGGCATACCTGTTTGGCCCGGCAGAATATTTCGCGCTCTATCTGCTGGCCTTTACCACGCTCGGCGGTGTCGGTTCCAAAAATCAGGCCAAGGCGGTTATTGCGGCCTGCATCGGGCTTGGCATCGCCATGATCGGACTCGACAACACCACCGGCATGCCGCGCTTTACCTATGGCAACATGCACATGATGGACGGGGTCGATTTCCTTGTCGCCATCGTCGGGTTGTTTGCCATCACCGAGGTGTTCTTCTTCATCGAAACCCACGGCAAGGGCAGCGCCATCGGCGTCAAGCTGGAAAAGGTGACGGTGCCGATCAAAGATCTGATCGCAACCTCTGGCTCCATGCTGCGCGGGTCTGGCATCGGATTCGTTGCGGGCATCCTGCCGGGCGCGGGCGCCTCGCTTGGCTCGTTCCTTGCCTATATGGCCGAAAAATCGATTGCCGGGCCATCGGGCAAGTTTGGTCAGGGCGACCCGCGCGGCGTGGCGGCCCCTGAGGCGGGCAACAACGCCGCCGCAGGCGGCGCGCTGATCCCGATGCTGACGCTTGGCGTGCCGGGGTCGGGCACCACGGCGGTGCTGCTGGCGCTGCTGATGACGCTGAACATCACCCCCGGCCCGACCCTGTTTGCCGACCGGCCCGAGGTCGTCTGGGGCCTGATCGCCAGCCTGCTTATCGCCAACGTCGTGCTGCTGATCATGAACATCCCGATGGTCAAGATCTTCGTGAAGGTGCTCATGGTGCCAGCGTGGGTGCTGCTGCCGGGTGTCACCATGATCTCGTTCGTTGGCATCTACTCGCTGACAGGCAGCTATTTCGATCTGGTGATGATGGTTGGTTTCGGCGTCATGGGCTACTTTCTGCGCAAGCTTGATATTCCGACCGTTCCGGTAATTCTCGGCATCCTTCTGGGCAACCAGATGGAAGATAACCTGCGCCGCGCCATGGTCATTGCAAACGGCGACTGGACCTACCTGTTCAGCACCGGCATCTCGATCGGCCTCTGGACAGCCGCAATCGCCGGCTTCATCGCGCCGATCTTTCTGCGCCGGTTCCTGAAACGGCCACCGCAGCCAGTCGATGCGGAAGCTGATTGACATGACCCGTGTTCTGATCCCGACCGGAGCGTTGGGGCTGGGGTATGATCGCGCCGCGCTGGCGCTGGGCGTGGCGAACCGGCCTGACATCATCGCAGTTGACGGAGGGTCCACGGACAGTGGGCCCTCATACCTTGGGCGCGGCGTTTCGAAATATTCGCGCGGCTCGACCAAGGCCGAGTGGCGCGAACTGATGCAGGCGCGTGCCGAGGCCCGGGTGCCGTTGGTGATTGGCACCGCAGGCACCTGCGGCGCCGATGCGGCGGTCGACTGGCTTTTCCAGATCACCGAGGAACTGGCGGCGGAACTGGGCCAGAAATTGCGCGTAACAAGGCTCTATTCCGGCCAAAACGCTACTTTTCTGGCCAAGGCACTTGTCGACGGGCGCGTTACGCCCTTGCCCGCAGCGCCGCCGATCTCGGCCGATATCCTTGCTGCCTGCACCAATATCGTCGCGCTTGCCGGGGCCGAACAGATTCAGGCGGCGCTGGCCACCGGCGCCGATATCGTGATTGCCGGGCGCACCACCGACACCGCCCTTATCGCCGCCCTGCCATTGTTGCGCGGCGACCATGCGGGGGCGGCATGGCATGGTGCCAAGGTGGGCGAATGCGGTGCGATTGCTACCACCAACCCCGCCTCTGGCACGATCCAGATCGATTTCGACGCACGGGGCTTCACCTTTACCCCCCTTGGCGCCACCGCACGCGCCACGCCCTACACGGTTTCGGCGCACATGCTTTATGAAAACTCCGACCCCTTCATTCTGCACGAACCGGGCGGCCACCTCGATGTGACCGCGGCGCGCTATCAGGCTCTGAACCAGCGCGAAGTGCGGGTTGAGGGCTCAAAATGGGTTCCGGGGCCTTACACGGTCAAGCTCGAAGGCGCGCGGATCGCGGGGTATCAGACCGTGGCCCTCGCCCTGCTGCGTGATCGGCGCTACGTTGAAAACGCGCGCGCCTGGGCCGACGATGTGATCACACAGACCCGCGCGCGGGTTGCGGCGCGGCTGGGGCTTGCGTCCGATACCTATGACCTCGAAATCCGCCTGATCGGTATCGACGCCAGTCTTGGCGCGCTTGAAAACCACCGCCCGCTACCCGCCGAAGTGGGCGCGCTGGCGATTGTCACCGCCCCAACCGAGGCGCTGGCGGCCGAGATTGCCAAAATGGCCAACCCCTACCTTCTGCACCACGCGCTTGAGGAAGACGAACCGATGCCGACCTTCGCCTTTCCCTTCTCGCCCGCCGAAATGCAGCGCGGCGCGCTTTACGAATTTTGCCTCAATCACGTTCTGCACAGCGCCGACCCGATGGCACCTTTCCGGCTGGTGGTCACCGAGGTCGGAAATGACTGAGCTGGGCAGCCTGGTCGAAAAGGTGCGGTCGAAGAACGCCGGGCCGTTCTGGCTGACAATCGACGTTTTCTGCGGGAATAGTGACGTTTTCACGCGTGTTGCTGCCTTGCCCACCGCCCGCATTGCGGCGCTGTTCGGTGTCGATCCGGCGCAGATGAAGCGCTTTGACATTGCAGAATTGAACGTGGTCAAGGTCTCGGTGCCGCGCCCGGTCGTTCAGGGCACCCGTGCCGACCGCGATATGCATGGCGCCGCGTGGGGCTGCCTGCTGGCAGAACTGGAGATCGACTAGGGGCGCAGCGCCGCGCCAAAGATCCGGTCCATATGCCGCTCGAGATAGATCGACAGCCACTTGGTGTAATGCTCCGGGTGGCGCGCGACATCTGCCGCAAGGTCGTAAACGCCAACCCAGCGCACATCGGAAACCTCGTCAGGGTTTGGCGTGACCACCGTATCAGGGCTTGCATAGGCAAGATAGATATCGACCACCTCATGCTCGATCATGCCTTCACCCACGTCGGCGCGGTATTCGATGCGGTCTGCGAAGGCAGGATAAAGCCCGCTGATGCCCAGCTCTTCGCGCAAGCGGCGCACCGCACAATCTGCCGATTTCTCGCCCCATGCGGGATGCGTGCAGCAGCTATTCGCCCAAAGACCCGCGCTGTGATACTTTCCCGCCGCCCGCCGCTGAATCAGCACGCGGTCGCCGTCAAGCACAAACACGGAAACCGCCCTGTGCTTGAGCCCCTGAACATGTGCCGCAATTTTCTCCACCGGGATCAGCGTGCCATTCACCCAGGCGGGAATCATCTCTGCCATCACTACCCTTGTTTCCGACGCGGCCATTCTGGCGCGGCGGGCGGGTAAGTCACTTGGTCAGCTTGCCACAGGGTCAGGTTGCCGCGGCCGGTCAGGAAAGCGTCTGCGCCGCCGCCGCCGGCGTTTGTTCGGCGCGGCGTGCCAGTTCGGCCCGGTAGAGCGCGAGGAAGTCGATGGTTTCAAGGTAGAAAGGCGCAAAGCCGCCATCGCGCGTTACATCGGAAACGATGCGCCGGATGTAGGGAAACAGCATCCGCGGGCATTCGATCAGCAGGAACGGGTGCATCTGCTCTTCCGGCACGCCCTCAACCAGGAAGATGCCGGCGTAGTCCAGCTCCATCAGGAACAGCGGCGCTTTGTTGGTGCCATTGGTCGAGGTGATCTTGAACTTGGTGATGACCTCGTACTGATTTTCGGTCGCGCGCTTGCGGGCGTCGAGGCTGACCTGCACCTGCGTTTCGGGCTGCACCTCGTTTGAGGCGATGCCCTTTTGCGCAACGATATTTTCAAATGACATGTCGCGCACGAACTGCGCCAACACGCTCATCTTCACTTGCGGCGCTTGCGGTGCCTGCGGGGCGGCGCCATTGCTTTCATCAGCCATCGGAATCTCCAGAACCAGTTTCGGCTGCGGGTGTAGCACTCCGCACGCCGTGCCTCAATGCCGTGTCCAGCCCGAAGGTGGGTGCTCCGGCGCATTTTCGGGGTCAATCTCGACATATTCTGCGTCAATCACGCCCGCGCCATGCACTGTGCGTGGCCCGCCGTTGCCCACCGTGAAGCCCGCAACCCGCACGCGCTTGGCCAAGTGCCGCATCAGCGCCCGTCGCACCGCGGGCACCAGCAACAGCAGGCCAACAGAATCGGTGAAAAACCCGGGCGTCAGCAGCAGTGCCCCGGCAAACAGAATCATCGCGCCATGCGCAAGCGGCGCCGTGGGGTCGCGCAGATCATTCAGCGCGGTGCGCAGGTCGGCCAGCGCACGCGCCCCTTGGCTATGAACCAAGGCCGTGCCAAGCAGCGCCGTTATCAGCACCAGCCCCAGCGTCGGCCAAAGCCCGATTGCCCCGCCGATCTGAATGAACAAACCGATTTCAATCAGCGGCACCGCCGCGAAGGCCAGAAAAATCCACATCATGCGCGCCCCCGAGGCTGCCCCGTCGCCTGTTGCGCCGGGCGGCGGTGGACTTGACCCCGCCGCTGCCCTACATAGGTTGGAACTGCCGGGTTTTCCAACCCCAACCCGACCGAGGTTCAAACATGTCCAATGCCGTGATTCAGCTGATCGTTCTGGCCGGGATCGCCATCTTTCTGATTTTGCGCCTTAAAAACGTGCTGGGCACCCGCGAGGGCTTTGAAAAGCCGGACCTTCCAGAAATCGAACCCGCTACCCGCAGCGCGCGTCGCGGGTTTGCGGTGATTGAGGGCGGGCAAGACCGCGATATTACCGACCACGTGCCCGAGGGCAGCCCCGCGGCGCTGGCACTGGCCGCTATGAAGCGCGCCGAGCCCTCGTTCAGCGTGACCGAATTCCTGCAAGGCGCACGCGGCGCCTATGAAATGATCCTGATGGCTTTCGAGCGCAGCGATATTGCGGCCGTGCGCCCGTTTCTCGCGCCCGAGGTTTATGCCGCCTTCGATGCCGTCGTGCAGACCCGCGCGCAGCAGGGGCTGACCGTGCAGGCCGAATTCATAGGCGTGCGCGAACTGGCACTGGAAGCCGCCGAATATGACCCCAAATCGCGCGAGGCCGAGATTTCGGTGCGGTATCTGGGCGAACTGATCTCATCGGCGCGCGATGCGGCCGGGCAGGTGGTCGAGGGGGATCCCAAATCACCCCGAAAGCAGCGCGATACCTGGACCTTTGCGCGCAAGATGGGCGCCAAAGACCCGAACTGGCAGCTTGTCGCCACCAGCGCCTGAGGTGGCGCCGTGCACCGTCGCAAGCGCAACCTGAGCCCTGAGGAACGCGAGCTTTGGGCGCAGGTTGCCGCCAGCGCGGTCGCGCTGCACCCGGCGCGGCCAACCCCCGCCGTGCTGCCCGCGCCGTCTGCCATGCATCACCACGCGCCCCGCTTGCCGCGCCCCGATCTGGCCGCGTTTCGCGTTGGCCAAGCGGTGCCCGAGCCGCGCCTGCGGCATAGCCCGGCGCCGACGCTTACTGACCGGCTTGCGCATGCCCCGCTGAGCATGGACCACAAGGCGCACCGCAAGCTGACCCGAGGGCGGCTGACCCCCGAGGCGCGGATTGACCTTCACGGCATGACCCTGGCCGAGGCGCACCCTGAACTGATCCGCTTCATCTTGCGCGCGCAGGATACCGGCCTGCGGCTGGTGCTGGTCATCACCGGCAAGGGGCGGCTGGGTGCTGACGATGGCCCCATTCCCATGCGGCACGGCCTTTTGCGCCACCAGGTGCCGCTCTGGCTGCATCAGGCGCCCTTGGGCGCGGTGGTGCTGCAAGTGGCGCAGGCGCACCTGAAACACGGCGGCGCGGGCGCCTATTATGTTTACCTACGCCGTAGCCGGTAGGTGCCGCCGTGCCCGTGCCACCGCAAATGCGGCGACTGCCGAGGCGGCCACAACGTAAACCGCAATCGCCAGCATTTGCGACGGGAACATGATGCCACGGTCGATCAGCGCCCCGCTGAGGCCCGGCCCGATCGCCGAGCCAAGCACCAGCACCGCCGTCACCACCGCCTTGATTGCGCCGATGTTTCGGGTGCCATAGTATTCGGCCCAGAAAGCATTGGGCAAAGTGCCCTGCCCGCCCGAGGTGATGCCCATCAGCGCCAGCGCCACGCCGGCCGCAAGAAGTGAATCGGTCAAGGCCAGCACCGTATAGCCCGCCGCCAGCCCTAACTGGTAGATGCCCATCAGCCGCCCTGCGCCCAGCCGGTCGATGCTCCAGCCGAATGCGAAAGACGAGACGACGCCGAACAGTGGAAACAGCGGAAACAGGGTCACAAGGTCGAGGTGATCCCAGCCTTTGACGTTTGCAAGGTGCACCTGCTGAAAGAAGAATGCGGTGAAGAACGCGGGGGGCGCAATCAGCGCCGGTATCAACGCCCAGATCAGCCAGTGCCGCAGCGCTTCGGATCGTGTCCAGTGGCGCCCGCCCATGCCGGGGGAATGGCTGGTGGCAGACATGCTTTGCGGCGTGCGTTCCTGCGTCAGCAGCGCGCGCAGCATCGGCATGCCCAGCACCACCACCCCGGCCGAGACAACCCAGAGTGTGCGCCACCCGACCACCCGCATCGCCGCAACATAGATCATCGGCATCAGCGATTCCGCCAATGCGTAGCCAAGCCCCGCTACCGCCAGCGCGCGGCCACGATTGGCCACGAACCAGCGCGCCATAGCCACCACTGCCGTGTGGCTGGTCATGCCTTGACCGGTGAATCGCAGCGCGAAGATGATGAACGGCAACGCCCAGGCGGCGGGGTTCAGCGCCATGGCCACGCAAGCGGCGGCGAGCGCGACCAAGACCCAGACACCAAGGGTGCGCACCCGGAAACGATCGGTCAGCCCGCCGGCCCACAGCATCAGCGCCGCCGAGGCCATGGTGCCCGCGCTGTAGACCCAGCCCCAATCGCCGTCGCTCAGCCCGAATTCGGCCCGGATCTTCCCGGCAAAGATCGCGATGAAGAAGGTCTGTCCGAAACTGGAAAGAAATGCGAGAAGCACCCCGGCCACCAGCCAGCGCGCGTTCTCACGCAGAAACCGTGCAAAGCCCATACCGCACCCCCGTAGAAGCCCTCATGGACCGCATGCGGGCAAAACAAAAGGGGTCAGAGCACGTAGCGGCTGAGGTCGGTCGAGCGCGAAAGGTCGCCCAGATGCCGCTCGACAAAGGCGGCATCGACCACCACCGCCTCGCCGCCGCGGTCGGGCGCGGTGAACGAAAGCTCTTCGAACACCCGCTCCATCACCGTGTAAAGCCGCCGCGCGCCAATGTTTTCCACCGCCCGGTTCACATCGGCGGCAATCTTGGCCAGCGCCGCGATGCCTTCGGCGGTAAAGGTCACGGTCACCTGTTCGGTTGCCATCAGCGCGGTGTATTGCAGCGTCAGCGCGTTGTCGGTTTCGGTCAGAATCCGCACAAAATCGCCCTCGGTCAGCGGTTGCAACTCCACCCGTATCGGCAGCCGCCCCTGCAACTCGGGCAGCAGGTCCGACGGCTTGGCAATGTGGAAGGCACCCGAGGCAATAAACAGGATGTGGTCGGTTTTCACCGGCCCGTATTTGGTTGAAACCGTGGTGCCCTCGATCAGCGGCAAGAGATCGCGTTGCACGCCCTCGCGGGAAACATCGGCGCCGCGGGTTTCGGCGCGGCTCGCGACCTTGTCGATTTCGTCGATGAATACGATGCCTTGCTGTTGCACCGCCTCAAGCGCTGCCGCCTTGACCGCCTCGTCATCCAGCAGCTTGTCGGCCTCTTCCGAAATCAGCGCCTCATAGCTTTGTGCCACGGTCATGCGTTTGCGCGTGCGCCGCCCGCCAAAGGCCTTGCTGAGCATATCTTGCAGGCCCTGCATCTGGCCTTCCATACCCGGCCCGCCCATCGGCATCATGCCAATGGCGGGCGCGGTGTCGGCCACCTCAAGCTCGATCACCGTGGCATCCAGCTCGCCCCGCTTCAGCTTGCCCCGGAACATCTCGCGGGTGCCTTCGCGCGCGTCGGTGCCTGCCAGCGCGTCGATCACCCGCTCTTCCGCCGCCTTGTGCGCGCGGCCCCGCACCTCATCGCGCATCCGGGCGCGGGTATCGGCTACGGCTGCATCGGTCAGATCGCGGATGATCTGTTCCACGTCGCGGCCAACGTAACCCACCTCGGTAAACTTCGTCGCCTCGACCTTTAGAAACGGCGCCCGCGCCAGCTTTGCCAGCCTGCGGCTGATCTCGGTTTTGCCCACCCCGGTCGGCCCGATCATCAGAATGTTCTTGGGATACACCTCTTCGCGTAGCCCCTCGTCCAGTTGCTTGCGCCGCCAGCGGTTGCGCAGCGCCACCGCCACCGCCCGTTTGGCGGCATTCTGGCCGATGATGTAGCGGTCAAGCTCGGATACGATTTCGCGAGGGGTCAGGTCGGTCATGCGGAAATGCTCTCCACTGTCAGGTTGCCATTGGTGAACACGCAGATATCGGCGGCAATTGCCATTGCGCGGCGCGCTACCGCCTCGGCATCGAGTTCGGTTTCCAGCAGCCCGCGCGCCGCGGCCAGCGCGAAATTACCGCCCGAGCCAATTGCCGCAACGTCATGTTCAGGCTCCAGCACATCGCCCGCGCCGGTCAGCACGAACATCAGGCTGCCGTCGGTGACAATCAGCATTGCTTCAAGATTGCGCAGATATTTGTCCATCCGCCAATCCTTGGCGAGGTCCACGCAGGCGCGTGCCAGTTGCCCCGGCGCCGCCTCAAGCTTTTTCTCCAGCCGTTCCAGCAGCGTGAAGGCGTCGGCGGTGGAACCGGCAAAGCCGCAGACCACATCATGCCCGCCGGGGCTAAGCCTGCGCACCTTGCGGGCGGCGCCCTTGATGACCGTGTTGCCCAAGCTCACCTGCCCGTCGCCCGCCACCACCACGCGCCCACCGCGCCGGACCGCCAAAATCGTCGTGCCGTGCCAGCCGGGAAACCTGTCTTCTGCCATCATGCGCCTCCGTTTGGCCTGATATGCGTGTCCGCGCGCTGCCGCGCAAGGCGCGGCTTGCCCATGACCGCGCCGTGGCGCTATTTTTGGGCATGTCGCTCAGCCGGACCCTGACCATCTACTTGCCTGATGGCATTATCGACCAGGCCCGCGAGGGCCGGCACAATTTCTTCAACCGGGTCATGGCGGCGGTGCGGGGGCAGGGCTGGCTGGTCGAGCTTCGCCCCGACGCGCTGCGCGAAAGGTTGCTGGCCGCCGCATCGCCGGGCTATGGCCTGTGCCTGATGGAAGATCCGCCCGTGGGCCAAGGCCTTGTTTGCCGCCACACCTATGTCGGCGCTTTCTGGCATATCGAGCGCAGCGCCAAGCGTTGGGAATGGCCGGTGGCCAAGGCGACGTTTCGCCCCGACGAAATCGATCCGGTGACCGCCCGCGCTTTCGCCGCGCACTGGCGGCGGCGGCTTTTCAAGCACGCCGCCGAGGCGCCCCGGCGCGAGGGTTTTGTGTTCGTGCCCTTGCAGGGAATGCTGCTCGATCACCGATCCTTTCAAAGCATGAGCCCGGTCGAGATGCTGGAGGTGACGCTGGAACAGATACCCCATGCGCCCATTCTTGCCACACTGCACCCGAAGGAAACCTATTCCCCCGCCGAAATGCAGGCGCTTGAGGGCCTCGTCGCGCAGCACCCGCGGTTGCGCGTGGCAACCGGGGGCGCGGTCGAGGCGCTGGCCGCCTGCGATCTGGTGGTCACGCAAAATTCGGCTGCCGCCTTCAACGGCTATTTCTTCGGTAAGCCCGCCGTGCTTTTTGCCGAGATCGATTTCCACCACATCGCCGCTTCGGTGTCGCGTCTCGGCGTGGTCGCGGCATTCCGCGCGGCGCGCGAGGCCGCGCCCGAGTATGACCGTTACCTGTGGTGGTTCCTTGCCGGGCAGTCGATCGCCGCTGGCAGCCCGACCGCCGAGGCGCAGATTCTTGCTGCAATGCGCCGGGGCGGCTGGCCGATATGAAAAGGGCGCCCGAAGGCGCCCCGGTTCGCATGCTCGCGCCTTAAAGCGCCGATTGAATCCAGGTTTTCAGCGCCGCCTTGGGTGCCGCGCCGACTTTGTTGGAATGCACCTTGCCATCCTTGAACATGAACAGGGTGGGAATGCCGCGCACCCCGAGCGCCGCCGGGCTGTCAGGGTTTTCATCAACGTTGACCTTGACGATCTTCACCTTGCCCTCGAACTCGGCCGAAAGCTCTTCCAGCGACGGGCCGATCATCTTGCAGGGGCCACACCATTCGGCCCAGAAATCGACGATCACGGGAATATCGGAATTGCGCACTTCGGCATCAAAGGTGGCGTCGGTGACGGCTGTGGTGGACATATCATGACTCCTGAATGGATAGTTGCGTTGAACCTAGGTTTGCGCGGGTGCCGCGTCAAGGTGCGGGCTCCGGCGAAGAGCGTCGGCAATGAGCGCGCCCGGCAGTGGCATAAAGGTGGCGGTCTCGGTCCAGAGTATCGCAACTTCGACGGTGCGGCGCGGGTAGATTTGCGCAAGCGCCGCCGCATAGGCGCCCATCTGCCGCAAAATGCCTTCGGGCACCGCAGCCGGAGTTTGCGGCACCACCGCGTTCGATTTGAAATCGAGCAGCCGCAGCGCATCATCCGTGATCACAAGCCGGTCGATGGCGCCGTGCACCACGGCTCCGCCAAGCTCGGGCAAGGCGGCAGAGAACTCAACCTCCGCCAGCGCATCCGCGGCAAGATAATCGGCCATTTCGGGCGCCCCGAGAACCCGCGCCACACTCGCCAGAACAGGCTCTATTTCAGCTAAATCGGCCATATCCTCGCCAGCAGAAAACAGCCCTTCCGCCACTTCGGGCCAATCCGCCTGGGGCCAGTCTGGCAGGTGCTGCAACAGCAGGTGCAGCCGCCTGCCGCGCTGCCTTGCTGCCTCGTCATCCAGCCCCGCTTCGCCCGGCAAGGCTTTGGCACCACCAAGGTCCGATGGTGACAGCGGGGCGGGGGCAAGGGCCACTTTCGGGGGCATCGCCCGCGCCCATGGCGGCAGCGCCTCGTGCGCGGCAATCGCCGCCACCTCGGGCGCAATCGCAGCTGGCCAGTCGCCAAACGCCAGACGGCGCACCTTGCCGAGCGGCCCGTCCGCGCCTGGCGCCAGCAAAACAGTCTCTGCGCCAGCCTTTTCCATCGCATCGCGGACCAGCGCGTACCAGCTTTCGGCGCCAGCGCCCACCTCGCCCGCCGCGCAGACGATCAGCCATTTTTCGGCCCGCGTCATCGCCACATACAAAAGCCGCAGCCGCTCTTCGCGCTCGCGCTCCAGCTCGGCGTCGCGCGCAGCCGAAATTTCGGGCGGTGAGGCATCGGCGGCGGTCTTCCAGACCGCGCCCTGCGGCAACTCCAGCAATTGGTTGCGCCGCTCGACCTTGCGCTTCGCGGTATCAGGCAAAATCACGATCGGTGATTCGAGGCCCTTGGCGCCGTGCACCGTCATCACCCGGATCGCGTGCCCTGCGGCGCCCGGCGCGCGCTTCACATCGGTTTCATCGGCGCCCAGCCAACCCAGAAATCCGGTCAAGCTCGGCACCTCGCTGTGTTCAAACGCCATCGCCTGCGACAACAGCTCGTCGATCCCGTCCTCGGCCTCGGGCCCCAGGCGCGCCAGCAGGCGTTCGCGCCCGGCGTGGCGGGTCAGCAGCCGTTCAATCAGCTCGTAAGGGCGCAAATAATCGGCCACGTCGCGCAAATCATGCAGCACGGCCAGTGTTTCGGCCTGCGTCGCATCTGCCCGCAGCGCCTCCCATAGATATCCGTTGCGCGGCTGCGCCAGCGCATAAAGTTGCGCCTCTGTCCAGCCAAACAAAGGCGATTTCAGCGCCGCCGCCAGTGAAAGGTCGTCTTCCGGTGTCGCCAGAAACGCCAGCAAGGCCGTAACGTCTCGTACCGCCAGTTCGGCACCCAGCTTTAGCCGGTCGGCCCCGGCCACCGCCAGACCCGCTGCTTTGCACGCCCGGATGGTCTCGGCAAACAGCGCCGAACGGCGTTGCACCAACACCAGAAAATCGCCCTCATGCACGCGCCGCGCGCCGCCAACCGCCTTCTGGTCGGGTATCTGCGTGCCCGCATCGATCAGGCGCCGGATCTCGCCCGCAATAGCCCCTGCCAAAACCACGGCTTCGTGCCGCGCGCCGCGCAGATCAAGCGGGTTACGCCAGTCGCCGCGGTCCTCGGTGTCGGGTTTGGGCACCACCTGCCACAGATCGACCCTGCCCGGCATGTCGGCGTGGTAAGCGATGTGCATGGCCGGGCCGCCCAGACCGCGCGCGACCCGTTCATCAAAGGTCAGGTCAACCAGCCGCAGGATCGCGGGCGAAGACCGAAACGAATGTGCAAGTTCCAGCGCTTGCATCGGCCGCCCGGCGGCGCCGAACCGCTCGGAAAAACGGGCCCGCATCGTCTCGAACTCGGCCAGATCGGCGCCCTGAAACGAATAGATCGACTGTTTCGGGTCGCCCACCACGAACAGGGTGCGCGGCCCGCCCCGCGCGCCCTCACCGGCGGTAAATTCGGCGGCGAGCGCCCCGATCACCCGCCACTGGCCTGGACTGGTATCTTGCGCCTCGTCGACCAGAATATGGTCGATGCCGCCATCAAGCCGAAACAGCACCCATTGCGCCACCGACGGGTCAGAAAGCAGCGCTGCGGCCCGGGCGATCAGGTCATCAAAATCCAGCCACCCCCGCGCCGCCTTCTTCGTGTGATAGCGCGGCAACCAGGCCGAGGCGAACCGGTGCAGTGCCAGCGCCCGCTCTGCCGCCCCCAGCGCAATGCGCCGATACCGTGCCGCTTCGACCCGCAGCATCAATGCGTCAAGCTGTGGCAGCAGTGCCGCCGCTGGCCCGGTTTGCAGTGGTTTGGTTGGAAAAGACCCTATCTTGGCCCCATATGGCGCCGCCGCCTTTGCGCCGAAAAGAAACACTCCCTCCAGCGCCGCGCAGGTGTCCATGTCAGGTGCCGCCAGATCCAGCCGCGCCAACCTCTCGCCCGCTTTGCCGTCATTGCCGCCTTTGGCCAGCAACATCGGCACCAGCGCACCGATCAGCGCGGCCTCGCCGCCCAGAAAGACCTCGTCGATCAGCGTTGCGGCGTCATACCCTTTGGGCAAGCGGAACATCTCAAGCGCTTCGGCGCGCGTCAGCGGGCGTGCAAAAAAGGCACTATTGCGGCCCAATTCGCCCAAAAAAGCCCTCAGATCATCGCCCGAAAAGTGCCGCGCAAGCGCATCGACCGCGGCGACATCATCGCCAGCCGCCATTTCTTCGACCACCTCTGCCCGCATCATCATGCCGGCGCGCTCGTCCATCTCGACAAAGTCATGCGGCACCCCGGCCTCAAGCGGAAAGCGCCGCAACAGACCCGCGCAAAAGGCGTGGATGGTCTGAATCTTCAGCCCGCCCGGCGTCTCGATCGCCTTGGCGAACAGCCGCCGCGCCCCTGCCAGCGCCTCGGCATCAAGCGGCCCCTCGGCCCCAAGACTGGCAAGCGCGCCCCGCAAGTCGCTGTCGGGCAGCATCGCCCATTTACCCAGACGTTCCAGCAAACGGTTTTGCATCTCGCTGGCAGCAGCCTTGGTGTAGGTCAGGCACAGCACCTTTTGCGGCTCTGTTCCAGCCAAAAGAAGCCGCGCAACGCGGTCGGTCAGCACCCGCGTCTTGCCCGAGCCTGCGTTTGCGCCAAGCCACGTCGATTGCCCCGGCTCGGCGGCTTGCACCTGCTTTTCGCTCGCATCGTCGCGCCGGATCATCCCACATCCTCCGGCACTGGCGGGTCGGTCACGTCCCATTCGCCGAAACGTGCGAGGTGGTCGTAATCGCCCTTGTCGGTCACCTTTTGCATCGCGCGCCGCGCGGCAAAGCCGGTTTCCCGGCTCAGATACGCGGCCAGCATTTTGTGCAACCCGTCCCAGGTCTCCAAAATCAGGGCCTTGTCATACTCCATGTCGCGGGTCGCTCCGGCGCCCCCCAGCTGAATATAGCTGTATCCGGCCACCTCGCGCGGCCCAAGCGCCTCAAATGCACCCCGTTCGGCCATCGCCGCCTCGAGCAGCAGTTGCTTGTCAAACGCTGCCATTTCTTCCTTGCTCGGCGGCTCGCCTGACTTGTAGTCAAAAATCCGAACCCTCCCATCGCGCAGCAGATCAATCCGGTCGGGCTTGGCCGTCAGGGTGAAATCGAGCGATTCAAGCCGAACAGAGCCTGATTTCTCGATCACCGCCGGGCTGCCCTCGCGGGCGCGCGCCACCTCGGACCGTGAAAAGCTGGCGGCGATCCGCTCGATCCGCGCCAGCCAGAATCGTTGCGCGGCGGGCCAGGCAACCGCGTCCGCCAGCACCTGCGCCGCAGTCGCGGCAAGCCGCGCGCGCGCCGCATCAACCGTCTCGGCTTGCGGGCGGGCGCGCACAAAGACCTCAACCAACCGGTGCAGCACCTCGCCGCGCGCGCGCGGATCGGGCTCGGGGCGCAGCGGGTCAAGCGGGCGCAGCCGCAGAATGCGCTGGGCATAAATTGCGTATGGGTCGCGGATCAGGGTCTTGATCGCGGTCACCGGCAATGTGTGCGGCCGTGCTGCAACCGGCGGGCGGGGCGCGGGCCGTGGCGCCGCCGGAACCGGCGCGCGCGGCGCATCCAGCACCTCGGCCCGGCGCAGCCAGACCTGCCCGCGCGCCCGCATCTCGTCCAACGCCTGCGCGCCGCCCTGCGCGGGCAGGCCCGCCAGCAGGTTTGTCAGCCGGTTCAACCAACGCGACGCGACGGTTTCGGCGTCGGCGCTTCGCGCGGCGCGGGCAAGCACCACGCGGGGCGCACCGATCGCCTGCTGAAAGTCATGCGCGGCCAGCCCGATCTGGCGTTCTGGCAGCAAAAGGCCCGCCCCGAGCCGCATCTGGCGGCTTAACCACGGGTCGGCGCCCGGCAGTTGCGGCCAGCTGCCCTCGTTCAAGCCGCCCAGAATGACCAGCTCGGCCCCCGTCACCCGCGCCTCCAGACTGCCCAGAATCGCGATGTCCGGATTCGTCGGCTCGGGCAGCCGCACCGCGCCCGCTTCCAGCAACCGCGCGAGAAAGTCCGAATACTGCGCCGGGGTGAACATCCCCCCATGCGCCGCCTCGCGCCGCGCCTCGGCCAGGCGCCGCGCCGCCTCACGCCCGGCCTCGTGCTGCCAAAGCGCGCTCGCCCCCACGGTTCCGCCGGGGCCGGCCGCCAGCGCCTCGGCGCGGCGGATATGCGTCTCTATTGCTGCCAAAAGCGGGGTTTCAGCGGCTTCCTCCAGCCCGGAAAACGCGGCCGAAAGCCACGCCGCCCAGGCGCTCCGATCCGGCTCGTCATAGGCCCCGGCCCAGTCGGTCAGCGCCGTCTCATCGGGGAAGGCAGGCCCCTTGCGCCGCAGATGCAACTCAAGATCGCGGCTAAAACGCAAATGGTCGCCGCGCCCGCCCGCCCCGGTAGCCGTGAGCGGATGCTTGAGCAGCACGAACATTGCCTCAAGCGTAAGCTTGCGCCCTGCAAGCCCCGCGACATGTCGCAAGAACCGCCCCGGCGGCGAAAGCGGCAGCGGCTCGCCCGCGCTGTCATCGACCGTGATCCGCCAGCGGTCAAGCGCCGCCGCCACGCGCCGTGTCAGCAGGCGATCGGGGCTGATGAGGGCGGCGCGGGTGCCGGTTTCCGCGGCCTCGCGCAGCAGCAGCGCAATTGCGGTGGCCTCGGCGCGGGGGTCGGCGGCTTCGATCAGGGTCATGTTCTGCGTTGCGGCCCGCAAATCGCCAAGGCGCGCGCCATCGCGCATCCAGCTGTCGGTCACTGGGGCGGGCCGCAGCGCCAGCGACACCACCGCGTTGCGCGCGGCGCTGGGCGGCGCGGCGCCATGCCAGTGCTGCACCGCCATCGGCGAAACCCCAAGCGCGCGGGCCAGGGCGGCAAAGCGATATTGCGGGTGGTCCTCGGCAGGAACCGGGCCGGATTCGAGACTATTCCAGCCCGATTGTGGCATCTCGAAGTCAAATCCGGGCAGCACGACGGCGCCTTTGGGCAGCCGCGCGACCGCCTGCATCAGCAGCGCCGTGGCCCCGCGCGACCCTGTCGAACCCGCCACGATCACCGGATGCGGCGGCGGCACGGTGCGCCAGCGCGCCGCCATCGCCTCAACCACACGGCGCAGCCGCGCCTCGGGGTCGGGCGGGGTGGCCGCGTCGAAATAGCGGGCCACGATACGCAGAAAGCGCAAGCTGCGCTGCCAGTGCGCGGCATGGTCGGCCACGTCGACGCGCTCCAGCGCATCGGGCGCCACCCCTTCCATCTGCATTTCGGCCAGCAGATCGGCGAGCGAATCGGCCAGCGAATAGACCCCGGTTCCGGCGGCAAAGTCCGGCTCTCTCGCGGTCATCCGCGCCACCAGCTGCGCCAGTTCCAGCCGGCGGCGCAGCGGCGGCACGGCGGCGGGCAGCCCCGGCACCGGATCCGCGCTGAGGCTGGTGACCAGCCGCAATTGCGGCAAGAACCCCGCGCCGCGCCCGTCAAACGCCTGCCGCACCCGGCGCAGCATACGTGCCGAAGGCAGGAACACCCGCACCCGCGCCATCGCCTCGGGCGGCTCGGCGGCCATGCGTGCTCCAAGACCGGCGACGAAAGCCTCGGGAAAGTCTACCCCAGGCGCAAGCGCAAAGATGTTTGGTGCCTGCATCACCCGGCCCCTTGCGCAAAGCGCTGGCCAAGCGCGCCAAGCACCGGCGCCCAACGCGCGCCCTGCGCCGCAAGCACCACCGTGCGGCCTTCGCCCGCATAGGCAAAGCGCAGATGCAGCGCGTTCGTCGGCGCGTCGTGGCCCAGCCGCTCGGGCCATTCGACAAGGCAGATTGCGGCATCAAAGGCGTCGGTCAGGCCCAGCTCGTCGGTTTCTTCGGGCGCGCTGAGGCGGAAGAGGTCAGCATGCCAGATTTCGGCATCACCTGCCTGATAGGTCTGTATCAGCGTGAAACTGGGCGACGGCACATCTTCGCGCGGCACCCCGGCGGCGGCCTGTCGGGTCTGAATCAGCGCGCGGGCGAAATGCGTCTTGCCCGCGCCGATCGGCCCTTCCAGCAACAACACATCGCCCGGTCGCAGCATCGGCGCCAGCGTCTGGCCAAGGCGGGCGGTCGCCTCCGCATCAGGCAGCGGCAGCACAAGGGCGGGAAGCAGCGTCATGGCGGCAAGCTTAGCCAGCCGCCCCGCCACCGCAAGCGGCATCGCGCTGCGCAGCCGCGAACCGCGCAAGCCATGGTGCGAACTCGGGCCTTGCAGGCAACATTTCGGCAATCTCGCCGCACAGTGCTGCGGCTTGCGTGGGCAAAAGCACAAACAGCAGCGTGTCTTCAAGCCGCGGCAGCCGGTCGAGCGCCACTGCAAGGTCGACGGCGCCGAACATATGTTGCGGTGCGGCGAGCTCTGCGCGGATCGTCCGCAGCGCCGCGAACTCGACAGGCAGATCGGGCGCACCCGCCAGCACCAGCACCACCTGATCGGGGTTCAGATGGCGCAGGGTCTGGCGCAGGTTCGCCACCCAATCCGGCCCCGGCCCGCAGATCAGCTGCACCACCCGCGCGCGGTGGCGCGCAAGCTGTTCCGCCACGGCCCCGGCGATGGCTGCATCGGACCTGCTGTCCGGTGTCGCCCGCCCTGTGGTCGTCGCCGTCATTCGTGCCCGCTTTCTGCGCACCCCTAGCGCGCGCGGTAATCATGGCGCAGCCAGGCGCGCTTGAAAACCCGCTGCGCGTCTGGGCGCTGCCCGAAGTTCAGGCGTGCCCTTGCAGGGTCGGTATTTCGGCGCCCCGCAGCAGCGACGGCCCGGCCTTGGGTGGTCGGCGCGTGGCGGCCTCGACGGCAAGGGGTGTAAACCCCGCCAGCATTGCCCCCGCGGGCAAGGGCGCGAAGCGGCAGACCAGCCGCTGCCCGTCCTCCAGCCGCACCTCTTTGCTCCACTCGGCACGCGCGTCGATCCGGCTGCCAAATTCGCGCACGTCGGCCCATATCGCGCTGGTCTTGGCCCGCGCCTGCCAGACCCGCACCGAATCGAGCAGCGTCACCCGGCCGAGCGTGGCTGCCGGATCGACCCCCCAGAGCCGCGCATAGGCCGCATTCGATGTCGCCAGATCGCCCGAAGGCAGAAACACCGCCACCGCTTCGTGCATCGCATCCAGAACCGTTTGCCCAAGCTCCAGATCGGCCCGGAACCGGCGCGTCAGCGACACCTCAGAGCTGATGTCCTCAAACAAAAACGCCACCGCGCCGTCGGGGTGTGGGCGCCCGGTCACACGATAGGTCTGCCCGCCCGGAAGCGACCATGTTTCGACATGGTGCCCGGCGGCGGCGGCTTGTTCCAGCGCGGTCATTCGCTGGCGCCAACTGCGATAGTCCTTGGGCTCGGGCATCATCCGCGCTTCGCGCAGGCGGTCGAGCAGCGCATAAAGCGTGGGCCGCGCCGAAAGGAACTCGGCGCCAAGTTGGGTAAGGTCGATCAGCGCGGGATTGAACAGCTGCAATTGCCGCTGCCGGTCGAAGATGGCAAGCCCGATCGGCAGGTCGGCGAATGTCTTGGTCAGGGTCTGCACAAAGTCGCGCAGCGCGCGTTCGGCGCGCACCGCAGAATCGGCCGGCACCGCGAAGCACAGCGCGTCGTCGCCCAGCGCAAACCGATGCACGTCGTACCAGCCCGGCTTTTCGCCACTGGCGCCGAGGCAGAGCCGCCGCGGTCCGCCTGCGTTTGCCGGTGTCTCGAACAGACGCGGCAGCGGCCAGACCAGCGCCCCATCTTCGGATTCGAGCGCATCGGCGCGCAGCATATAGGCGCGGTTCGCCCAGATCACCGCTGCGGCCGCGTCTTCGCGCCATGCGAGCACGGGCGCATGGTCGGCGACCGCGCGCAGTTGCCCCAGCTCGTCTTCCAGTGCGCTTTGGCTCAGCCCGTCCACCAGCACACCGCGCCCCTCGGCCTCGGGGTCGATCAGCGTCAGCCGTGCCAACCCGGACACGTCTTCGGCAATCAGCCGCAGCGCAGCCTCACCCTCGGGGCGCGGCCGCGCGGAAAGTTCCACCCGGCCCGCTTCGGCAAGCCCGGCAAGCGCGGTGGCGAACCCCTCGAATCGCGGGGCGAGAAAAGCCGAAAGCCGCGCCCAGTCGTTGTCACCTGCTGGCGTGGCATCCAGCAGCGCGCGCGCCGATTGCGTTGCGTCCAAAAGCAATTCGTTGTCGAACAGAAAGATTGCCTGTTCCAGCGTCGGGTGCCCGAAATTCGCGAGACCTGGCGCCCGACTGCGTTCGTAGCGCAGCGATATCAGCAACAGCGCGACCCAGGCGGACCCCACCGAGGTCGCTGCAATGATCAGCGCCAGCATCCAGCTTTCCGACATGGTCCCAGCCGTCCCTTGCTTGGTTTCCGCCAGCATCGGCCGAATTGGTTAACACGGCATTAAGCGCAACCTGTCGCCGTCGCTTCAGCGGGTGATTGGCTGGTTTTCCCCTAGCGCGCCGTCTGGCGCCACGATCCGCCCTGCTGGCCAGACCACCTCGACCACCGCGCCTGACCGCCCGGGGTACTCGGTGCCACGCAGGAACGGCGCAGTGCCATTGGCAAACGAAAGCGTCGCCCCGGTGCGCTCCAGCAGGGTCTTGGCAATGAAAAGGCCCAGACCCATGCCTTCATACTCGGGCCGCTTGCCGCGGTCCGCATCGCCCTTGCGCGCACTCAGGAACGGGTCGCCGATTCTGCCCAGCACGCCCGCCGGGTAGCCGGGGCCATCATCAACAACCCGCACCGTGACCGAGTCATCGGTCCATTCCGCTTCGACCCAAACCGTCTCGCGCGCAAAATCGACCGCGTTCTGTACCAGGTTTCGCAACGCATGGATAAGCTCGGGGTAGCGGATGATCGAAGGCTGCCGCTCGCCTCCGCCCACTGCGGGCGCCGCCTCGAACAAGATCGTCTTGCCGCGGCCAACATGCGGCTCGGCGGCCTCGCGCAACACCGCCATCAGTGGCGCGACGCGCAGGTGCTTGTCGTCCTTGCCCGCGCGCCCCATGCCACGCAGAATGTCGCGGCAGCGGTCGGCCTGCTGGCGGATCAACAGCGCATCCTCACGCAGCTCGGGGCGGTCACCCAGTTCATCGGCAAGTTCGGTGCTGACCAGTTTGATTGTCGCCAGCGGCGTACCAAGCTCATGCGCCGCCGCGGCAACGACGCCGCCAAGATCGGTCAGCTTCTGTTCGCGCGAAAGCGCCATCTGGGTGGCGAAAAGCGCATCCCCCATCGAGTGGATTTCCGATGAAACCCGCCGCGCATAGAGGCCCAGAAACACCACCCCGATCACGATCGCGATCCATAGCCCGAACTCGAATATCTGCGGCACGGCAAGCACGGTCCCGTCGCGCAAGACCAGCGGTTCGTTGAAAAAGGCCAGCAGCGTCACCAGCACGATGGTCACGAAGCCGACGATCAGCGTGGGTCTTGTATGCAGCGCGGTCGCGGCGATGGTTGTCGGGGCAAGGATCAGCAGCGCGAATGGGTTATCCAGCCCGCCAGTGACCGCCAGAAGCAAAGAAAGCTGCGCGGTATCGAACACCAGCGTCAGCATCGCCTCGGTTTCGCTCAGCCGCCGATTCTCGGGAAACTGGAGCATTGCCAGCAGGTTCGCCACCACCGTGGCGCCGACGATGAGCAGGCACAGCGTCACATCAAAAGCGATATCGAAATACACCCACGCCGCACCGATTGCGACGATTTGTCCGAACACCGCCGCCCAGCGCAAATTTACCAATGTTCTCAGGCGCACCCATTCGCTATGAGATTGGCGCGTCGAGTGAACGGTGGCGGTCATGGCTGCATCCCTTGCTCACGTTCGCGTGCAACCAGTTGATAAAGCCACGGCGTTGAACGATCAATGCGCAAGCTTCAAGAGAGGGGTCCGGGATGTCGATTTCAACGCGCAGTTATGCGATCGGCGCGGTAGCAATTGCAGCGGTGGCGCTGGGCGCAACCTGGTGGGCCACACAGCGCGTACCTGGGGATATGTTCGCCCAATGCCGTCAGGGCGCCGTCGCTGGTGGCATCGCGGCGATTGGCGGGCCCTTCACGCTGGTTGATAAGACCGGCAAGACCGTCACCGACAAAGAGGTCATTACCAAGCCCTCGCTGATCTACTTTGGCTATACCTTCTGCCCCGATGTCTGCCCGCTTGATAATGCGCGCAACGCCGAGGCGATCTATCAGCTTGATGACAAGAACTATGATGTGACGCCGGTATTCATCTCGGTCGATTTCATCCGCGATACGCCGCAATCGGTGGGTGAGTTTGCTGAAGTGATGCACCCGCGCATGATCGGGTTGACCGGTTCAGAAGCACAGATTCGCGCCGCCAGCACTGCCTACCGGACCTACTTCAAGATGAAAGAGCCCGAGAATAACCCCTATTTCCTCATCGACCACTCGACCCAAACCTACCTGACCTTCCCCGAGCCGGTGGGCTTTCAGGAATACTTTAACCGCGACGACACGCCTGAAGAAATGGCCGGTCGGATTGCCTGTTTTGTCGATGCTTGGAAGGCCTCGCAATAGTGCCCGCCGAAACAGGCAGTTTGACCTGCGGCGCACAACCGCCTAGAAGCGTCTGAAACGCAACCGTAAAGGGCGGTGAGCAATGGCCGATGAAGACTTCGCCGAACTTGGGCCCGACCCGTCGCTTCTGCTCGTCGATGATGATGTAGCATTCCTTACCCGTCTGGCGCGGGCAATGGAAAAGCGCGGCTTCAAGGTGCATGCCGCCGAAAGCGTTGCGGCGGGCAAAGCCATTGTTGACCATGCGCCGCCCGCCTATGCCGTCATCGATTTGCGGCTTGAAGATGGCAGCGGCCTTGATGTGGTCGAGCAGCTCCGCCTTGCGCGCCCCGATGCCCGCATTGTCGTGTTGACCGGCTATGGCGCCATTGCGACCGCGGTCGCTGCGGTAAAAATGGGCGCTACCGACTATCTTTCGAAGCCCGCGGATGCCAATGACATCACCAGTGCGCTTTTGGCGCGGGGCGAGGCCCACCCGCCGCCGCCCGAAAACCCGATGAGCGCCGACCGTGTGCGTTGGGAACATATCCAGCGTGTCTATGAGCTGTGCGAGCGCAATGTTTCGGAAACTGCGCGTCGGCTCAACATGCACCGGCGCACGTTGCAGCG